>NZ_JBBEGB010000001.1:0-636493 GCF_037402035.1 Paenarthrobacter sp. CCNWLY172
GGATCACGATCAGGCAGCTGGGCAGTCAACCCGCTGAGGATGTGTGAGGTCTCTTCTCCTGCAGCCACGTCCAACCTCTCTTCATTGAATGTCTGGGCGCTTGCTCTGTGGGGGCGCTCAAGGAATTTCGTATTGTGAGAATAAAATTCTGCAATTCGAGATTACGTCTGCTGATGGGCAGCGTCAACACGGATTGCGTATCCGAATCAGTCAACTGGGAAAGCTTTGCCCAAGCAACCGAATGTGACCCTGCATACACCCGCAACCCTTGACGTTACGTGACCTGAGTCATAGAGTGCTTTCACTATTCAATAACTAGATTCCGCATTGTGGAATCAGTACGAAGTGGAGATCCACGATGCAGACGACTTCATCAGTCGGCGTCACTGAGACTCCGGGAGACAAAGACGCAGGTGGCCCCAACCATCCGGTCGTAGGCAACACTGACCTCTGCGCCATTGCTTCCGAAGCATCAGGCCGTACCATCAGCCCCAGTCTTTACAACATCGACCTCGCTCCCACCAAGGCCAAAGGCCGCAAGTGGACCAGCTACAGCATCTTTACCCTCTGGGCCAATGACGTCCACAGCCTGGGTAACTACGCCTTCGCCATCGGCCTGTTCTCCCTTGGTCTGGGCGGCTGGCAGATTTTGGTGGCCCTCGGAATCGGCGCCATCCTCCTTTTCGCCCTCCTGAACTTCTCGGGGTTCATGGGCGAGAAGACCGGGGTTCCCTTCCCGGTCATGAGCCGGATCAGCTTTGGCATCCGCGGAGCACAAATTGCCAGCCTGGTCCGCGGCGCCGTTGCCGTGGCATGGTTCGGCATCCAGACCTACCTGGCTTCGGTGGTCCTCCGCGTCATGCTGGTGGCCATGGCCCCCGGCCTGAAGGACCTGGACAGCAACTCCATCCTTGGCCTCTCCACGTTGGGCTGGTTTTCCTTCGTGGCACTGTGGATTGTGCAGTTGGTGATCGTCAGCTTCGGCATGGAAATGATCCGAAAGTACGAGGCATTCGCCGGGCCCATCATCCTGGTGACCATGGCTGCGATCGCGGTATGGGTCTTCATCGAAGCAGGCGGAGCCATCCAGTGGAGCGGCATCAAGGGCCTGGAAGGTACCGAAATGTGGCTCACCATTTTTGCCGGTGGTGCACTGTGGGTTTCCATCTACGGAACTTTCGTCCTGAACTTTTGCGACTTCACGCGCTCTTCGGCTTCCAAGAAGTCGATCGTCAAGGGCAACTTCTGGGGCATCCCTATCAACATGCTGCTCTTCGGCGCCATCGTTGTGGTGATGGCCGGTGGTCAGTACAAGATCAACGGCACTGTCATTGAGAGTCCCTCGGACATTGTGGAGAGCATTCCCAATACCCTCCTGCTGGTCCTGGCTTGCCTCGCCCTCCTGATCCTCACCATCGCGGTGAACCTGATGGCCAACTTCGTGGCTCCGGTCTACGCACTGACCAACCTGTTCCCGCGGCACCTGAACTTCCGCAAGGCTGCGTGGGTCAGCGGCACCATTGGCCTGGTCATCCTTCCGTGGAACCTCTACAACAATCCGATTGTCATCGTGTACTTCCTGGGTGGCCTCGGTGCGCTGCTTGGCCCGCTGTTCGGCGTCGTCATGGCCGACTACTGGCTGGTCCGCCGCGGCAAGGTCAACGTCCCCGAGCTTTACACCGAGGATCCCAAGGGTGCCTACTTCTACAAGCGCGGCGTGAACCCGAAAGCGATCATTGCCATGCTTCCGGCAGCCGGCATTGCCATTGCCATCGCTTTCATTCCCGGGCTGGCAGCAGCTGCACCGTTCGCCTGGTTCATCGGAGCCGGCGTCGCCGCTTTGACGTACTTCGCTGTCGCGGACAAGAAGCAGGTCCACGAGGACGTCTCCGGCGAGCCGATCGCCGTCGCCAGCACCCACTGACCCACCGAACGTCACGGCGTCGCCCGTCCTCCCGGATCCCACTGGCATAACGAGTTCCAGCAAGCGGATCCAAGCCAGCCGGCAGGGGACGGGCGCTGCCGTTGAGAGGAACTCCATGCGCATCCTTGTCGCAAACGTCAACACCACCCAGTCCATGACGGACTCCATCGCAGCCCAGGCCCGTGCCGCAGCTGCCCCCGGCACTGAGATCATCGGCATCACCCCGCGTTTCGGCGCCGACTCCTGCGAGGGAAACTTTGAGAGCTACCTCGCGGCGATCGCTGTCATGGACGCCGTGGTCAACTACCCCGGGCCTTTCGATGCCGTCATCCAGGCCGGCTATGGCGAGCACGGCCGCGAAGGCCTCCAGGAACTCCTGGATGTCCCGGTGGTCGATATCACCGAGGCCGCAGCCAGCACCGCGATGTTCCTGGGCCACAAGTATTCGGTGGTCACCACGCTGGACCGTGCGGTTCCGCTCATCGAGGACCGCCTCAAGCTCGCTGGCCTGGAGGCGCGCTGTGCTTCTGTGAGGGCCAGCGGCATGGCTGTCTTGGAACTCGAGGAGTATCCGGAGCGTGCTGTGGAGGCGATCGTGGGCCAGGCCGAGCAGGCAGTCCATGAAGACAAAGCCGAAGTGATAGTCCTTGGCTGTGGCGGTATGGCCGGACTCGATGAGGAGATCCGTCAGCGCACCGGCGTCCCCGTAGTGGACGGCGTGGCGGCGGCGGTCACCATTGCCGAGTCCTTGGTCCGTCTTGGCTTGTCCACGTCCAAGGTCAGGACTTATGCCACGCCGCGTCCGAAGACTGTCATAGGCTGGCCGATAACCTCAGCCCAGCAACGCCACCCCAGCCAGCCGCAAGCCAAGCCGCGGGCTGACGCTGCCACCCTCTCATTTCCCCGAAAGGCAACCACATGACCGACTCCAGTCCGCCCACCAACCCGAGGGTCGCCGTCGTCACCGGGGCAGGTTCGGGGATCGGGCGGGCCGTTGCCCGGCTGATGCTCGCCGAGGGTTACCGCGTTGCGCTGGCCGGGCGCCGTGAGGCGCAACTGCTGGAGACCGCCGGCGACCATCCGGAGGCGCTTGCGGTTCCGTGCGACGTGACAGCGCCCGACGATGTCGCGCATCTTTTCGCGGAGGTCCGCCGGCGCTGGGGCCGGGTTGATGTGCTGTTCAACAACGCCGGGATCTTTGGGCCGGCCGGAGACGTCGGCGAGATCAGTGTGGACGAGTGGGAAGCGACGCTGCGGGTCAACGTGACCGGCTCCATGCTGTGTGCGGCCGAGGCTGTGCGGGCCATGAAGTCCCAAGAGCCCCAGGGTGGCCGCATCATCAACAACGGCTCCATTTCGGCGCATTCGCCCAGGCCCAGATCTGTGGCGTATACGGTGACCAAGCACGCGATGACGGGGTTGACCAAGAGCATCGAGTTGGATGGCCGGGAGTTTGGCATCACCTGTGGGCAGATCGACATCGGCAATACCCGCACCGAAATCATGGACACCATCGGCGTCGGCTCCGGCGCGTTGCAGGCAGACGGGAGCCGCAAAGTGGAACCCATGTTCCCCGTGGACGACGCCGCCCGGGCTGTGCTGATGATGGCCAACATGCCGGCGTCAGCCAGTGTGGGTTCCCTGGTGGTGACGGCTGCCGGCATGCCCTTCGTAGGCCGCGGCTAACCCAAGAGCCTGCCCCGACCGCCAGGCCGCTTACCGCCACCACCCACTTTGAAAGCCGTATGCCCGCGACACGCCTCACAGGGGGTGTGTCGCGGGCATTTTCGTGCTCAAAGAAGGTGGTGGAGGTGCAGGCGCGGACCTTCTAAACCAAATGTGACTTCCATAATATGGAAACTCATTTCCCCCTTGCGGAATGATGTGAGCGGGATTACATTGAAAATATCCCCCGAAAATGTGGGGCTGTTCCCAAACTGATTGGTTCAGATCAATGAAGATCCCAGACCCCGCGGCGCTGAAGGCGAGTTCGGCCCCGCAGAAGAAAAAGCGGCTGTACCAGTCGCTCTTTTTTCAAATCCTGATCGCCGTCGTCGCAGGTGTACTCATCGGCCATTTTTGGCCGACCATCGGGTCCGCCCTCCGGCCACTGGGTGATGGATTCATTCAACTCATCAAAATGATCATTGCCCCGCTGATTTTCCTCGTGATCGTCACAGGCATCTCGGCAGTGGGCGACGTCAAGGCGGTCGGAAGGGTCGGGGTCAAGGCGCTCCTGTACTTCACCGGCGCCACCCTCTTTGCCCTGGTTTTCGGCCTCATCGTGGGAAACATCGTTCAGCCCGGCGCCGGGCTGAACATCGACCCCTCCACGCTGTCCCAGGACGCCCTCAACGCCAAGACCGGAAACGCGCCTCCCAAGGACGCAGCAGCATTCATCCTGGATGTCATTCCCGTCAGCGTGATTGGCGCCTTCGCCAACAACAGCCTGCTCCAGGTCCTGTTCTTTTCGGTCTTCTTCGGTGCGGCGATCGTGGTTATCGGGCGCGAACGCTGCATGCCGGTCATCAGCCTCATGGAGACCGTCCTGGAGCTGATCTTCAAGATCATGTCCTGGATCATGAAGGTGGCCCCCATCGGCGCGTTCGGTGCCATGGCGTTCATCATCGGCCAGTACGGGCTGGGCACGCTCAGTACCTACGCCCTCCTGATAGCTGCCTGCTACGGTGCGGCGATTGTCTTCATCGCGTTGCTGTTCCTGGTGGCCTGGGGCTTCGCCCGCGTACCGCTCTGGTCCTTCCTCAAATACACCCGTGAAGAGTTCCTGCTGGCGCTCGGTACGGCTTCCACCGAAGCGGTCATGCCGCGCATCATGACCAAGCTGACCAATGCCGGCTGCTCGCGTGCCACCACGGGTCTGGTAGTTCCCACGGGCTACTCCTTCAACCTCGACGGCGCCGCGATCTACCTCTCCATCTCGCTGCTGTTCCTGGCCCAGGCGTTCGGCCACAATCTTGACCTCGGCCAGCAGTTGGCTGCCCTCGGCGTGCTGCTCCTGACCTCCAAGGGCATGGCGGGCGTGCCGGGCTCCTCCTTCCTGGCGCTTTCCGCCACGGCAGCAGCGTTGGGCATCTTCCCTGTAGCCGGTGTTGCACTCCTCCTCGGAGCCGACCGCCTCATGGACTCCATGCGCGTGGTGGTGAACCTGCTGGGCAACTGCGTGGCAACGTTCGTGGTGGCCAAATGGGAAGGCCAGTTTGACCGCAGCGTCATGCTGCGCGCCTTCAACGGCGAAATCACCAACCATGACTCCGCCATCATGCTCGGCAAGGAAGAGGTGTTTGAGGAGCAAGAACTCGAACGCATCAGCGGTGGCCAGGAACCGTCCCCGAAGTTCCGCGGTGGCCCCGCGGCGGAGGACATCCCGCAATTCGAAATGAGCAAGCGGAGTGGCCAGGCGTCCACCCCGGACTAACTCCAGAGTTTTATACAGCCAATGCCCTTAAGACACGGTCTTAGGGGCATTGGCTGTAGAAAAACTCCCTAGAGGGGGAGGAGCCCGGAGAGGTCCGCGCGCAGGCCGGACGCGGTCACCCGGTGGGTTGAAACCGCGTCCGCCCACGAAAGGCTGCCGGTCACCAACGAAAGCCACGTGGCGGCGTCGCACTCGATCACGTTCGGAGGAGTTCCGCGCGTGTGGCGGGGACCCTCCACGCACTGGGTGACGCCGAACGGCGGCACACGGACCTCCACCGAATTGCCGGGCGCGCGGGCGGTGACTTCCTCCAGCGAGTAGCGGACCGCCGTCGCAATTAACGAGCGCGACGGCGGGTTCCCGGCAACGGTGCCCGGCGAACCAACGGTGCCGGAAGATTCGACGGCGGCCCGCCAGGCTCCCAGCGCGGCGCGGCCTTCCTCAATGTTGACGCGGCGTCGTGCAACGGCCATGGGTTTTCTCCTCTGAAGTACTAGTCGAGCAGGGCCGAGACGGCGTGGCCCAGCCGGATTTTACCCACGGTGCGTCCGCCTCCGAGGACGGGCTCCACTACTCGTTCCAGGACGTTGGAGACGGCCGGAATGTCCACGGCTCCGCTCACGGCCAAGAGGGTGAGTCCCACCAAGGACGTGGCGCGGAGGTTCCCGTCCAGCATCTTCACGGCCACCGTTGCGCCGGTGGACGTGGCCAGGACCAGAATGCCCTCGGCGCCGATTTTCGCCAGGACCTCAAGTTCTTCCATGACGATGGTGTTGGACTCGCCCGTTCCTTGGACGGCCCAGGGGTAGTCCAGCATGGAGGTGGCGATGGTGGCAGCCCGGGCGTTGGAGGATTTATCCCCCGGGGACTTGGCCAACCGGGAATAGGCGCGGGCAAGGCCGGTCAACGAGATGGCGGCAACAGGGGCACCGCACCCGTCGATCCCCAGGTGGGAGATGGTTTCGCCGCTGTATTCCTCAATGACGGACCGGACCCTCTGTTGGAGCGGGTGGTTCGGTTCAAGGTAGCTGCGCAGGTCCCAGCCGTTTTCGGTGCAGGCCCACAGGAAAGCGGCGTGCTTGCCGGAGCAGTTGAAGGCCAGCTTGGACTGGCCCCGCTCCGACCGGACCAGCCAGTTTCGGGCAGTCTCGTCCTGCGGCCAGGCGGTGGGGCACTGGAGGTTCTCTTCTTTCACTCCAGCCGCTTTGAGCATTCCCTCTACAACGTCCATGTGATCCAGGGACCCGGTGTGGCTGCCGCAGGCAACAGCAACCTGTGCGCCACGCAGGGGCACGCCGGACTGCATGGAGGCCAGGGCCTGGAAGGGCTTGAGAGTGGAGCGGGCGAGGATGGGGGCATCGATGTCACCAAGACGGGTGACCACCGAGCCGTCGCCGGCGAGAACAACGGCCGCGCCGATGTGCCGGGACTCTATAAAGCCACTTCGTTCGATCACTGCCAGTTCCACCGCGGACTCAACGCTGAACGTTTCATGCGAACTCATGGGCATAAGCCAAGTCTAGGGCGCAGCAAGGTCCGGTGAATGACACAGCTTAGGCCGCGCGCCCTTCACAAAGTACCCTTGAGGACTGTGAAGGTACTCGTCATTGGCCCAGGCGGCCGCGAACACGCCATTGTCCGCTCTCTGCTTGAAGATCCCAACGTTTCCGAGGTCCACGCGGCCCCGGGCAACGCGGGCATCAGCAAACTCGTTCCCACCCATGCGATTGATGGGAACAACCCGGAAGCCGTGTCTGCCCTCGCCACCAAGCTCGGCGTGGACCTGGTTGTGGTAGGACCCGAGGCGCCGCTGGCTGCCGGTGTGTCCGACGCCGTCCGCGAAGCCGGCATTCCGGTGTTCGGTCCCAGCAAGGAAGCTGCCCAGTTGGAGGCTTCCAAGGCTTTCGCCAAGCAGATCATGGCCGAAGCCAACGTCCCCACGGCCATGGCCCGCGTGGCCACCAACGCCGAGGAAGCTGCTGACGCCTTGGACACGTTCGGCGCGCCGCACGTCGTCAAGGACGACGGCCTTGCCGCAGGTAAGGGCGTCGTGGTCACCAAGGACCGCGCGGAGGCTTTGGCCCACGCGCAGGCTTGCTTCGACGCCGGTGGAACCGTGGTGATCGAGGAATTCCTTGACGGCCCCGAGGTTTCCTTGTTCGTCCTCTGCGACGGCCGCACCACTGTCCCGCTGTCCCCGGCGCAGGATTTCAAGCGCATCTTCGACAACGACGAAGGCCCCAACACCGGCGGCATGGGTGCGTACACCCCGCTTGAGTGGGCTCCCGAAGGCCTGGTCCAGGAAGTCATCGACCGCGTGGCCCAGCCCACCGTGGACGAGATGGCCCGCCGCGGCACCCCCTTCGTCGGCGTGCTCTACTGCGGCCTGGCCCTGACCTCCCGCGGAACCCGAGTCATCGAGTTCAACGTCCGCTTCGGCGATCCCGAGACGCAGGCTGTCCTGGCCCGCCTCAAGACGCCGCTCGGCGCGCTGCTGCTGGCAGCTGCCAAGGGCGAACTGGACACCGCCGAGGAGCTGCGCTGGTCCAAGGACACAGCAGTCGCCGTCGTCGTAGCCGCCGAAAACTACCCGGACGCACCCCGGACGGGTGACCGCATCCGCGGGCTGAAGAAGGTTGATGAGCTGGACGGCGTGCACGTGGTCCACGCCGGCACCAAGCTGGATGACGAAGGCAAGGTGGTCTCCGCAGGCGGCCGCGTCCTTGCGGTTGTCGCGCTTGGTTCCGATCTGGTGGAAGCGCGCGAAAAAGCGTACGACGGCGTGGAGCTGGTTCAGCTTGAAGGCTCACAGTTCCGCACGGACATCGGTGGCAAGGCCGCCCGCGGTGAAATCCGCGTACCGCACACGGCCACCGGAACCATCCCGAAAGTGCAGGCCTAGGCATGACTGAAGGACTCCCCACCGGCGGGTTCGAAACGGAGACCCTGGAGCTTCCGGGCTGGACGCACGTCTACTCCGGCAAGGTCCGCGACCTCTATATCCCGGCCGATGAAGCCATCACGGAGAAGATCGGCCAAGAGTGCGTCCTGGTAGTGGCCAGCGACCGCATCAGCGCCTACGACCATGTTCTGAGCAGCGAAATTCCGGACAAAGGCCGCGTCCTGACGCAGCTGAGCCTGTGGTGGTTCGACCAGTTGGACGTGGAGCACCATGTGCTGGCGTCCACGGTTGACGGTGGCGTTCCTGCCGCCGTCGAGGGCCGGGCCATGATCTGCAAGAAGCTGGACATGTTCCCGGTGGAGTGCATTGCCCGCGGCTACCTCACTGGCTCCGGCCTGGTGGAGTACAAGGAATCCGGTACGGTCTGCGAGATTCCGTTGCCCGAAGGCCTCGTGGACGGCTCCCGCCTGGACAAGGCGCTGTTCACTCCGTCGGCCAAGGCCGAGGTGGGCGAACACGACGTCAACATCACCTACGACGACGTTGTGGCCATGGTGGGCGATGATATCGCCGCACGACTCAGCGAGCTGACGTTGAAGATCTACACCCGCGCCGAGGAGATCGCCCGCGAACGAGGCATCATCCTGGCCGACACCAAGGTGGAGTTCGGCATTGATGCAGCCACTGGCATCATCACGCTGGGCGACGAAGTCCTCACCCCGGATTCTTCGCGCTTCTGGGACGCGTCCACGTACGCCCCGGGCAAGTCGCAGCCCTCCTATGACAAGCAGTACGTCCGCGACTGGCTGACGTCCGCCGAGTCCGGCTGGGACAAGTCCTCCGACACACCGCCGCCGGCCCTGCCTGCCGAGGTTGTAGAGCGCACCCGCGCCCGCTATGTGGAGGCTTACGAGAAACTCACCGGCCGTACGTTCGCCTAAGCGATAACGCAAACTGCCCCGGGCCGTCTGGTCCGGGGCAGTTTTGCGTTCGGCTGGTTATGCTCCCGAGTGTTCCTTGGCGGCACGACGCTCAGCCAGTCGGATCTCCAGCACGGCGTCCATGGCCTGCTGGACCCTGTCTGAAGCTCCGGCCGCGCTGAAGTCGTGCTGGGCCTCTTCCAGGAACTGGAGTGCCTCAGAGGCTTCGCCGGCTGCCTTCAGAGACTTGCCGAGCAAGAGCGAGACCTCGCCGGCAGTGTGCCTGGCCAGGACCTTGCGGTCTGCATGGATTTCGCGGAGTTTGTCGACGGCGGCCGGAATGTCACCGGTCAGGTACAGCCAGCGGGCGCGAATGAAGGCAACCTCCAGCTGATCCGTCTTGTTTCCGCCCACAATGGACAGCGCGAGTTCCGCGCGCTCGATGGCGGATAGGGTTTCCGGTTCCACGATCCCCGAGGACAGCCGGACCGCTGCGGAGGCTTTGTTGAAGCGGGCCCACAGCTCGATGTCGTTGGCGGGGGAGAGGAGCTTGGCCGCGCGCTCGTGGTGCTTGATGCCCTCCACATAGTCGTGGCGCATGAAGGCCACGTTGCCTACCACCCATGCCACCTCGCCGGCGAGCTGGGACATGGAGTGCTCGTCCATGTGCTCGATCATGGCCAGGCAATACTCCCAGGCCTCATCAAGCTTGCCGCTCTCGGCAAGTGCACCAATCAGCGCGCGGTGCGCGCCGATGATGAGAGTGGAACCCTTGGGCAGCTGTTCGCTGAGTTTGACGGCTTGCTTGGCATGCTCGACGGCGGTGGCCAGCTGACCTTGTCCGTGACACACCGCGGCAAGCATCTGCCAGGCGCGCACTCCCAAGCCGGCGGATTCGGTGGCCATAGGGTGCTCCAGGAGGTGCTCAACGATTTGCTGGCATTCCTTCAGCTGCCCTTGTTTCATGACGCATTCGGCCTGCATGTACGTCATGTTCCACCAGGCGCTGTTGTTCTTGGCCTCAAGGGCGATCTGCGCGGCGGTGGCGGCGTGGCTGGCAGCGAGTTGGTAGTCGCGGAGGTCCCAGGCTTGCCGGGCGTAGAGTCCGGCGAGGACGTACTCTGCGTCGCTCACGGAAACGGGTTGGCTCCACGCTTCCAAGGCTTTGGGCGCGAGTTCGAGCCGGCGCGCCAGTTCTTCGATGACCTCAGCCGTTGGTTCGCGACGGCCTGTTTCCAGCAGCGAAATGTAGCTGGGCGAATACAGGTTTTTGCCGAGCTCTGCCTGCGTCAACCCACGTTCGAGCCGTTCGGCACGTAGCTTCTCGCCGAATCCGTTTCCCACGGGTCCCTCCTACAGGTGTCTTTTGACCAAAACCTTGACAGTCTCTGTGGAAAACATTTTACAATGTATGTCAACAGGGACCGTGCAATTTCCGTAACGAATCCGACTCGCATTGGGGTACTACATCATGTTCAAGAAAATCATCGCTTCAGTGGCCGTGGCGGGCGCACTGACTTTCGCAGTCGCGGCTCCCGGTGTGGTCTCTGCTGCTCCCGCAGCCGATTCCAGCACCGTCAGTGCTATTGGCAACTGGCCCGATCCTATGCGCGTAGCGGCGCCGACCAAGTCAACGGACACCACGTACACGCCGATGTCCATCGGCAACTGGCCGGACCCCATGTAAATCAATTGTAGTAAAAGAAACCCCGGAGCGTGACGAGCGATGCTCCGGGGTTTTCTTTTGCCCATCGGTAAAGGCAGGGGAAACACAAAAGAGGGTCTTCCAGATGGAAGACCCTCTTTGTTTGGTCGGGATGACAGGATTTGAACCTGCGACCTCTTCGTCCCGAACGAAGCGCGCTACCAAGCTGCGCTACATCCCGATCCGCTGCGAAAGCAACTGTTCAAGAATAGCCGAAACGTCCCGTGATGCGAAATCGGAGGGTAGGTGTCGCTCCTCACAGCGGCCGGCCAAGGGGAGCTACACCAACGAGTCCCGCCAGGCCCCGTGCAGCTGGGCAAACCGTCCGCCTCCGCTGATCAATTCTGCTGGCGTCCCATCCTCCACGATGCGTCCGTCATGGACCACCAAAACCCTGTCGGCCGTCTCTACCGTGGAGAGCCGGTGGGCGATGATGATCGCGGTGCGGGCGGAGTTCCCGCCGGCCACGCCTTCCAAGAGCTGGGCGAGTCCCTGCTGAACCATCCGCTCTGACGGAATGTCCAGCGAGGACGTTGCTTCGTCAAGGATCAGCACGGCCGGCGCGGCAAGGAAGGCCCGGGCGAAACCAATGAGCTGGCGCTGGCCTGAGGACACGCGCCCACCGCGCTTGTTGACGTCCGTGTCGTAGCCCTCAGGGAGGCTCACGATAAACTCGTGGGCTCCCACAGCGGCTGCAGCAGCCTCGATCTCGGCCCGTGAAGCCTCAGGCCGGCCCAACGCGATGTTGTCCGCCACGGAACCGCTGAAGAGGAATGCTTCCTGGGTCACCATTACTACCGCTCGGCGGAGGTCGGTGGTGGACAAGTCCCTGAGATCCACCCCATCCAGAGTGATCGAACCGGACGTGACGTCGTAGAAACGCGCCACGAGCTTGGCCAACGTGGACTTGCCGGCCCCTGTCTGTCCCACCAGCGCAATGGTCTGTCCGGCCGGGATGTGCAGATCCATCCTGGGAACAACCAGGTTGCCGTCGCCGTAGCCGAACTCCACGCCCTTGAAATCGATCTCGCCCCGGGAACTCTTCAGCGGCACAGGGTTCTTGGGTGGGCGGACCGTGGGAACTTCTTCGAGGAGCCCGGATACCTTCTCCAGTGCGGCCTGGGCGCTCTGGAAGGAGTTGTAGAACATGGCCATCTGGTCCACGGGCTGGAAGAAGCGCTTGGTGGAGAGGATCAATGCGAGCAACACACCGACCGCGAGGTCACCGCTCACCACCCGGAATCCACCGAACAGCAGGACCACGGCCACGCAAACATTGCCGATCAGCACCAGGCCCGGCTGGAAGATGCCGTTCAGGTTGATGGAGCGGACGGTGTTTTTGCGGTAATCCTCAGCCAACTCGCCGTAACGCTCAGCGTTCTCAGGCTCCTTGCGGAAGGCCTTCACAGCGCGGATGCCGGTCATGGTCTCCACGAAGTGCACAATCAAGCGGGCGGACACCACCCGGGATTCACGGAACGCGATCTGCGAGTGCTTCTGGTACCAGCGGGCCAGGAAGAACATGGGGACGCCGGCGCCGAGGACGATCAGTCCACTGCGCCAGTCGAGCGCAAAGATCGTAAAAGCGGTGAACACCATGAACAGCATGCCGGACGCCAGGGAACTGACACCGGAATCGAGGAGTTCGCGGAGTGCTTCAAGGTCCGAGGTCTGCCGGGCAATGATGCGCCCGGACGTGTATTTCTCGTGGAATTCCAAGCTCAGCCGCTGGGTGTGCCGGAAGACGCGGAGCCGGAGATCCAGGAGCATGGCTTGGCTGAGCCGGGCCGTGGAGGTCACGTACAGTGCCGTCATTCCGGCGGTAGCGATCGCAGCGGCCAAATACAGGGCACCCGCAAGTACCAGCGGCCCGTTGTCACCCGCCTGCAACGCCGGGAGGGCGTTGTCGATGCCAAAGGCGATCAGCGCCGGACCGGCAACCCGGGTGAGCTGCGAGACCACCACCATCACGATCGTCAGCCAGAAACGCAACCGCACAGGGCGGATGAGCGAGGCAAGCAAGGTGAGCGACCGGCGTCGTACGGCTTTGCTGTCTGCTTTGGTGAGGAGCGTGTTGTCCTCGTTGGCGGTTCCAAACGTTGTGGCACTCACCGGCGGGCCTCCTCAGCTTCTTCGAGCTCGTCCAGTTCGGTGTCCAGGTCTTTGGGACCGGTGTCCAGGCTGGCAATGACGTAGCGGTAATGGTCGTTTTCGGCCAACAGTTCCGTGTGGGTCCCGACGGCGGTGATGGTGCCGTTTTCGAGCAACGCCACCCGGTCCGCCAACGCCACAGTGGATGGGCGATGCGCGACGATCAACGTGGTGGTCTCGCGGAGGACCTCCCGTAGACGGGCTTCCACTCGTTCCTCGGTGTTCACGTCCAACGCGGACAGGGGATCATCAAGTACCAGGACCTTCGGCTTGGCCGCGATGGCCCGCGCCAAGGCAATACGCTGGCGCTGGCCGCCGGATAAACTCAATCCTTCTTCACCGATCAGCGTGTCCACGCCATCGGGCAACGAGTAGGCGAACTGGGCCTGCGCCACATCCAAGGCCTCGTCCAAAGCGGCATCGCTGGGATCGGGAGCTCCCAGGAGGACGTTGTCGCGCACTGAGCTGGAGAACAGCGTGGTGTCCTCGAAGGCCACGGCGACGATCCTGCGAAGCTCGTCAATGTCGTAGTCGCGGACATCCACGCCGTCGATCGTCACAGCGCCCTCGGTCACGTCGTAGAGGCGGGGGACCAGCTGGAGCATGGCGCTCTTGCCGCTGCCGGTGATACCCACCAGGGCCATGGTCTCGCCGGGACGGATATCCAGGGTGAGATCGTGGAGGAGCGAACCGCCGTCCTCGAACCCGAAACCGGCGTGCTCAAAGCGCAAGGCGCCCTGCACGGTCTCCGGTACCTTCGCGTGATCTGGGGAGGTGATGGTGTTTTCGGTGTCCATGACTTCGAAGTGGCGGTCCAGTGCGGTCTTCGCGGTCAGAGCCATGGCCAGCAGCATGCCCGAGAATTCCACGGGAGTGGCTACTACCGCGGCTGTGGCAAAGAAGGCGACCAACGAGCCAATGCTCAGCTGGCCACTGGCAGCGAGCATGATGCCCACCACCAGCCCGACGCCCAGGGCAAGTTCCGGCAGCAGCGTGACCACCAGCGTGAAGCCGGCCTGCTGCTTGGCTTTCGCGATCTCGGTCTGACGGAGTTCCTCGGCCTGGCCGTTGAAATTTTCCAGTGCTTCGCGGCTCCGGCCGAAAGCCTTCAGCACGCGGATGCCATGGACGGATTCCTCAACGGTGGTGGCGAGGTCGCCGGCTTGGTCCTGGCTCAGGCGGGTGACCAGGCTGAAGCGGCGGCGGAAGCGGAAGGAATTGATCATGATCGGCACTGCCGCGCCCAGGAAGATCAGCGCCAGTTGCCAGCTCATGGAGAACATCACGCCGACGCCGATGATCACCGTCAGCGTGGTGACCACCAGCATGATCGCGCCGAACGCCATCCAACGGCGCAGGAAGCTCAGGTCCGTCATGGCGCGGGAGAGCAGTTGGCCCGAGCCCCAGCGATCGTGGAACGCCACGGTGAGCTCTTGCAGGTGGCCGTACAGGGTCACGCGCATCCTGGTCTCAACCGTGGTGGCCGGGTTGATAACGAACTGCCGGCGCAATGCCACCAGACCCGCTTCAGCCACGCCCAACGCAAGGATCACGACGGCGGCAATCCAGACTGCGTCCGTGGAACCGCCCGGCTGCAAGGAGTTGTTGACGAGGACACGCAGTACCTGCGGAATCGTCAGCGCAACAATGCTCGCGAGCAAGGCGCAGATCAGGCCCATGAACAGGCGGGGGAGGATGGGCCGCACATGAGGGTACAGCCGGCCGACGGAGGTGAAAAATGACGTTTGCTTGGACATGCCCGCTTCTCAACAGCTGGATCTTCAGATGGTGCGGAGGTAGTTTCCCGTAGCAACTACCCTATGCCATGGCGTGATTCGTTTCACAGGACCACGCAACGTCGGTGAAATGTTTGACCCAGTTATTGGGGATCGTAATGATCTCTCGGCGTTTAGCTGCGTGCCGTGAGGGTGAGCAGCACTGCTTCAGGGCGGCAGGCGATCCGGACTGGCGCGAAACGCGAGGTGCCGATGCCACCGGAGACGTTCACCGGCGTCGTGAATTCCTTGCTTTCCCAGTCGTGGAGGCCTTTGGCGCGCCACGTGGGGAGGTCGCAGTTGGAGACCAAAGCTCCGTAGCCGGGGATGCAAATCTGGCCGCCGTGTGTGTGGCCGGCGAGGATGAGGTCTGCTCCGGCCTCGGTGAAGTGGTCCAGCACGCGCTGGTAGGGAGCGTGGATCACAGCGACTTTCAGGTGGCGGCGCGCATCCTGGTTCACGGTTCCCCGGGGCCAACCGGCGTACCGTTCGCGTTTGAGGTGGGGATCGTCCACTCCGGAGAAATCGAAGCGGAGTCCATTCAGGACCACCGACTGGGCGCGGTTGGTCAGATCGATCCAACCACCCATCCCGAACGCGGAGCGGAGCTTTGGCCAGTCGAGCTTGATGGGGTCCTTCTTGTGCCTCGACGGTCCGCGGAAGTAGCCGGCAGGATTCTTGATCCGCGGGGCGTAATAGTCGTTGGACCCTGGAACGAACACGCCAGGGAACTCCAAGAGCGGACGCAGAGCCTGGATCAGGGGATCGATGGCTTTCGCGTGGCTCAGGTTGTCGCCTGTATTGACCACGAGGTCGGGCTTCAACTCAGCCAACGACTCAAGCCACAGGGCTTTCTTGTCCTGGCCCGGCACGAAGTGGATGTCACTGAGGTGCAGGATCCGGAATGGTGCTGAACCCTCAGGGAGGACTGGCAAAGTTTCCTGGCGGACCTCAAATTGGTCCTTCTCCCACCAGCCATAGGCGGCGGCTGCTGCGCCGGCTGTTGCACCGAGAGCTGTAGTGACGGCGAAACCGCGCCCGACGGTGCGGACGCGGTTTGCCAGTGAATCACGGAAGGACACGCTTAGTCCTTATCGTTGTTGCCGTTGCCGTTATTTCCATTGTTTCCGTTGCCGCCGTTTCCGTTATTGGAAGGCGGGGCGGGGTTCGGATTGGACGGCGCAGGCGTGGTGTTGCGCTGCGGGGCCGCCGTGCCCAGCAGGTTGGACGGCGGCGCAGGGAAGGGGTTGGTGCCGTAGGCAGGAGCCACCGACAACATGTAGTTGGTGAACTGCGGACCGGCGATCATGTAACCGTCGATGGCCGGGTAGAACTTGCCGTTGACGGTCAGATTGCGGCCCGGGCGCAGCTGGTTATCCAGCGGATCACCGAACCAAGAGGCTGTGGCCAAGCCGGTGGTGTAACCCACCACCCAGGTGGAGCCGTTGGAGTCGTTGGTACCCGTCTTGGCCGCAACCGGGAAGTTGCCCTTCGTGGAAAGCGATGGGCGGATCAGTGAGCCCGAGCCGGCATTCAGGACTTCCTGCATGGCGTAGGCCACGCCACGGGCAACCTCGGGCTTCACGGCGTCCTTGCAGTTGGAGGACTGCGCCGGCAGTTCAGCGCCTGACTGGTCCTTCACCGACGTGATCGCGATCGGTTCGCAGTACTTGCCGTCAGCGGCAAAGGTCGCAAAAGCAGCCGCCATGGTCAGCGGCGCAGTCTGGGTGGCGCCGATCAGGTTGGACAGTGTGGTCATCGGGACCTTGGGGTTCGGGTCGGTGACCTTGCCCGTGTCATCGCGCGTCGGCAGTCCGCCGTGGATGCCGGTAGCGTCCACGATGCCCTGGATGCCGCAGAGGTCAACCTGGGAAGCCGAAGCAAACGTCGCGGTGTTGATGGAGTTCATGAGGCCGTACAGGACGGTCATGTTCCGGTAGTAGCCCTCATCCGAGTTCTGGAGGTCGAAGCTACCGGCCACGTTCCTGTCGTAGAAACCATTCACGGGCGTGGGACAGGTGTTCCGCCAAGGGAAGTTCACACCGTACCTGCGGACGCTCGCGTTGACGTTCTGGTTCATCGACTTGCCCTCGTTCAGCCACTGGGCGAACGTAAAGGGTTTCATGGTCGAGCCGGGCTGGAAGCCACCAATGCCGTTGAGGTCATTTCCGTTGGCGTCCAGGACGTCAACGTTAAAGTTCTGGGTCTGATCGAACTTGCCTTCTTGAGGCAGCCAGACGGTGTTCTGGGCCATGCTGACGATCTGGCCCGTACCCGGCTGGACGGAGGTGATGGACGCGCCCCACTTATCCGGGTTGGCGCCGGCCGTGGCATCAACCTGCTGCTGGGCCACGGTCTGGGCTGTCGGATCGAGGGTGGTCTGGATGGTGAGGCCGCCACGCTGGACGCGCTTGACACGCTCTTCGGTGGTGTCGCCATACGCCGGGTTGTTGAACAGAAGGTGCAGGACGTAGTCACAGAAGTAAGGCGCCATGGTGGCGTAAGCGCAACCCTGGCGGGCGGGAGTGACCTTGGTGGTGACCGGGGTGGCGACGGCTTCGTCGTACTCGGCCTGCGTGATCTTGCCCTGGTTCACCATGGCAGCGAGCACCAGGTCGCGGCGCTTCTGCGCGTTGTCCGGGTTCGCGATGGGATCGAAGGCCGAGGGGCTGTTCACGAGGCCGGCCAACAGGGCGGCCTGCGGAAGCGTCAGGTCCTTCGCAGTGGTGCTGAAGAAGAACTTGGAGGCGGCTTCAATGCCGTAGGCGTCACGGTTGAAGAAGACGATGTTGAGGTAGCCCTCAAGGATCTGCTCTTTGGAGAACTTCTTCTCCAACGCGATGGCGAGCTTCATTTCGCGGAGCTTGTCGCCCACGCCCTTGCCGCCACCGTTGAGCTTGACGTCTTCTTCACGGTCGGACGCCACCAGGGACTCGTTGATGACGTTGTTCACGTACTGCTGCGTGATGGTGGACGCGCCCTGCTTGTTGCCGCGGGCGGTGCTGACGATGGCTCGCATGATGCCCGTGGTGTCGATGCCGCCGTGCTCATAGAAACGGCTGTCCTCGATCGCGATGACAGCGTCCTTGATGAACGGGCTCATCGAATCCAAGGGAACCTTGGTCCGGTTCTCCGCGTAGATCGAAGCGATCGGCGTACCGTCCTTCGCCAGGATCGTGGTGTTCTGGCTGGGCGGATCCACCTGCAGTTCCGCCGGCAGAGTGTCAAAGAACTGTATTGAACCACTGGCAGCACTGCCCGAAACGGCGGCTGCGGGGACCAAAAGGCCCGCCACCAGGACGCCACAAATCGCGCTCACACCGAGGAAACCTAGAATCTTTCCGAGGGTGGTGGCAGTGTCGAATAGTGGGTTCTTGCGAGTCACCATGTTTTCCACTTTACCGTCAAGGGCTAGGCTTTCTGTCATGACCAAATGGGAGTACGCCACGATTCCGCTCATTATTCACGCCACGAAGCAGATCCTGGACCAGTGGGGCGAAGACGGCTGGGAGCTTGTCCAGGTCGTCGGTGGCCCCGATGGCAAAGGCCTTGTTGCATACCTGAAGAGGGAGAAGCAGTAACCATGACCACCCCCGCAGAAACCACGTCTCCCGCGGAATCCGGCGCTCCCACGTCGGCTGTCGAGCAGCGCCTGGCCGAGCTCGGTTTGACCCTCCCCGAGGTCGCCGCACCCGTTGCGGACTACGTCCCGGCCATCGTCTCCGGCAACTACGTTTACACGTCCGGACAGCTGCCCTTTATTAACGGCAAACTCGAAGCTACGGGCAAGGTCTCCCTCGGCGAGTTGGGCACATCCGACGAACCCACCGTTGATCCCGAAGACGCCAAGCGCTACGCCGCCGTCTGCGCCATTAACGCCCTGGCGGCAGTCAAGAGCGTCATCGGCGACCTCGACCGCATCACCCGCATCGTGAAGGTCGTCGGCTTCGTCTCCTCCGAACCGACGTTCACCGGCCAGCCTGGCGTCATCAACGGCGCGTCCGAACTCCTCGGCCAGGTCCTTGGCGACGCGGGCAAGCACGCACGCTCCGCCGTCGGCGTTTCTGTCCTGCCGCTCGACTCTCCTGTTGAAGTCGAGCTCATCGCTGAATTCAGCTAAGGAACCGGTTCCCCCAATTGCCGCAGCTTGCCCGTCGCCTGTTTGTACTGCCTCCCGAACTCGAAGGGGCAGCACGAAACTGGCTTGAGCTCGGCGAGCGGACCCCCAGGGCCGCCCGCTACGCATCGTCCGTTGTGCTCTTGCGCGACTCGCCCACCGGTTTGGAGACCTGGCTTGGTTACAGGCCGGGATCCTCGCCGTTGGGTGTTGTCGCGTTCCCGGGCGGCTCCCTGGACGCGTCCGACGACGATCCCGTCGGGTGGGTAGGCCCCACGCCGCAGCAGTGGGCTGAGCACATGGGAACAGACGACGTCGGACTCGCCCGCCGTCACGTGGTGGGCGCCATCCGCGAACTCTTCGAAGAAACCGGCGTGCTGCTCGCCGGACCGGATGCTTCCTCCACTGTTGAGGCCAACTCGACGGTCGATTGGATGCGGGCCCGTGAAGCCGTGGCGGCCCAGGAAAAGTCCTTCACGGAGATGCTCTCCAAGCGCGGGCTCTCCCTCCGGACGGATCTGTTGAAGCCCTTGGTGAATTGGCTCAGCCCGGATTTTGCCCATACCCGCTTCAACACGCGTTACTTTGCCGCAACGGTCCCCGTGAACCAGCAACCCAGCATCCTGGGAAGCAAAGGCGTATGGGGGCGCTGGGTTACGGCCGCCGAAGCGATTGCCCTCAGGGACACCCCGGCGCTCGGAGATGAGATTGGCCAGCCGAATACTGTGGGCCTCACCCTGGGTCAGATTTTGGTTCCCGGGTCCGAAATCATGCTCGAGAAAATGGCGGCCTCCAATGGGTGCATCGCCTACCTGAGCTACAAACGCAAAGCGCATGTGTACCAGGCGAAGCTCGTGGATGAAGGCGGAATCCTGATGCTCGAGGTCGAAGCCGCCCGCACGGTCGCCGGGGAGCCCCAGCGCGAGCGTTAGCCGGATCCTCTCTCACGTCCCTCGGGTTTCCTGCCGATCCCTCTCTCACATCCCTCGGGTTTGAGCCGGATCCTCTCTCACATCCCGCGGGTTTGAGCCGGACCGTCTCTCACATCCCGCGGGTTTGAGCCGGACCGTCTCTCACGTCCCGCGGGTTTGAGCCGGACCGTCTCTCACGTCCCTAGGGCTTGAGCCGGACCCTCTCTCACTTTCAACCAAAAAAGCCGCCCCGGTTACGACCGGGGCGGCTTTTGAGCTGAGGCGTTTAGCGTGAACGCTGACGGAGTCGCTGCATGTCCAGGATCACGACGGCGCGGGCTTCCAGACGGAGCCAGCCGCGCTGAACGAACTCGGCCAGTGCCTTGTTGACGGTTTCGCGGGAAGCGCCAACCAACTGGGCCAGTTCTTCCTGCGTGAGCTCGTGTGCCACCAGAACGCCGTCGGTCGCCGGACGGCCGAAGCGGTCGGCCAGGTCCAGCAGGGCCTTGGCAACGCGGCCCGGAACGTCCGAGAAGACGAGGTCGGACAGGGAGTCGTTGGTGCGGCGGAGGCGGCGGGCCAGAGCCTGCAGCAGCTGCGCGGAAACCTCGGGACGCGTGCGGAGCAGTGCGTTGAGGCTCTCGTTCTTGAGGCCGGCCAGGCGGGTCTCCGAAACGGCGGTCGCCGTGGCGGTACGCGGGCTGGGGTCGAACAACGCCATTTCGCCGAACAGCTCGCCCGGGCCGAGGATGGCCAGCAGGGACTCGCGGCCATCGGGGGAGGTGCGGCCGAGCTTCACCTTGCCGGAAACGATGAAGTAGAGCTGGTCACCCTGGTCGCCTTCGCGGAACACCGAAGCCCCACGTGAAAGGTCCACCTCGGTGAGTTCGTCCGTCAGCAAGCGGAATGCGTCGTCGTCAAGGGTGGCGAAGAGGGGTGCGCGGCGCAATACCTCGATGTCCATGAAATCTCCTGAATATAAGTTTCGGTCGTGGCGCTCAGGCCATTGTTTCAGAATTTTTAGGCTTCTGTGACGTACTTGGCACGTGAAACGCTGAAACTACGCGGATTTCGGCCACGGAACGCCGCAAATGGCGGCCCTCAACCGGCTTTTGGTGGCTGCTGCGGGTGATGTGACTAACGGTTGGTTGTCAGGGTCCACAACTACAATTGGCGCTACCCGGCTATGAGGAGCATTGGTGTTTGGCTTGACGATATTGGATTTGGCATTGATCTTGATGCTGCTGTCCTACCTGATCTATGGCCTGCGCAACGGCTTTATGGTCACGCTGGGTGGAATTGCAGGATTTGTGATCGGCGCCATCGCTGCGTTCGTTGCCGTGCCGCTCGTGAGTGGCTGGGTGACGGACAGCGGCTGGAGGCTGACCGCCACGGTGGGTGCCGCCGTCGTGCTTATTGCTTTGGGTCATGGGCTGGGAACCATGATCGGGCGCAAAATCCGCCACGCCGTGCGGATCAAGCCGCTGCACGCCGTTGACCGGTTGATCGGTGGCGTGGTGAGCGTGGTGGTGGCGGCGCTGGTCATGTCCATGCTGGCGTTCAGCATCAGTTCGCTGGGTGTGCCTTTTGTTTCGCAGCAGCTGGCTGGCTCCCGCGTGATCCGCTACATCGACACCATCACTCCCACGCCCGTCAAGAGCACCATGGCGCAGTTGCGGTCCACGGTGATCGGCGATGGCATCCCCAAGCTCATCGAGGGCATCGGCCCCGTGACCCCGGTGCCCGTCCCCAACGCCTCAACGGACACCCCTGCCTTGAACCAGGCGGCCGAGTCCGTCCTCAAGATCGCGGGTACAGCCTTTGAATGTGGCCAGAACCAGACCGGTTCCGGATTCGTCGTCTCGCCCGGGCGCGTCGTGACCAACGCGCACGTTGTGGCGGGCGTGTCGCAACCGGTGGTGGAAGTTCCCGACGGCGGTGCGTTGCCGGGTCGGGTGGTGTACTTCGACCCCCAGCGGGACATCGCAGTCCTGGCCGTGGAGGGGCTGCAGTCCAGCCCACTGCCGATGAGTGCCGACCTGCCCGAAGGCAGCCCTGCCGCCTTTGCCGGGTACCCGCACGGCGGTCCTTTCCAATCAAAGCCGGCCACCGTCCAAGGAATTTCGACCATCATTGTCCCGGACATCTACGGCGACAATCCCTCTCCGGAGCTGGTCTACAAGCTGGCCGGTGATGTCCAGCCGGGCAACTCCGGCGGTCCGCTGCTGACCATGCAGGGCGAGGTGGCCGGGCTGATCTTCGCCAAGACCACCACCGATGCCGCCCTCGGCTTTGCCCTCACCATGGCAGACCTGTCGCCTGTGGCAGCGCAGGCCCCGGGACTCAACAGCCCCGTATCGCCAGGTCAATGCACGCGTAAGTAGGGGCCCTCCCGCATCGTGGGTGTTTTCGGGCTGCCACCGCTCATGGAGCGGGCATATTTACCCTGCGTTCCCGGGCCGCTATAGATTGGGAGCCATGACTGAAGCCACCCCCGCCACCGAAGCCGGTCGCGGCACCATCCTTGTCATCAATGGACCCAACCTCAACCTTCTTGGCACCCGCGAGCCAGAGAAGTACGGAACGTCAACACTCGCGGACGTCGAGCAACTCGCCATGTCGGCGGCTGCCGCCCATGGCTTCACTGTTGACTGTGTGCAGTCGAACCACGAAGGTGACCTGCTCGACGCCATCCACTCGGCGCGCGGCACCGCTGTCGGGATAGTGATCAACGCCGGCGCCTACACGCATACATCAGTCGCACTTCGTGACGCCCTGGCCGCAGTGCAGCTACCCGCCGTCGAAGTCCACATCACCAACGTCCACCAGCGTGAAGAGTTCCGCCACCACTCGTACTTGTCGGGCGTCTGCACCGCGATCATCGTCGGTGCGGGTGTGCTCGGGTACAAGCTGGCCATCGACTACTTGGCGGACGCCGTCTAAACCACGCGTGAGGTGAGCGAGGGTTCCCGGGAAGCCCTTGGTATGTGAGCGAGGGTTCCCGGGAAGCCCGTGGGATGTGGAAGAGCGTCCGGCTCAAGCCCGTGGGATGTGGAAGAGCGTCCGGCTCAAGCCCGTGGGATGTGGAAGAGCGTCCGCTTGAAGCCCGAGGGATGTGAGCGAGCGTCAGAGGGCCGTGAACCGCAGCAGGATGGCGTGCTCAGGGTTCAAGACCGGCATGGGGAGGCCCACTTCGCCCAGGAACAGGCCCGTCGCTTCGGCTCCGGATGCCAACCACGGCGCATGTTTCGCCTCAGTGAAAGTGTGCCCGTAGTCGGCATCCCCCGGTGCGGGGAAGACCGCCTCCACGCGGTATGAACGCGCAGGGCCCAACCCAGGAATGGCAACCCGTCCGGGCTGCTCGGCGAACCCTGTCCGGGTCCTGACCACAGCGAAAAGTGCAGCTGTGGCACCAACCGGTGTTCCGGCGTCGAGCCCTTCAGTGTCCGCAACTACACCGTGGAGCATCAGCGACTCGTCCGGCAGGTCGGCGCGGACCATTCGTCCACTGTGGATGAGACCGCGGTGTTCCTTGTAGAGGCCGATGAAGCGCTTGAGTTCCTCACGCTCCGCCCCGGTGACGGAGCGTACGTCCCACTCCATGCCGAAATGCCCGAACAGGGCAGTGATGGCACGGAAGGAGAGGTGGTGCGTCCGCCCGGTGGTGTGCGACGTCGTAGGTCCAATGTGCCCACCCACCAGCTCCGGTGGAACCACCATGCCGGTCCAGCGCTGGATCGTCTGGCGTTCCAGGGCGTCGTTGCAGTCCGAAGCCCAGATACGGTCCGTCCTCTCCAGGATGCCGAGGTCAACGCGCGCACCGCCGGAGGAGCAGCTCTCGATCTCCACCCCTGGATGGGCCGCACGGAGGGCGTCGAAGAGCCGGTACGCGGCCAAGGTCTGTTCGTGAACGGAGGCCCGGCCCGAATGCCCATGCTCTACGAGGTCCCGGTTCTGGTCCCACTTGAGATAGCTGATGTCGTTCTCGCGCAGCAACGTGTCCATGCGTTCGAAGATGTACTGCCACGCCTCCGGATTCACGAGGTCGATCACGTGCTGCTGCCGCCACTCAAGAGGCAGTCTGCCGCCGTCCTTGTGGGAAGCGGCTGACGGCCCAACGATCCATTCGGGATGTGCCCTGGCGATGTCGGAATCCAGGTTCACCATTTCCGGCTCAACCCACAGCCCAAACTCCATGCCACGGCTGGTCACCGCGTCGATGAGCGGCGTCAGTCCGCCAGGCCACACGGTCTCGTCCACATACCAGTCGCCCAGCCCGGCGTGGTCGTCGCGGCGCCCGCGGAACCAGCCGTCGTCGAGCACGAAGCGCTCCACGCCGAGGTCGGCAGCAGACTCGGCCAGCTCCATCAGGGTGTCCAGGTTGTGGTCGAAGTACACCGCTTCCCAGGTGTTGAGGACTACTGGGCGGGGCTTGCCCGAAAGCGCGCCCACATGATGCGGTCGTGAGCGGAACCAGCTGTAGAACGCCTCGCTGATGCCGTCCAGGCCGCGGTCCGAATAGGCGGCAAACAGTGCAGGAGTGGTGTAACTTTCACCGGGCTGCAGGACCACTTCAGCCGGGCCCAGAAGCTCGGAGCCGCCTATCACGGTGCGTCCATCAGCAACGTTGTCCGCGAATTCCTCGTGGTTGCCGCTCCATGCCAGATGCGTGGCCCACACCTTGCCGTGCCTGTTCCCGAAGCCGGCTGTTCCGGCAGCGAGCAGGAGGGAGGAGTCGTGCCCGGTGCGACCGTGCCGCCCCGTGCGGACCCACGTTCCCTGCTGGATGGACCTGCGCTGCGGGTGACGCTCACGGCACCAACGCCCGGTCAAATCCAAAAGTTCGACGGCGTCAGGCACCACCGGGAGCATCGTCGCCAACTCGTCCACCTGGTAAGGCGAGGTGCCGTCGTTCCTCACACTGTGCTTCAGTTCGAGCAGTCCGCCCGGGTGCAGGGTGAGGTTGGACGTGACGGTGATTCCGGCGTCGGGATCTGACTGAACCACGACGGCGGTGGACCCGCCCGCGGTGCTGCCGTCCGTCGTCGCGCTCACCACGCGCAGGCGAACGGAGAAATCAAAGCCGGGGACGCCGTCGGTGATGCGGTGGCCACGGAGTCCGGGCCTGCCCTGCCACGCCGAGGAAGCCTGGGGGAGGAGGCCGGCGGAGACGTTGGCGTCGATCGAGGACGGTGGGATGGGCTCGTTGAGGATGGCCAGGTCCGGAAGGGTGTCGCCCAAATCTGCTCCCCAGTGGGATATCTCGGCCTCTCCACGGTGGGTGCTGATCACCAGGCTGATACCTGCGGAACGGAGGTGGAGCGGTTGCATAAAGGTGGGTCACTTTCAGTTTCGGGTTCGGGAGGGGTGTTGCGGGGCCCGCTCTACACGCTTCGCGAGGGAAATAGCGTGCAGAGCGGGCCACACAACGGGTGGGGTTACAACGGGTGTGGGATTGGAACGGGGTGGGGCTACTTGAAGAGGTTGTTGACCTGGTTGTTCGCTTCGGTCAATGAGGACGCGGGCTTCTTGCCGGAGAGTACGGCGTCCATGGCCGGCTTCATGATGCCGTCAACCTTGGCCGCCTTGTCGGCGATGGGGAAGAGGAACGTGGTGCCGTCCTTCACATGGGTGGTGAAGGCGGAAACATCGGTGCCCTTGTCAGCGAAGGCCTTGGCGGCAATCTCGGAGGAGCTGGTAAGAGCCGGGAACACCACTGCCTTGCTGGCCACTACGTCCTGGCAAGCGGTGGAGCCAAGGTACTCGACCCACTTGACGCTGGCGCCCGGGTTCTTGGTACCGGCCCAAATGGAGTCGGCCAAACCGTTGAACATGGAAGCGCGCTCGCCGTTGGGACCCTTGGGAGTGGGGGCGAATGCAGTATCGATGCCCTTGTAGGTCTGGTACTGGCCGATCAACCAGTCACCGTTGGTGTTGATGGCAGACTTTCCGGCGCCGAAGCTGTCCGGCATGCTGGCACCAACGGTGGTCTCCAGCTTGGGCATGTAGCCCTTCTCCACCAAGCCGGCCCACCAGGCGATGGTCTCCTGGAAGCGGGGGTCGTCATAGTTGAACTTGCTGCCCCACGGGTTCTTGTCGGTTGCGGTCCAGCCGGTGGTGGCGGTGAGGAAGCTCCACTCGGTCTGGCCCTGGCCCGAGCCGCTGCCCGTCAGGCCCAGCCCGTAGGTAGCGACGTTGTTCTTATCGAAGCCTGCCTCGTCGCCACGCTTGCCGTTCTTGTCCACGGTCAGCCTGGCGATGGTCTTCTCGTAGCTGCCGCCATCCTTCGGGTTCCAATCAAGCGAAGCCATTTGCTCCGCAGTGATTCCGGCGGCGTCAGTCATGGCCTTGTTGTAGAACAGGCCCACGGTGTCCCAGTCCTTCGGAAGGCCGTAGCGCTTGCCATCCTGGCCTACCCAAAGCTCCGGGAGTCCCTTGGTGTACGCGTCCAGCTTGATGCCGTCCTTCTCCACAGCCTCATCCAGGGAGAGCAACTGCTTCTTGGCTGCGTACTCGGGGTATTTGGAGAGGTGATTGGTAAAGACGTCAGGTGCTGTTCCGGCCACGAAGCCATTGGTCAGGGTGGTCCAGTAGTCGTCCCACCCGCGCTGGGTGATCTTGACCTTGATGTCCGGGTTGGCCCTGGTGAAATCGTCCGCGCATTGCTGGTACGCAGGGAGTTGGTTGGCGTCCCAGAGCCAATAGTTGATCTCACCCTTGGCATCGGTGGAAGCAGGGGAGGAACCGCCACAGGCGGACAGGGTCAGGGCGATGGCGGCGGCAGCAGCGGCGACGCCGAGGGTTTTCTTCATAGCGAACCTTTCAGGGGTTTTACAGAGGGGTTACTTGATTCCGGAGAATCCGATGGAGTTGACTACCTTCTTGCCGAAGGCGATGAACAACAGGAAGATCGGCAGCGCAGCCACGAGGGTTCCGGCCATGAGCCCGGACCAGTCCAGGGCGCCTTGCGGGGACTGCGATTTGAAGACGCTCAGACCCACGGTGAGCACGCGGACGTTCTCGTCCTGGCCCACCAGCAGCGGCCAGAAGTATTCGTTCCATTGACCGATGAAGGTCAGCAGCGCCAGGGTGGCGATGGGGGCGGCGGCGTTGGGAAGCACAATCTGGAAGAAAATGCGCAGGTGCTTGGCGCCGTCGAGCATTGCCGCTTCCTCCACCTCGCGGGACATGCTCAGGAAGAACTGCCGCAGGAAGAAGATGGCGAAGGGCGTCATGAACAGGAACGGCAGGGACATTCCGGCCATGGTGTTCAGCAGCCCGAGGTTCTTGATCATCAGGAAGTTGGGCAGGGCAGTGAAGATCGGGGGAACCATCATGGTGGTCAGGAAAATGGCGAACACTTTGTTCCGGCCTGGCCAACGCAACCGTGCGAAGGCGTAGGCGGCCATCGCGCTGAAGAACACCTGGCCGGCCGTGGTGATGGTGGCGAAGATGATGGAGTTGCGCAGGTAAAGCCAGAAGTTGATGGCCGCACCGGAGCCGCCGTCGGCTATCGCTTCTTCGGTGGTTTGCAGGCCAAGTACGCGTTTGAACGCGCCCCAGCTGAAATCGGCCGGCAGGAGGTTTCCGGCGTTGGAGGCCAGCGCGCTGTTGCTCGACAATGCCGTCCGCAGCATCCACAGGAACGGTGCGATGGTGATGGCGAGGGCGACGGCGACCAGCACCCACGCGCCGATCCGGCGCCAGTTGAGGGGCTTCTTACGCGAAATGGTTGAGGTAGTCATGGCGGTTTCCTTAGTCCACATCCGGCTTAGTCCAGGTCCGATTCATTGCCCTTGAGGAACTTCATTTGCACGAAGGCCACCAGGGCGAGAACGACGAAGAGGATCACGGACAGGGCGGAGGCGTAGCCGAAGTCGGACTCGCCGAAGGCTTTTTGGTAGATGTACATCTGGATCACGCGGGAGGCGTTGACGGGGCCACCGTTGGTGGTGACGGCCACAGTGTCGAACACCTGGAAGGAACCGATCACAGTGACTACCAACACCAACACCAACACGGGGCGGAGCAGCGGCATGGTGACGCTCCAGAACGTCCTGGTGGGGGACGCGCCGTCGAGGTTTGCAACCTCATAGAGGTGGTTGGGGATGGCTTGCAGCCCGGCGAAAATCAGGAGCGCGGTGTAGCCCATGTGCCGCCACACGTTCACGAACGCGATGGTGGGGATGGCCCATTGTTCGCTGCCGAAGAAGGCGACGCGGGGAAGTCCCACCCAGCTCATGACTTCATTTACGATGCCCAGCTGGTAGTCAAGCATCCAGAACCAAAGGAGGGCGACGATGACGTTGGCCACCAAGAAGGGGAGCAACAGTGCCCCGCGGACGAACGTGGATTTGGCAACCCGGTGCATCAGCAAGGCCAGACCCAAGGCAATGACGGTCTGGAATCCGATGTTGAGGCCGACGTACTGGAGGGTGACCCCCATGGCGTTCCAGAACAGTTCATCGGCGAAGATCGCGGTGTAGTTCTTGATCCCGATCCAGGTGGGTTCACCCAGGATGCTGTATTCCGTGAAGCTGAGGTAAATGCCGCGGATGGTGGGGACCAGGAAGAAAGCTACGAAGCCGATCACGGCCGGGAAGATGAAGAAGAGAGCGATTTTCAGGTCGCCGAGGCGGCTGGTCATGCTGCGTTTGGCCGGTTGGAGCTTGCGCCCGTGGCTGTCTCCGGAACGCCCCGAAGCCTTCCCGGGTTGCTTGGTTAGCGTGGTCATCGTCGACCCTTTCCTGACTGTGATGTGGGTAACAACTGGAGGCGAATCTACACGAGTAGATTTGGCAAGCGCAAGACGTGACTGCAAATTTTGGTGAAAATTGTTCGAATCTGTTTCTTTTGTTGACTCGTGTAGATCGCGGTGGAAGACTCATGTGGAACCCAAAAAGGGACGCTTCGCAAGCTGCGCCTGCAGCTTCAGGAAAGGCAAACAATGACGTTTTCGATCGGTGTTGTGGGTGTCGGGCAGTTCGGCAGCCAGTTCGCGCACTTGTTCAAGCTCCACCCGGGCGTCAGTGCGGTTTACGCAGTGGATGAACTCCCCGAACGTGCAGCTGCAGCCCAGGAACGCTGGGGCCTGGACGGCGTCAAGGGCAGCTTTGAGGAGTTGTTGGAGTCCGACGTCGATGCTGTTGCCATCTTCACGCAGCGGTGGACCCACGGGCCCTTGGTCGAGCGTGCCCTGCGCGCTGGAAAGCACGTCTATTCAGCCGTGCCGATGGCCATTTCCGAAGAAGAAATCGCCCGGATCATCGAAGCCGTACGGGAGACCAAGCTTGTGTATGCGATGGGGGAGACCAGCTATTACAACCCCGCCACCGTGTTCGCCCGCCAGCAGCACGCCGCCGGCAAATTCGGCAGGATCTTCTACACCGAGGGCGACTACGTCCACGACATGGACCTGGGATTCTACGAGGCCTACCAGTACAGCGGCGGAGAGCATTGGAAGAAAACTGCCAGCTACCCGCCCATGCTTTACCCGACCCACGCAATCGGCGGTGTCCTTGGCGCTGTTCCCGGACACGCGGTCAGTGTCAGCTGCATCGGAGTGAAGGACCAGCGCGGCGACGGTGTCTTCGACAAGGAAGTCAGCATGTTCGCCAACGACTTTTCCAACGCCACGGCGCTGTTCGAAATGAACGACGGCGGCGCGATGCGCACCAATGAGATGCGCCGCGTCGGCTACCCCTCGCACATCCGGGAATCACGCTTCCGTTTCTTTGGCACGGAGGCCAGCTTTGAACAACTCGCCACCACCACCGTGTGGCAGGACAAGTCTTCCGTGCAGGACGTATCCGAGCAGGTGGAAACCAAACCGACCATGTCCGCCGATGATCCCTCCCTGGCAGACGTGGCGCCGGAACTGCGCGACGCCTTCATCTCAGGCCTTGCGCCGGTTCACGATCAGTCCCGTTTGCCCGACGAGTTCCTGGGCGCACCCAACGGGCACGAAGGCAGCCACCAATTCCTGGTGGACGACTTTGTGACGGCGGTGAACAACCGGACGCTTCCACCGGTCAACGCCTGGGTGGCGGCCCGCTTCACCCTCCCCGGGATCGTCGCCCACGAATCCGCACTTCGTGATGGGGAACGGCTCCCCATCCGCGACTTCGGTGATGCTCCTGTGGAGTAGCTAGCATTTACCTCATGACAACAACAGCAGTACAAACCCCGCGCGGCCCGGTTACACGCAAAGACGTGGCCCGGTACGCCGGGGTGAGTACCGCCGTCGTGAGTTATGTGGTGAACGGTGGGCCCAAGAACGTTGCCCCCGCCACGGAAGCCAAAGTGCGTGATGCCATCCGTGTGCTGGGGTACCGGCCCAACGCTGCGGCGCGGGCACTGAAGCTCGGTTCCAGCGAGACAATCGGCGTTGTGGTGCCGGACAACACCAACCCGTTCTTCACGCATCTGGCCCATGCCGTGGAAGAAGCGGCATCGGACTTGGGCTACGGCATGGTTCTCACCAACTCGGATGGCAGCCTGACCCGCGAGCGGAAGAATATCCGGACCCTGGCCGCACGCCAGGTGGACGGCGTGTTTCTGGCCAGCTGTGTGTTCGACCCCGACGTCACGGAGTTGGAGGCCTCGGAAATCCCGTCAGTCCTCTTGAACAACGCAGGATCCCCGCCGGGTTTCGCCAGCGTTGGCGTGGACTTGGAAGCTGGCGGCCGTGCCGCTGTCCAGCACCTGATAGGCCATGGACACACGAACATCGGCCTGGCCATCGGCACCAACACCGGCAATCAACTGGACGGACGCGAAGTTGGCTGGCTGGCCACGCTGCGTGAAGCGGGCCTGCCGGATGGCCCTATGCTGCACAGTCCGTTCACCCGGCCCGGCGGCTACGAAGTGGGCAAGCGATTCCTGTCCATGGCCAACCGGCCCACTGCGATCTTTGCCAGTAACGACATGCAGGCCATCGGCATCCTCCGGGCCTTCCACGAGGCCGGAGTCCGGGTGCCCGAGGACATGGCGCTGGTGTCCTTCGATGGGTCGTTGGACTCCGAATACAGTTGGCCCGCACTGACTACGGTGGCGCAGCCGGTCCAACTGATGGCCGAAGCCGCCGTTCGTGCGTTGGTAGGCAAGGGCCGCGCCGAGGAACCACAGCACCACATCCTGCCCACCGAGCTGATCATCCGACAGTCCTGCGGCTGCAAATAGCCCGCGGGAGGTTGCGACGGCGGACGGTCGGGTCAGGAGTCCATGCTCGCGTAACGCTCCGGGCGGGCCAGCACCTGGCTGATCTGCGCTGTCCCGGCAGCGACGGCCAGCCGGACCAGCAGGAAACCGGCGGCGAACACTCCGCCGATGGTCAGGAACACCACGGGCTGGGTCAACAACACCATGCCCGTCAACGGCAGGACCAGCGCGGCCGCAGCAGCCGCAGAGATGCCGGCCACCAGGAACAGCGGGGACATGACGGCCTTGACCCGCGCAGCCACCATGAGTTTGCGCGGCATGCCCACCCGGTCCAGGGCCACCAAGGTGGACGCCCGGTCAAGAACTGCTGCCGCCTGGTTCACGCCGGCTGAGCAGGCCACCATCAGGAATGAACCCAACAGGGTGATCATCACGCCGGTGTTGATGTCCCGCACCAACAACGCCGTCTCATCCGTGGCGCTGCCGCCCATGGTGTCGGCCACAGCCATGCCGACGCCCACGAACACCCCCACAAAGCTGGTCATCGCGACGCCCCCAACTTGCCGCCACGATTCCTTGGGGCTCTCCAGAACTGTCCGGGCGGCCAGCAGCTGCTCGGGTCGCTTGGCCCGCTTGAGCTGCGAGGACGCGCGCAACCGCAGGATCCAAGGACCCATCAGGTTCAAGGCGAGCAGTGCCAAGCCAAAGCAGCCGCCCATCACCGCGATGATGACGATGAACGCACCAAAGCTGCTGAGCATGCCCATCGCGATGACTCCGACCACCACCACGACAGCGGCGATGAGTCCGCGAACCCAATGCGCGCCGTCGGCCGTTTGCCTGGTCCTGACGCCCAACGGGGTGACCACGACTTTCCGCAGTCCAAGGGCGGCGCTCGCAGCGGCCAGCACGCAGACGCCCAGGATGCAACCGAGGATGGAGGGCACGGACAGCCAAGCATGGCCGCCTATGGCTTGGCCGCGGAACTGGATCAGGCCGAGGAACGGTGCAACGCACGCGTATAGTCCCGCGCCCGCCAGCGCTCCCACCGCCGCGAGCACTGTGGACTCGATGACGGTCATCCACACCACGGTGGCGCTGTTGGCGCCCAGCAGGCGCAAGGAAGCCAAGCGGTCATCACGACGGCGGGCGGCCAGTCGCGCGGCCGAGGCGCCCAGCGTCAGGAGCGGGATGATGAGCAAGACCATGGCGACGACGGCGAGCGCTTGGTAAGTGCCTGCGATGTCGTCGGACCAGGACCAGAAAACCTGCGAGCCGCCGGCAACAGTGAGCAGTAGGGCCGTGACGGTTCCGAAAGCGAGGACCGGCAGGCCGGCGTCGCGGAGGCCTGTTTCGCGGAGGCTGCTGCCGTTGCTCCGCGCAAGGTACGGGGTGAGCCTGAGGGCCATGGAGAGGCTAGACATTGAAGGCACCCTTGAAGTTGTGGGTGGACGGTGCCGCCGTGGCAACCGGTGCAGCGGGGGTGGTGCCCGGCTGAGCGGGTGACCCTGGCTGGGCGGTTCTGCCGCTGTCCGCCACGATTCTGCCGTCGCGCAACTCGACCACGCGCTGGCATCGGGCTGCCACGTTGGGATCGTGGGTGACTACCAGCAACGTGCGACCGTTGGCTGCCACCGAGCGAAGCAGGACGTCCAGGACTTCATTGGACGTGGTCGAGTCCAAGGCGCCGGTGGGCTCATCGGCGAAGACAACCCGGGCGCCCGTGACTTGTGCCCGGGCGATGGCTACCCGCTGGACCTGTCCGCCGGACAGCTCGCCCAAGCGGCGCTGCTCCATGCCGGCAAGGCCCAACGCTCCAAGCCACTCGGCAGCCCGGGACTCGGAGGTTGTGCGGTCTGTGCCGTTGAGCATCAGCGCCAGTGCAACGTTCTCCACGGCGGTCAGTTCCGGGAGGAGCATGCCCTGCTGGAACACGAAGCCGAACTCTTCCCTGCGCAGGCGGGACAACGCTGCGTCGCCCAGGGTATCCAGGCGCAAAGGTGCCGTTGGCGTGTTCAAGGTGATCGAACCGGCGTCGGGCCTCAAAATTCCGGCGAGGCAGTGCAGCAGGGTGGTCTTGCCCGAACCGGAGGGTCCGATGATCGCGATGGATTCGCCGGAGTTCGCGGTGAAGTCGACGTGGTCCAGCGCAATGCTGCCGGGGTAATGCTTGGTGAGTTGCTGGGCGTGGAGGATGGCGTTCATAAATCCAGCTTCCCCGAAGGGCACCTCCGCCGGCGTCAGTCCCGCGGCTGAACTCTGCGGCCACGCCTCCACCCGGGGTATGAGACGCAGGTGGCTGGGTTAGACTCCGGCGATCCTCAACTTGGCCACATTCTCGGCCAGCACGCGTCGGGCGTCCTCGCCCAGCAGCGAATCGGTGATCAGCTCGTCGGCCTCTTCCAACTGGGCGATCGAAGCGATGCCCACCACGCCCCACTTGCTGTGGTCGGCCAACACAACGGTGCTCCGTGCGGACGTCATGAAAGCCCGGTCAGTTTCTGCTTCCAGCAGGTTCGGGGTGGTGAAGCCGGCCTGGGCATCCATGCCGTGGACTCCCAGGAACAGGACGTCCAGGTGAAGTTGCTTGAGCGAAGAGGTGGCAATGGGACCCACCAGCGCGTCCGACGGTGTGCGCTCGCCGCCGATCAGGATCACTGTGGAGCCGAACCGGGCGGGCCCTGATGAGGACCCGTGATGAAAGAGGTCGGCGATCCTGATGGAGTTGGTGACCACAGTAATGCGGGGGCCGTGGACCAGTTCCTGGGCAAGGGCCCACGTGGTGGTTCCGGCGCTGAGTCCGATCGCCATGCCTTCTTGGACCATCGAGGCAGCCTCGACGGCAATGGCATGCTTCTCCGCGGTAAGCTGCGTGGACTTCAGCTCAAAGCCCGGTTCATGGGTGCTTGCATCACCGGGCAGCTTGGCTCCGCCATGGATACGTTCCACGCGGCCGGATTCCTCCAGTGCTTCGATGTCCCGCCGGACGGTCATGGGGGAGACCCCCAACAATTGCGCGAGGTCAGAGACCCGGACCACGCGCTCACGCTGGACGGCGTCGATGATGGCGGAGTGGCGTGCTGCCTGAAGCATCAGGGCCTTTCTGGAACTTCGTCAAACAGGGGGCTGAGTCTGGCTCCAGTCTAGGACGCGGCCCGTCCGCCCGGCGGCTCATCGGGTCGCGGCGTCCTCACTCAAGCGTCACGCACCTGCATTAACGCACGACGGCGCCGCTCACCCCGGGAGGTGAGCGGCGCCGTCGTCCACTACTTACTTGCGGAGCGATTCCGCGATTTGCTGCATGATGCCGGGGTCTGCCAGTGTGGTGGCGTCGCCGGTGTCGCGGCCTTCTGCGATGTCCTTCAGAAGGCGTCGGACGATCTTGCCGGAGCGGGTCTTGGGAAGTTCCGGGACGATCAGCAGCTGCTTGGGCTTGGCGATCGGGCCGATTTCCTTGCCCACGTGGTTGCGCAGTTCCAGGACGGTTTCGTCGCCGTTGTTCACGGCGTCACCGCGAAGGATGACGAACGCCACCACGGCCTGTCCGGTGGTCTCGTCAGCGGCACCCACCACGGCTGCTTCAGCCACGGACGGGTGGCTGACCAGTGCGGACTCGATCTCCGTAGTGGACAGGCGGTGGCCGGAGACGTTCATGACGTCGTCCACGCGGCCCAGGAGCCAGACGTCGCCGTCCTCGTCCTTCTTGGCACCGTCGCCGGCGAAGTACATGGCCTCGAAGCGGGACCAGTAGGTGTCCTTGAAGCGCTCGGGGTCGCCCCAGATGCCTCGCAGCATGGACGGCCACGGTTCGCGGACAACCAAGTAGCCGCCTTCACCGTTGGCTACTGGCTGGCCGGCTTCGTCCACTACGTCTACGGCGATGCCGGGCAGTGGGACCTGGGCCGAGCCGGGTTTGGTGGCTGTGACGCCGGGAAGCGGGGCGATCATCTGTGCGCCGGTTTCGGTCTGCCACCAGGTGTCCACGATCGGTGCCGGGTGTTCCTTCTTTTCGCCGTTCTTGCCGGCGTTGGCACCGATGACGTCGCGGTACCACATCCACGCTTCGGGGTTGATGGATTCGCCCACGGAGCCCAGGACGCGGATGGAGGAGAGATCGTACTTGTCCGGGATGTCCCGGCCCCATTTCATGAACGTCCGGATTGCGGTGGGCGCGGTGTAGAGGATGGAGACCTTGTACTTCTCTACGATTTCCCACCAGCGGCCCTGGTGAGGGGAATCGGGGGTGCCTTCGTACATGACCTGGGTGGCGCCGTTGATCAGCGGGGCGTAGGTGACGTAGGAGTGGCCGGTAACCCATCCGACGTCTGCGGTGCACCAGTACACATCCGTTTCCGGGTGGAGGTCGAATACAGCCTTGTGGGTGTAGGCGCCCTGGGTGAGGTAGCCGCCGGTGGTGTGCAGGATGCCCTTGGGCTTTCCGGTGGTACCGGAGGTGTAGAGGATGAACAGCGGGTGCTCGGAGTCATGCCCGACGGCGGTGTGCTCGGTGTCGGCTTTATCAACCGTGTCGGACCACCAGAGGTCGCGGCCCTCCACCCAGTTGACGTCCTCGCCGTTGCGCTTGACCACCACAACGTTCTGGACCGTATGACCTTCTTTGGAGAGGGCCTCGTCCACTGCGGGCTTCAGGGCGCTGGGCTTGCCTCGGCGGTAGGTGCCATCGGCCGTGATGACGAGCTTGGCCTCGGCGTCCTCGATCCGGGAGCGCAACGCGTCAGCGGAGAAGCCACCGAAGACCACGGAGTGCACGGCCCCGATCCTGGCGCAGGCAAGGAGCGTGATGACGGCCTCGGGGATCATGGGCAGGTAGACGGCCACGCGGTCGCCCTTGGCCACGCCGAGGGACTCAAACGCGTTGGCGGCCTTCTTCACCTCTTCGGTCAGCTGTGCATAGGTGTAGGTCCGGGTGTCCCCGGGTTCGCCTTCGAAGTAAATGGCGACCCGGTCGCCCAAGCCGTTCTCCACATGGCGGTCCAGCGCGTTGTACGCAGCGTTGATCTCGCCGCCGACAAACCACTTGGCGAACGGCGGGTTGGACCAATCCAAGGCCTCGGTGAAGTCCTTGTCCCAGGTCAACAGCTCACGGGCCTGCTTGGCCCAAAACGCGGGACGGTCCGCTTCTGCCTCTTTATAGGCGTCCGCGTTTGTCACGCTGTTCGCGGCGAAGTCTGCGGAAGGCGCGAACTTGCGGTTCTCGTGGAGGAGATTTTCAAGCGCCTCGACGTGTGCCCCGTTCTGAGCAGTTGAAGCTGCAGCGGTGGCCGTGGATCCGGTGGTGTCCTGGGACATGGTGAACCTCATCATTCATCGATCTTTGCTGCGCGGAACCTGCCGCGAGGTTCCCGCCCGGGCCGTCGTCGGCGTCGAACGTCTCCCCGAAAGGTCCGCAGAGTGCTGTCCGCCATCAACACTATCGCTTTGAAAGGTCCTACGTGTGCGTCGTCACAAACGCGCCAGTGAGCGGCGCAAATTTAGCGACGAATGGCGGCACCGGCGGCCGGGAACCGTTTACATGACGCACGACGGCGGCCCCCCTCCCGCCGCAGTATGCGCTGCCGAAGCCGGTCACTATCTGTAAGGGACCTTGGAGTTTGCTGTGGGCGAAGCCGGATGGCCGTTTTCAGCTAGAACCCTGTCAGTGGGGTGGCATAGGCTGAAGAAGTCTTGGGACGCACCTCGAGCGTGGCCGGTTTTCCGCGGAATCCTGCGGGGGTCACCTGTCCGGACTGCCCAAGACGCCGCCGTACGAAGGAGAAATAGATGAACCAGCTGAGCCCAGGCCCGCACGACTCACCCCGGACGGGACCGGACACCACGGCTGGAACGGCCACCACACCAGGTGGCAACGCTGCTGGGAACCCTGACGCCGCCAAGAACGACGCCGCCAAGAACGACGCTGCCAAGAACGGCGCCACCAAGTACGACGCCGTCGCAGGGCCGTTCACCATCCGTGACCTGACGGTCTTCGGCTCCACGCTGCTGATGTTCGTCGCGTCCCTGCTGCCCATGTTCGGAGAGCGTTACAACCTCTGGAACCTTGGAAACCTGTTCTTCCTGCTGCTGGGCATCATTCTGCCGTTGGTTGTGGTGGCACTTTTCGTTGCCCGCAGATTGCAGCCGGGAACCATCGTTCGCGTAGGTTCGCTGTCTGTTGACCAGTTCGCTTCCGTCACCGCGTCATTCGCTTTCCCGCTCTTCTTCCTGACCATCGCCAACTCCTTCAACGGCGGCGTCCTGCTGGGCCTGATCGGCTCCGTGGGCCTCCTGGCCGCGACGGTCCTTGCTCCGCACCTTCCGTGGCTGTCGGCTGATTTTAAGGGCCGCACCGAAACGCCGGCCCATGTTGTTGCCCGCGAAGCCGCTGTGCCGAGCCGCAAGCCCGCAGCACCCAAAGCGCCCAAGGAACCCGCAGCCTCCACGGCGGCTGCAGGAGGTCCTGGTGCCGCTGGTTCCAGCCCGTTCGCTCCGCCATCCAGCTACGGAGCCGCACCGTCTGCCGCGAAGGAGGCTCCCGCCGTCGTGCATTCAGCGGACGTGGCCTCAACAGGCAGCACTCCGGTAGGCCAGTCTTCCGCCGGCCGTCCTTCAACTGAAAGTAAGCCAGACGTGGGCAGCCCCTCAGCAGCTGGTTCGGCAACGAGCCCAGCATCGGACGGGGCCGGCGCTCCGTCTTCCGCGCCCACTCCGGCGCAGGCGGTTGAGAAGGGTGCTGAGGCAGGGACGGAAGCTGGTGAGTCCCCGGCGGCCACTGAGCCTGCCACTACCCAGCACGGCACGCAACCAGCAGCGCAGCAGACTGCCGCCCAGCAACCGTGGGCTGCCACCATGGCCACTCCCATCGTTTCCGGCGACACCCGGAGAGTCAGCGACTCGATCGGTGCCACCGTGGACCCGGCCAGCCGTCCGGAAGAATCCGATTCCCCGCACTATGAGGCATTCTGGTTTGCTGTGGCCCAGCCCAGGACCGCGTACGACGAACGCTCGGGAGCTCCTGCCTTCACCATCGAACCCGGTGGCTGGGTGCTCGCGCTGGAGGACCGGGGCCATGAATTCCTGGTGCAGGACACCGACGGCAAGGTTGGGGTTCTTCGGGAGCTCAGCAACATCGAACGCGGCTAAGCAGGGATCCCGTGGCCATGGCTGAAGCTGGTTCGCTGCTCGCACTCAAACGCCGGGCCCGCAAGATCAACCGGGTCTTGGCGGAAAAGTATCCGTACGCGCATGCGGAGCTGGATTTCCGCAACCCGTTTGAACTGGTGGTTGCCACGGTCCTGTCAGCCCAGACCACCGATGTGTTGGTCAACCAGGTCACCAAGATCCTGTTTGCCCGGTACCCGGATGCGCGGGCCATGGCGGAGGCTGATCCCGTGGAACTGGAGACCATCCTTCAGCCCACCGGCTTCTTCCGGGCAAAAGCGCGGAACGTCCTGGCACTGAGCAACAGGCTGGTGGATGAGTACGACGGCGAGGTCCCGGGCAGGCTGGAGGACCTGGTGACGCTGCCTGGCGTCGGACGGAAAACGGCCAACGTGGTCCTCGGAAATGCCTTTGGAGTCCCCGGGATCACCGTGGACACGCACTTCGGACGACTGGCACGGCGCTTCGGATGGACGGCCTCGGATGATCCCGTGAAGATTGAGTTCGACGTCGCGGAACTGTTCGAACCCAAGGATTGGACCATGTTGTCGCATCGGGTGGTCTTCCACGGCAGAAGGGTCTGCCATGCCAGGAAACCTGCATGCGGTGCCTGCCCGGTGGCCAGTCTCTGTCCCAGCTACGGAGACGGCGAGACTGATCCGGTCAAAGCAGCCAAGCTCCTGAAGTACGAGCTCGCCCCGGGCAATGAGGCACTGCTGGAGCAGCTTTTGGCGGAGACCCACCGCGCCGCGGAAATCCGTATGGAATCGCAAAGGAGGCCCGGGTGACCGCGCTAGAGGAATTGTCGGCGCTGGTGACCCGCTTCGAAGCAGGCGAACAGCAGCACTCTGCCCTGTGGGAGAGGCTTCCCGTCATCCCGGAGACCAACCGGCCCGCTGCTGTACTCATGCTTTTTGGCGTGTTGGATGACGTGCCGGCTGAGTCCGGGCGCCCCATAGCCCCGGCCGACCTCGACGTCCTGTTGCTGGAGCGGGCACACACCCTCGACGACCATCCAGGGCAGGTAGCCTTCCCCGGCGGCATGGTGGACCCGGAGGATGAGTCGGTGGTGGCTGCGGCGTTGCGGGAAGCCGTGGAAGAAACCGGGCTGGACGCCAGCGGTGTCCGCGTTCTCGGCACCATCCCAGAGCTTGGACTGATCCGCAGTAATTTCCGTGTGACACCGGTGCTGGGCTGGTGGGACGCGCCGTCGCCGGTCCGGGTAGTCGACTACGCCGAATCCGCGCAGGTATTCAGGGTGCCGGTGCGCGACCTCCTGGATCCCGTCAACCGGGTCACGGCCACCATTTCCCGTTTCGGACGCACTTACACCAGCCCCGGCTTCACCGTGAACGGCGTACTGGTCTGGGGCTTTACAGGCATGGTCCTGAGCGGGCTCTTTGATGAACTCGGCTGGACTGTTCCCTGGGACACGGAAAAACTCCGCGACGTCGATCTCCTGTAACGCCGGCAGTGTGTCAGGCGGCCCTGCGTCCCGCCGTCGAACGGTCCACTACCAGTCCAGTCGCGGCATTTTCGCGGACGGCGTTGATGCCTGCAATGACATCCTCAAGGTGCCTGAATGTGGGTGATTCGGCCACGACGGTTCCGTCGGCCGCGGTCAGGCGAAACCGGTACGTTTCGTCGTTTTCCATAAGAATTTCGAACCTGCCAGCCATTGATGCTCCCCCTTATGCTTCCTTGCACACATACGTGGACCAGCGATGTATCCACATAGTGAAAGTAGCCAGAACCGAGGGAGAACAAAAGTTACTTGGCGGTACCGGTCATTGGGCCTCATATGACTGGATAGTCCACGAGGTTGTGGGTACTGTGCCGCTACTTCGCCTTGTCGTAGGATTCGACGACGGCGACACTCACCGGGAATTCGACCGGGATACGTCCGAACATGAGCTCCTTGGCCGCGGCGGCTGCCTCTTCGATGGCTTGGATACAGGCTTCCACCGCGTCGTCCGGGGCGTGAACCATCACTTCGTCGTGCAGGAAGAAGACCAGCTCCCCGGAAGGTGAGCCTTCGGCACGCATGGCCCGCAACCGCCGTCGTAATTCAGCGAGCCAGCATGCCGCCCATTCAGCAGCCGAGCCCTGGACTACGAAGTTGCGGGTGAACCGGCCACGGGAGCGGGCCAGGTTATCCGCGCGGCGCTGTTCTTCCGCAGTGGTGGATTGCTGGCTTCGCAGCCAGCCTGCCGACGGCGGTGGACTGCTTCGGCCGAGCCGTGTTGTCACCGTTCGGCCGCCTTCGCCCTCGCGGGCCGCCTGCTCCACGAACCCGACGGCACGCGGATAGGTGCGCGTCAGCTGGGGCATGAGCCTGCCCGATTCACCGGTGGTGGCACCGTAGATAGCACCCAGCAGTGCGATCTTGGCCTTCGCCCGGTCACCGCCGAAACCCTGCGCGGCGATGCCGGCGTAGAGATCCTTGTCGCGGGCGGCCTCGGCCATTTTCGTGTCCTGGGCCAATGCAACCAATACGCGGGGTTCCAGTTGCGAAGCATCGGCGACGATGAGCTTGTGGCCGGGATTGGCATGGACCGCGCCGCGGATATTGCGCGGGATCTGCAAGGCTCCGCCGCCCCGCGAGGCCCAGCGGCCGGACACCACACCGCCCACGACGTATTCGGGGTGGAACCGTCCATCCCGCACCCACGCATCCAGCCATGCCCAGCCGTTGGCCGTGTGAAGGCGGGAGAGTTTCTTGTAGGCAAGCAAGGGCTGGATGGCCGGGTGCTTCGATTCCTGGAGTTCCCATTGGCGCGTGCTCTTCACCTCGATCCCGTTCCGGTGCAGGGCGCGCATGAGGTCCTGCGGCGAGTCCGGATTCAGGGTCGGGGAGTTGAGAATGTGCCGGAGTTCTGCGCAGAGCGCTTCAAGGGCCGGAGGCCGGTGTCCCATTGGCGGCCGGGGGCCCAGGACGTCGGCGAGGATCTGCTGATGCAGCTCTTCGTGCCAAGGGACGCCGGCGTGTTGCATTTCAACTGCGATGATGGCGCAGGCTGATTCTGCGGCGAGGAGCAGTTGAAGGCGGTGCTTTCGCTGCTCGTCCGTGGTGACCTGGGCGACCGCATGCTGTTGGGCTGAGAACTCCTCCCTGAGTTCGGCCAGCCCTGCTTTGGGGTTGGACGGCGACAGGTCCTCGAACAGGGCGCCTTGGTCCGCTGGAGGCGGCGGGGGCTGGAGGGCGCGTGACGGCCCGGTGTCATCATCCTGGGTGAGCTTGACCGCGTGCCGCGCGTAGTCCGTGTGTGCCGTGAACTCCGAGTGCGCCAGGATTGCCCCGCACAGCGCCAGGTCGTGGCATCGCTCCAGCTCCACGCCGTGCGCCAGCAGTTCCGGATACCAGTCCGTGGCGCGATACCACACCCAGCGCGGCCGCTGGGCTTCGAATTCACGCACGACGCCGGCCAAGTCACCGCGGGTGACGACGCGCGGATCCGCCGTGGCTTTTCCTGTGGGGGAGATCCTTTGTATGGCTGCGCCTTCCGGGTGGGCGGCGAGCAGCAAATACATGATCTCCATTCTGCCCTGTATGTGGTGCTGTCGTGGCACTCTTCCTCCACAGTCGGGGTCAGGCCAAGGGGCCGAGTCCACGTTGTGCACATACGGGCTTCAGCCCCTTATGGTGTTTCGCCGTGTCCACCATCGTGGATCCATGAGCAAGAGAGATCGCCGGCACAGGCAACCCATCAGCAAGCCATTGGAACCGGACATGGACGGAACTTGGGTCCCACACGATACTGCCGGTATTTTGCTCGTCTCTGCAGACCCCTACCTGCAGGAAGAGGCCAAACGGATTGTCGCAGCCGCTGGTGGAAGCCTCGCGACAGCTATCGATGTGACCGAAGCTGTGCACGGTTGGGACAGTGCCGACGTTGTTTTGGTGGGCAGCGATGTCCGTGAGTTACCCCCTCGGCGTCGCTCGCCCACGGTGCTGTTGGGCAGGGCTTGCGACGGCGACGGTCTCTGGGAGCTGGCCGCTGCCCTGGGCGCTGAACGGGTCGCCGTTCTTCCCGAAGCTGCGGCCTGGCTGGCCGAACACCTCAGCATGTCCGGGTCTCCAGATCCCGGGGGCATGGTCATGGGCATCATCGGTGGCAGTGGCGGCGCGGGGGCAACCACTACGGCCATCTGGCTGGCCCAAGCGGCCGCCGATTACGGAGTAAGCACTATGCTCATCGACGGCGATCCTTGGGGCGGCGGCCTTGAACTGGCTGTTACAGCCGAGGACATCCCCGGACTCCGGTGGCCCGACTTCTCCGAAACCCGCGGCAGCATAGATCCCGCGCAGTTCCGGGATTCCTTGCCCTTCGCGGGAGGTTTCGCTTACTTGTCGTGGCCCGGGACACGGGACGCGATCCACAGCCCGGACACGCGTGCAGTAGCCGCGGTAATGGACGCCGCACGCCGCAGCTTTGAACTCATCCTTGTGGACATAGGGCGGAGCGGAGAAGGAGTGCGGAACCTTGCGTGGGACTGCGACAGAATGGTCCTGCTCGCCAAGGCCCACCTCAAATCCGCAGTAGCGGCAGGGCGCATCTTGAACGAGCTCCCGCCCATCGACGCAGGGTTGGTGGTCCGTGGCAGCAGTGCTTCCTCCGTGGATGCCGGCCTCATAGCCGAGTCACTGGGACTGCCACTGTTGGGCGTCCTCCCCGAGGTAAGGGGCGTGGCAGCCGGTACCGAGTTGGGTCGGATCCTTGAATTCGGTCGACGCAGGCCGGTCAACCGTTTCGCCTTGTCCGTCCTGGGATTCGACGGTGGTATCCAGTGAACCCGTTCGAGGGAACGCGACGCAGGCAGGGCCGGAAACTTGATTCCCTGCTCCTTGAAACCGTGCGGGAGTCTGTGCTGGCCGGCAACGGACCAGTCACGCCGTCCACAGTGGCAGCGGCGGTTCAGGCAAGTGGCAGGCTGCTCGGCACTGCCGGTGCCTTGGAAGCCGCCGAGTCCATCAACGCCGAGCTGAACGGGCTGGGCCCACTCCAACAGTTGGCCCAGGATCCGGCGGTGACAGACATTTTTGTCAACGGCCCCAACTCCGTCTGGCTGGACCGTGGACAGGGGCTGGAAAGGTCATCGGTGCACTTCGACACCGAGCAACAGATCAGGTCCCTGGCCTCCCGGCTGGTGTCGGCCGGTGGCAGTCGGTTGGATGATGGGTCGCCCTGTGTAGACGTGCGCCTCAACGGCGGTTACCGGGTGCACGCGGTCCTCTCACCGATATCCACCACCGGAACCCTTCTTTCCATCCGTATCCGCCGCGAGAACGTATTTACCCTGCCGGAATTGAGGCAAAGCGGTATGTTCTCCGAGCAATGTGAGTGGGTTCTGAGGGCCATCATGAGCCAAAGACTGAGTTTTCTGATCAGCGGCGCTACCGGCTCGGGGAAGACCACCCTGCTGTCCACCCTGCTCGGCCTGAGCCTCCCAACGGAGCGCTTGGTCCTGATCGAGGACGCCGCCGAACTCAATCCCGTCCACCCCCACGTGGTGACGCTCGAATCCCGGCACGGAAACCTCGAGGGCGGGGGTGCGCTGGATCTCGGCGAACTGGTCCGCCAGGCGTTGCGCATGCGGCCGGACAGGCTGATCGTCGGGGAATGCCGTGGGGCTGAAGTCCGTGAACTGCTGACGGCCCTCAATACCGGGCATACAGGCGGTGGCGGGACCATCCATGCCAACGCGGCAGAGGCCGTGCCCGCTCGGTTGGTGGCCCTCGGTGCGCTGGCGGGGTTGAACGCTGAAGCCGTTCGGCTGCAGGTTTCCAGTGCCCTGGACGTCGTCATTCACGTGGACCGGACCTCCACTGGACGGAAGGTGGCTTCCATAGGGGTACTGACTGACACTTCCGAAGGCCAGAAGGTGGTCTCCGCCCTCCGCTGGCATCCGACAGGAATGACGTGTGGGCCCGCGTGGCCTGCCCTTGCCCGACGGCTCGATCCGGCGTTGCCCGCCGGTTTCGACTGGTCCGGCTCTGGTGGGGCGCCGGGTACATCAGCTGAGACGTGGTCAGTGGACGCACTATGATCGGCGCGTTCGTCCTGGTTGCAGGACTCGCGGCCTGGCAGCACTTCCGGGGCCGTTGTGTTGATGGCCGACGTGTACGGAAAAGTTTGGGAAAGCCTGGAGGAGGGACTGGTGCCGCCCTCCGTGCCCGTTCGGGTGTGAGCTTTCGTCACCGCTGGCGGCGAAAGCGAACTGAGCCCTTGCCGCTTGTGGTGCTGGTACAACAGTTGGCGGCCTTGCTGCGTGGTGGGCGGGGAACGTCCCGGCTGTGGGAGGAACTCTGGATGGTCCATGGCTCACGGTTGATCAAAGATGGCGGCCCGGACACAGAGACAGAACCGGCGACTGCCGCACTCAGCCAGGAGTCGCTGCTGGTTGTGGCCGCAGCCAGGTCAGCATCCAGCTTGGGAAATTCTGCGGCTGAAGCCATCCGGGATACTGCCGCCCGGACATATCCCCGGCGTGGAAGCTCTGAACGACGTGTCTGGATGGAACTGGCGGCGTGCTTGGAGGTGGCAGAAACCAGCGGTTGCCCGCTTGCTGACCTCCTTACCCGTTTTGCCGCCCAGTTGGAAGCCGAAGAAGACGCAGAGGCCGCACGGCAAACCGCGCTCGCCGGACCAAAAGCCACAGTCAAGCTGTTGTCCTGGCTTCCGGTGTTCGGGCTGGTGCTGGGGATGGCGTTGGGCGTGGACCCGTTGGGAATCCTGCTGGACAACGTCCTGGGAGTTGCCACCTTCGCCACCGGTCTCCTCCTTACCGTGGCCGGCCGCGTGTGGTCCTCACGGCTGGTGGCCTCCGCAGCCGGGAGTGCGTGATGCCCGGGGCGCTGGTGCTGGTGATCATCGTCGTCCTGGGTTTGGCGGCTTTCGTGTGGTTCACCGGGCCGACGCGTGCCAGGGCGCGCGTGCTGATCCGGAATGCCGACGCCACGTCACTGACGCGCTCCTCCCGCCGTGGTCCGGCCGGTACTCTGGACCTCCGAACGCGGACGGCTGCCGGGGAAGGGCCAGCCCCAACGGATCCTCCTGATCCGAAAGGTCCGTCCGACGGTCTCCGAGACACCGCGATGATGCTGGAACTGATGGCGTCAATGCTCGACGCCGGAGCTGGAATCGGGAGGGCACTGGAACTCATCTCCGCGTGTGCATCACCACCCATCAAGCGGTCGCTCAGGCCAGTTGTGGCCGCGCTGGCCATCGGCGCGGATTGGGAGACGGCGTGGCGGACCCACACCCAGCACGCGCCCGAGGTGGTCCGTCTCAAGGATGCACTGGCTTTCGCAGCCCTAACCGGCGCACCCTCGGCATCGATCCTCTACGCACAAGCGGCCAGGGAACGGCGCGAACAGTTCCGGGCTGCGGAGAAGCGAGCCGCTGCCTTGGGCGTGAAACTGGTAGTACCTCTGGGCCTGTGCTCACTGCCGGCCTTCATATGCCTGGGGATCGTGCCTGTCTTGATCGCCATGCTTCCCGTCGGATGACCTGTCCACGATGGTCGGCACAGACATGATGATCGGCACAGAGTGGGCTGCGAATAGCGCCCACTCTCCCTCCACATCCTGCTGATCGTGAGGGGTTATCCACTTGGAGGATTCCCCTTCTTACAGGCAGCACCGAGCCACGGAAGAGTCGAATCAGTCGGCGGACCCGCTGGCTTTTTTTGAAAGGAACCCACAGTGAGAACACTCTTCAAGGCCGAATCCGGCCGCCGCCAGGGCCGCCGTGCTGCTGGCCAGGATCGAGCCTCGATGGATCGAGCCGCCGTTAGCGGGAAGCAAAGAATGAGGACCTTTGGAATCGAGCAGTTTGAACTCGAAGAATTCACGGATTCCGGCTTTGGAGACGCGGGCTTCCGGGCCACTGGTGCGGACCTTCAGCTCACCACGTCACACGGTGCGCTGGCCCTGCGGGACCCAGGGGAAATCCGGGATCAGGGCACATTGCGGAGGCGACCAGGGCGGCATCATCGGAGGAGCCTGTGGAGGAGCCATGAACGTCTCCGGACACGGGAAATGCTTCCTGGCTCGGAGAGCGGTATGGCCACGGCCGAGTATGCCATCGCCACCCTCGCCGCAGTGGGGCTCGCAGGGCTATTGGTGGTCCTCCTTCGGAGCGAAGAAGTCCGCGGCTTCCTGCTCAACTTGATTCGCACGGCCCTGTCCTTGCCATGACGCGCGTACTGCCTGCCGGCGGGTGGTCATCTGCCGCCTGTGCCGGACCAACATCCGGCCAGAAGGCCGGACCATCATCCAGCCGGAAGGAGGGAGGGGAGGAGTCGGGCGCCGTGACTGCGGAGTTCGCCGTTGCCTTGCCGGCCGTGGTCTTGCTCTTGGCCTTCCTGCTGGCAGGCGGTGCTGCGGGGATCACACAACTGCGGCTGGAGGAAGCTGCTACGGCAGGAGCCCGGGCCTCCGCGCGGGGCGAGACGGGTGGTGCCGTGGAAGGAATTGTGAGGCGGCTTGCCGGTGACGGCGTCAGTTCCTCTGTCACCGACGACTCCGGGTGGCTCACGGTGACAGCCTCGGCCCGGGTAGGCGGAGCCGTGGGATCGCTGATCCCCTGGACGTTGACAGCGTCGGCCTCCGCCCGCGCAGAGTCAACGGGTTCGGGGGCTGGTGCCGAACCAGCTGGTTCAGGGGCAGGCATCCCATGAACCCGCTTTCACTACCTATTGTCCCTCCTGAGCGCGGGGCTGGAACAGTTCTCGCGCTGACACTGGGTGCAGTGGTGATGGCCTTGCTCGTGGGCGTCCTGGTCCTGGCCCAGGCAGGGGTGATGGCGTCCAGGGCTGCGTCCGCTGCGGACCTGGCTGCGCTCGCCGCCGCCGATGCTGCCAGGGGCCTCACTTCAGGGGAACCGTGCGCGGTGGCCTCCGAAGTAGCGGCGCGGCACGATGCAACAGTCACATCCTGCACCGTAACCGGAGGAAACGTAGCTGACGTGGCTACCGAGTTGGCTCATCCCTTCGACTGGGGAGTCGCCACGGGACGGGCGCGGGCAGGGCCACCCCCGTAGGCGTCCGTGGTCGCAGGGTCAACCTATGGGGGGCCTAGATGGCGTCCTTCAGCAACACACCCAGCAGCGTGATGGCGGCTGCCTTGTCCAGCGGGTTGTTCTTGTTACCGCATTTGGGGGACTGGACGCAGGACGGGCAGCCGCTGTCACACTCACAGGCCTGGATGGCTTCTTTGGTTGCAGTCAACCAGATCTTGGCCTTTTCAAAGCCCCGCTCAGCGAACCCGGCGCCACCTGGATGACCGTCGTAGACGAAAATCGTGGGCACACCGGTGTCGGCATGGAGGGCAGTGGAGACGCCGCCGATGTCCCAGCGGTCACTGGAGGCAACTAAGGGAAGAAGCCCAATGGCGGCGTGTTCGGCCGCATGAAGCGCCCCCGGGAACTCGGCTTCCACCAGACCTGCCCCATGAAGAGAGCGGTTATCCACCACAAACCAGACGGCCTTGGTAAACAGGTCACGGGCGCCCAATTCCAAGGGTTCTTCACCGAGGATCTCGTTGGAAATCAGGGCCTTGCGTTGGAAGGAGACAACTTGTGTAGTCACTTTGACGTCGCCAAAATGCACGGTGATGTCGCCCCACTGGACAGAGCGCGACGTTTCGAGGACCTCAATCTGGGTCACGTCGCGCGCCGTGGTGTAGAAGTCGGGGTTGACCCGGCGCACCATCACGCAATGGTCGGCCTCGTTGAGGTCCTCCACAAGGTAGCTCTCACCTTGGTGGACGTAGATCGCACCTGTGTGAGCCTGGTAGTGGGTTTGCGGCGAGTCCATGGTCCCCAGAAGCGATCCGGTTTCGGCATCAACGATGCTCACTGGACCGCCTCCGTCCGCCCGGAGGTTCACCATACCGGCAGCACTCTCCGGATGGGTCCAGAACCAACCTGCAGGCCGTTTGCGGAGGTATCCCTGGACCACAAGACGGTCCAGCAGCCCCTCGGAGGTGGGGCCAAAGAGATCGAGCTCGGCCGGCCCGATCGGCAACTCAGCGGCCGCGGCACACAAATGGGGACCAAGCACGTACGGATTGCCGGGATCAAAGACGGTGGCTTCCACAGACACGTCAAAGATGGCCTCGGGATGGTTCACCAGGTACGTGTCCAAGGGGTCGTCGCTGGCCACGAAAGCGGCGATGGCATCCTGTCCTGCCCGCCCTGCCCGGCCAATCTGTTGGAAAAGCGAAGCCCGGGTGCCCGGCCATCCAGCCACCAGCACCGCATCCAGCCCCGATATGTCGATGCCCAGCTCCAAGGCCGAGGTGCTGGAAACGCCCAGCAACTGACCGGACCTCAGTGCCTGCTCCAAGGCCCTCCGCTCTTCGGGCAGGTACCCGGATCTATAGGCAGCAACCCGCCCCGGCAAGCTGGGATCCACCTCGTCCAGGAGTCTTTTGGTGATGGAGGCAATGGACTCGGCTCCGCGGCGCGACTTGATGAATGCGATGGTGCGCACGCGCGAGGACACGAGGTTTGCCAGAATGTCCGCTGTTTCGGCTACGGCGGTCCGCCGCTGTTTGGCCCCGTTCTCACCCTTGACGTCCGTGAGCGCCGGCTCCCAAAAGGCAACTGTGGTGGAACCGTGGGGCGAGCAGTCCTCGGAAACCTCCCTGACAGGGGCGCCGATGAGCCGGCCAAAAGAAACGCCGGGGTCGGAGGCAGTGGCAGACGCGGCAATGAACACCGGCTCGGGGAACGTGTTTCCTGCACCGTAGTAGGCGCAGATCCGCCGGAGGCGCCGCATCAGGTTGGCTACATGGGAGCCGAAGACACCGCGGTAGCTGTGGGCCTCGTCCACAATCACGTAGCGCAGCCGACGGAAGAACTTTGCCCACCAGGTGTGGTTGGGCAGGATTCCGAAGTGCAGCATGTCCGGGTTGGCCAGGATGAAGTTCGCGTGATCGCGGATCCAACGGCGCGACGCAACGTCGGTGTCACCGTCGTAGGTCTCTGCCCTTACGGTGGGCAGCTTCAGCGAGCGGATCGCCGCGAGCTGGTCGGCCGCCAGTGCCTTGGTGGGGGACAAGTACAGGGTGACGGCACCGTCGTCGTGGATCTTCCCGGGGTCGCCCAGGACTCGCAACTCGGAACGGTGTATCGCGTCCAAAGCCGGCAGTTGGTAGGCGAGCGACTTTCCGGATGCCGTTCCAGTGGCGATGACCACGTGCTGTCCGGAGTGGGCGAGGTCGGCGGCCTGGACCTGGTGCCGGTACGGTTCGCGGATCCCTAAGGCCTCGTATGCCCCCACGACGTCGGGGTGGACCCAGCCCGGCCATGGCTCGTTGACGGCCTTCCTGGCGGGAATGGTATGGACATGGCGCAACTGCTCAGGGTCCGGCGTCCGGCCCAGCAGGGAGATCAATGAATGAGGTGCAGCCACCGAATCATTCTGTCACTGTGCGGGCACGCCGACGGCGGCACCCGAGGGCGTCGCCGTCGAACTTGGCTCAATCAGCCGTCGTAAGCAGAAGTTATGCTCCTGAAAGGTCCGATCCTTCGGTGCCGCTGGCGGACATCATGAGAACGTGGCACACCACGTCCCAGCCAAGATGGGAGTAGAGCTTCTGGCCGTCCAGGGATGCCAGCAAAAGCCCGTTCTCCACATCATGCGAGAACGCCTGGGCGGCGAGGGCCTTCATGATAAAGCTTCCCAGCCCACGGCGCTGGAAGTCCGGTTCGGTGACGATTTTGTCGAAGACTGCAGTACCGTCCACTACGAAGACCCGTCCGCTGGCGGCCACCTGCTCGCCGGAATGGACCACGGCGTAGTGGACTCCGTTGGATTCGGAGGTAGCGAGTTCAAGGTCGTCGTCGGGCAGCCACGGATCCTCGGAATCCTGGGTTTCCATGTCCACGATCATCATGGTTTGCGATGCGGACGTCACGGTCAGCCCGTGCTGTTCAGCCAGGTACTTGTACCGTTGGACGTCGTTGGTGAGGACCGTCAGGATCCGGGTGGGGGCTTCTGCGGTCTTGGCCGCAAGGGCGGTGAACTCTTCGTCCGAGGGATCGTGGGCAAAATACTCCCAGTCACCGGTTTTGTCGGCGCGAAGCGCAGCAGGGAAGCGGCCTTCTTGGCGTGACTCATAGCCGCGGCAGCCGGACCAGCCGGCTACCCAGACTTCCAAAAGGTGCGCAATGTCTTCAACCAAGGCGTCTGGACTCATGTAGAGAGAGTATGCCAGCGCATCATGAAGCAACAGAGCCGGATCAGCCCCGGAATGCTTGCTTATGGAATTGTGACTTCTCCTATCGGCAGGCGCGGTGCCGGACGGGCCTGAAGCGTGGCCGGTCGGCGATTTTACTGCACCAAGTACCCTTGAATAGTGGCTTTGAACCGAATCGTCCTCTTCTATGGCTTTACCCCGATCGCCGACCCCGACGCCGTGCGTCTGTGGCAGCGTGCCCTCTGCGAAAAACTGGGCCTCACCGGTCGGATCCTCATATCGAAGGACGGCATCAATGCCACGGTGGGCGGCGAGCTGAACAACATGAAGCAGTACGTGAAGACCACGCGTGAATATAAGGGCTTCCATGGGATCGACTTCAAATGGTCGGAGGGAAGTGCCGCAGATTTCCCGCGCCTCAGCGTCAAGGTCCGCGATGAAATCGTGTCGTTCGGTGCTCCCGGGGAACTCAAGGTTGATGACAACGGCGTGGTGGGCGGCGGCAAGCACCTCCAGCCGGAGGAACTCCACGCGCTGGTGGAGGCAAGGAAGTCCAGTGGCGAGGACGTGGTGTTCTTTGACGGCCGCAACGCGTTCGAGGCACAGATCGGCAAGTTCAAGGATGCGATCGTTCCGGACGTGGACACCACGCACGACTTCATCAAGGAACTGGATTCGGGCAAGTACGACGACCTCAAGGACAAACCGGTCGTCACCTATTGCACCGGTGGAATCCGCTGCGAAGTCCTATCCAGCCTGATGGTCAACAGGGGCTTCAAAGAGGTCTACCAGTTGGATGGCGGGATTGTCCGCTACGGAGAAACGTTCAAGGACAAAGGGCTCTGGGAAGGTTCCCTTTATGTCTTCGACAAGCGCATGCACGTCGAGTTCAGCGAGGACGCCAAAACCATCGGCGAATGCGTCCGCTGCGCTGCCCCCACCAACAAGTTCGAGAATTGCTCCAACCTCAGTTGCCGCACTCTGACCCTGTACTGTGCCGAATGCGCCTCAAGCCCGGAAACGCTGCGCTGCCCCGGAGGCTGCGAAGCCGCTTAGCACGGTCTCAAAGCCTGCTCACACGGTAGGCGAAATTGGCATCGGACCTGGACCCGACGGTGATGGACAGGATGGCGTCCTTGTCCAGTTGGACAACGCTGACCCGCGCGTTGGCGCACCCCAACGTCAGGTCCACCAGAGCCACATCGTTCAGCGTCACGGCGAACGTGACCCGGCGGGTGCCACGGCATGCCAGCGTCACGGCGTATGTTCCTCCGGGCAGCTGCACTGTTTGCTCGGACTTGGACTCACCGGGGTTCAGATAGCCGCTGCTGGAGTAGAACGACTGACCTTGCGACTCAGGCAGCGCAGCCTTTGCCCATTCTTCCAGGGCATCGCCGCTGACGGTGTCTTCCAGCGCCGGGTCGGGTGGAAGGGCGACGTTTCCTGCAGTGGAGGTGGCGGTGGCCTCCGGCCTGCCGCCGTCCTCATAGGTGTATTCGCAACCGGCTACGCCTCCGCTCAGGACAACGAGAAGCACGACGGCGGCCCTCGCCAGCCGCTGTGACATCACCGAGCAAGCTGCCTTGCTGCCCATGCACTGACTTTACGCCCGGGCGGCCGCTGTCTGAAGGCTTGTTGGAGGAAGAATCCGGGGGCTTCTAGCCTGCCGTCGGAGCCAGGTGATAAGCGTAGATCAGTGGGGCATCGACGCTGCTGGTCGAGATGTTGAGGGGGCCGGCAGCAGGCACTTTGATTTTCACCACATCGAGGCTGCCGTTGCATGCTGCAGCCGCATCGGCGATTTTGTTTCCGCTCAAGGAGACGGCGAAGTAGGCCTTGCCGCCGCCGTCGCACGCCATGGTGAGCGTATAGGTCCCGGCGGACACGCTGGGCGATTCCTTGACCAAGGGGTCCCGGTTGAGGATCTTGCCGGAGTCCTCCAAGACCGCGCCGCTTGCTGCCGGGAGGACCTTTTCCTTCCAAGCGGGAACGTCTGCATCTGCGATGTTGACCGGCGCCTGGCAGGCGGCGACCCCCAGCAGGACACCAGCGGCCAGGGCACCAAGGCCCGCGCGGCGCCTTGTGGAGGAGAAGTTGAGCATGATTCCACGCTACCGGGTTCCAGCGGAGTCCTTTGTCCACATAGCCCGGTAGGGGACCACCCGGCCCGGGAGGCCGCCCCTACACTTGCAGGGTGACTGACACTGCATTCCTGTTTACCGCCGGCAACACTGACGATGCTCCCCGAAGCGACCAACCCGCACTGCTCCAGGTGCTTGCCCGGGACCTTCGCGCCCTCTCCTACACCGTGGATGGCGTGGCTGCCCTGCTGGGGGAGTCGGCGTCAGCAGCGCTTGGCAGGGACCAAGTGGTTCCTGCGCTCCTGGCCACCGAGCGGTTGAAAGACTCGCACGATCCCGCGGTCCGGTCGCTGGCTGTGATTGTCCGTCTCTGGCTTCTGGCCGTCCCACAGTCCGTGGCCGACGTTGACTCCGCCCTGCCCGGAATCCGTACCCAAGGACTCGTGGAGCTCGGCTTGGCCGCCGTGGATGGCGAGGTCGTCCGGGTCACAGTAGACCTGCGACCGTACGGTTGGGACGCGAATGCAGACGGCAGCGGTGGCGCCGAACTCTGGGTCGCCAGTGACCTCGCAGCCCACCAACAGGCGGGAGTCCTGCGTCATGACCATGTCCTGGGCATTGGCCGCGCCTCCACAACGCTGGTCCAAACCACTTTCAGGCAACACACCAAACGCGCCCTGGACCTGGGGACTGGCTGCGGGATCCAGACTTTCCACCTGCTGCACCATTGCGAGCACGTTACAGCTACGGACATCTCCCCAAGGGCACTGGCATTTACCCGGTTCAATCTGCTGCTGAACGCGGCGGAGCTTGACCTGGATCCCCAGAACTTGGAGAGCCGGGTAAGCCTTCGCCTGGGATCGCTCCTGGACCCTGTGGAGGGTGAACAGTTCGGCTTGGTGGTGTCCAACCCTCCCTTCGTGATCACACCCAGGACGGGCGGGGAATTGTCGTCGGACCAGTTCACCTACCGCGACGGCGGACTTCCGGGTGACGGGATCGTGGCTTCGTTGGTGCAATCACTCGCCAGCGTCCTGGAACCCGGCGGCACCGCACAAATGCTGGGCAACTGGGAGGTTACCGAGGGGTCGGACTGGAAGGACCGTCCCACTGCATGGCTCAAGGACTCGGATCTTGACGTGTGGTTCATCCAGCGCGAGCAAGTGGATCCGGAACAGTACGCCGAGACCTGGCTGCAGGATGCCTCCCAGAACCGTGACCGTGAGCAGTACAAGGAGTCGTACGCTGCATACCTGGACGACTTCGCCTCCAGGAACGTGGAAGGGGTGGGCTTCGGCATGATCTGGCTGCGTCGCCCTGGGCCAGGACACCGGTCCACCATCAGCCGCTTCGAAGAGATCACCTATCCCATCGAACAACCCATCGGACCGCATCTGGGCGCGGCCGTGGAACGGGCCGATTGGGTGGCCGCCACCCCGGTGGCCGACGCGCATCTGGTTGTAGCGGAGGACGTGACCGAAGAACGCCACCAGCGACCCGGAGCTGCCCATCCTGGTGTCATTCTCCTGAGGCAGGGTGCAGGCCTCCGCAGGACCAACCTGCTCAGCACGGAGCTTGCAGGGTTCGCCTCTGCCTGCGACGGAGAGTTGTCGGTCCGCCAGATCGTGGCGGCCCTGGTCTCGCTGTTGGGAGGTGACGAGGACTTTGACGAGGATGCTTTCACGGAGGGCCTGTACAGGGATGTCACCAACCTCGTCCTTGAAGGTTTCCTGCTTCCGGACCCGACGCAGACCAGCGAATGAGCAACGACGCGACGCCGCCGGCGATGAACTCCGATGGTCCCGCAAGTGACCCTGACTACACTGATCAAGTGATTGCGAACAACGAGACATCCCAAACGTCAGGCGACGTTCCGCGGCGGAAGCGGGCCGAGAAGACGGTTGAGATCACCGATCCCAAGGCTATCCGCGCCTTGGCGCACGCTGCCCGCATCGAGGTCATCTCTGAGCTTTACGCCACCCAGGTGAGCCACACAGCAACCGAACTCGCTGCCCGGACCGGCCTGACCCCCAGCGCCATGAGCTACCATCTCCGCGCCCTCCAGAAATGGGGAATCGTGGCACCGGCCGAAAACGCCGGTGATGCACGCGAGCGGCGTTGGAAGGCTGCCGGAACAGACTTCACCATCTCGGGAGGCAGTGTCGCCAGCCCCGAGATTGCCGTGGTTGACCTGGAGCTCGATGCGTTCCGTCGACGCGCTTCTGCCTTCGCGAAAGCCCGGGGGGAGCGCCGCCAGCGTGGTGAAGGGGGAGACGAGCCGGTATCGGTGGTCCTCTCCAGCAACCTGCTTTATCTCACCAACCCGCAACGGAAGGAACTGGCGGACAGAATCCGCGAGGTCGTGAGGGAGTACGAACTCGAGGATCCCACGCAGATTCCGGAAGGTGCCGAACGTGTGGCAACCTTGTGGTCAATGATCCCGGATGACCGCGTGGCGCCCGGGCAATAACCCTCCGGCCTGGTCACCGAATGACCGCCCTGGTTTCCGTACCAAAACGCAGGATTCTGCAAACTATGGTGAACTAGGCCAATATGGGCACCAGCCCAATTACACATTTTTTCTGTAGGAGCACCGTGCCCAGCAAGGCAAAAACCGGCAAGAAACTCGTGATCGTGGAGTCTCCCGCCAAGAGTAAGACCATCGCCAAGTACCTTGGCGAAGGCTTCATCGTCGAGGCTTCCATCGGCCACATCCGGGACCTCCCGCAGCCGTCTGATCTCCCTGCAGAACTGAAGAAGACCTCGCTGGGCAAGTTCGCCGTCGACATCGAAAACGACTTCAAGCCGTACTACGTTGTCTCCCCGGACAAGAAGAAAAAGGTTGCCGAGCTAAAGGCCCAGCTGAAAGACGCTGATGCGCTCTACCTCGCAACCGATGGGGACCGCGAAGGCGAGGCCATCGCGTGGCACCTCCTGGAGGTCCTGAAGCCCAAAGTTCCCGTCTATCGCATGACCTTTGGCGAAATCACCAAGGAAGCCATCCACCGCGCCATGGACAACCTGCGCGATGTGGACACCGCTTTGGTGGATGCCCAGGAAACCCGCCGCATCCTCGACCGCCTGTATGGCTACGAGATCTCTCCTGTCCTGTGGCGCAAGGTTGCCCGCGGGCTTTCGGCCGGCCGTGTGCAGTCCGTGGTGACCCGTATGGTGGTGGACCGCGAACGTGAACGCATGGCCTTCCGGGCAGCCTCCTACTGGGACCTCACCGGCCAGTTCGGTGCTGACTCCGGTTCCTTCAAGGCCAAGCTTGCTGCTGTGGACGGTTCCAAGGTTGCCAGTGGCCGTGACTTCAATGACAACGGCCAGCTCACCTCCTCCACAGTGGTGCACCTCAACGAGGAACTGGCCACGTCCTTGGCCGCGGGCCTGGAAAACGCCGAATTCCGCGTACGCTCCGTAGATACCAAGCCGTACACCCGCCGTCCGGCCGCACCGTTCACCACGTCGACGCTGCAGCAGGAAGCCGGCCGCAAGCTGCGCTTCTCCTCCAAGAGCACCATGCAGGTAGCCCAGCGCCTGTATGAAAACGGCTACATCACGTATATGCGTACCGACTCGTCGGCGTTGAGCGATGAAGCCCTCACGGCATCCCGCCGCCAGGCCGCCGAGCTCTACGGCCCTGAGTACGTGCCCCAGAGCCCCCGCGTGTACGCCAACAAGGCAGCCAACGCGCAGGAAGCGCACGAGGCCATCCGTCCCGCAGGAGACTCTTTCCGCACCCCGGCACAGGTTGCCAAGCAGCTGAGCGGCGATGAGTTCCGGTTGTATGAGCTCATCTGGAAGCGCACCGTCGCCTCGCAGATGGCCGACGCCAAGGGCTCCACCGCCACCATCCGCCTCGGTGCGGTGGCGGCAGACGGACGCGACGCCGAATTCTCGGCTTCCGGTACCGTCATCACCTTCCCCGGCTTCCTGGCGGCCTATGAAGAAGGCAAGGACGAGAGCCGGGGCGACGACGAGTCGGACGAAGCCCGTCGCTTGCCCAATGTTGCCAAGGGCGACTCCCTTAAAGCATCGGAAATCCAGGCTGTGGGACACGAAACGTCGCCACCGCCGCGGTACACAGAAGCATCGCTGACTGCTGAACTGGAAAAGCGGGGCATCGGCCGTCCGTCCACTTATGCCTCCACGATTTCCACCATCCAGGACCGCGGTTATGTCCGGAAACAGGGTTCCGCCCTGGTTCCGAGCTGGATCGCTTTCTCGGTGATCCGTTTGCTGGAACAGCACTTCACGGACTACGTGGACTACGAGTTCACCGCGGACATGGAAGGCGACCTGGACAAGATCGCCAATGGCCAGGCCGCAGGCGCTGCCTGGCTCAAGCACTTCTACTACGGTGAAGACGCCGATCCGGGCCTGCTGAGCATCGTCAACAACCTCGGCGAAATCGACGCCCGCGAGATCAACTCGGTGCCCATCGCTGACGGCATCACACTCCGCGTAGGCAAGTTCGGGCCCTACCTGGAAAGCTCGATCCCCACCATCGACCAGAAGACCGGCGAGGTGGTTGAGTCCTCCCGGGCCAACGTCCCCGAGGAACTTGCCCCGGATGAACTCACGGCAGCCAAAGCCATTGAGTTGATGGAGACTGCCGCCCCGGAGGAACGCGTCCTGGGCACTGATCCCCACACCGGGCACACTGTGGTGGCCAAGAACGGCCGTTACGGGGCATACGTCACCGAGATCATCCCGGAAATGACCGAGGAACAGCTGGCAAACCAGCCGGTTGAGTACTACAAGAACGGCAAGCCGAAGCCGCCCAAGAAGCCAGTAAAGGCCAAGCCGCGTACAGGATCGCTGTTCAAGTCCATGACCGTGGACACGGTTACCCTTGACGAGGCGCTGCAGCTCATGAGCCTTCCGCGGGTACTCGGTGAGGATGCTGACGGCAATCCCATCACAGTGCAGAACGGCCGCTTTGGTCCGTACCTGAAGAAGGGCACGGATTCCCGCTCCATCGGTTCGGAAGAGGAAATCTTCACGATTACTTTGGAACAGGCACTGGAGATCTATTCACAGCCCAAGCAGCGGGGAGCCCGTGCGGCTGTACCGCCGCTTGCCGAGTTCGGCCCGGACCCTGTTTCGGAAAAGAACATCGTGGTGAAGGAAGGCCGGTTTGGCCCGTACATCACAGACGGCATCACCAACATCACGGTCCCGCGCACCACCTCGCTGGAGGAACTGACCCGGGAACGCGCCGTCGAACTTTTGGCTGAAAAAAGGGCCAAGGGCCCGGTCAAGCGGACCACGACCCGCAAAGCGCCGGCCAGGAAGACCGCAGCCAAGAAGTAGCTTCAGCGAAGGCCGGGACAGCATGCGCGAATTGCGTCCCGGCCGGCATCGTGGTCGAGTAGGACCATGACTGAACAGACTGTTTCACCGGACAACGAACCCTTGAACGACCTCGAGGCGAAGCTAGCCTCGGCCGAGCAGCCGGACGCCAACCCGGTGGATGTCATCCTCGCTTTCCTCAACAACGAGGTCTACCTGGTCAGCTCCGAAGCCGTGGACGGCCCTGACTCGTCGGTGGAGCCGCTGGTGCTCTCCAACGCCGACGGCCAGCCCGTCCTGGCAGTCTTCAGCCACCCGAGCCGCGTCGATGAGCGCTTCCTCGAAGCAGCCCCGCACGTCCTGGGCACCATGGGCTCGGCGATCCTCGGCAACATCGGTGATGAACTGGGCATGGTCATCAACCCGGGCAGCGAGTTCGGCTTCGAAATTGATCCCGAAGGCATCGCCAACATCCGCCGCGACTTCAAGCGCGCTGACGAAGCAGGGGAGCCCACGGAATAGGGCGGACCAACCATCCGGCCACTCTTCCGTCGACGAAACGTCGTCGCCAAGTTGCTTCACGGGCTTCGAATCGGTGAATAATGGCAGAATGCGTCTTGGCGTTCTAGACATCGGTTCCAACACCGTCCATCTGCTGCTTGTGGATGCTCATCCGGGCGCGCGTCCGGTGGCTTTCGCATCCCATAAACGTCCTCTGTCCTTGGTGCAATACCTTGACGGTGACGGCAACATCAATGACGCCGGCCAGCATGAGCTCATCGAGTTCGTGCTGGAAGCCTGGGAGTTCGCGGCCAGCCACAAAGCGGAGGACCTCCTGGCGTTCTGTACGTCCGCCATCCGCGAGGCCACCAACGGCCCGGAAGTCCTGGCCAGGGTGAAACACGAAACCACGGTGACCCTCCAGGAACTCACGGGCAGCGAAGAAGCCTCCATGACCTTCTTCGCTGTACGCCGTTGGTATGGTTGGGGCGCAGGGCCCATCCTGGACCTGGACATCGGGGGCGGCTCGTTTGAGATGGCCTACGGAACGGACGAACTCCCTGAGTTCGCCACCTCCGTTCCCCTGGGTGCCAGCCGCCTGACGCGGGACTGGCTCCACGATGATCCGCCAACAGCCAAGAGCGTCAAGGAACTGCGTCGCTACATCCGTTCCACCCTGAAGCCTGTGGTCCGCAATTTCCACGAGCTGGGACGCGCGAACCTGGTCGCGGGCACCTCCAAGACCTTCCGCTCGCTGGCCCGCATCGCCGGTGCCGCTCCCAGTGCAGCTGGACCATACGTGAAACGCGAACTCCACGCAGCGGACCTCGGCCTTTGGGCCCAGCGCATTTCCGCCATGACGGTGGAGGACAGGCTGTACCTCCCGGGTGTCTCGGATGCCCGTGCCCGCCAACTGTTGGCAGGCGCACTGGTGGCCGAGGCTGCGCTGGAGCTCTTTGAGTTCCCCACCATGGAAATTTGTCCATGGGCGCTGCGGGAAGGCCTGATCCTGCGGCGACTGGACCAGCTGGTGTTCGAAGAGGCCCTCGACCCGGCTCCACATGTGGGCAAGCGGAAGAAGGACAAGTCCAAAAAGAAAGCAGCCAAGGACGGTGCCAAAACGGTGGAAAAGAACGAGCCCCACCCCGGAATCAAGGAATTTCCTGTCCCCGTAAACACCCCGTCCCCTGCACCAATCCCAGCCCCCATGGCAGGCGGGCTGGCCTCCTGAGATGAGCAACGACGTCGAACCTGAAGTGAATGACCGCCAGATCCCCGTAGCGCTGTCCAGCGCGTCCGTCTACCCCTTGAGCGTCCACGACGCTTTTGCCGTGGCGCAGGACCTGGGTTACGAGGGCGTGGAGGTGATGGTCACCAACAACGCGGTGAGTCAGAACCCGGACGCCCTTATCCAGTTGAGCCACCGCTACCACCAGGAAATCGTCTCCATTCACGCGCCCACCTTGCTGCTGACGCAACAGGTGTGGGGCACTGCGTGGAACAAGATCGAGAAGTCGTGCCAGATGGCCGCGGACGTTGGTTGCGACACCGTAGTTGTCCACCCGCCGTTCCGCTGGCAGTCCAACTACGCAGAGAATTTCGTGGAAGGCGTCCGGGAGATCGCGGCCATGTACCAGGTGCATATCGCCGTGGAGAACATGTACCCGTGGCGTGTCCGCGGACGGGAAGCGGTGGCGTACCTGCCGCACTGGGATCCACTCGGCCAGGATTACGACGACGTCACGTGGGACTTCTCGCACGCAGCCACTGCGGGGGCCAACAGTTTGGAAGCCATCAAGGCGCTGGGCAGCAAGCTCCGGCACGTCCACCTTACTGACGGGTCGGGGTCCGGCAAGGACGAGCACCTGGTGCCCGGTACCGGTACGCAGCAGTGCGCGGACGCCCTTCAGCATTTGGCATCCACGGGTTTCGACGGCGTGGTGGTGGCGGAGATTTCCACCCGCAAGGCGAAGGTAGCGGGGGAGCGTGAGGAAATGCTGGCGGAAACACTGCGCTTCGCGCGGCAGCACCTGAGCGTTCCGCTGCTGCGCAGCGTAGACAACTAACGGCGTCGAGCGCTGATCCTTAGTCTGTCCGCCTGACGCGCCCTTCACGGGTGTGTCAGGCGGCTGACTGCGGGACGACGGCAGCCGTATCAGCGGTTAAAAGCGAAAGCACCGGCGGCCGAATCGGGAAATGGGGGAAAACCCGCCCGGCCACCGGTGCTTGTGGCGGACATCCCCATGCCCGCCTCATCACTCGCACCCTCAATGAGGTAACTACTAAGTTACGGACCAACCATGAGTGCTGCCTGCAATAACCTTGTGAGCAAGCTGGGAATCTGGAATCCGTTAGACCCCGTCCAAGGCCAACTGCCATGATGGAGCCATGAGCAACCGAATCGCATTCCTTGGCTGTGGATCCATGAACGAAGCAATTCTGGGAGGCCTGCTCGCCGCAGGGACGGACCCGTCAGACATTGTCGCCACCGTCCGCCGGGCTGAGCGGGCCGATGAACTCGCCCAGCGCCATGGCGTCATGGCCATCGCGGGCGAAGAGGAGCCGGACAACAACAAGCTGGCCACCAAGGGCTCCGGCATGGTCATCCTGGGCGTCAAGCCGGTGGGCATCCTGGACCTGGCTCGCGAGATCAGCCCGGCCCTGGCGAAGGACACGATTGTTGTCAGCGTCGCCGCAGCGGTTTCCATCGCCCAGCTCGAAGCAGCGCTGCCTGACGGCCAGCCGGTGATCCGGACCATGCCCAACACGCCTTCAAGGCTGGGCCGCGGTGTCATCTCTGTCTCGCCGGGAACCCATTGCACGCCTGAGCAGCTCGAAAAAGCCAAGACGGCGCTGGCCGGTGCCGGCACTGTGGTGGAGATTCCCGAAGAACAGGTGGACGCGCTGTCCGCCATCAGCGGTTCTGGCCCGGCCTACGCGTTCTATCTGGCCGAGGCCATGGCTGCGGCCGGCGTCGAGCTCGGACTGGACCAGGAGCTGTCCGTCATGCTGGCCCGCGAAACCGTGGCAGGCGCCGGGTTCATGCTGGCCGAACCGGGAGCGGATCCCACCGCACTTCGCGTCGCCGTCACCAGCCCGAAGGGAACCACCGAGCGGGCCATCATGGCCTTCGACGACGGCGGCATGCCCAGGATCATCGCCGACGGGGCCCGCGCCGCTGCCGCCCGCGCAGCAGAAATCACCAAGCAGCTGGGCTGAATACTACGGGCGGGCTGCGAAGCGCTCCAGCAGGTCCACGTGTCCGGACACGATCAACATATCGTGGCCGGACACTTTGGTTTCCGGCCGGGCGTAGGTGAAGTCCTCGCCCGGGGTTTTCACGCCGACAATGGTTACGCCGTACTTGGACCGGACCTTGGATTCCTCCAGGGTGAAGCCCACGGTTTCCTTGGGCGGGTACATCTTGACGATCGCGTAGTCGTCGTCGAACTCGATGAAGTCCAGCATGCGCCCGGACACCAGGTGCGCTGCACGGACCCCGGCGTCGGCCTCGGGGTAGATCACGTGGTTGGCGCCGATGCGGGTGAGGATCTTGCCGTGCGAGGGCGTGATGGCTTTGACCCACAGATGCTGGATGCCGAGGTCCACCAGGTTCACGGTGATGAGCACCGAGGACTCGATGGACGTGCCTACGCCTACTACGGCTGAGCTGAATTCCTGGGCGCCGAGCTGGCGCAGGGCGTCGATGTTGGTGGCGTCGGCCTCCACCACGTGCGTGAGCACGGGCGCCCACTTTTGGACCAGGGTGCGATCGCGCTCGATGGCCAGGACTTCACGGCCCTGCTTGACCAGCTGCTCAGCGGTGGCGGATCCGAACCGGCCGAGGCCAATGACCAGCACTGGTGCGTTGTGTGCGGGGCGGTTGGCAGCCCCCGTGGTACTAGCCAATGATTGGCCTCTCTTCCGGATAGTGGTACAGCTGGCTGCGCTGGCGCAGGGCCAGGCCGGCGGCAAGGGTTACGGTGCCGACGCGGCCGGCAAACATCAAAGCGGTGAGGACATAAACGCCCGACGGCGGCAGCTCGGCGCTGAGGTTGGTGCTCAGTCCCACGGTGGCGAAGGCGGAAATGGATTCGAAGAGTACCCGGTCCAACGACGCTCCGCTGATGGAGAGCAGCAGGAACGCGGCCACTGATACCAGGGTGGCGCCGGCAACGATCACCGAGATGGCCACGCGCATGGTGCCTTGGGGGATGGTGCGGCCATAGACTTTCACGTCGGCGTCGCCGCGGGCTTCGGCCATGATGGCCAGGAACATGACGGCGATGGTGGTCACCTTGATGCCGCCGGCCGTGGACGCCGAGCCGCCGCCGGCGAACATCAGGGCGTCGGTGAGGAGCATGGTGGTGGATTCCATGTGGTTCTGGTCCACCAGGTTGAAGCCGCCCGACCGCGTCATCACGGACGCGAACAGCGAATGGGTGATCTTGTCGCCAAGGTCCATGGTGCCGATGGTCCGCACGTTGTCCCACTCCATCAGGCCCCACAGGACCGTGCCCGCGGCCAGCAGGATGAACGAGACCTGGATGGTGAGCTTGGTGTGGAGGTTCCACTTTTTCCAATTGAGCCCGTTCTGCTGGAGCACCATCACTACAGGGAAGCCGAGGCTGCCCAGGAACACGCCCAACATCAGCGGGATGAGGATCCACAAATCGGTCTCGTACGGGACGATGCCATCGGAGTGCGGCGTGAATCCGGCGTTGTTGAACGCGGAAATCGAATAGAAGACGCCGTGCCACACGGATTGCCAGAAGCTCTCACCGAGCACCATGAAGCGGGGAATCAGGACGATGGCCAAGGCGGCCTCGATCACCACTGAGGTCACGATGACGATCCGGAGCAGGGTACCCACTTCACCGAGCCGGCCTGCGTTGTTCATGGCTTCCTGGGCGATCAGCTTGCCGCGCACGCCCAGCCGCTTGCTGACCATGAGAGCCAACAGCGAGGCCAGGGTCAAGGTGCCCAGACCACCTACGAAAATACCGATCAGGATCACCAACTGGCCGAAGAAGGTCCAGTGCGTGGCCGTGGAAACCACTGTCAACCCGGTGACGCAGACGGCGGAGACCGCCGTGAACATGGACTGGTGCAGGGGCGTGACAGTGCCTGCCGCAGAAGCAGCGGGCAAGGACAGCAGGCCGGTGAAGACCAGGATCACCACAGCGAAGACGGTTAACGCCAAGCGGGCCGGTGACGTGTTGGCAATGTTGTCGATGAAGTCGCGCACGCGGGTAAAGATCCAGAGACCTTCCCGCTCCTGCTGGTTGGTTTGCCAGTTGGCCGGGCTCGTGGACCGCGACTGGCTTTGAGACATGGCGCTCTTCCTCGGTTGAACAAGCTTTCCTGAGTAGTAAACCACTATTCCCGCGGCGTAACCGGGCAGTAGGGCCCGTCAGGCTCAGGTAGCCTGTTCTGGATGAACTCCAGGCTTGGGACAACGGCTTCCAGCATTACGCGCTCCGCACTGCCAACGACGGTGGTGTGGGACCCAGCCATGACTGCCTACAATTTTGGCCCCGGCCACCCCATGGCACCGCAGCGGCTGGAACTGACAGCGCGGCTGGCCGAGTCCCTGGGGCTGTTCGGACACCAGCATGTGGCCGTCGAGGCACCCGCTGTGGCATCCGACGTCGAACTTTTAACGGTCCACAGTGCCGGCTACGTTGAGGCCGTTCGACGCGTCAGCGAGGATCCGTCCACTCCGGAGGAGGGCCGTGGACTGGGCACGGAGGACGATCCCGCGTTCGCCGGGATGCATGAGGCCAGTGCCCGCCTTGCCGGTGGGTCGCTGCTGGCCGCTGGCACCATCCTGTCGGGTCGGGCCGTCCGCGCCGTGAACTTCAGCGGCGGGATGCACCATGCTGCACGCGAGCGGGCCAGCGGTTTTTGCGTCTACAACGACGTCGCGCTGGCCATCCAAAGGCTGCTCGACGGCGGGGTGCAAAGGATCGTCTGCATCGACGTCGATGCGCACCACGGCGATGGGACGCAGAGTATCTTCTGGAACGATCCCCGCGTCATGACCATCAGCCTCCATGAAACAGGCCTTTCGCTCTTCCCCGGCACCGGCTTTGCCAACGAAACCGGTGGCCCGGACGCGCCCGGGACCGCGGTCAATGTAGCGCTGCCCACTTTCACGGGGGACGCGGCCTGGTTGCGGGCCTTCCATGCCGTGGTCCCGCAGCTCGTGGGTGCCTTCCAGCCCGAGGTGATCGTGAGCCAACACGGCTGCGATTCCCATCGGGACGATCCCCTGACCCACCTGACCCTCAGCATCGACGGACAGCGTGAGGCGGCGTCCGCCGTCGCAAGCCTTGCCGCCCGCTATTGCGACAACCGTTGGATCGCTACGGGCGGTGGCGGCTACGACGTCACCGGTGTTGTGCCGCGCGCATGGAGCCACCTGATCGGGATGGTGACGCAACGCCCAGTGCCGCTCAGCACTCCGGTGCCCGAAGCTTGGCGGACCTATGTGCGCGAAACCTACGGTGTGTGGGCTCCGGAGTCCATGGGCGACGACGTGGACGTGTGGTGGCGATCCTGGGAGGTGGGCTACGACCCCGCGGACGAAGTGGACCGGACCATCATTGCCACACGCAAGGAAATCTTCCCCCTGTACGGCCTGGACCCCTGGTTCGACTGACGTTTGGCTCCAGAAAGCTACAGCCCGGTCCTCTCCGTCTGGAAAACCACCCCGGCGGCCCCTACCAGCCACCCGAGCAGCGAGAGCGCGAACGCGCCAATGAGGTCCGTGGAGGCCTGCCCCTTGAAGAGCCACAGCACCAGGACCAGCATGCCCATGGTCATGTAAACCATGATCGCGAAGATCACCCGCCCGGAAAGCCTCGTGGCCACGTCGGCCGGGCTGACCAACGGGCTGGGAGCTCCGGCGTCGGCATTGTCACGTTTGACCTCGGAAATGGTGAAGCCAAGGGCCGACGCCGTGAGTGAACTCAGCGACGTTGCCAGGACTCCCGCGGCGGTCACCAAGGCGCCGTTCAACTCCGGAGATTCGGCCGTTCCTGTGGGCACCCATGTCCCCACCCGCACCAGGACAGTGGTCCATACGAGGACAAACAAGGCGAGGAACACGCCGGCAATGATGTCAAAGATGCGACGCCGGAAAAATTCAGTCATGGCCATGCACCCCGTGCTTGTGGCGGCCGGGGCCTGGGAGCCCGGACGGACCGTGTCTCCGTTGTAGCATCGGCCCACCAATGGGTCAACGATTTGGTACCCGTCGCGGCAGGAAACAGGGATGCCAATTGGCGTATATGTCGCTAGGGTGGGAGGCATGGTGACTGACGACGTATTTGCCGTCATAGCTGAGGCAACCAGACGCGACATCCTGGTCTCCCTCCGCTCTGGGGATAAAGCAGTAGGCGAACTGGTGGAAGAACTGGCTGCAAGCCAGCCCACAATCTCCAAGCATCTGAAGGTGCTCCGCGAGGCTGATCTGGTCAGCATGCGCGCGCAAGGCCAGAAGCGCTTCTATGCCCTGAATCCCAAGCCGCTTGCCGGCGTCGCGAGCTGGCTTGAAACGTTCGACGTCGGAACCCCGGCTCCCGCCGTCGTCGTGCCTGCTGCTGAGGCGACTTCAGCGACTGCCGCCACGGACGTGCCCGCCGCTGCGGCTCCCGCCGAAGCCGCCGTCGCGTCAGTCCCCAACCGTGCCGACGCCATTGGCCAGGCCGTCAAGGTCCACGCGAGTGGAACGCCCGTCTCCCTTGACCCCGCCTCCGACGACACCGTTCCCCAGCAAATCGGCCGCACCGTAGGCCGCGCTGCCACTAAGGCTGCTGACCTCCTGGCCAACCTTCCGAACCTGCCCAACCTTCCCAAGTTCGGGCGTAAGCGGTAGCGCAGCCCTACTTAACGTGATCCTCGTCACATTGTGAGTTTTTGTTTACCTTGCGTTTCCTTGTGTTTTCAACGATTTTCTACAGTTGTGTTAACTCAGCGGTGAGGGTCACATTGGCTCCGGATGGAGATCCCATCTCCCTCGATGCAACCATGAGCGGGACTGATCGTCTCGCCGCGGGTCGGCGCACTGAGGATAGGAACACGCATGGATTCAAGGCTCGAAGCTGTCCGCGACACCGTGTTGGCACGGAACCCGGGGGAAAAGGAATTCCACCAGGCCGTCACTGAGGTCTTCGAAAGCCTCGGCCCCGTGCACGATCGCCATCCTGAATTCCTTGAGGGCGCCGTCCTGGAGCGTCTTTGCGAGCCGGAGCGCCAGATCATCTTCCGCGTCCCGTGGACCGACGACGCCGGCCGCGTCCACGTGAACCGCGGCTTCCGGGTGGAGTTCAACTCCGCGCTCGGTCCCTACAAGGGCGGGCTCCGCTTCCACCCCTCGGTGTACCTGGGAATCGTGAAGTTCCTCGGCTTTGAGCAGATCTTCAAGAATGCACTCACCGGCATGCCCATTGGTGGCGGCAAGGGCGGCTCGGACTTCGATCCGCGTGGACGTTCCGATGCCGAAATCATGCGCTTCTGCCAGTCCTTCATGACCGAGCTGTACCGGCATATCGGTGAATACACCGACGTTCCCGCCGGCGACATCGGTGTGGGCGGTCGCGAGATCGGCTACCTCTTCGGCCAGTACAAGCGGATCACCAACCGCTACGAATCCGGCGTCCTGACGGGCAAGGGCATTTCGTGGGGCGGCTCCCTGGTTCGCCCCGAGGCCACCGGTTACGGCACGGTGATCTTCGCCCAGGAGATGCTCAAGACCCGCGGCCAGTCCTTCGACGGTCAGCGCGTAGTGGTCTCCGGTTCCGGCAATGTGGCCATCCATGCGATCGCCAAGGCCCAGTCCCTCGGTGCCACCGTAGTGGCCTGTTCGGATTCGGCCGGTTACATCGTGGACGAGGCGGGGATCGACGTCGCGCTTCTGAGCCGGATCAAGGAAGTGGAGCGCGGCCGCCTCACGGAGTACGCCGCGCGCCGTAATGGGGCCAGCCATGTTGTGGGCGGTTCGGTGTGGGACGTCAACGGCACCGTAGCGTTGCCGTGCGCCACCCAGAACGAGCTCGACGGCGATGCTGCCGCCAAGCTGGTCAGCAACGGTCTGATCGCGGTTGCCGAAGGTGCCAATATGCCCTCCACGCGGTCCGCGGTATCCGTGTTCCAGGAAGCCGGGATCCTCTTCGGGCCGGGCAAGGCCGCCAACGCCGGTGGTGTGGCGACGTCAGCCTTGGAGATGCAGCAGAATGCCAGCCGCGATTCATGGTCCTTCGAGCACACCGAGCAGCGCCTCACCGAGATCATGGTGGGCATCCACGACCGTTGCGCTGCCACAGCTGATGAATACGGTGCGCCCGGGAACTACGTGGTGGGTGCCAACATCGGAGGCTTCGTCAAGGTTGCCGACGCCATGCTGGCCCAGGGCCTGATCTAGCCCCCTTACCCAACTGAGTAACAGCAACTGTCGCAATGAACGCTCATTGCGACAGTTGCTGTTACTTACATGGGTGCGGTCAGCGCTGGAGCAGCCGCACGTGGTCCGGGTTCAGGTCCGCTACTTTGCTGACGCCCAGCAGCGCCATGGTCCGGGTCATGTCCTTCTCCAGGATCTGGATGGTGCGGTCCACGCCTTCGCGTCCACCGGCCATGAGGCCGTAAAGGTATGCGCGGCCGATCAGGGCAAAGTCCGCGCCCAGGGCGAGGGCTGCAACGATGTCCGCGCCGCTCATGATGCCCGTGTCCAGCATGACCGCGGCCTTGCTGTTGTCCGCCTTCAGTGCCGTGGTGACCTCCGGCAGCAGGTGGAACGGGATGGGTGCGCGGTCGAGTTGGCGGCCGCCGTGGTTGGACAGGATGATGCCATCCGCGCCGTGGTCCACTACCTTGCGGGCGTCTTCCACGGTCTGGATGCCCTTGACCACCAGCTTGCCCTTCCAGGTTTCGCGGAGCCAGTCCAGGTCCTCATAGGTCAGGGTGGGGTCGAACATCGAATTGATGAGGTCTGCCACGGTGCCGGTGTAACGCGAAAGCGAAGCGAAGGTCAGGGGCTCGTGCGTGAGGAAGTTGAACCACCAGGCCGGGCGGTAGGACGCATCCAGGACGGTTTTGATGGTCAGCGCCGGCGGGATGGTCATGCCGTTGCGGACATCGCGAAGGCGGGCGCCGGCAACCGCAGTGTCCACGGTGACCATGAGGGTGTCGTTGCCCGCTTTGGCAGCGCGTTCGATCAGTTCCAGGGAGCGGTCGCGGTCCGTCCACAGGTACAGCTGGAACCAGTTCCGGCCGTTCGGCGCTGCCGTGGCAACGTCCTCGATGGACGCGGTGCCCATAGTGGACAGGGTGTAGGGAATGCCTGCGGCTTCAGCGGCCTGCGAGCCGGCGTACTCGCCCTCGGACTGCATCATGCGCGTGAATCCTGTGGGAGCGATGCCGAACGGCAGGCGTGATTCCTTGCCCAGGATGTCGGTGCGGAGATCGATCCTGGAGACATCGCGCAGTATGCCGGGACGGAACTCGATGTCCTGGAAGGCCTGGCGGGCGCGGCGGAGGGTGATCTCTTCTTCGGCGGCACCGTCGGTGTAGTCGAAGGGCGCCTGCGGGGTGCGGCGCTTGGCCATGTCCCGCAGTTCCCAGATGGTGCTGGCGCGCTTGAGTCGGGCAGTCTTGCTGAATTCGGGCTTCTTGAACTGCATGAGCGGAGCCAGGTCGGAAACCTTGGGGACGCGGCGCTTCAGTGCCGGCGGAAGCACGACGGCGGGACGCGGCTGGGGCGGACGTGTCACGTTTTCGTCGCTCCCGGCGTTGGCGGGGGCGGCCGTGATTTTGGGATCGAGGGTGTCGGTCATGCGGTTCTCCCTTGAATTCTGTGGTCTTACCACTGTGGTCTAACCACACTGTAATCCATGTGGTTGGACCACATCAACTAGTATTCCGTTATGCGTACCCACGAGTTGGTCCTGCAATGGATCGAGAAGCAGCTGTCCGATGGAGACCTTGCCCTCGGCGGCAGGCTTCCGGGTGAACGCGCCATGGCCGAGCAATTGAAGGTTTCCCGGACCTCCGTGCGCGAGGCAGTCCGCATCCTCGAGGCGATGGGCGTGGTCCGTGCCGGCGTGGGGTCCGGAAAGGATGCCGGGACCGTGGTCATCGCCGAGCCGGGCTCCGCGCTGGGTTCCACCCTCCGGCTGCACGTGGCCACGCGCCATCTTCCCGTGGCGGACATCGTGGAGACCCGCGTCCTGCTGGAATCGTGGGCGGCTGAACGGGCTCAGGTGGGGGCGCCGGAGCTGGAGGAGGCCGCGGAGCTGCTGGACCAGATGGACGCTGCCCCGGACATCGATACATTCCTTGCCTTGGACGCCCGCTTCCATGTGGCGCTCGCGCAGGCTGCCGGCAATGCCGTGGTCAGCGCCATGATGGCCTCGCTCCGGGGCGCGATCGAGAACTATGCAGGTGAGCTGACCGGCAACCTTCCCGACTGGAACGCGACGTCCGCAAGGCTCCGGGCCGAGCACCGCGCCATCCTTAACGCTGTGAACAATCACGACGGCGGCAAGGCAGCCGAGCTGGTGGCCGCCCACATCCAGGGTTTCTACAAAGAAGCCGGAGTGGGCGCAAATTCCTCATCCAGGTGACACTCAAGGCTAATGTCCGCGCGGGACATGGGCACTAAGTGTCAGCTTGCGGGCTTGAGGGCGGGCGCTGCGGTGCTCTTGCGGATTTCCACCCTGGGCGAGAACTCGTCCTGCGCCTGGGTGGTGGCTTCGCCGGCTTGCTGGATCTGTTCGCGCATTCTCCGCCAAGCGAGGCTTCCGAGCTCGTTGATGGGCACGGCAGCAGTGGTCAGCGGGGGAGTGGTGTATTTGGCGAAGGGGATGTCATCGAAGCCTGTCACGGAGATGTCCTCCGGAACCCGCACCCCGCGCTCATGCAGGCCGCTGAGCAGCCCCATGGCGACGAGGTCGTTGAATGCCAGGATTCCGGTGGCACCACTGGCAATGATGGCCTCCGTGGACTCATGGCCGGAATCGAAGTTGGATCCACCGTGGAGCATCTGCAGTTCGGTCTCCGGATGCTCGGCGCGGAACTGGTCCAGGCCCACCAGGCGTTGGCGGTTGGAAGCGCTGTGCTCGGGGCCGGACAGGAACACGAGGCGGCGGTGTCCCAGGGAGACCAGATGCTGCGCCAGTTCCTGGATGCCCTGCCCGTAGTCCACGCTGAGGCTCGGAGTGTTGGTGGCGATGGTGGTGCGGTTGATGAGCACCAGTGGGTGCAGGGTGGGCGCCAGCTCTTCAAGTTCGGCGTCGGCCATGCGGGGTGCGCAAAGGACCACACCATCGCAGCGGCGCCGGGCTTCGCCGGCCAGGATGGCTTCCTCGCTGGTGACTTCGGACGAGTCGGCAATCAGGACGCGGTAACCATCCTGTGCGGCGGCGATACTGAGTCCGCGGAGGATGGCCTGGAAGGTGGGGTTGGCCAGATCCGGAACCACGATGCCGATGGTGTCCGTCTTTCCCAGTGCGAGGCTGCGCCCCACCGGGTTGGGCTGGTACTTCAATTCCGCTGCGGCTGTCCGAACCCGCGCCGCGATTCCGGGATCCACTGCGGCGTTACCGTTCATGACGCGTGAAACGGTGGCGTGAGAGACGCCGGCCTTCTCCGCGACATCAGCTATCCCGACGCGCCTGTTGGTGTTCCTGCGTGCCATGTGGCCCCTTCCCATTGGTCGTCCCCCGAATGCGCCGTCGTTGGAGCAGTGGTTGACGTGACCACCAGAGTCTTGATACAAAGCTTATAACGCTCTGAGAAAACGCTTTCTCATGATTCTTCCCATACGAAGCCGGGCCGTCAAGCGGTTCACTCCTGCCTTTTGAAAGGGGCATCCCTCATGGCAAACATGGTCACCGTCGGCTCAGCCGAGACCCAGACCGAAACGGCCGCACCCACTGCCCGGACTGAAGGCCACCACCGGACACGCATCGCCCTCATCGGCACCGGTGGCCGCTCGGAAATGTATATCCGGGCCGTCTATGGGCAGCACTCGGACGTTGCGGAACTTATTGCGCTCTCCGACGTCAACCCGGGCCGGGTGGACTTCTACCAGGAGCTCATCAAGGAGCTTGGCGGAACAGAACCCGTTGCATCCTTTGAGCCGGGCCAGCTCACCAGCTTCATCCAGTCCAACGACATCGAGCGCGTCATCGTCACGACGCCCGACTTCACCCACGCGGACTACATCGTTGAGGCGCTCGAGGCGGGTGCCGACGTCGTGGTTGAAAAGCCGCTGACGATTGACGTTGACGGATGCCGCCGTATTACGGAAGCGGTGGCGAAGACCGGCAAGAACGTGGTGGTGACGTTCAACTACCGCTACTCGCCGCGCAACACGGCACTGAAGGAAGTCATCATGAACGGCGTGATCGGCAAGGTCACCTCCATCGACTTCAGCTGGGTCCTGGACACCGTTCACGGCGCGGACTACTTCCGCCGCTGGCACCGTGAAAAGAAAAACTCCGGCGGCCTGCTCATCCACAAGGCCTCCCACCACTTCGACCTTGTTAACTGGTGGATCAACGATGTTCCGGAGCGCGTTTTTGCCTCCGGTGGCCTGCGCTTTTACGGCGACAAAAACGCAGCAGAGCGCGGCTTGGGAGCACGTCCGGAGCGCGGCACCGTAGATGGCCTTGAGCACGATCCCTTCCGCCTGGACATGCGCGACGACGAGCGCCTGAAGGCCCTGTACTACGACAACGAAAAGTTCGACGGCTACATCCGTGACCAGGACGTCTTCACCGAGGGCATCACCATCGAGGACAACCTGGCCCTCGTGGTGGACTACCAGGGCGGCCCGACGCTGAGCTACTCGCTTAACGCCCACAGCCCGTGGGAAGGCTACCGCGTCACCGTCAACGGCACCGAAGGCCGGGCTGAACTCGAAGTGGTGGAACGCGCCGCCGTCGAGTCCAGCACCGACAAGAAGACCGTAGTGGACCCGAGCGCCACTCCCATCGAGGAAGAGGATGCCGTACGCCGCAACGGTGAGCGCCTGGTGGTCCAGCGCCACTGGGAAGCTGCCTACGAAGTTCCGATCGTCAACGGTGAGGGCGGCCACGGCGGCGGCGACAACCTGCTGCTCTCGGACCTTTTCAATGGTCCCGGCATTGATCCACTGGGCCGTCCGTCCGGCTACATCGACGGACTCCGTTCCGTGTCGGTGGGCATTGCCGGCAACCAGTCCCTGGACACCGGCCAGCCCGTTCGTATCAGCGAACTGGGACTCGGCGCCGACCTCAGCCGCAGCCAGGCCTGACCGGTTCACTACCAATCAAGGACAAGACCATGAGCAGGATTTTCGTTACCGGAGGTTCCGGCCGCCTGGGACGCAGCGTTGTGGCTGGACTGGCAGACGCCGGCCACAAGGTGATCTCGGTGGACCGGGACGCCATCCCCGCGGAGCAACTGCCCGCCGGAGCCGAGCAGTACACCGCTGATCTTTTGGCACCGGGGGAAGCGGAGCGGCTCATCCGCGAAACAGCGCCCGACGCCGTCATCCACCTCGCTGCTATTGCCGTACCTTTCAGCGCACCCGAGGACGTCATTTTCAGCACGAACACCCGTCTCGCCTACGCGGTGGTCAGTGCCGCTACCGAAGCGGGCGTCCCGAAGATCGTGACGGCGTCCAGCCCCACCGCCCTGGGTTATGGCTCACCGGCAGGGTGGCTGCCGCCGTCGTTCCCTCTGAACGAGCAGACACCGCCCAAGCCGTGGAACGCCTACGCGTTGTCCAAGCTGATCGCTGAGCAGACCGTGCAGATGTTCGCCGCAGCACAGGGCGACAAGATCCGGTACGCGGCATTCCGCCCGTGCTACGTCCTGTCCCCGGAGGAATGGGAAGGCGCCCTGACGCAACAGGGGCACACCATCCGGCAGCGCCTGGACGATCCCGCATTGTCCGCACCGGCCTTGTTCAACTATGTGGACGCACGGGATGTGGCTGACTTCCTGGACGTACTTTTGCAGAAGATGGACAGCATCCCCAACGGCCAGGTCTTCTTTGTGGGCGCCAAGGATGCCTTGGCTACCGCGCCCCTGGCGGAATTGTTCCCGCGATTCCTGCCTGGCAGCGGACCGCTCACTGAACACCTGACCGGCACCAGCCCGGCGTTCTCCATCGACAAAGCCCGAGAGCTCCTCGGCTGGGAACCCAAGCGTTCGTGGCGCACCGAACTCACCCCGCCGTACGAAGGCGCGGACACTGCGTCTGACCACCAGAACGCCGCAGCACTCAACCCCGCAGCACTCAATGACGAGAACCACGCCGGACTGGTCCCGGCGGGAGCAACCAAGGAGACCCCATGAAATTCGACGGCGTACTGTTCTTCCCCGTCACTCCCTTTGCTGAAGACGGCACCGTAGATGTGGCGTTGCTGAAGGAGCACATCACCTCCCGCCTGCCGTTCGGTCCCGGCGGTGTCTTCCCCGCCTGCGGCACTGGCGAATTCCATGCCCTGTCCATCGATGAGATCCGCACCGTGGTGACCGCCGCCGTCGAGGCTGTTGCTGGAGCAGTTCCCGTGGTCTCCGGTGCCGGTGGACCGTTGGGTCACGCCATCGCGGCAGCCAAAGTGGCCGAGGAAGCCGGCGCGGATGCCCTCCTGGTGCTCCCGCCCTACCTCGTCACAGGTCCCACGGACGGTGTAGTGGCCTACGTCGAGGCCATCGCCGCCGCGAGCAGCCTGCCCGTGATCGTGTACCACCGCGGTACGGCCAAGTTCACCGCCGAGGCCATCACGCGCCTCACCGCCAACCCGAAGGTTGTTGGCTTCAAGGACGGAATCGGCGACGTCGGCCTGGCCCAGGAAATCGTCTCCGCGATCAACGCCAGCGGCCGCACCGACTTCGCCCTGTTCAACGGCCTGCTGACCGCAGAGCTGACCCAGGGTGCCTACCGTGGCCTCGGCATTCCGCTCTACTCCTCGGCAGCGTTCGCGATGGCCCCCGAAATCGCCAAGGCCTACTACGACGCCTACGTCTCCGGTGATGAAGAGCGCCGCCATGCTCTGCTCGAAGGGTTCTACGCCCCGCTGGTCCGGCTCCGCGACCAGACCCCGGGCTTTGGCGTTTCCCTCATCAAAGCAGGCCTGCGCCTGGCCGGGCTGCCTGTTGGCCCGGTCCGTCCTCCGCTGGTGGACCCCAGTGAAGAGCAATTGCTGGAGCTCAAGTCCATCCTGGCCAAGGGCCACGAGCTGGCCGGCAGCTGATGACGGCCCGCATCACGGGCCTCACCACCCGGCTGATCACGGTTCCGCTGCTGCGAAGCTGGGGCGCCGAGGCACCCGAGAACCATGTGATCGTTACAGAGCTGACCACGGACGACGGCGGCAGGGGCCACGGTTTCTCCTGGACACCCACCATTGGTCCCCAGGCGGTCAAAGCCCTCTTGGATTACGACATTGCACCGTTCATCCTTGGCCTCGAAGCCAACCCGGAAATGGTGTGGGACCAACTCTGGAAGCGGCTGCATGAGGCCGGTGGGGGAGGCCTCACCACCATCGCGATGGCCGGCGTGGACCTGGCCCTGTGGGACCTGAAAGCACGGCAGGCGGGCACCTCGGTCACAGGACTGTTGGGCCAACGCCGGGAATCGGTGGAGGTTTATGGCTCCGGAGTGAACCTCCATTACACCCTGGAGCAGCTCGTGGAGCAGGCACAGCGATGGGTTGCTGCCGGGCATCACGCCGTGAAGATCAAGGTGGGCAAGCCCGAACTCCGTGAAGATGCCGAACGCGTTGCCGCTGTCCGGCAGGTCATCGGCCCGGACCGGTTGCTTATGATCGACGCCAACCAGCGTTGGGACCTGGCCCATACCTTCCGTGCTTTGGACGTCTTGGGGGAGTACGGACTGGAATGGCTGGAAGAACCGATCCGGGCCGACGATCTCTGGGCTTACCGGCGTTTGCGCAAGCACTCTCCGGTACCCATTGCCTTGGGGGAAAACGTCCACACCATCTACCGTTTCCGCGACTTCATCGAAGCCGAAGCCGTGGACATCATCCAGCCCAACATCGTCCGGGTGGGCGGCATTACGCCGTTCCGCAGGATCGTGGAGCTGGCCCGGGCCAACAGCATCAGGGTGGCGCCGCACCTGCTTCCGGAGCTCTCCGGGCAGCTGGCGCTCACCCTTGCCGAAACCGTAAGCGTGGAGGACGTGGAAGACGCGTCCTTCGAACAACTCGGAATACTGGCCGGGCCTTCGCCGGTACGGATCAACAACAGCAAGGGCCAGAGCACACTGAGCAGCACAGGCCGCCCCGGACTGGGCTTTGACTTCGCCGGAGCGCCCGCACCGCCGCTGCCCGCATCTGAGAGCGCCGCCCCTGAGAGTAAAGGAAACCGCATTGAGTACAGCAACTCTTGACCTGACAGCCATCACCGCCGCAGCCACGGCAGCAGCAAAGGTGACCGCAGCAGCAACCGATGCCGAGCGCGCGGCCTGGCTGACCGCCGTCGCCGACGCCCTGGACGCCAACGTCACCGAACTGGTGGCCATCGCCGATTCCGAGACGAGCCTGGGCACCGTCCGGCTCACCGGGGAGGTGGCCAGGACCAGTGGCCAGCTGAGGCTGTTTGCCAAGGTCATCACCGAGGGGTCCTACCTCGAAGCCGTGATCGACCACGCCGACCCGGCCTCCACACCGCCGAAGCCCGACCTGCGCCGCATCCTGCGTCCGATCGGTCCGGTAGCTGTGTTCTCGGCGTCGAACTTCCCGTTCGCTTTCTCCGTGGCCGGTGGAGACACCGCGTCGGCACTGGCAGTGGGTTGCCCGGTGGTCGTCAAGGCGCACTCGGGCCACATCCGTCTCTCCGAGCGGACCGCCGAGATTGTCACCGAGGCACTGGCCAAGGCCGGCGCGCCGGAAGGGATCTTCGCCCTGGTCAGCGGCCGCGAGGCGGGCACCGCCTTGGTCCAGGACCCCGCCATCAAAGCCGTTGGCTTCACCGGCTCCATTCCCGGCGGGCGCGCACTGTTTGATCTCGCGGCCTCCCGTCCGGAGCCGATCCCGTTCTACGGTGAGCTCGGCAGCCTGAACCCCGTGGTCATCACTGCGGAGGCCTTGGCCGAGCGTGGCCGGCAGCTCGCCGCAGGCCTTGCCGGTTCATTCACGATGGGCGCGGGCCAGTTCTGCACCAAGCCGGGACTCGTGTTCATCCCGGCCGGTACTGACTTCGCCTCGCACCTGGCCGAGGCCAGCAAGGACAAGCCCACCGCTGCCATGCTCACCGAGCGCATCGCCGAGGCCTACCCGGACGGACTCCGTAACGTCGCAGACCAGCCGGGTGTCGCCGTGGTCAGTGGCACCGTGCAGCAGGACAGCCTGGCCGACGGCGCCGCACCAGTGGTGTTCTCCACCAGTGCAGCCAACGTGCTGGAGCGCCCCGACGAGCTTTTGGAGGAGTGCTTCGGCCCCACCACGCTGCTTATCGAGTACGCCAACCAGGAGGAACTGTCCGCGGCCTTGGCCAAGGTTCCGGGCAGCCTCACGGGCACGGTGCATGCGGAACCGGGTGAAGACGTCTCCGCACTTGTGGAGCAGCTCAGCGGTTTGGCTGGCAGGGTCCTGTTCGACGGCTGGCCCACAGGTGTTGCCGTGAACTGGGCCCAGCAGCACGGCGGCCCATACCCGGCCACCACATCGCTGTTCACTTCCGTAGGGGCTACCGCTGTACGCCGCTTCCAGCGTCCGGTGGCCTACCAGGATGCTCCGGAGACCGTCCTGCACCCGGCCCTGCGCGACGCCAACCCCCTGGGCATCCCCCGGCGTGTGGACGGAGTGCTGACGCTCAGCTAAACCACCACTTGGGTCACGGGAGACGAAAGGGGCGGGATCACCACACCGGTGATCCCGCCCCTTTCGTGTGAGGAGTCAGGCGTTACGGGCGCAGCGTCAGCGGACGACGGCGGCCGTCCACGTCGGTAGTCGGCCACCGGTCGTCGGTGGTCAGGACGCGCACGCCGGAATCCGTGAGCAGGACAGTGTCCTCGATCTTTACGCCGGGCCCGGACGGGTTCCACGTGAAGGGCTGGTTGACCACCACCGTATCCGTGGCCTCTGCAGTGACCCGGGGATCGCGGCCTGCATAACCGGCCGGCCCGCCCTGGTGATGCAGCGTCCACTGATCCTCGCCGAAGCCATGCCGCGCGTAAGCGAGCTTGATCTCGGCGAAGATCCCATTGAGCCGGGCTCCGGGGACCGTGGCACGGAGGATGTCGGCCTCCACGGCGGCAATCCGGGCCTCGGCGTCGAGCTCCTGCGGCGTACCGGCGTCGAACGCTACCCACCGGGTCACGTTGGCAACCAAGCCATTCCGGCGGGCGCACACCACCGCCATGGCGCGCCGTCCGATGGGGGAGTGCGTAGCCAGCGGATGGCGGAAGTCGCTGCGGGAAGCACCGTTGCAGAGCAGGACCAACGGCTCGGCGCCCGCCGCCACAATCCGCGCGGCCAGGTCCGAGACGAGCTGGAACTCCGTAGTCTCCGGGGTTGCCGCGGTGAGGACGTCCGTCATGGCAGCGGCGGCATCAGCGGACAGCCCGGCATAGCGGGCAGCCTCGGCCGGGAGCAGTTCCTGGCGGGCCGCACGCAGTTCTGCGGTGACGGCTGCTTCCACCAAAGGGTCACCATCAACGGCAAGGCCAGCCGCCGCCGCATGCAGTTGACCGTGCCACGGCACGGTGTGAAGGCTGACGCCGTCGGGCAATTCCTCGGCAGCGATGCGCCCGGCCTCGTTGTTGAACGTCACCAGGTGGTCGCCGTCGCGGTCCACCAGGAGGGCTGCGATGGGGTCGCCGGCCAGGCTGATGTGGACACGGCTCCCATCCAGGTACCAGGTGAGCGCTGTGTTGGTCGTCAGAAGGAGCGAGTCGCGGCCTGCGGCGTCCAGGATATCCAGCACACGCCGGCGCTTCACTGCGCGGTCTGCGGCGTTGCCGGGTGCCGTGCGGGCTATGGCGCCCGCCGGCGTCGATGCCGGTGTTGGTGCCTGGCCGGCGAACGGCGTGGATTGAGTGGGCGTGGTCATGCCGGTTCCCCCAAAGGTGAGATGAGTTGTTCAATGTCTTGTGTTGCCAGGAAGCCGTCCGTGACGAGCACGGTGACCGTCCGGTGGACCGGGTTGCCGGGCGCGGTGGTCACCGGCGCGTCCCAGGCCAAGGAAAGTCCGACGCCGGGATAGCCCGAGTGCCGCACGAACCACGGGTCCGGTGCCTGCGGTGAGGCAAGGAACACCAGCGTTGCCGGGTGCCCCAGTCCAGGGTCGCCGGTGACGCGCGCGGCGCTGGCCGTTCCGGCGTCGAAGGTTCCCGACCATGCCAACCACGGCGCCGTGGTGCCGTGAACAGCGTCCTCGCCGCGCGAATCGGGGGTCCAGATGGTGGCATCGCTGACTTTCGGCAGCCGCCAGAAGAAGCCTCCATAACCACCCTGTGGCCGCCCGTTGGAACCCGGGCTGCCCAGCTGCACCGGGCGTCCGGTGGCGGGTTCCAGCGTGAAGTCCAGCGTCAGTTTCCACGCAGAATGCCCGACGGCGGCCCAGCGCCATTCGCGCTGTTCGCGGAGTATTGGTGATCCGTCGGGACCGAGCCAGCTCAACTGTTCGCGCCGTTGTCCTTCAGCGTGGTCCGCGGAGTCTGTGACGATACGGCCGTGGTCCTTCAGCCAGACGTAGGCGCCGGCGTCCCTGGTGTAGGTGCGCCCGCCCCAGAAGTTGATGCCGTCCACGTCCTGGATGGCGACGCCCGCGCCCAGATGCCACACGTGGTCTTCCGGGACGTGATCCGTCACCACGGTTCCCGCAAGTGTTCGAACGGGGTGCAGGTAAGGACGGGGTGACGACGTGGGGCGGATGCTGTTTCCGTCCTGGAGCATTGCGACGGGCGTGCCATTGACGCGGAATTCGGCCAGGTTTGAGGGGACGGCCCCAGAGCCGGCAGCGGATTCCGTCCACGGCGCTCCGAGCTCAGCAAATGTGGCTTGCCCCAACGCTGCCCGGCGAATCAACGATTCGATGCCGCGCACCACGGGGTGGGCGTCGTCGCCCTCGCCTTCCCACGTGACGTAGTCCGGGTGGATCAGCCGGGGAGCCTCTGCCGTGCGGATCGCCTCGAGCACCGACACATACGCGCCGACGCCACTGAGGGGGCTGAGGAGATCCTCCTCACTGCTGGCGGACAGCAGGTTCTCCAGCAGGTCGGTCCGTCCGAAGGTCTCGCTCCGGACACCATAGGGCGTGGTGATCTCAACCCGGTCCTCTGTATAGAAGAGCGTCAGCTGCCCCAACGTGCCGTAGATGGTGACTGCGGGCGCCGACTGCACCGGTGCGCACAACGTCAGTGCACACGTCAGCACAGGGCCTGGCATCAGCACAGGTCCTCCCGGCAATCCAGGGCGGCTGGTGGTTCGGATCCTTACCACTGAGGTGTCGTCGCTCTCGGTGTCATTCGCCCGATAGAGGTCCGTCTCCACGGAGGCAACGTCGGATGCCGTTCGTGCCCCGGCAAGCCGCAGCCCCGTCGCCACAGCGTGTGCCAGGGCGTTGGTGACCACGCCGTCCACCACGTCTGTCCCGTTCAGGCTGCGCTTGCCGGCCCAGCGGGAACGCTTGAAGTAGGACCGGGTCCTCAGCCACAAACCTGTTGCGCTGAGGCCCCGGACCTCACCAATTTCCCCCGCCGCCACCAGTTCTTCAATGGCGGGAAGGGCTTCGGAGCCAAGGCTTTGGAACCCCACCTGCACCAAGCGGCCGGCGCTCGCGGCCGCTGCCATGACTTCTTGGTACTGCTCCATGGAAGCCACCGGGGGCTTTTCCAGGTACACGTCGGCGCCGGCCTCGAGTGCAGCCATGGCCAGGGGCGCATGCGTTTGGATCGGCGTGGAAATGATCACGACATCCGGCTCGACTCCAGCCGCCAACAGCGCATCGAGGGAAGGGAAGACCTCAACTCCGGGACCAAGTTTTCCGTCGGCGGGAGGACGCGGATCGGCGACGGCCACCAGGTCCAATGCACCGGCAGCAGCCAGCCGATCCAGGTTGTCGAGGTGCCGTTCGCCGAAACCGTGGACACCCACCAGTGCGACACGGGGGAGCCGGGAGTGAACCTCCGCAGCGGAGACTGTCAAGGGCTGGGTCATGAGGCTGTCCTAGTGGGGTCAGGTGCGGGGGAACTGCCGGATGGGGTCGGTTTCAGGGCGGCGGCAAGGAATGCTGCGGCCTCGTCCTGCATGGCCTGGGTGAAGACGTGGGGTTCCTGCCAAAGACTGCCGGTGTACCGGGAGGGCAGGTTCTCCACCAGGTGTTGGTGGGCATCGCGCATTCCTTGTTCAGGGAAAAGCTGGTCAGCCATGCCGTATTGGACCAGGATCTTGGCGGTGGAGCGCGTGGCCAGGTCCGGCCAGTCACCCAGCTTGGCTAGACCGGGGGAGTGCAGCAACCACGAGTGGGCATCCAGGTACGCCGGCAGCAGCGAGCCAAAGGTGGTCATCATGCACGTCACCACATAGCTGCGGATCAGGGGACTCAAGGCAGCGAGCACCATGGCACGCCCGCCTCCGCCGGAGAACCCGAGGCAGCCGAGTCGTCCGGGATCCACCCCCGGGAGCGTCGCGAGGATGCCCAGCGCGGCAAGGTCGTCATGCGCCACGGTTCCGGAGATACTGCTGCCGAGCAGCGTTGCGGCTTTGGCCACGGTTTCCTCGTGGGCGGCTGCGGCCGCGTTGTATTGTTCCGCTGCGGAAGGTTCGACGCCGGACTCCCGCCAAAGTGCCCGCTGCCCGTTAACGGCGGTGGCGGTCCGCCAAGGCAGGGTGTCAAGGCCAAAGCCCCGGCTTCCCCACATGAAAGTGTCGTGGGCCAGCACTGCGAAGCCCTGCTGCGCCATCCAGGTGGCGAGAGCACGGCCGTCATAGAGTTTCGTTCGCACCTCGGCCGGGAGGGAGTTATCCGGAAGGGACACGAGCCGTTCCGCGCCGTAGGCCTTGACTCCGCCATGGCAGTGCAGGGCGAGTACGCCGGGCAGGGGGCCGGTTTCCCCGGCGGGCCGGACGAACCAAGCCGCTGTCCTCGGCCCAAAGCCCAACTGCCATGACAAGTGGGAGGTGGTGACGTCGTCGTGCACTGTCTCGGAGTGCACCGTGTACTCAAGGTCCGGTGTTACGGAAGGGACGCCAAGTGTGTCGGCCAGTTCCTGGGCGGCCGGAGAAGCCGCGTTGAAGCGATGGCGGACGGCGTAGTCCGGCCAGTCTTCGTAGCGCGTCAATGCGCTGGGGCGGACGGGCGTATCTTCCATGTCAGCCGCGCTCATGGCAGTGGCAGTCGGTGGGGAACAATGATGTCCTGCCTTTTCGATGCGTCAAGGTGTGCGGGGGCGCACGCCGGACTTCTTCAGCGTGGGGGAAATCGGAAGGGCGGCTTCGTCAGAAAACGCTTTCTCAAAAATTAGCAAAAGGCTGTACATGGGTCAAGAAAACGTTTACTTTGGTACGGAGCCGCTGAAGCCCGGGAGTTGCATCCCGGTCTTTCAAGGGGAAGGGCCGGAGCGTCGGCGTCCCGGAAGGCAAGCACCAACCAGACTCGAAGTCCGTGGATGGCCACGATGACCAAAGGAGACCACATGGCCGCTGTACTGCACACGGGGACGCCGCAAGGCGTTCGCGGGCCGGCGAGGGGGAAGCGATGAGCGCCATAGGCGAACTCTCAACGATGACCCGCCGCAAGGGCCCCATGACCAAGGAGGAGAAGAAGGCGAACGGCCGCGACAACAAGGCCGCGTACATCTTCCTTTCGCCGTGGTTGGTGGGTTTGGTGGCCATCACTGTTGGCCCCATGTTGATGTCGTTGTACTTGTCCTTCACGGACTACAACCTTCTGCAGCCGCCTGAATGGGTGGGCCTGGATAACTTCGTCCGCATGTTCGGCGATGCCCGGCTTCACAACTCGCTGGGTGTGACCTTTACGTACGTGCTGGTGGGTGTTCCGCTGCAGTTGGCGGTGGCGCTGATCATTGCACTGGTCCTGGACAAGGGTCTCCGCGGGCTTCCGTTCTACCGGTCCATCTTCTACTTGCCCTCCCTGCTGGGCGGCTCCGTTGCCGTTGCCATCCTGTGGAAGCAGATCTTCGGCACCACCGGCCTGGTCAACCAGGTCCTGGCGATGGCAGGCATCCAAGGCCCCGGTTGGATCTCCGACCCCAACACCGCCCTCGGCTCCATCATCCTGCTGCACGTCTGGACCTTCGGCAGCCCCATGATCATCTTCCTGGCCGGCCTGCGACAGATCCCCGTGATGTATTACGAGGCGGCCGAAGTTGATGGTGCCACCACGTTGCAGAAGTTCTGGCGGATCACCCTGCCGATGCTGAGCCCCATCATCTTCTTCAACCTGGTGCTGCAGATCATCGGTTCGTTCCAGTCGTTCACCCAAGCGTTCATCGTCTCCGGCGGCAACGGCGGCCCGTCCGACTCCACCATGTTCTTCACCCTTTACCTGTACCAAAAGGGCTTCGGCCAGTTCGATATGGGTTACGCCTCAGCGATGGCCTGGTTCTTGCTGGTCATCATCGGTGTCTTTACTGCCATCAACTTCATCGCTTCAAAGTATTGGGTGTTCTACGATGACTAAACTCCAAACCCTCCCCGCAGCTTCATCCGACGACGCCAAAGCCGGCAAGCCCGGAAAAAGCCCGCGCCGCCGCGAATCCCGTGGCAGCCTCGCCTTCAGCCGCAGCGCCCGCATCAAAGGCCTGATCAAGCACGCCATCCTGATCGTCGTGGGTGGTGTGATGATCTACCCGCTGCTGTGGATGGTGGTTTCCTCCTTGCGGCCCAACGATCTGATTTTCCGCGAACCCGGCCTCTGGCTGGAAAACCTGGAAATGAGCAACTACACCGATGGCTGGTCCGCGCTGACGCACCCGTTCGGGCACTACATGGTCAACTCGGCAATCGTGGTCCTGGGTTCCATCCTGGGCAACCTGATCTCCTGCTCCATGGCGGCGTACGCTTTCGCCCGGCTGCAGTTCAGCGGCAAGAAGATCTTCTTCGGCATCATGCTGCTGACCATCATGCTCCCGTTCCACGTAGTGATTGTGCCCCAGTACATCCTCTTCTCGCAGATCGGCTGGGTGAACACCTTCTGGCCGCTGATCGTGCCCAAGCTCCTGGCTACGGACGCGTTCTTCGTGTTCCTTATGGTCCAGTTCATCCGCGGTATTCCGAAGGACCTCGACGAAGCAGCGCGCATCGACGGCGCCGGCCACCCCAGGATCTTCCTCCGCGTGATCCTGCCGCTGATGGTCCCGGCCCTGGCCACCACCACCATCTTTACGTTCATCTGGACTTGGAACGACTTCTTCGGAGCCCTCATCTACCTGACGGACCCGGACATGTTTACCGTCCCTGTGGCCCTCAGGGCCTTCGTTGACTCGCAGTCGGCCACCAGTTGGGGATCGCTCTTCGCGATGTCCATTGTGTCCTTGCTCCCCGTGTTCCTCGTCTTCCTGTTCGGCCAGCGGTTCCTCATCAAGGGCATCGCCACCACCGGCATCAAATAGGCCGGGAGCAGCGCCTGAAGGGGGCGGCGGTTGCCGCCCCCCTTGTGGTGGGTGCCGCCCGGGTCAGGGGTCCACGGCGGTGCGTACCGCCGTCGTCATGCGCACCGGCGATGCTGGGTACCGGCGTCGCACCCTTCAACAACTAAGACAAGTTTGCATCTTGTAATACAAGATTGTGACTTGTATCATAATTCTCAGCAAGAAAACGCTTTCCCAATCGCATCAGGATCAATGAAGATCGGAGACAACAGTGCCGGTACATCCCAAAGGTGAGGCAGTCGCCCCCGGAGCAGGGGCAACACCTTCGGCTCCCACAGCCCAGGCCCCCACGGCCCAGCGCAGGAAGCGCAGAGTTCGCGCCTCAGCGCTGGTCGCAGCCACCGCAGCAGCCGTCCTCGCCCTCACCGCTTGCGGCGGCGGCGGAGGATCGGACGCCAAGAGCGCCGACGGCAAGGTGGAGCTGCGCTTCGCTTGGTGGGGCGGTGACAAGCGGGCCCAGGTAACCCAGGCGGCCATCGCAGCCTTCGAAGCGGAGAACCCCAACATCAAGATCAAGCCCGAGTACGGCGACTGGAGCGGCTACTGGGACAAGCTGGCCACCCAGGTGGCAGCCAACGATGCTCCCGACATCATCCAGATGGACGAGAAGTACATCACCGAGTACTCCACCCGCGGTGCCCTGTTGGACCTCTCCAAGTACCAGATCGATACCTCCAAGCTCGATGAAGCCGCGCTGGAAGCCGGCAAGGGCGAGAAGGGCCTGACCGGCATCGCTGCAGGCATCAACGCCGCGACTATCCTGGCCAACCCGGCAGTCTTCCAGGCAGCGGGCGTCGCCATTCCGGACGACAAGACCTGGACCTGGGAGGACTTCGAGCGCGTTGCCGCCGAGGTCACCGCAAAGTCGCCCAAGGGCACCTACGGCGCCGCCGCTTACGGCACGGACGAAGCTTCCCTCGGAGTATGGCTCCGCCAGAACGGCAAGTCCCTCTACACGGAGGACGGCAAGCTGGGCTTTGAGCCTTCGGACATCGCCGAATGGTGGGGCTTCCTGAAGGAACTCAGCGAGAAGAAGGCAGTTCCGTCGGCATCTGAGGTTGTTGAAGCCGAAGCCGCTCCGCTGGACCAGAGTGGCCTGGCTACCGGCAAAAACGGCCTGGCTTTCTGGTGGTCCAACCAGCTCCCGGCACTCGAGAAGGCTGCCGGAGGCGAACTCCAGATCCTGCGTTTCCCGTCCAAAACGGGCAAGGCGGAAGACGCCAAGCTCTGGTACAAGGCTTCCCAGTTCTGGTCCGCATCATCGCGCACCAAGCACCCGGAAGAGACTGCCAAGTTCATCGACTTCCTGACCAACAACGTCAAGGCCGGCGAGGCACTGCTGGCAGACCGCGGCGTGTACCCGAACTCCGAGGTCCGTGAGGCCATCGCCCCCAAGCTGGCCAAGGCCGACGTCAAGGTTGTCAGCTTCATCGACGGGATCAAGGGAGAACTTGGCGACGCCCCGGCAGCACCGCCGAAGGGTGCAGGCGCCATCCAGGAAATCATCAAACGCTACACCTCGGAGGTCCTGTTCAACAGGCTCTCCACTGAAGAGGCCGGCAAGAAGGCTGTGGATGAAATGAAGTCCGCCATCAGCTAGCTTTCCTCAGAAAACAACCGCGCCCCGGACGGATCATTCGTGATCCGGCCGGGGCGCGGTTTTTTCTCGCGCGCCACCTGCTTTTGGGTCAGTCTTCCGCGATGACGGCCACGGCTCCGGCGGGGACGACGCCGGCGAAGCGCAATCCGCTGAGCAGTTCGGCGCCGTCGGCCTTGACCGTGACGTCTTCCCGGCTGTGGTTGATGGCGAACAGGAAGCTGCGGCCGTCGTCGGCGCGCCGGCGGGAAAGTTCGACGCCGGCAGTCGCCTCGGCCGCGGCCGTCACCCCCGCTTCGTCCACCAGGCGAGCGGTCAGGGCATCGATGCCGGCGGCATCCGGGAGTGTGGCGAGGTACCAGGCCGAACCGGTTCCGACGGATCGGCGCGTCAGTGCCGGGACGCCGTCGAGCGGGTAGTCGGTGAAGGTCGCCAGGACCTCCGCCGAAGCGCCGGCGGACCCGGCAACGTGTACGTGCTCGCTCCACACAGAGCCAGCAGTTCCATCGTTCAACGTGACCGTGGTGCCGGGGAACAGCGGGTGGAATTCCTCGCTGCGGATGCCCAGCAAGTCACGGAAAGCGCCGGGGTAGCCGCCCAAACGGACGTGGTCGCGCTCATCGACGATGCCGCTGAAGTAACTGATGAGGACCGTGGCGCCACGGTCCGCGGCGGAGGAAATCGAGGCAGCGGCCTGGTCCGTCACGGAGTACAAGGTGCAGACGAGGATGAGGTCGTAGCCTGCGAGGTCCGCTGAAGGGTGGACGAAGTCCGCAGTGATTCCGCGGAGGAACAGGGAGCGGTGGAACGCCCGCATCGTATCGAGGTATTTCAGGGAATTGTTGGGGTGCGAGTCCAGCTCCGACGCCCACCAGGCCTCGTAATCGAACACGATCGCCACTCGGGATTCCACCCGCGAACCTTTGACGGGTTCCAGCTTGGCCAGTGCCTCGCCAAGGTCCACCACGTTGCGCCACACCTGGGTGTCGCGGCCACCGTGGGGGACCATGGCCGAGTGGAATTTCTCCGAGCCGGCCTTGCTCTGCCGCCACTGGAAGAACATCACGGCATCGGCACCTCGCGCCACGTGGGCGAGTGAGTTGCGGAGCATTTCGCCGGGCATCTTGGGCTGGTTGTGCGGCTGCCAGTTCACCGCCGACGTCGAGTGTTCCATGAGGATCCATGGCTGGCCGCCTGCTACGCCACGGGTGAGGTCTGCACTGAACGCAAGCTCGATTTCGCGTTCCGGGTCCGCGGCCACCAGATAATGGTCGTTGGCAATCACGTCCATGTCCTTGGACCAGTCAAAGTAGTCCAGGGTTTTGGTGGCGCTGGAAACCATGAAGTTGGTGGTGGCCGGGATGGCCGGGGTGACCTGGCGGAGCACGGCCAGCAGTTCGCGGTAGTAGTCCATGAACACCCACGAGTTGAAGCGGGCAAAATCCAGTTGCTGGCCCGGGTTGAGCGTGGTGGGTGCTGCGCCCGGCGGGATGATGTCCTCGAAGGAAGCGTAGTGCTGGGACCAGAACGCTGTTCCCCACGCCTCGTTCAGGGCCTCGATGGAGCCGTAGCGGCGTTCCAGCCAAGCCCGGAAAGCAGCGGCGTCTTCTTCGCCGTGGAACTCGCCAACGTGGCAGCCTAGTTCGTTGTCCACGTGCCACAGCGCCAGGGCGGGGTGGTCCTTATACCGCTCAGCGATAACCCGGGTGATGGCGGTGGCGTACTTGCGGTAGACAGCCGACGACGGCGTGTAGTGGCGTCGGGAGCCACGTTCCAGCCGCACTCCTTCCGAGGTGACGGGCAGGATCTCGGGGTACTTGCGGGCAAGCCAGGCCGGGGGAGAAGCGGTGGCGGTGGCGAGCGCCACCTTGATCCCGGCTCCATGGAGGTTGTCCAGGACATCGTCCAGCCAGCCGAAATCGTAGTTGCCTTCGGTAGGTTCCAGAAGGCCCCAGGAGAAGATGGCGACGCTCAGGAAGTTCACGCCGGCTTCCTTCATCAGCTCGACGTCTTCAAGCCGGATGTCCATGGGCCACTGCTCAGGGTTGTAGTCGCCACCGTAGGCGAGGCCGTTGATGCTGTTCCAGACAGATGGACTGCCGGTGTTTTCGGGGGAGGTCAAGGGGACTCCTTCATCATGGTGGCGGTTTGGGTCTCTGCTGTCGCTGGTGCGTATAAGAGCAGCGTACCGATGAAATCACCGGCAAACAGGTTCTTTGGAAAACGCTTGCCCAGATTCGCAATTAGGGATATTGTATCGATTCAGAACGAGTGTAAGCGAGATCACTGCCACGTTGTAGAGAACTCGACAAGCTTGCACCAACTGAGCAAGGAGGCTCTCATGATCGATAGAAGGAAATTCCTGGGTACGGTGGCTCTCGGCACTGCATCTGCCGCGTTCCTGGCCGCGTGCGGCCAGTCCTCATCGCCGGCCCAGACTGGCTCGGCGGAGAACCCCGTGACCATCACGTACACGTGGTGGGGCAACGATGACCGTGCAGAACGTACCCGCAAGGCCATTGCCCTGTTCGAGTCCAAGAACCCGGACGTCAAGGTCAACGGCAACTTCTCCGACTTCGCCGGCTACTGGCAGAAGCGCGCAACCGAAGCTGCCGGCGGCGGCTTGCCGGACGTGATGCAGTGGGACCTGTCCTACCTGCGTGATTACGGCCAGCGGAACCAGCTCCTTGACTTGGGCACGGTAAAGATCAACACGGACGCATTCGACAAGTCCCTCCTTCCCTCGGGCCAGATCCGCGGCAAGACCTACGGCATCCCCACCAGCACCAACGCTTTCGCGGTCTACTACGATCCCGCCAAGCTCGCTTCCCTGGGCATCGCGGAGCCGGATGGATCCTGGAACTACAAAGAGTTCAACGCCTTCCTGGCCGAGGTCGGCGCCAAGGGCAACGGCACCCTGTTTGGCGGCACCGACTACACCGGAATTTGGTGGAACTTCAACATCTGGTTGCGCCAGAACAACATCCAGGCGTTCACCGAGGACGGCAAGCTCGGCTTCTCCAAGGATGATCTGAAGAAGTGGTGGAACCTGACCGGTGACCTGCGCGGCACCGCGGCGATTGTGGGCGAGGACAAGGCAACCCAGTTGCTGCCCAAGTCCCCGTTCGGCTCCAACGTCACGGCAACGGAAGTCACGTGGGACAACTTCATGGCCGGCTACCTCGCGGACAGTGGCGCGAAGGAACTCAAGCTCGTTCCTGTTCCGTCGGACGACCCGGACAACCTGGGCCTGTTCCTCAAGCCCTCCATGTTGATGGTGGCCAGCGCCAAAACCAAGAACAAGGACGCCGCTGCCCGCTTCATCGACTTCATGGTCAACGATCCGGAGGTGGGCCAGATCTTCAAGACCTCCCGCGGTGTCCCGGCGTCGAAGACCCAGCGCGATGGCACCACGTTCGAAGGCACGGACAAGCTGGTGGTGGACTACGAGAAGTCCATCGAGAAGTACCTCAAGGATGCCCCGGAGCCGCCCATTGTTGGTTTCGGCACCCTGGAGTCCACGTTCAAGCGGGTCACGCAGGACCTGAACTACGGCAAGTTGACCGTGGACGGCGCAGCTGATGCGTGGTTCAAGGAAGCCGAAGACCTTATCAAGCAGAACGCCTAAGCAGACCTTCTGTGTCTGATCCGGCCTTCACAACTGACGGACTATTCTCGTGACGCAAAGCCCAACCCTGAGCAGGCGTGCCGCCTCCGCTCCCACGCCGCCGCGCAAATCGCGGCGGCGTGGGGCGGACACCCGCGCCGGTTACACCTTCCTGTTGCCCTGGCTGCTGGGATTCATCGCCCTGACCGTGGGTCCGATGATTTCCTCGCTGTACCTGTCCTTCACCAACTACAACCTCTTCGATGCCCCCAAGTGGATCGGTTTCGATAACTACGTCACCCTCTTCCAGGACGAACGGTTCCTGCAGTCGGTGGGCGTGACCATGCAATATGTGGTCTTCGGAACCCCACTCAAGCTCGCGGCGGCGTTGGCGATCGCGATGCTGCTCAACAGCAAACGCAAGGGCCAGGGTTTCTACCGGTCCGCGTTCTATGCGCCGTCGCTGATCGGTGCTTCGGTATCCATCGCGATCGTCTGGAAGGCCATGTTCGGCGATTCCGGCCCAGTGGACCAGGGCTTGTCCTTTTTCGGGATCAACCTCGGCGGTTGGGTGGGTAACCCCAACATGACCATGGGCATGATGATCCTGCTGACCGTCTGGCAGTTTGGCGCCCCCATGGTGATCTTCCTGGCCGGCCTGAAGCAGATCCCCACGGACCTGTATGAGGCAGCGTCGATGGACGGTGCCGGCCCGGTACGGAAGTTCATGAACATCACCTGGCCCATGCTTTCCCCGGTGATCTTCTTCAACCTGCTCATGGAAACCATCCACGCGTTCCAGATCTTCGCCTCGGCCTACATCATCTCCAACGGTGAAGGCGGCCCGGCAGGCTCCACCCTCTTCTACACCCTCTACCTGTACTTGCGCGGTTTCTCCGATTTCCGGATGGGCTACGCCTCGGCCATGGCCTGGCTCCTGGTGATCGTGGTCGGCATCATCACGCTGATCTTCTTCAAGACCTCCAAGTCCTGGGTCCACTACAGCGGTGATGCAAAGTGACAACCATGGCAACCCCCACCCAGCCCGCACCCACGAAGCCCTCAACGGCACCGGTCTACAACCCGAAGTCCGAGTCCACCACGGTCAAGCGGATCAAGAGCACCATCTTCCACGTCGTTGCCTTGGCCTTGGTGGCGATGGTCCTCTACCCGGCACTGTGGATGATCTCCGCGTCCTTCAAGCCGAACTCCGAGATCGGCGGCGCCAACAACGCGTTGTGGTCAGCCAACTTCAGCTTCGATAACTTCGTCACGGCCATGGAAGGCATAGGTGGGGTCTCCACCCTGACGTTCTTCACCAATTCCCTGATCCTGGCCGTTGGCGCAGTGGTGGGTACCGTGCTCTCGGCGTCCATCTCCGCCTACGCGTTCGCCCGGATCAACTTCCCCGGCCGCGGACTGTTCTTCGGCATGATGATCGCTACCTTGCTGCTGCCCTTCCACGTGGTGATCATCCCGCAGTACATTGTGTTCCAGCAGCTTGGCCTGGTGGACACCTACGTGCCGCTGCTGATCGGCAAGTTCCTCGCCGCCGACGCGTTCTTCGTCTTCCTCATGGTCCAGTTCATGCGTGGCCTCCCGGCCGAACTGGATGAGGCAGCCCGCATCGACGGCGCCGGACACGTCCGCATCTTCGGCTCCATCATGCTCCCGCTGATGAAACCGGCCCTGATCTCCACTTCGATCTTCTCCTTCATCTGGAGCTGGAACGACTTCCTGGGCCCGCTGCTCTACCTGAACACCCCCGAAAAATACCCGCTCCCACTCGCGCTGCGGCTCTTCGTTGACCAAACCCAGTCCTCGGACTACGGAGCCATGATCGCCATGTCCGTCCTGGCGCTCCTCCCGGTCCTGGTCTTCTTCCTCGTCTTCCAGCGCTACATCGTAGAAGGCGTATCAACACAAGGCCTCAAAGGCTGACGGACACGGAAGAGAATACTGAAGAATGAGCACTATGAATGCCACTGGCACGTCATCGGGGAAGCCCGGAATTCCGGTCAACCGCTTTGCCCTCTTCGCCGAGACCATCCTGGCGGGGGTCATCGTGCTCCTCTTGTCAGTCCCCTTGGTGACGGCGCCGGCTGCCTACGCGGCCGGCGTCGCGCACCTGGAAAGGCACCTCAGCGGCAGGGACGATTCCCTCCGCAGCTTGTGGGGCAATTTCCGTCGCGCGCTTCCCGGCAGTTGGAAGTTTGGCATCACGACGGCGGCAGCCGCCGTCGTGATTGTCCTGAACCTGTTGCTCGCCCTGGTGGGTCAACTTCCTGGCCGCGCCGTTATCCTTCCGGCCACGCTGATACTGGCCGCGGCCGGGGCGGTTCTCCTGCTCCGCACCGCCGCCAACTGGAGCGGTGGCGTGAACTGGGACGGCGATGCAGGCCTGCAGCCTGCTGAAGTACCAGGCCGGCAACGCTGGGCCGCTGCCTACTCCAGCGCCAAAAATGACTCGGTGCGTGACTGGAGCGGTTCCTTGCTGTTGCTCGCCGCCCTCTTCATGACGGTCGTCTTTGTCTGGATGTTGCAGGCGTTGTTCGTGATCGTTCCCGGGACCCTGGTCCTGGCAGCCGCGGCCATCAAGATCCGCTCACACCGAAGTTAACCACCCAACCCGCTGAATCGAGCAGTCCACCCCGTGTCGCCGCGCCCGTTCCCACTGCGCCCCAAATCCACCACGACAAACGAAGCATCCGCCCCACGGACACGCTCCACAGAGACCTGGCACTACCCGCTGCGCCACCACAATTACAGGATCTTCGTGGCACTCTCCCTGGTGGGAAGCGGCGGAGTGTGGATGCAAAGGCTGGCGCAGGACTGGCTGGTTCTCCAGCTCACGGGGAGCCCGGCGGCGGTGGGCCTGGCCGTGGCGTTGCAGTTCCTTCCCATGCTGGTGGTGGGGCCCATCAGTGGTGTGCTGGTGGATCTCTTCCCCAAACGACGCATCCTCCTTGCCTGCCAGTCCGTCGCCGTCTTGCTGGCTGCCGGGCTGGCCGTGTGGAACGCCACCGGTGGTACCGACGTCTGGGTGGTCTACGCCTCCTGCATCGCCTTGGGCATCACCAGTGCCATCGACGGACCAGCGCGGCAGGTGTTCGTCAACGAGGTGGTGGGCGATACCGGACTCCCCGCAGCCATCGGCCTGAACAGCGCCGTTAGCCAACTGGGTGCCATGGTTGGACCCGCACTTGCCGGCGTGGTCATTGCCCAGGCAGGTCCGGCCGCGGCGTTCGCTGCCAATGCCGGCTTGGGAATGGCCGTCCTGGTGATGATCGTGTCCATCCGGCCAGGCGAGCTCCACCACTCACCCGAGATCGGTGGGCACGAGCCGCGGCGGGGCCGGATCCTGGCAGGTTTCCGCTTTGTCCGGGAGCGTCCGCCGTTACTCCTGACCATGCTGCTGGCAGGTTTGCTGGGCGCTTTCGGCATGAACGGACCCGTGGTCCTGGCGGCCTTCGCGGACCAGGTGTGGCACAGCGGTCCTGCTGGTTTCGGCCTCTTCAACACAGTCAGCGCCCTGGGGGCCTTGGCGGGTGCGTTGGTGGCCACCCGGATCAAGCGCTTTGGCCGCAAGGGCATTGTGGCCAGTGCCGGGCTGTTCGGCCTGACGCAACTGCTGGCCGCCGTGATGCCTACACAGGAATCGTTTGTGGTGATGCTCATTGTGGTGGGCTTCATGACGCTGCTGTTCCTCACAAGCGCAGCTACCGCCGTCCAGTTGGAGGCTGGCGCCAGCGTTCGTGGCAGGGTCCTGGCCCTCTACTTCCCGTTGCTTCTGGGTGGGCACGCGCTGGGTGGTTTGCTGGCGGGATGGCTGACGGAGGATTTTGGCGTCCGTACCGGATTGGTAGTGACCGGTGCGTTGGGTATGGCCTCGGCCGCTGTGATTGGTTTCGTGCTGTGGAGCTGCTCACGACGCCGGCGATGAGCCCGTTCCCCGCGATGAGCGGATTTGTGAACGTTTGAGATCAACACACAAAAGTTCCTTGACGGGTGACGTAGAGCACACCTAGGCTGAGAAAGCGTTTTCTCCGACGTGCATCTGCAAGATTCCCATGCCAAGACAAGGACCCCAGATGTCGATCCGTGCAACAAAGAAGTTCGCGCTCAAAGCTGCAGCAGCCACGGCCGTTATAGCCATCACCATGACAGGCTGCGGGAGCTCGCCGCAGTCCGCCCCCGATGGCACAGTCACCCTGCGCTTCAGCTGGTGGGGCTCGGACGTCCGCCACAAGATGACCCAAAAACTTATTGACGCTTTCGAGGCCCGGAATCCCACCATCAAGGTCAAGGGCGAATACGGCGACTGGTCCGGCTACTGGGACAAGCTCGCTACGCAGGTTGCCTCGCAGGACGCCCCGGACATCATTCAAATGGATGCCGCTTACCTGGGCGAGTACGCCGAGCGCGGCGCCCTCCTGGAACTGAAGGACGTAGACCTGGGCAAGTTCGATGCTGCCGTTGCAGACGCAGGCAAGGTTGAAGGCAAGCAGTATGCCGTCACTGCCGGCGTGAACGCCCAGGTAGTTCTGGCCAACCCATCGCTCCTGTCGGCCAGCGGTGTCACGTTGCCCGATGACAAGACCTGGACCTGGGACGAATACAACAAGACGGCGGCCGCCATCACCGAAGGCAGCAACAGCGGCGTCTATGGTTCCGGAGCCGTCAGCGGCGACGCTCCCATGAATCTCTGGTTCCGTCAGCACGGCAAGTCGCTCTTTACCTCTGACGGCAAGTTCGGCTTTGACGAGGGCGACCTGACGGGCTGGTACGAATACCAGGCCGAACTCCGCGATTCCAAGGCCGTGCCGCCCGCCTCGGTGATGACCGAGGACGCCACCGCTTCCGTGGACCAGCAGGGCCTGGCTACCAACAGGTTCGGGCTTGCCTGGTACTGGTCCAACCAGCTGAGCGCCCTGACCAAAGCGTCCGGCCAGCCCTTGGAGATCCACCGTCCACCGAGCACGGACGGCAGCGCCGCGAGTGCCAAGCAGTTCTACAAGTCCTCACAGTTCTGGTCGGCGAGTTCCCGCACCAAGCACCCGGCCGAGGTGCAGAAGTTCATCGATTTCCTGGCCAACAATGTGGAGGCCGGCGAAGTTGCCCTCGCAGACCGCGGTATCCCGGGCAACTCGGAAGTCCGCGCCGCAGTCCTGCCCAAGCTGACACCGGAAGACGCAGCCACGGCAAAGTTCATTGACGAGATCTCCTCCGAGTTGGGAGACGCAGTGCCGGTACCTCCGGCAGGTTCCAGTTCCGCCGTCGAGGCTTTTGGCCGCTATGGACTGGAAGTGCACTTCAACCGGATGTCACCCGCAGAAGCTGCCAAGAAGGCCATGGACGAAGCCAAGAGCGCGCTGGGTTAGCCCACGTCAGACCCCGTCTCGTGGGCCAAAGGTCCACGTGCCGGGCCCGGCCGAAACTGTACGGTCAGGAAGGACCACCTGGGCCGTTACGCCTGCGGGAATGCTGCACTCCAGTTCCATGCCGTCGGCCCTCCGTTGCCAGGAAACGGCAACCGCTCCGCGCTGCGTGGGCACGCTACCCGCGGCACCTTCCAGACGGCACACCGGCGGTTGGATCACGACGGCGGACGCTCCCGGCGCTGTCACCCGGACACCGAGGAGATACTCCAGGATCTCCCGGATTACGGAGGCAGACCAAGCGTGGGACTGGCTGTAGTCGCTGCCCTCGTCGAGTTCCCAGGTCTCCCAGGTGAAGGACCCGCCGGCTTCCAGCAAGCGTGCCCAGCCGGGCCGGCCTGGCTCCGTCAGGAGATCCAGGACAGCGTCCACGCGCCCCTGCGAAAGCAACGCCCGGAACAGCCGGTGCACCGTCATGGGGCCTTGCCGCATGCCCATTCCGGCGATGCGTTCGGCGTCCTTGGCCGCGTGCACGGTCGGGGTAATGCCCAGCGATAACGGGTACGACGTCGCATGCTGTGAGGCATTCAGGCTCGGCCGGCCGTCGGCGTATAAACCATCCACCATCACGCCGTCCACGCGAAGCCGGGTGTTGATGTGCCCGGCCAACCCATCCGCAGCTTTCCTGTACCGGGCGGCCTCGGGTGTAAGGCCTGCAGACCCGCAGAGCCGGCTGACGGCGTCGAGCACTGACCAGGCTTGGGCGTTCACCGTGGTGCGCGCCGCGCAGTCCATGTCGTAGCCGAAGCGGCCCGGTGCCGGCCAGTCCACGATGCCGTGAAGGTACGGACCCGCGCCGCCGCCAAGCTCGGTGACCAACCCGGCGGTGGGACCACTGGCGGGGATGTGCCGGAGCACGTAACCGGCCGTGTCCTGGAGGCAGGGGAGGAGTTCCTGGACCAGGGCGTCATCCCCACTGAGCCGGTGGTAGTCCTCCACCCATTCGGGCATCATGAGCGAGAAGTCGGGGATGTCGCGCTTGCCGTCGCCGTTGGGATACACCGCGTTGTAGCGGCCCCGCTGATCGGGCGAATCCCAGTAGCGCCTGGCAGATCCCGCGAATTCGCGCAGAGCCTTGGCCGTGAAATGACGCTCACCGAACAACGCCATGGTGGCGTAGGAGATGTTCACGGCGTCGCCCAGGAATTGGCCCTTTTCGCGGGTGGGCGTGTCCACGAACTGTTCCTGCACACCCAGCAACGCAGAGTCGCGAAGGAGCGTGAAGACCCGGTTCAGCGTGGCGTCGGAGCTGTGGAAGCTGCCTTCGGCCGGATGTTCGGCATGGATGACCGTTGCGCCCACCGCACCGAGGTCCTCGATGCCCACACCGGGAAATTCGAGGTAGCGGAACCCTAGATGCACCGCTGCCTCGTAGCGCTGCGGGCCGTCCTTTTGTGTGTAAGGGAACGCCATGTCCGTGTTTTGGCTGGGAGTCTTTCCCGGGTCCACACGGCCATCGGACTGCAGGTTGTACCCGGCACGGAGCATCACGGTCCGCCCGTGCCGGCCCCGGAGGAACTCCACAACCGGGCGCCCGGGGATCACTGCGCCGAAGTCCGCCACCGGTGTGCCGTCCGCGGCCGTGAAAATGGCGACGGCGGGGGCATGGTTCCGAGCGACGCTTGCGTGGTTGGGGCTGAGGGCCGGGAAATCCGGGACTGGGTGGACCCCGAGCGAGAGCGCCGGGTGCCAGCCTTCCGGGGCCGGCCACGCAGTCGCATCGAAGTGCTCAACCGGGTCGCCTTCATCGTTGCGGTACCCGCTCTGGCGGTAGGGCCCCTCGGCGACCAGCCACCCCGGCCCTGATCCGAACACGTCGCGCGTGCCGTCGTCGTACTCCACCGTCAGTTGGGCCAGCACACCCGGGCGGCCGGCCGCCCGGCCCTGGCCCGGACCGTACCAATGCGCGACGGCGGTCAGGGTGGCGCTGCCGCTCGACTGCAGTGTGTCCGTGACGTCGGCGGCGTTGTAGAAGTGTTCGCCCGGGTAGCCGAAGTTGGTGGTCTCCAGGCAAGGAGTGCCGTTGAGGGTGAACGCGGCATGGTGGCTCGCTGCAGCATAGAGGCGGGCACGGACCACAGGACGCTTGAGGTTGCAGGTTGCCTTGGCAAGGGTCCATTCGTCGGGCTGGCGGAGGGGACTGGTGGTGGTCCAGCCTGCCAGGGAGCCAGGGGCGGTGAAGTCGCTGCTGAGGAGGGTCTTCCCGTCACTCCGGACATCAAGGGAGAGGTATTCGGCCTGGCTCCGTGGTCCTTGGTGGAAGGCGATGCCCGTGCCCCCGGTGTTTTCAACGTCCGAGTCCAAGGCCGTGGCGCCGTCAATGGTGACGGTGATGCGCTGCCCGTCGTCGGTGACCACCAGGTCCTGCCAGCCGTCGTGGGGAGTGGCACCCGCCCGTGAAACAGCGGTTGCCCCAAAGTCCGGGGTTTCAGCCAGTGCCTCCGTGGCGGGCGCAGCCATGGCGCCGATCTCCCAGGCGGGAGCCTGCCGGAGGACGGCTGTACTGTTGGGTTTCATTTCCAGCAGCAGCCCGGTTCCGGGTCCTTCGCTGCGGAGGAGAATCCCGGCAGTACCAAGACGCAAGCGGAAGCGGGCGGTGATCACCGTGCTGCCGCTGGCTGATACAGGCCAGGGAAGATGTGGCGAGCCGCTCACACGCAGCAACCCTTCCACCATTTCCAGTGGCGCGCGGCCTCCTGGGGCACGATGGATCCACTCGGCGTTCCAACAGCTGGTTCCCGATTCGGCGAGCCCTGTGCTGAAACATGCCGGAGCGCCCGGCTCACCCACAGCACCGGTGGAGTCCGTGACCTGGACGGTCCACTGGTAGTCACTGTCAGGGCTGAGGTTGGGGCTGTTTTCGGGGCTTGTGGAGGACTGGTGGTGCTGCTGGTCTGTGACCACAGTGCCCGAATCCCACACCTGTGTTCCGTCGCGGTCCATCACCCGGATTCGGTACGCGGCTTGGAACGATTGCCGTGTGTCTGCGGAAGGACCGGCATCCAGCAGCCAGGCGAACCTGGGCCGTGCCGGGGCCATCAGGCAATGCGTCCGGCCCTCCACCGTGAGGCTCGTCGCGAGGAGTGGTGATGCCGGGGCGTTGGACATCATCGAGCCGACACCAAGTCCTCGATGTCAGGGGTGCCGAGTATTCCGTCACTGATCCACACCGCGATGGAACGGGTCAGTGCTTCGCCCGCAGCCAACTCCACGGCGGAGTCCCACGCCAGCGCCGAACCCACGGCCGGGTAGCCGCTGCATCGCACGAACCATGGGTCCGGGGACTCGGAAGGTGCGCCAAACACCAGAGTGGCAGGGCCGCCGTCGAACTCTCCGGTCCACGCCAGCCACGGCGTCACTGCACCATGTACGGCGGGTTCGCCCTCGGCCGTGGAGGAGAACACACGCGGAGAGGCATTGGCAGGAAGCCTCCAGAAGAAGCCGCCGTAGCCACTTCCCGCGGCACCGTGCGAGCCAGGACTACCCAGCGAGGCATCCACGACGGCGGTGAGTTCCGTTGTGATGTCCAGCCGCCACGTTCGTGGGGTGATGAGCGAACGACGGAACGAGCGACGTTCCTCCAGGAGCAAGCCGCCGTCGGCGGCCAGCCAGTGGAGGTCCGCTGTGGAGTGCTCCGGGCCCTGGGTGATTGCGGTGACCTCGATTCTGCCGTGGTCGTTCAGATCCACGTATTTTCCTGCGGACCGGCGATAACTGCGTCCACCCCAGAAGTTGCTGCCGTTGACGTCCTGCAGCGCGAATCCGGCGCCGAGATGCCACACGTGGTCCGAAGCAAGGTGGTCTGTCACCACGATGCCGCCCCGGGTGGTCACCGGATGAAGGTAAGGCCGCGGCGACAACGCCGTGTTGAGCCCGCTTCCACTGCGGAAGATGGCAGTAGGAGCTTCTTCCTTGGGATCTCCATCACCGGCACCCTCAGAATCCGCAGCGGGGGCGAAGAGAGCCTCGGAGCCCGCCGCGGCTGGTCGCGCCCACGGCAGGCCGAGTTCGGAGAACGTTGCATGGGACAAGGTGGCCCGTTCCAGGATGTCCTCAATGCGGGGGATCACTGCATGGGCTTGATCGCCGGATCCCACCCAGGTCAGGAATTCCGGGGGAATCACGGCAGGAGCCGCGGCTGTCCGGATGGCTTCCAGGACGCGCATGAAAGCGCCACTGTGATCCAAGGGGCTGAGCAAGGCGGTGCCCTGGCTCAGGTGCTGGAGCAGGTTCTCGGTCAGATCGTCCCGCCCGAAGACATGGGTGGTTTCAGCTGCTTCGGTGCGGACCGTGACACGGTCTTCGGTGTAATGGAACACCGCTGTTCCTTCGGTGCCGTGGAGCGTGACGTACGGTTCCACGGATTCGGTGGCGCACAGCGTGAGGGCGCAGGTGATGGGCAGTCCGTTGACGGTCTTCATGCGGATCACGGAGGTATCGTCCGCTTCAATGTCATTGGCGCGATAGAGGTCCGTGTCCACCGATGCCAGGTCTTCTGCTTGGCGGGCTCCTGCGATGCGGAGGGCAGTGGCAATCGCGTGGGCCAATGGGTTGGTGGCGACGCCGTCCACCACGTCCACTCCGTCGAGGCTGCGTCTGCCCGCCCAGCGCGAGCGCTTGTAGTAGGCGCGGTCGCGGACCCAACGGCCGGTAGCGGAGATGCCCTTGAGCGTGCCGATGCCGGGAAGTTCCTTCGTGGCTTCGCCGTTGGCCAGCTGCTCCAAAGCGGCCAATGCATGGGAACCCAGGCTCTGGAAACCGATCTGTACGCTGCGTCCGGCTGCAGTTGCGGCCTCCTTGAGCCGGCGGAAGTCCTTCATGGAGGCTACCGGGGGCTTTTCCAGGTAGAGGTGGGAATGGGATGCGAGGACGGACAAAGCCAACGGGGCGTGGGTCTGGATCGGAGTAGCCACGATGATCACCTCCGGGTGGTGATCGCCGGCCAGCAGGTCATCGAGGGTGGCATGGACAGCAGTTGTCCCGGGCAACGCGCCGGCGGACGGGGGATTGGGGTCCGCCACGGCAACGAGTTCCACCGCTCCCTGCGCGCTCAGCCTATGAAGGTTGTGGAGGTGGTGTGCTCCGAAGCCGTGGACTCCTACCAGGGCAATCCTGGCGGGAGCGGTCCGGGGTGCGGGTACCGGCGCGGGCGACGGTGCGGCCCCGCGCGGGCTGGTGATGGACTCGATGGAAGGGGTGTCCATGGCTCTCCTCGGCTGGCGCTGCAACGAAGGCGGTGACGCCGTCGTCAGGGTGTTCATGTAAGTATCCGGCGGGTTCAGGCTATACCCAGCAAGCGCTTTCCCAATTCCGGCTCCCGCCCAGTGTAGCGCGGCTTCACAGCTAATGTAACGATTCAAGAATGATCTTGACTCCACCCTTGCCCAGCGTCTAAGTTGACGGGAAAGCGTTTGCTTAGTGATGCGGCCCACATGGGCCGACCCCAACTGACCGGCTGCAGCGGCTGCTATGAGACTCCTCAACAATCGCCATCCATGGTCACGCGGGCCTGTTCTGCAACGATGGAGAAAGGGGGAGTGCCATGGCCTCGGGTGGATTTGGATTCCGTGCGTACACGCTCTTCGACACACTCGTCTGGATAGCTTGCCTGAATGTGTTGTGGATTGCCTTCACTGTCCTCGGTGGAGTTGTCCTGGGAATCGGCCCCAGCACCGCTGCGGCCCACGTCCTGGTCCGCAACAAGGTACGGGGAGATGCCGCGCCGTTGATGCGGCGCTTCGCGAAGGAGTACTTCAGCAACTTCGGCAAGGGCAACGCCTTGGGCTTGCCCCTGATTGCGGTGGGCATTGCCCTGACCCTGAACTGGGGCTACTTCTCTGCAGGCTGGGACTTTGGCTCGCAGATCGCTTCCGCTGGAATCCTCATGGCGGCCCTGTTTGCCGCCGGCACAGTCTGCTACCTGTTCCCCATGTTCGCCCGCTACGAGCTTTCCATTCCGCAGTACTTCCTGATGTCCTCACGCTTTGCGATGCGCCATCTGGCGGGAACTGTGATTCTCTTGTTCATCACAGCGGCCGCCCTGTTCGTATGCCGGTCGGTTCCGGGGCTGATTCCGTTCTTCGGCGTTGGCGCATGGCTTTATGTCACGGGGTGGCTCTGTGACCGCTTCTTTACGGCCAACGATGAGGCGATGTCAGCTACTGGCGGCGGCCCTGTTTCCACCACGACCCACAGTACGGAGGCCAGCCTTGTCTGAACCCACCCGCGCCCGCCCCGCATTGAGCGGGCCGCCGGTCCTTCACCGTTCCCTCGATGTCCAAGGAAGCAGCGAACTCGTCCCGAATGCCTCCGGCGCGAGTACTAATGAAACGTATCAAGATGCACGTGGCCAGCACATGTGGACCCTCAAAAGATTCCCGGGTGTGCCGTCATACCAAGAGTCGAAAGACACCAACCCCGATGAAGTGGAGCAGGTAAGAAAATGATCCGTAGAAAACACACGCTGGCCGCCGCCGTCGTCGTTTCCGCAGCCCTGGCGCTGACCGCCTGTGGTGGCGAAGCGCCGGCGTCGGACCTTTCCTCCGTCAAGATCATGGCGCCATTCCTGGAGGCGCAGCCGCCAACAGCCGATGGCGCCGTACAGAAGAAGCTTGAGGAACTCACGGGCAAGGACGTCAACATCACGTGGACGCCCAACGCGTCCTACGAAGACAAGATGAACATCACGCTGGCATCTTCGGAGATTCCGCATGTCCTGGTGGTGCAGGGCAAAACGCCGGGCTTCGTGAAGAACGCCGAAGCGGGCGCCTTCTGGGACCTCACGGACAAGCTCAACGACTATCCGAACCTGAAGACCACCTTCCCGGAGGTCCAGCAGAATGCCAGCGTCAACGGCAAGGTCTACGGCGTGTACCGCGGCCGCAACCCGATCCGTGCAGCGGTCATGTTCCGTCAGGATTGGCTGGACAAGCTGGGTCTGAAGGCGCCCGAGACCACCGAAGACCTCTACAAAGTAGCCAAGGCGTTCACCGAACAGGATCCGGACGGCAATGGCCAGAACGACACCTACGGGATCACCATCCCCAAATGGGGCGCGCTGGGAACCAACAGCCCCTATGACCTGATCGAGACCTGGTACGGCGCCGGAAACCGCTGGACCGAGCGGGACGGCAAACTGGTCCCCAGCTTCGAAACCGACGAATTCCTCGAAGCCAACCGCTTCATCAAGAAGATGGTGGACGAGAAACTCATCAACCCCGATTTCGCCACGTTCGACGGCACCAAGTGGAACGAACCGTTCTTCAACGGCAAGGGCGGCATCATCGTGGACGTTGACTCCCGCGTCAGCGTGCTGATCAACCTCTTCAAGCAGGCCAACCCGAACGACTTTGAAAACAAAGTGGGCTTCGTGGGCAGCCTCAAGGGACCGGACGGCGAACTGCACGCCCACCCCACTGACGGTTACTCCGGCTTCCTGGCCATTCCCAAGTCCAGCGTCAAGACCGAGGCTGACCTGAAGAACGTCCTCAGCTTCCTGGACAAGTTGAACAGCAAGGACGTTGCCGTGCTCATGAACAATGGCATCGAGGGCGTGAACTTCACCCTCGAAGAGGGCCTGGCTGCCACCATCAAGCCTGAAACCCCTGAGGGCAAGGTGGTCAACACTGACATCAAGAGCTTCGCCCAGCTTGGCACCAACGTCACGGGTAACAATTTCTACCCGGTCAAGCAGGCCTCCGAGTACGAGCAGAAGGTCTTCGATGACCGCGTCGCCGTCATGGCAGAGGACCTCAAGAGCGCCGTGTACAACCCGGCAGCTGCCTTCGTCTCGCCCACCTACGTTGCCAAGGGCGCGCAGTTGGACAACATCGTGGCGGACGCCCGTATCAAGTACCTCGCCGGGCAGACCGACGAGCAGGGCCTGAAGGACGCCATCAAGCTGTGGAACACCAGCGGCGGTGACAAGGTCAAGGAAGAAATTAATAAACTCTGGCAGGAAAACAAGAAGTGACAACCCCGGTTATGGAAGCCAAGGCCTCGGAGCGGGCGGCCACCAAGCCGCCCGCGCCGGTGCGGCGGCGCGGGTTCGCCGTCCACTTCGCGCACTACAAGTGGCTGTATCTGCTGTTGCTGCCTGGAGTCCTGTACTTCGCGATCTTCAGGTACGGGCCCATGTACGGCGTGTCCATCGCTTTCAAGGACTACGTTCCGTTCCTTGGCGTCAATGGCAGCCCTTGGGTGGGTGTCACCCACTTCACGGACTTCTTCTCGAACCCGGACTTTCCACGGCTGCTGGGCAATACGCTGATCCTGGCGTTCCTGAACCTGGGCATCGCGTTCCCGCTCACCATCATCCTGGCGTTGCTCCTCAACGAGGTCCGTCTGTCGGTGCTCAAACGCACCGTCCAGACGCTCGTCTACATCCCGCATTTCCTGTCCTGGACCATCGTGGCGTCGCTGAGCTTCCTGCTCTTCGCCTTGGACATCGGACCGTTGTTCCAGTTCGTGAACGGTTTGTTCGGGACCAACGTGGACATCTTGTCCGATCCCCACTGGTTCCGGCCCTTGATCGTTCTCCAGGAAATCTGGAAGAACACCGGCTGGGGCACCATCATCTTCCTCGCCGCGCTGGCCACGGTGGACCAGGACCAGTATGAGGCAGCAATTATCGACGGCGCCGGCAGGTTTCGTCGCGTCTGGCACATCACATTGCCGGGCATCCGCTCCACCATCATTGTGATGCTCATCCTGGCCATCGGGCAGATGCTCAACACCGGCTTTGAGCAGATCTACCTCATGACCAACGCACTTAACCGCAGCGTGGCCGACGTCTTCGATACCTACGTCTACTTCGTGGGCATCACCCAAGGCGCCTACAGCTACAGCACCGCCGTCGGGCTGTTCAAGTCCCTCGTGGGAATCGTGCTGATCTTTGGCACCAACTGGCTGTCCAAGCGGTTCAACCAGAGCGGACTTTTCTAATGAAGATCCACAACACCCGCGGCGGACGGGTTTTTGATGCCGCAAACTACGTCTTCCTGAGCCTGGTAGGCATCATCACCCTGCTGCCGTTCGTCTACGTGATCGCCGGGTCCTTCGCCAACGAGGCCGAGATCACCCGGCGGGCGTTCTTCGTCTGGCCCGAGCAATTCACGCTGGGCGCCTACGAATACATCTTCTCCACACCCGCCTTCACACGGGCTCTCATCACCACCGTCCTGGTGACGCTGGTCGGCACCTTGATCCAGCTCATCCTTACTGTCACCATGGCGTACCCGTTGGCGAAGAAAAACCTGCGGGGCCGGAAGCTGATCATGTCCCTGGTGGTCTTCGCCATGGTGTTCTCCGGCGGCATGATTCCCACGTTCCTGCTGGTCAAGGACCTGGGCCTGCTGAACAGCTACTGGGCGCTGATCCTGCCCGCGGCCATCAACCCGTTCAGCTTGATCATCATCAAGAACTTCTTCCAGGAACTCCCCCAGGAGCTGGAAGAATCCGCCAAAATGGACGGTGCCACGGAAATTGGCATCCTCTGGCGGATCCTGCTGCCGTTGTCCAAGCCGGTGTTGGCTACGTTCGCGCTGTTCTACGCGGTGGGAATCTGGAACGACTTCATGTCACCCTTGCTCTACCTGAGCGATAACAACATGTGGACCCTGCAGATGTACCTGCGCCAGGTCACGGCAGCCTCGGACCTCCTGGGCACCGGCAATGTGGATCCCTCCTATATTCCGCCGGAACAGGGCATCAAGTTCGCCGTGATCGTGGTGGCCACCCTGCCCATCCTGATCTTCTACCCCTTCCTGCAGAAGCATTTTGCCAAGGGCATGCTGATCGGTTCGGTCAAGGGCTAGGCGCCGCTGCAGCAAGGCGGCCGCGTATTGCCGCTGCATCATCTGAAAGGACACCCATGAAAATCCTCCTCGCGGGCGACTCCACCGTTGCCGCCTGCCCCAGCTTCGAGTACCCCATGAGTGGCTGGGGCGCCCATCTTGCGCCCGAGACGTACTGGTGGGCTGCCGTTCACAACTACGCCAAGGGCGGTGCCACCACGGAGTCGTTCCGCGAGGAAGGCCTCTGGTACCAGCTCATCAACCAGACCGTCCAGGGCGATTTGGTCCTCATCCAGTTCGGGCACAACGACCAGAAACGTGAACACCTGGCCGCGCGCACGGGCTACGCGGACAACCTCAAGCGCATGGTGGCCGAGGTCCGCAGCAAGGGTGGCATTCCCATCCTGTGCACCTCGGTGGAACGCAGGCATTTTTTGGACGGACAACTGGAGGTCACCCTGGGGGACTACCCCGTGGTGGTCCGGGAGCTTGGTCTCGAGCTCGGCCTGGACGTCATCGACCTCAACCAGTGGACGCGTTCCCTCTACCAGGAGTTGGGAGAGGAAGGTTCCAAGGAGCTCTTCTTCCACTTTGCTCCGGGCGAGCACGCACACTGGGCCGGCGGCCTTGAGGACAACACCCACTTCCATGAGAAGGGCGCCCGGCGGATCGCTTCCTTCGTGGCGGAGCAGCTGGAATCCCTCGGCTACGGCCTGTCGGCAACCCTCAACGCGGGCGCACGTGCATGATTCACTCCAACCCGCTGCGCGGTCCTGCGGATGTGGCTGATTGGGTGGCGGAGGGGCCTGTTCAGTTCGGAACGCATGAGGTGGCGCACGACGACGGCGGCCCGGGCTCGTGCGGCGACGGCACCAGCGCTCTGGTTCTGTCGGGCTCCCTCGATGCGGAGGAGTACGGAGACAACGCTCATTGGACGCTCTGGTGCCCGGAGAAACTTCCTGATCACGTGAGGATCTCGTGGGAGTTCCTCCCGTTGGAGGAGCCAGGCCTCGCCATGGTGTTCTTCGCAGCCGCCGGCCACAGAGGCGAAGATCTGTTCTCTCCCGCTTTGGCTCCCCGCACAGGCTTCTATCCGCAATACCATTCGGGAGACATGGACGCCCTCCACGTCTCCTACTTCCGGCACAAGCACGCTTCCGAGCGCGCGTTCCGAACCTGCAATCTGCGCAAGAGCGCGGGCTTCGAGCTCGTGGCGCAGGGAGCCGACCCGCTTCCACCTGCCGGGGATGCCGATGGGTTTTATCGCATGGAAGTGATCAAGGACGGCCCCCGGGTAGCCTTCTCCATCAACCAGCTGTTGCTCTTTGAATGGACCGATCCCACGGGCGCACCCCTCAGGGGCGGGTACTTCGGAATTCGCCAGATGGCACCCCTGAGAGCCGCCTACCGGAACCTCTCCATTACCCAGTTGCAGCCCTGGCGCCCTGTGACAGCGCACACGAAACCATGACGTAGGATGTCCACATGCCCCTCTTTGACCTTTCCCTTGAGCAGCTCCGCGACTACACCTCAAGCGTGGTCCCGCCAGCCGATTTCGATGCCTTTTGGGACCGCACCATCACCGAGGCCAGGGCTTTGCCTCTTGACGCTGTGTTCGAACCCGTGGACAACTACCTCGCAGTGATCGACACTTTCGACGTGTCCTATGCCGGCTTCGGGGGAGACCGCATCAAGGGCTGGCTGCACCTGCCGTCACACCGCCAGCCGGGCCAGCAACTTCCCGTGGTGGTGGAGTACATCGGCTACTCCGGTGGCCGCGGACTGGTCAACCAGAACACCAAGTGGGCCCAAGCAGGCTACGCACACTTCATCATGGACACCCGCGGGCAGGGCTACGGCGGCGTCTCGGGCGACACCCCGGATCCGCATCCGTCCGCTGGCGGAAACAACTATGCCGGGCTCATGACCAGGGGCGCCGACCACCAGGACAACTACTACTTCCGGCGGGTGTACGTGGACGCGTTCCGTGCGGTAGAAGCGGCGCAGAGCCATCCCGCCGTCGACCCCTCCAAGGTAGTCCTGACAGGCGTCAGCCAGGGTGGCGGCATTACTGTTGCTGCCGCTGGGCTGACGGCTGGAAGGCTCGACGGCGTCATCGCCGCGCTGCCCGACGTCCCGTTCCTGCAGGACTTCCCCCGCGCCATTGACATCACCCCGCGAGGGCCCTATCCGGAGATCGCCGGTTTCCTGGGCCGGCACCGCGAAAAGTATGAGCCAACGCTGGCCGTCCTGAACTATTTCGACGGCGTCCACCTAGGCCGTGCCGCCACCGTTCCTGCACTGTTCTCCGCTGCGCAGATGGACGACATCTGCCCTCCGTCCACCGTTTTCGCGAGCTACAACAGCTACGGCACCGGCTCCTCGGCTGCGCCCGGCGGTGCGCCCGAGGGTGTGCCCGGCGGTGCGCCCGTAAAGGACATCGAGGTCTACCGCTTCAACAACCATGAGGGCGGGCAGGAACACCACTGGATCAAGCAGTTGCAGTTCCTGCGCAAACATTTGTCATGATGGCGGACGCGATTTGCCCGGTGTGAAGAACCGCGGTTATGGTGTGGCTATGACAAACCGTTGGTATGCGTATTTTTCGTTGGCTCTGGAGGGGCCCGCGTCTAACTGACACGCATCCAACTTTCCTTCAGAGCCAACAGGGCAGAGATCATTCTCTGCCCTTCGCCATATCCGGCGGGTTCTGAAAAGGGGCCCGCTCCGCATCCCGGAACAGGACCCAGACATGACAAGCATCGCTGCAGAACCCACCGAATCGCTCGACTCCCCTGATGCCGCGCATCCTTCCACGTCCAACCTGCGGGTCGCCCGCTTCGAGCCGCTGCCGGCACCCCAGGACCTCATCGCAGAGCTGCCGCTGGACGCCCGCTCAGCTGCCGTCGTCGACCGTGGCCGTGACCAGGTCCGCGCCATCATGGACGGCGTGGACGACCGGCTGCTGGTGATCGTCGGGCCGTGCTCCATCCACGATCCCAAGGCCGGCCTCGAATACGCCCGCCGTTTGGTGAGCCAGGCGGAGAAGCACAAGGAAGACCTGCTGATCGTCATGCGGACCTACTTCGAAAAGCCGCGCACCACCGTTGGCTGGAAGGGCCTCATCAACGATCCCCACCTGGACGGCAGCCACGACATCGCCGCCGGACTGCGCGCGGCCCGTGGGTTCCTGAAGCAGGTCACCGCCCTCGGACTACCCACGGCCACCGAGTTCCTCGAACCGATCAGTCCGCAATACATGGCTGACCTCGTTTCCTGGGGCGCGATCGGTGCCCGCACCACCGAAAGCCAGATCCACCGCCAACTCGCTTCCGGACTGTCCATGCCCATCGGCTTCAAGAACGGCACCGACGGCGACCTCCAGGTGGCCATCGACGCTTGCGGCGCTTCTGCCGCCGAGCAGGCCTTCCTGGGAATCGACGACGACGGTCGGGCGGCTCTCGTAGCCACCTCAGGCAACCCTGACACCCACGTGATCCTGCGCGGCGGACGCAAGGGACCCAACTACTCCCAGGATGATGTCGCGGCTGCTTCCTCCAAGCTCGCTGCCAAGGGCCTGAACCCGCGCCTGATCGTGGACGCCAGCCACGCCAACAGCGGCAAGAGCCACCACCGCCAGGCTGAGGTTGCCTTGGAAATCGGTGCGCAGCTCGAAGCCGGGGAGACCTCGCCGATCGCCGGCGTCATGCTGGAGAGCTTCCTGGTGGGCGGAGCCCAGAACCTGGACACCGCCAAGCAGCTTGCGGGGGAGCAGGAACTCGTTTACGGCCAGAGCGTCACCGATGCTTGCATGGAATGGGACGTTACGGCTTCCGTGCTGGAGCAGCTCGCTGCCTCGGCCCGGAAACGCCGCGCGGTGGTTGCGGAGTAGATCCGTTTCCTGGCTTCGCTGCGCATCATGCCGTAAGTTCGGCATGCCCGCAGCGAGTCCCCGTTATGGTCTTGCTCGGCCGGGGGAGCGGCATCCCACTTACGGGAAAGGCTTTCACATTGGCCCCATCAGCCTCTAGAGTATCTAGCACATGGTTGTTGGATGGCTCAGCATCGGCACACCGTTCTACTGGGGGTGTCCTAACCGGCTGAGAGCAAAGGAATATGGGAAATGTCCGCAGAGACTAACTTCTCGAATGCGCGTTTCATGACGGTGGCCGAAGTGGCCGACGTCCTGCGTGTTTCCAAAATGACCGTGTATCGCCTGGTCCACTCAGGGGAAATGCCCGCCGTACGGTTCGGGCGTTCCTTCCGGGTTCCTGAAGAGGCCGTTGCCCAGTACCTCAAGGGTGCCGTGGTGGACGGACAATCCGAGACCGCCTGAGGCTGCCGGGGTCCGTCCCGCGGACCGTGGTCACAGGGTGCCCCTTTGAAGCGGTACTCTGTTAAGGAACGTTTTACGTCAATGTAAGAATCTGTCAGTTGTACTTGTCTGCTTCCGCGGATCTGTTCCAACAGACAGGAACTTCTAGTTTGTAAGGAACTTTCGTGGGTTCAGTTATTAAGAAGCGCCGCAAGCGTATGGCCAAGAAGAAGCACCGCAAGCTGCTTCGCAAGACTCGCCACCAGCGCCGCAATAAGAAGTAGAGATACTTCACCAAGCGTGAATGCCCGTTGCCTCTCGAGGTGGCGGGCATTTTTGCGTCCCCGACGCTCTCTCACATCCCTCGGGTTTGGTGGGGTTCCTCTCTCAGGTCCCTCGGGTTTGGTGGGGTTCCTCTCTCAGGTCCCTCGGGAGAAACCCGAACTGACCGCGGGGTCCCGCCATGCTGATCCAAGAGCGCTCTTGATCTTCTGCGTGGCTGACGAAAAGTTGTCCGCCAAGTCATCCCTTCCGAATTTCAGGACCGTCCAGCCTGCTGCTTCGAACGCCTTGTCGCGTCGCCGATCGCTAAATATCTGTTCGCGCCCAAGGTGATGGCCGCCGTCGTACTGTATTGCTACCCGCCGGCCACGGAAGCCCAAGTCCGCGGACGGCGAAAAAGGATCGTTCGGGCGGAGTAGCACCTGCAACTCCGGTTCGGGGATACCGGCGTCCAACATTGCCAAGCGGAGCAGTGACTCGGGCGCGGAGTCGGAGCCAATACGCATGAGCTCCAATGCTTCTCGTGCCCTGACGACGCCCTGTAGATTGCGGTGCCTGCCCACCAGCCCGCGAAGTGCCTCCAGCGTGGTGAACGGTTTATCGCGTGCTTCGAAGTCCGGCCTGGGTCTGCGAATGAGCTCGTCACCCATGCAGACCAGGTCGGCGAGCGGAAGGCGTCTTGCAAGATCCAACCAGGTACGCGACCGAGTGCTGATCCGGATGCCCTGAACATTCTCGATCTCGTCGGCGGAGGCCACTACCGTGTGTCCGATTACGCCTTTGCGGCGGACGGACGGGAGATGCCTCGGCTTGCTGAGATGCAATTCATTGGAATCAGACAGCCACGGTGGAAGGCACACGCCATGTAGCCTCGCAGCCGTTACATGGGATATCCAGGCCCCTGGACTTGCGGCTGACAGTGACCTTGCAGCCGCCGATAGCTCAAAATCCCAATCCGATGGACGGTAAAGGCCCCGGCTCACCCCATCTATTCCTACACGATTCCACAGGTGCGATTGCTTCAGGCCTGCGGCCTCGGCCTCGTCAATGGTGAATGGTGCGTTGGTCAGTCGGGGCGGAAGGGGCCTGGCGTTCTGCATATCTGGCATTCTCGCCCAGAAACGCTTGAGTCATCGTAAGTTATCCACAGGCTCGTTGAGGCCATCGAGGGATGTGAGAGAGGGTTCGGGTCAAGCCCGAGGGATGTGAGAGAGGGCCCGGGTCAAGCCCGAGGGATGTGAGAGAGGGTCAGATGCGGGGGCCGCGGAACCTTGAGAAACCCCGCCACAGGCCGTAGACCGCCCCGCCAACCGTGGCGGCCTTGAGCCCAAGCGTTGCTGCGCGGCGACCGGAACGGAAGTCGTACACGGGCCAGTTGTTCTCGCGGGCGTGCCGGCGCAACCTGGCGTCCGGGTTGATCACCACGGGATGACCCACCATGGTGAGCAAAGGTATGTCGTTGGCGGAATCGCTGTACGCCCAGCAATGATCCAGATCCAGGCCCTCACGATCGGCGACGAGCTGAACTGCGACTGCCTTCGCCGGCCCGTGCAGGATGTCGCCCACAAGTTTCCCTGTGTACATGCCACCTTCCACTTCACCCACGGTGCCAAGGGCGCCGGTGAGTCCGAGCCTGGTGGAAATGACCGTGGCCACCTCGATGGGTGTAGCCGTGACGAGCCAGACCTTGCGTCCAACCCTGAGATGCTGTTCCGCGAGGGCCTTGGTCCCCGGCCAGATCCGCGACTCGATCATTTCGTCGTAGACCTCTTCACCCAGGGCCTTGATGTCATCCACAGTGATGCCGGCAGCAAGGGTAAGCGCGGAGTCGCGGACCGAGTGGACGTCTTCCATGTTCTCGCCGCGCATGACGAATTTGAACTGCTTCCAGGCGAAGCCGGCCGCTTGCGACAATGTGAAGGCCTTGCGTTCGTACATCTTGCGGGCCACATGGAAGAGGCTGGCGCCCTTCATCAAGGTGTTGTCGACGTCGAAGAAGGCGGCCTCGCCCGTGCGCTTCTGCACGTTGGCCTTCTGCACTATGGGCTTCTGCACCAAGGCATCTGCGACCACGGCGGCGTTCTTCTCCTCGGGCATGCCTTGAGTCTAGTCAATCGCCGCGGTCCGCGTTCGAGGGCGCACGGTGGCGTCACAGAAGGGCTCGGGATGTGAGAGAGGGTTGGCCGGAAGGGCTCGGGATGTGAGAGAGGGTTGGCCGGAAGGGCTCGGGATGCGAGAGAGGGTTAGCCGGAAGGGCTCGGGATGTGAGAGAGGGTTGGCCGGTACCTTTGAGATATGGCTATTCCCGACGTCGTTCTCCTCACCAAAGCTGACTGCCACCTGTGCACCGCGGCGCGTGCCGCCGTCGAGCGTGTCACTAAAAGTCTTGGCGTGCAGTGGAAGGAGCAGCTGATCGACGGCGACCCCCAACTGCAAGAGCGCTTCGCGGAAGAGATTCCCGTGGTGCTGGTGGACGGCGTCCAGCGAGATTTTTGGAAGATTGACGAGGAACGGCTCACCCGCACCCTGAAGAAGGTCCTGGAGGGCTGAGGGGTTACCCGTTGGTAATGGCTTTTGTTGAGTCCGCCCGGGGGTCATAGAGTGGAACAACAAAGCGACGCAATGGAGAATACCGTGACTGCGCTGGAACCGTCCCCGGAGGCTGCAACCGGGGACAACGAACCTGCCACAAAGCAGATCCCGCCCGCGGCCGTGGCCCGGATGACGCTCTATTTGCGCGCGCTCAACTCCCTGTTGGCCGAAGGCGTGGAGCGGGTTTCGTCCGAAGCATTGGCGGAAGCCTCAGGTGTCAGCTCGTCCACCCTGCGCAAGGATCTTTCCTATGTGGGCTCGTATGGGACGCGCGGTGTCGGCTATGAAGTCCAGTACTTGAGCCGCCACATTGCCGCCGCCCTGGGTCTGACCCATGACTGGAAAGTTGCCATCGTGGGCGCAGGTAACCTCGGCAAGGCCCTGGCCCGGTATGGCGGCTTTGAGTCCCGCGGCTTCGACGTTGTAGCCATCTTCGACGCCGACCCCATGGTGATCGGTAACGAAGTAGGGTGGCTTCGCGTCAGCGACTCCGCGGAGCTTGAGCGGGTCCTTGAACGGACCCACACCAACATGGTGGTGCTGGCCCTGCCCGCCACCGTAGCGCAGGCTGTATGCGACCGCGTGATTGCCGCCGGGATCCGGAGCATCCTCAGCTTCGCGCCGGTGCTGTTGCAGGTTCCTCCGCACGTGAACCTCCGCAAGGTGGACATGGCCACGGAACTCCAGATTTTGGCGTACCACGCACAACGGGCGCAGACACCGGGCCAGGCTGTTTAGCCTTCGCCGGGTCCGCGCCCGCGTTTGAAGCGTCTTGAACTCTGGGTGTTTAGCGGCCGTACGGGTTCTGGTACGGGTTGCCGAAGGGCTGCGCCTTGCGGAAGTACGGGGCCGACGCCGGCAGGTACAGCATGACGATCGCCGCGACTCCCAGCAGGATCACGATGAGCTGCAGGATGCCGTAGGTGGCACCGAACTGGAACAGGCCGGTGAGGCCCAGGACGGAGATGGCGGCGAAGACGGTGCCCAGGATCCGTGCCCAGTTCTTGCCCTTGCGGACGGGGAAAGCGACCAAGGCGTAGAGACCGAGGGCCAGAACAGCGCCTACGACGGCGCTGACGCCGATCACACCGCGCATGCCTTCCATGGACCCTTCGGGGAGGTCCGTACCCTGCTGGCTTGCCTGCTGGTTCATGGCGCTGATGAAGGCATCAGCACCAGTGGTGGCCAACAGAAGCGAGCTGATAGCGGAAAGAATGCCGGCGGCAACGATCATCCAGAAGGCGTAGTTAACCATGGGCGGCACAGCGGTGGGACCGGGCTGCTGGCTGGGCCAGTTGGTGTCCTGTCCGTACTGCGGAGCGCCGGGAGCCTGGCCGTACGGGGATGACTGCTGGCCGTACTGCGGCGCGGCGGGGCTTTGCTGGCCGTACTGCGGCGCGGCGGGGCTTTGCTGGCCGTACTGCGGCGCGGCGGGGCTCTGCTGGCCGTACTGCGGCGCGGCTGGCTGGGTGCCCGGCTGCTCGGGCTGGTTGGCATCGCCCGGGTTTGACGGCGGGTAGGGAGGGTTGCTCATGGCATTCCTTTGCTTGTTCGACTGCTGGTGCGGCCGCCGGGATCAGCAAAATGACCCTGCCCCCAGCGTGGTTCTGCTTCCACCGTACCTCCAGGGTCTGACCCTGCAGGTGATCCCACGCAGGTATTTCCGGCTCACGGCAAAAATCATCATGTTGGCTTACGCCTTCATGATGAAAGCCGCGGCAATCCGACAGGATTTACCGCGGCCTTCAGCCTGTATTGGCGCCGATAAGGCACGACGACGGCAGTTGCGTCAGCGCTAAGCGTGGCCCTTGACTGCCTTGAACCAAAGTTGGGAATTCGGAAGCCACATCAGGACTACGGCTACGGCGCTGACGAGGAAGCCGAACCAGTTGCTGCCAAGGCCCGTGCTGGAGCCGCCGGCACTGGCCGCACTGAAAATGGTGAGGAGCAAGGAGATGCCGGCCACGATGGTGAGGGCGAGGCGGGCCCACTCTTTGCCTTCCTTCATCTTCATCGCAAGGACTACCTGTGCCGCTGCCACCGCCAGGCTGAGGATGAGGATGATCAGCAGGATGGCTGCAACGCCAGGGGCGAAAGCGAAGAGGGCAATGATCGCGAAGAATCCGATCAGCCCGAACAGCAGGCCAAGGAGTCCGGAGATCACCCAGATGAAGTATGAAACCTTCAGCTCGGTGGGGAGGCCCTGGGTCTTGAACATTCCCGAGAATCCGCCCTGGGGCATGACGTCGTTGAAGTTGCGGGGCCCGTCAGTGGGCATCTCGAAGTGGAAACCAGGCTGCCCCGGGGCTGGCTGCCCCGGGCCAGGCTGCGGTGGGCCAGGCTGCGTGGGGCCGGGCTGTGAATATTGTCCCGGTTGCGACGGCGGCTGGTAACCCTGGGGTGGCTGGTAGCCCTGCGGAGGCTGGTAACCCGCAGGAGGAACATTGCCGGGCTGCGGAGGCTGGGAGCCGGGCTGCTGTGGCTGTGGTGCTTCGTCTGGGGTACTCATGGCATCACTGTAGACCGCAGGTTGAAGGTTGCATAGGAACTTCGGAGCCAACTCGCAGGTAAATACAGGCTGTTTGCCGAACAATTGCGGGGTGACTTCCGGATATGCGAAACGGCGCCCCCACACAGCCGGGGACTGTGGGTGGCGCCGTTGGGGTGAATCCGCGTCTGGAGAGAGGGCCTATGCGGCGGCCGGTGCGATGAAAGCGAGTTCCAGGTTGATGACAACCTTGTCGCTGACCAACACGCCACCGGCTTCGAGAACGGCATTCCAGGTGAGGCCGAAGTCCTTGCGGCTGATGGTGGTTTCGCCGGAAACGCCGGCGCGGGTGTTGCCGAAGGGATCCACTGCGACACCGTTGAATTCTGTTTCGATGGATACTTCCTTGGTCACGCCCTTGATTGTGAGATCGCCCACGAGGTCGAAGCTGTTGCCGTTGGCCTTGACGTGGCGGGACACGAACGTGATCTCCGGGAACTTCTCCACGTCGAAGAAGTCTTCGCCCTTGACGTGGCCATCGCGGTTGACGTCGCCGGAGTCGAAGCTGGCGGTCTGGATGGTGGCGGTGACCTTGGAGTCGGCCAGGGTTTCGCCAACTTCGAGGGAGGCTGAAGCGTCCTTGAACTGGCCGCGTACCTTGCTGATGCCTGCGTGGCGGACAGTGAAGCCGATCTCGCTGTGGGAAGCGTCGAGGGTCCAGGTGCCGGTGGTGACGGAAGCGGGGAGAGTCATCATGGTGTTGCTCCTATATCGATTGGTTGTTACTGCGTGCTTGCCGGGTCGAGCTCATTGCTTGAAGCGTCAACCGAGCTTCGTGTCCAGTATAAACATGCATATGCATCTTTTATTCCAACTCCGGGGAACATTTCGGAAAAACTTTGAGTTCTACTAGCGGTAGAAGATTTCGGATCGCCCCGCTTCTTTGAGAAACTGGTAAACATGCCCCAAGCAACTGTCCACCTGCTTCGCCATGGCGAGGTCCATAATCCCGACGGCGTCCTGTATGGTCGCCTGCCGGAATTCCACCTCTCCGAGCGTGGCCGGGAGATGGCCCGTATGCTGGCCGACCACTTTGTGGCACGTGTCGGCCAGGGGGCCAAGATCGTCCACTTGGTCGCCTCACCGCTGACCCGCGCCCAGGAAACGGCCATGCCCACTGCAGAGGCCCTGAACCTGGAAATCACCACCGAGCCCCGGATTATCGAGGCCGAGAACCACTTTGAGGGGCTCCACCCCACCAAGAGTGAATTCCTGAAGCCCAAGCACTGGCTGTACTTCCGCAATCCGCTGCGGCCATCCTGGGGCGAGCCGTACAAAGAGCAGGCGGCCCGGGTTCTGGCCGCCGTTGAAGACGCCCGTGCCAAGGCGGTTGAGTTGGGTGGCGACGGTGCCGAAGCCATCCTCGTGAGCCATCAGCTCCCCATCTGGTCAACCCGTTTGACGGCTGAAGGACGGCGGCTGGCACACGATCCCCGCAAGCGCGAATGCACGCTCACTTCCCTGACGTCCCTGACGCTGGACGGGAACGGCAAGATCGTGCGCGTTGAGTACACCGAACCTGCTGCCGTCCTGCTCCCCGGCGCGGCGAGCACCCCGGGGGCATAGAAGCATGGACAACAACCTCTCACGTCGCGGTGTACTGACTGCCGGTGGCGTCCTCCTCGCGGGACTGACCATGGGCCTGTCCGCGTGTGCCCAGGAAGATTCCCTCGCCAAGCAAGCCAAGGCAGGCGACAACAAGAACTACGTAGCCGGCGATGGTTCGGTGACAGAGTTCGCGAAGGCGGACCGTGCCGCCCCAGTGGCGCTCAAGGGCACCCTCTTTAACGGGGAGACGGTAAAGCCCGAGGACCTCAAGGGCAAAGTCACGGTCTTGAACTTCTGGTTTGCTGCCTGTGCACCTTGCCGCATCGAGGCGCCCCAGCTTGAAGCCCTGCACCAGGACTTCAAGGACCAGGGCGTCCAATTCTTCGGCGTCAACCTGCGCGACGAACAAGCCACCGCTGAGGCCTTCGACAAAACCTTCAACATCACCTACCCGAGCTTCAACGACAAGGACGGGGCTGTTCTCCTGTCCGTGTCCGGCATCGTTCCGCCGGGTGCGGTACCCACAACATTGGTCCTGGACAAGGATGGCAAGGTTGCCTCGCGCGTGCTCGGCGAGATCGAGAAGAGCACCCTGAAGGCCCTCATCACCTCCGCAGTGGCGGAGTAGCACCCATGAACAGTCCCTTCGCCGAGACGATCCTCAATGGATCGCTGCTGCTGGCTGTGCCGGTGGCGTTGCTGGCTGGGCTGGTCTCCTTCCTCTCGCCATGCGTGCTGCCACTGGTCCCCGGTTACCTTGGCTACGTCACGGGACTGACCGGCGTCGACCTCCAAAAGCAGCGGCGTGGCCGCATGCTGGCCGGAATCGGCCTGTTCGTCCTGGGCTTCTCGGTGATCTTTGTTCTTTTGGGCGGCGCCTTCGGGCAGTTGGGCACGTTGCTGACCGGCCCGCAGAACGCCTGGATTACGCAGTTGCTGGGCATCCTGGTGATCGTCATGGGCGTGGTGTTCATGGGCGGCTTCGGCTGGTTGCAGCGCGACGCGAAGATCCATGCCAAACCGCCGGCCGGCCTCTGGGGAGCACCGCTCCTGGGATTGACCTTTGGCCTGGGCTGGGCGCCCTGTATTGGTCCGACGTACTCCGCGGTACAGTTGCTGAGCCTGTCCGGTGGTTCCTCGGCAGCCAAGGGCGCGCTCCTGGCGTTCGTCTATAGCCTTGGGCTGGGTATCCCGTTCCTCCTGATTGCGCTGGCTGTCCGCCGGGGCATGGGAGTCATGTCCTTTTTCCGCAAGCACCGTCTGGCCATCCAGCGGATTGGCGGAGGCATCCTGATTTTGCTCGGCATCCTGATGGCCACCGGTGTGTGGGGAACCTGGGTGACCGAGTTGCAGTACTGGTTCCAAAACGATGTGAAGTTGCCAATCTGATGAGCGAGTCCGTGAAAGCCACAAAGAAGTCACCGTCCGCTGAAACCACCAGCGCAGCGGAAGGAAAACTCCAGCAGGCCAAGTCCGAGGCCGCACTTCCTGCCCTCGGTTTCAAGGGCATGCTCCGGTGGGCTTGGACCCAGCTGACCAGCATGCGCACAGCGTTGTTCCTGCTGCTCCTTCTCGCCGTCGGAGCGGTGCCTGGTTCCCTGTTCCCGCAGCGGCCGGCGAACCCTTCGGTGGTCACGCAGTACATCAAGGACAACCCGTCCTACGGTGAGATCCTGGACGCCCTTCAGATGTTCGACGTCTACTCCTCGGCCTGGTTCTCGGCCATCTACATCCTGCTCTTTATCTCGCTGATCGGCTGCGTCACCCCCCGCGCCATTGCCCATTACAAGGCCATGAAGTCCCAGCCGCCCCGTACTCCCAAGCGCCTTTCGCGCCTGCCGGAGTACGGCACCTTGGCGGTACCCGCCGACGCCGGGATCCCGGCGTCGAAGGCCATCAACGATGCCGCCGGGCTGCTGAAGAAGCGCGGCTACCGCGTGGAGGTCAGGGACGTCGACGGCGCCCTGCCGTCCTTGGGTGCCGAGCGCGGCTTCCTGAAGGAAGTGGGCAACCTGGTCTTCCACACCTCGCTGATCGGCGTCCTGGTGTCCGTGGCCATCGGCGGCCTGTTCGGGTACAGCGGCCAGCGCATCCTGGTGGAGGGTGACACGTTCGTCAACACCCTGGTGGGCTACGATCAGTTCACTCCGGGCACCAACTTCCAGAGCAGCGCGCTGCAGCCGTATTCGGTCCAATTGGACAAGTTCGAAGCCAAGTTCGACCGTGAATCCCCGGGCAAAGCAGGCCAGCCGATCGATTACACGGCCGAGGTATCCACCAAGGAAGGACCGGATTCACCGGTCAAGAAGGAAACCCTCAAGGTCAACGACCCCGTTTCCCTCGGTGGTACCAGCCTCTACCTGACCGGCAACGGCTACGCGCCCCTGGTCACCGTCCGGGACGGCGAAGGCAATGTTTCCTTCCAGGGTCCCGTCACGGCCAAGGTCCAGGGAGACAACTACTACTCGTCGGTGGTCATCAAGGTCCCCGACGCGAAGCCGGAACAGCTTGGCTTTGTGGGCTTCTTCCTTCCCACGGCGTTCGTCACCGAAGACGGCACCTCGTTCAGCGCTTCCCCGGAACTCTTTAACCCCCAGTTGAGCCTGAATTCCTTCTACGGAGACCTCGGCCTGGACAAGGGCGTGCCCCAGAACGTGTTCGAACTGGACGTCAAGGACTTGAAACCGCTCAATGCCCGCGACCTCGCGGCGGGGGGCATCACCCTGACCCCGGGCGCAACCGTCAACCTGCCCGAAGGCAAGGGCAGTATCACGTTCGACGGCGTGAAGAAGTACATCGGCGTGGACATCCACCACAACCCCGGACAGCTCTACGCACTGATCTTCGGCTTCCTCGCAGTCGGTGGCCTGGTCATGTCCCTCTATATCAACCGGCGCCGTGTCTGGGTCCGCACCGGAACCCACGCCGACGGCCGCACCATGGTGGAGTACGGCCTGCTGGCCCGCGGTGAAGATCACCGCCTGGCCGGCGAAGCCGCGGCACTCCGCGAGATCTTTGCCCGGGAATGGAACATCCCACAGACGCAGGACACCGCAACAACTACAGCAGGATCTTCCTCAACCTCGAAGGACCAGTAATGCCCGTCATCAACGAAACCCTGGGCCAGTACAGCGAGCTGTTCATGCTGTTGGCCGCCGGCACGTACACCGTGGCGTTCATCGCCTTTGCTTGGGACCTGGCCAAGAGCAGCAAGATGCTCCGCGCCGTGGACCTGAAGGCTGCGGCCAGCACTGCCGGCGAGAAGGTCACGGTTGCTGCCGGCCGCGTCGCGGGAGGCTTGGGAGGTCCCGACGCCGGTGGGCCGGCAGGCCGCGCTGAGCGTCCGACGTCGGGCCTCACCTTTGAGGGCGGCACCGCCGCCGGCGACATGAAATACGCCGGCGAACGCCGCGCACCTGCCCGTGTGGCCGTGGCCCTGACGGTATTGGGTGTCCTCATCCACGGCGCGGGTGTAGTGACCCGAGCCTTCGGTGCGGGCCGTGTGCCGTGGGGCAACATGTACGAGTTCCTCACCACCGGCGCCTTCGTTGCGGTAGCTGTCTTCCTGATCGTCCTCACCCGCCGGGATCTGCGCTTCCTGGGCACCTTTGTGATCGGGCTGGCTATCATCATGCTGGTGGCCGCATCTGCTGCTTTCTGGACCCCGGTGGGTCACCTGGTTCCGGCACTGCAGAGCTATTGGCTGATCATCCACGTCTCCATCGCAGTGCTCTCTTCAGCGTTGTTCACGCTGACGTTCGCCATGTCCGTGCTGCAGTTGCTGCAGTCGTACCGCCAGAAGAGCCTTGCTGCTGGCCGTCCGGACAAGCTGGGCTTCATGCGCCTGGTCCCCAACGCGCTGAGCTTGGAGAATCTCTCCTACCGCATCAATGCCATCGCCTTCATCGGCTGGACGTTTACCCTCATGTTCGGCGCCATCTGGGCCGAAAAGGCCTGGGGTCGCTTCTGGGGCTGGGACCCCAAGGAAGTGTGGACCTTTGTGATCTGGGTGGTCTATGCGGGCTACCTGCACGCACGGGCCACCCGTGGCTGGACGGGAACACGCGCAGCCTGGTTGTCGATTGTTGGCTACGCCTGCGTCATCATCAACTTCACGTTGGTGAACACGGTCTTCAACGGCCTGCATTCCTACTCCGGGCTCTAAAGTCGGGGCCTCGACGCCAATGCGGGCCTGAGCAGGGGCGTTGTCCCTGGCTCGGGCCCGTCCCTCAAGAAACAACAAAACGGTGCACTAAACAAGCCTTTTGCCTGTCCAAAGCAGGTGCTACCTTGTTCAGAACCCGCTTGTGATGCAGCCCGCTAGCGACGCGCCGTGTTCTTTTGAGGTAGCTATGAACTATGTTCTCGCCATTGACGTCGGGACGAGTTTTACCGCAGCAGCCCTGGTTAAGCCTGACCAAGGTCCAACCCCTACACCGGAAATCCTCCCGTTGGGATTACATGGCAACGCCGTGCCATCGGTGTTGTTCTATACCGACGACGGCCGAGTGCTGGTAGGCGAAGCCGCCGAACGCCGGGGCCTGGACGATCCCCACCATATGGTGCGTGAGTTCAAGCGTCGGATCGGGGATTCCGTTCCCCTCGCTGTCGGCGAGGGATGGCTGGCCCCGGAGGATGTGTACGCCACAATGGCCCGGTGGGTGGTGGACAGGGCCGGGGAGCGGGAGGGGACGGCGCCGTCGTCGATCATCATGACGCACCCCGCTGCCTGGGGCCAGCACCGGACCTCGGTGGTTCTCGCAGCGCTCAACGCGGCGGGCCTCCATGACATCACCCTGATCAGTGAGCCGGAAGCAGCGGCCCTGCACTACGCCTCCCAAACGCGGGTGGAAGATGGCAGCATCATCGCTGTGTACGACCTCGGCGGAGGTACGTTCGACACTGCCATCCTGCGCAAAGCCGGAGCCGGGAACTTTGAGTTGCTGGGACGTCCCGACGGTATTGAAACCCTTGGCGGCGCAGACTTCGACGCCGCCGTCCTGCGGCACGTGATGGGCCACGTCAAGGCATCCGGGGACGTGGATCCGGAGGCGCCGGACACCCTCGCAGCCCTTTCGAGGCTGCGGAGGGAATGCCGTGAGGCCAAGGAAGCGCTGTCCCTGGACAGCGAATCCAGTGTGGCAGTTTCCCTGCCGGGAACACAGCTGTCTGTGCGGTTGGTCCGCGCCGAATTCGAAGCGCTCATCGAGGAACCCCTCCGGGAAACCGTGGAAGCACTGGAACGAAGCTTGCAGAGCGTCAACGTGGACTCTCAGGATCTGAGCGCCGTGCTGCTCATCGGTGGGTCATCGCGCATTCCCCTCGTGGCCCAGATGATTTCGGTGGAACTTGGCCGGCCCATCGCCGTCGACGCCGATCCCAAGTCCTCCATCTGCCTGGGGGCAGCGGTGGCTGGTTTGCGCTCAAGGGCCGAAGGGGCCGTGGACGCGGCGGCTGCGGCCGCTGTCGGGGCAGCGGCTGACGACGTGGTGGCGATCGGTGCGCTGGGGCGCCCGCATACCGCCAGCCGGCCCCCAGCCCTGGGCGTCCGCACAGCAGCGTCCGCAAAGCAGGGCCGGCAGGCTCCCCGGCCGCGTGTCCGGATGGCCGCGGCCGCGGCTGCAGCGGCGGCCGCCTTGACCATCGCGACGGCGACGGCGGCCCAGAGTCCCGAAGGCAGTGGATTGCTGGCAACCGTGTTGGGGAACCAGGCCGCTGATGTCATGCGCGACGGCGGTCCTCAGGCTTCCGGGGGCCAAGGCAGTGTTGCCGGTGGCGGGAAGAACGGGGAAACCCCGACGGTAGGCAAGCCGGCGGGTGGACTTGAAGCCAGCGCCAGGGCCGGGGTTACCAAGGCAGGGAATGGGATGGGGAAGAGCCCGGCCCGGACCGGAACAACGAATGCCGGAACTGGATCGGGGGCCGCTGCGGGACCCGGTGCAGGACCTGCCACCGGCACCTCCCCGGGCACCTCATCCGGTGGAACCGCCACCGCCACTCCTGCGGCGCCGGGCACGGGAACCCCCGCTGCTCCAGGCACCACCCCGGCTCCCAGCACACCCACACCGGCGCCTTCTGGTGGCGCCGCCAGTGGGCCTACACCGCCCCCTGCAACACCCCCCACCACGCCGCCACCGGTCATCGAACCCACAACTCCGCCTACAACCCCGGCTGATCCTGTCACGCCACCCCCACCCCCACCTCCACCGCCGTCGCCCGAGCCAACAGTGCCGCAGCCTGAACCGACGCTCACGCAAGACCCCCCACCGCCGTCACCCGAGCCAACGCCGGAACCGGTACCCCCGCCTGTCACGGCTGATCCCTTACCCGAGCCCTCGGAAACGGGCCCCATTCCGGATCCAGCGATGCTTCCGGCGGTGTAGCCCATGACGGGACATGACCCTAAGCCCGGGCACCTTCCACCCGGGCCGGACGATCACCCGTTCAAGGAACCTGCCGCCCTTCACGAGGCAGCGCCACACCCTGTCCCGGAGCTTTCCGGGGATTCTGCGAAAGTCCGCGAGCTGCTCCTCGCCCTATCCGTGGGGTTCACGCTGCCTTCACCCCTGCCGCGTGGCCTTGAAGGCCATGATGGCCTGGACTCGATCATCACTGCAGCCATGGATGCGGGCTTGCTGCTGGCCGACGGGTCCGTAGTGGGGACGGTCCAGCATGCCTTGCTGCATGGAACCCCGGCCTCCCGCATCCGGGCGCTGCAGCGTGAGCTCGTGGACAAGGTCCTGGACGAAGGCCGTCCCTTGGGAGACCTGGCCCGCGACCTCGCCAGAAGTGGGATGCAGGATGCCCGCGTTGCCGCGGAACTCGAAGAGGTGGCAAACAGCGTCCTGGACTCGGATCCGCGTCTGGCCGTGGATCTCTATGCCGAAGCGCTTCTTGCCGGTAACAAGGAGCTCCACATTGCCGCGAAGCGTGCCCAGGCCTTGGCCGCCACCGGGGATCTGGACGAAGCTGGCAGGATCGTTGACAGGCTGCTCGCCTTGCCCGAACCTCCCCACCTTCGCCTGGGGGTGGACGTGGCCGCCGCCGTGTGGGCACAGCGGGGAATGTTGTCCCGGAGTGCTGACACGTACAGCTGGCTGGGGCCGGACAGGTTGCAGGGGTCTGCCCCGCTGGCCGCAGTGGCTATGATCGGCGCCGGAAATGCCGTGCTGGCTGAAGAGATCATGGCTGCCGCCGTGCCGTCCGGTTCGCCAACGCTGCTGGCGGTGGCTTTGACGCTCACCCAGGAGGGCCTGCGGCAGACCCTTGGCCCCAACCCTCAATTGGCCCTGCCGGAGCTCATCAGGGCCTCGGACATGATGAACGCCTCTGGCGCAGCGATTCCATTGCCGGAGACCCCGGGGGCCCTGGCGGCCCTCTGCGCACTCCACAGTGGGGAACCGGTTGTAGCAGACACTGTGCTCAGGGCGGCGTTGGCCGCGGGCCAGGGCGGGGATGCTGCCCGACCCCGGTTGTTCCTCCTGCAGGCCTGGACTGCCATGCAGCAGGACAACTCTGACGAGGCCCGATTGGCCATCAACGAGGCAGTCAAGGCAAACCATTGGTCCTTGGCACCCCGCGACGAGCTGCTGCTGTCAGCGCTGGAGGTGGGGCTCGCACGGCGTGGCAGCGACGTGCACGCGCTGGTGTTGGCGTGGGACCGGGCCCGGGAAGCCATGATGCACGTAGCTGTGGATCTCTACAGTCTCCTGCCCTGGGGTGAGCTGATGGTTTCTGCTGCACGGCTGCGCGAGACACGTCGGGTCTCGCACTATTTGGACGGCGCCTGGGAGCTCTTACAAAGGTTGGGGAACCCGCCACTGTGGTCAGTGCCGCTGCACTGGGCGGCAGTGCAGGCCGCACTGCTGAGCGAAAGCCCCGCTGAGCTTGCGCCGCACGCTGCCGCGCTGGTTCGGGCTTCGGAACACAGCCACCTGGCGTCCGTTCTTGCCGTGGGTGGCAAAGCCTGGGTTTCGGTGTTGGCCGGCCGGTTTGAAGCGTCCGACGTCGAAGCGGCGGCCCGCGGGTTGGCCGCCGTCGGGATGCCTTGGGAAGGGGCGCGATTGGCGGGCCATGCCGCCGCGCACGCGGAGGAACGGCGCGACCTGGTGCGCCTGCTGGCCTGCGCCAGGGACATCCATCCCCAGGGCGCTCCGGCCGGGGCGGGCCACGATCGGGTGGAGGAGCCGCACCATGGTGGTGCGGGTACCCCTGCACCGGACGGCACCAGCCCCGGTGCGGGGGATCCGTCCGGGCTGAGCGCCAGGGAACGCGAAGTGGCTCGGCTTCTTCTTGAAGGCAAGACGTACCGGGAGATCGGGGAAGCCATCTACATCTCGCCACGCACTGCCGAACACCACGTGGCACGCATGCGCAGGCGCTTGGGGGCCGACAACCGATCGGACCTCCTGGTCCGCCTGCGCCTTGCCTTGGGGGAGGGGTACCCGCCTCCGTGAGCGGCAACCCCCTCCACCCCCTAACGGAAAACCCCGCTACCCCCTAACGCTGGGGCAAGCGGTAGGGGGACCACCCCCGATGCCCGGTCCCTCACCACGGCCATACGTTGAAGGGGAGCCCGGCAAAGGCGCCGGGCCATTTACCACCCACCACAGAATTTGAGGGAGCATTCCAATGCCTACACTCGCACAACAGCTCGTGCAGTTCCTGATGAGCCTGTTCAACGATCCCGATGCAGCCGAGGACTTTGTCCGCGACCCCGAGGCTGCCCTGGCCGCAGCCGGCCTCCGTGACGTTTCCTCGGCCGACGTCGATGCTGTTCGCCCGGTGGTCCTGGACTACGCACCGATCAACGCCCGTTCGTCGTTCGACCGCGAATACAACACCGGCGGCAACCATGCCTCCACTGGCGGCGGCGCCGGCTGGGGCGGACACGATGACGACGACGATCACGGCCACGGCGGTGGCGGTGGCGGCGGTGGCTGGGGTGGCCATGATGACGACGACGATCACGGCCACGGCGGTGACGGCGGTGGCTGGGGTGGCCATGATGACGACGATGATCACGGCCACGGCCACGGCGGTGGCGGCGGTGGCGGTGGCTGGGGTGGCCATGATGACGACGATGATCACGGCCACGGCGGTGGCGGTGGCGGCTGGGGCGGACACGACGACCACGATGACCACGCCCACGCCGTTCAACAACTGGTCCACGTGGTGAACAACTACTCCTACACCACCACTATCGATGACCGCGATACGATCACCGATCAGTCGGTGAACCAAAACATCTGGGCTGACGGCGATGTCACGCAGCTCTTCAACCAGGACGCTGTCATCGCCTCGGGCGACGGTGCCATTGCCGCCGGCGACGACGTGAAGGACTCCGGCAACACCACCTCCACCGATGACCACTCAACAGATAATTCGCTGACCATCAATGAGTCGGGCCCTGGCGACGTCGAGGTGGGCAACACGGACATCGAGGTCAAGGATTCGTTCAACGACAATTCGGACAACTCGGTGACCAAGGACTCCTACAACACCGACGTTGATGTCGACGTGGACATCGAGGACTCCTTCAATGAGGACAACTCCTCCCACACCGACAACTCCCACACCAACATCCACAACACCGATTCGTTCAACAAGGACTCCTACAACACGGAGAACGAGTTGGAAGTCGGCGACGTGGACGTGGAGTACACGAACATCGAGAACTCCACCATCATCAAGGACAACGAGGTGGAGCTGGAATACACCAACGATCACTCCACCAACGTGGAACTGGAGGACGTCCAGGTCAACTACGATTCCACGGTGATCCAGGACAACGAGTTGGAGATCGACAACTCCAAGGAAATCGACGTGGAGGACGTCCAGGTCAACTACGACTCCACGGTGATCCAGGACAACGAGCTCGAGGTTGATAAGTCGAGCTACACCAACATCGAGGACAACGAAGTTGACGTCGAATACAACGACATTGACCATTCGAATGTTATTGCCAAGAACGACGTTGAGATCGACTAGCGGCAAAGAGGTCCACACGGCGTAGCGGAAGCTGCGGCGCAGAGCACCCCCAGCAGTGCCCGGCAGGCGGATGGACGCCTGTCGGGCACTTCGTGGCCCCTCCGGACAGCAGCACCGGAACAGGCAGAACAAAGGACACACCATGGCGGAAACAGTACGGATGACCACATTGGTGGAGCAGGGCATGGCGCTGGTGGGGGAGCGGAACGACCTTCGGCGACGCCTGGAAAACACTCACAACCGCCTTCAGGATCCCAGCGTTCGCGTGATCGTGGTGGGCGAGTTCAAGCAAGGCAAGAGCCAACTGATCAATGCTTTGGTGAATGCGCCCGTCTGCCCTGTGGATGACGACATTGCCACCACTGTGCCGACGGTGGTACGGCAGGGGGAACCGGCGTCGGCCGTTGTCCTGGTTCCCGCTGCGGAGGGTGGCACGCTGGAAGGCACTCGTACGGAGCTCGACAGCGACGGCCACGAACGAACGCTGGAACGCCAGCCCGTGCAGTTGGACCACCTGGCTGACTACGTCTCCGAAAAAGGCAATCCCGGCAACGCGAAGAACATCGTGGCGGCTGAGGTTGTCTTGCCGAGGAAACTGCTGGCGGGTGGACTGACAATAGTGGATTCGCCCGGGGTGGGTGGGCTGGGGTCAACGCACACGCTGACCACACTGACGGCCCTTCCGTCAGCGCATGCCATGGTGTTTGTCTCCGATGCGTCCCAGGAATACACCGAACCGGAAATGCGGTTCCTGCGCCAAGCCATGCGCATCAGCCCCAACGTGGTGTGCGTACTGTCCAAGACCGACCTCTATCCGAGCTGGCGGCAAATCGAGGACCTCGACCGGAAACACCTTGCCGAGGTGGGGCCGGACATACCCCTGTTCCCGGTCTCTTCGGAGCTTCGCCTCCAGGCGGCGCGGCTGCAGGACACGGAACTGAACGCCGAATCAGGGTTTCCTGAGCTGATCCACCACCTGAGGCAAAACATTGTGGGTGAGGCCGCCAGAATTCAACGTCGATCCGTTGGCCATGATCTCTTGTCCGTGACGGAAAACCTGAGGCTCGCCCTGCAATCGGAGCTTGGTGCCCTGGAGAATCCCGAGGGCACGCCGCAGATGATCGCCGGCCTCAATGCGGCCAAGGAGGACGCGGACTCGCTGCGCAAACGGTCGGCGCGCTGGCAGATCACCCTCAACGATGGCATCGGGGACCTCATCGCAGACATGGAGTACGACCTGAAGGACAGGTTGCGCCGGATCCAGCGCGAAGCGGAAACCGCCATTGACCAAGGGGACCCCGGCCCCGCCTGGGAGCAGTTCACCCAGTGGCTGGAGCAGAGCACCGCTGCTGCGGTCTCGGATACCTTCGTCTGGACCAGCGAACGGGCCCAATGGCTGGCCACCCAGGTGGCGGACCACTTTTCCGAGGACGAGGTAGCCCTGCCGGCGTTAAAGGTGGCCGATACGGGCGGCGTGCTGGACCCCGTGGCTGACATCCAGGAGATGGACAACGGGCGTCTCGGACCCCTGCAAAAAGTGCTGATCGGGATGCGTGGATCCTACGGCGGCGTGCTGATGTTCGGCCTCCTGACTGGCATCTTTGGGATGGCCCTCATCAACCCGCTCTCCGTCGGCGCCGGCCTCCTGCTGGGACGGAAAGCCTTCCGGGAAGACAAAGAGGCCCGGCTCAAGCAGCGGCAAGCCGAAGCCAAGATCCTAGTAAGGAAACACGTGGACGATGTTGTGTTCCAAGTCGGAAAACAGCTGAGGGACAGGCTGCGGCTGGTCCAAAGGGCCACACGGGACCACTTCACGGAGATCGCCGAGGAGCACCACCGCTCCCTGGCTGAATCCGTGGCGGCTGCCCAAAAAGCTGCCGCAACCTACGCAGTGGAACGGGACCTGCGGATCAAGGAAATCCGGGGCCATCTCAAAGCAGTGGACACGATGGCCAGGGAAGCGCAGCACCTGCTTGAAGCTCCCTCCATGGAAAACCAACCCAAACCCTCAACCGTCCCGGCCGGCTGATGGAACCGGGAATGGCCGGAGCCGCGGACCTGCTCCGGCACGCACGGGAAGTCTTCCGCGATGACGCCGCTGCGCTCGCGGTGGTGGACGAATTGGACAGCCGGCTGGAAGGGCCGTTGCGCATCGCGGTGGCCGGGATGGTCAAGGCCGGGAAATCAACACTCCTCAACGCGATCATTGGCGAGGAAATCGCGCCCACTGACGCCGGTGAATGCACCCGTGTGGTCACGTGGTACCAGTACGGACACACTCCGAAAATCACGGTTTACCCGTTCCGGGGCGGACCTCAAAACCTCCCCGTGACCCGCGAAGACGGCCGCTTGGTCTTGTCCTTGGGCGATATCCCGGCCGGGGATGTGGAGCGTCTGGTGGTGGACTGGCCATCAGCCGGCCTGCGCAATCTCACGTTGATCGATACTCCCGGCATCGCCTCGATGTCCGAGGATATTTCCGGGAGATCGGCGGCTTTCCTGCTGCCGGAAGACGAACCTACGGCAGCGGACGCCGTCATCTATCTCCTGCGGCACCTGCATGCCTCCGATGTCCGGTTCCTCGAATCCTTCAAGGACACCGCCGCCGGACGATCCGGTACCGTCAATGCCTTGGCTGTCTTGTCCCGGGCCGACGAGATCGGCGCCGGAAGGATTGACTCCCTGATTTCGGCAGCGGTCATCGCCGACAGATACAGCCGGGACCAGAACCTTAGACCCTTGGCCTTGGGTGTGGTGCCCGTGGCCGGGCTGCTGGCACAAAGTTCACGGACCATGCGCCAGGCGGACTATGAGGCCATGGCAATGCTGGCGCAGATGGACCGGAGCCAGCGGGAACGAATGATGCTGTCCGCAGACCGTTTTGTCCGTTTCGAGGCTCCGCAAGGCCTCCGCCCGGCCACCAAAGCATCGCTGGTGCAAAGGTTTGGCCTGTTTGGGATTCGGCTGGGTGTTGCCCTGATCCGGGGCGGGACTGCTGATCCCACCGAACTGGCCCATGAACTGGCACGTCGAAGCGGGCTGGGCACTTTGCTGGACGCCATCAGCTATCTCTTCCAGAACCGTGCCGACGCACTCAAGGCGCGTGCCGTCGTCGTGGGTTTGGAGTCATTGGTCCGCGGGGTTCCCAGGGAGCGGACGGCGCCGCTGGAAGCGGCGTTGGAACGGCTCCAGGCTGGCGCTCATGAGTTCCGGGAGCTCAAGCTCCTCGCCGCGTTGCGGACCGGTGGCGTGGGGCTGGATGAGGAGCAGGAAGCTGAAGCGGAACGGCTGGTGGGTGGCCGCGGCAGCACTGCCTCGTTGAGGTTGGGCGTGAACCCGGAGGCGGATCCCAGGCAGATCAGCGAGGCTGCCCGGAGCTGTTTGAGCCGTTGGCGGCTGATCGCGGAAAATCCGTTGACCGAGCCGTCGGCACTGGAAGCGTGCCGTGTGGTCGTGCGGAGTTGCGAAGGGATGTTGGCCGCTATGCCGGCCGTTCGCTGAGTCGTTCGCTGAATTTTTCGCTCAGGAGCCAGACAGTAGTTGAGGGGAAAAACAGCAGGATCAGCCCAGCCGCGGCAAGGATGAACTGGGACGCCAGTAAAACCGTGGGCAAGACGCCGTCCGCGCCGGGAGCCACCACGAAGTCTGCGGTGATCACTGTGACCACCGCGTGCAGGAGGACCAAGGGCGCCAAGGTCCACCGTGCCCAGACACGGCGTTTGAAAAGCACCATCAGCAGGACGGCTTCCATGGCCACCACCAGCGCGATCATGGCGAGGCTGCCCAGGAACACGACGGCGGTGGATCCCTCGACAGCTTGGGCGTCACCGTCGGGAACCATGCCTCCGATGACGGCTTTCAGACGCTCAAAGTGGGCATCACGACCGAGGAAACCGAAAACGACGACGGCGATTCCCGCCACAAAGCTGGCAACCCAGAGGGAGCGGGAGAGCCGTGCGGTGCCCGGTGGCACGATGGCCGCGGTAATGGGAGGCGGCACTGACAGGGACATGCCCGGACGGGGTGGTGGTGCGGGACGCGCTGTTGGCCCAATGACTGATGGTGTGGTGGAAGGTAACTGCCGTGAACCATCAGCTTGCTGGGCCATGTTTGCCTACTTCAGCTCGTCGGTGTCATGGGGGTCCGGCTCCGTGCGCTTGGTATCGCCGGGTTTGAAGCCGTTGCCTGTTGCCTCACCGGAACCGTCGGAGGGTTTGTCGCCAAGCTCGCGTTCCTTGGCTTCAAGGTCCGCCTTGAGCTTCTTCAGGCGGTCATCCTCGGCCTGGTTGCGACGGCGGGTTTCCAGGTTACGGAGGAATTCGGGGTCATCGTCCGGAGCAGTGGGATAGCGGCGGACCGGCTTTGCCGTGGGCTTGCCATAGGGCCGGCCGAAGATGAACCAGAGGATGGCACCCAGGAGCGGCAGGACAATCATCACGATGATCCACGCGGGTTTGGAAATACCGCGTGTCTGGTGGCCGTCCGTGCGGATGACGTCCACCAGGGCATAGACGAAGATGACCAGAACAATGACGACGCCTACAACCCGGAGCATGCACCAAGTCTAGTCGCCGGAAGCCCATCACTGGACGTCCTCTACCGGCTGTGATCAGAGTGCAACCATCCGGCCCGCTAAACTTGGATGGTGGCTTTCCTGAAGTATTCCCTCATTCGCCTGGCGCTGTTCGTGCCGTTGTTCGTCCTCTTCGCCTTTTTGGGGGTTGGCTGGATCCTGGCGGTCATCTTCGCCGGGCTGATCGCGTTCGCCATCAGCTACCTCTTCTTCCAGAAACAGCGCGACGCCGCCACTGCAGCCATGCGCGAACGTTTCTCCGGGCGGGCCAAGCCCATTCGCACTGCCGGCGAAGTTGAGGACGCCACGGTCGAGGACCGCTTGGTAGAGAAAAACCCGGATATCGCTGTCAACAACGACAAACGCCCGGGCTCCTTGTAAAAAGTCTTTGTACAGCCAACGCCCCCAGTAAGGATTCCTGGGGGCGTTGGCTGTATCTGAACTTAGAAGCCGCGGCTCAGGATCAAGCCCAGCGAGAACAGCAGGCTGTACCCGAGGTTGATCATGCCGGTCTGCTTGAGCACGGGAATGAGGCTCTTGCGCTTTTTCCCATTGACCATCAGCCAGGCCGGCATCAAGCACGCGGGGATCAGCAGCAGGACGATCAGCATCCACGGCTTGGTGGGCGCCAGCACGATGACCAGCAGGATGGCGACGGCAAGCATCAACACGTAGCTTTCACGGGCGTGCCGGTCGCCAAGACGCACTGCCAGGGTCCGCTTTCCGGCGGCCGTATCAGTGGGAATGTCCCTGACATTGTTTGCCATCAGCAGGGCGCAGGCGATGAGGCCTGTACCAATCGCACCGATCACGGCGGCCAGGCTGACTTGTCCGGCCTGGGTGTAGGTGGTGCCGAGCGTGGCCACGAGCCCGAAGAACACGAACACGAAGACATCGCCCAAGCCCATGTAGCCGTAGGGATTCTTGCCGCCCGTATAGCCCCAGGCTGCCAGCACGCAGCCGATACCCACCAGGATCAGCCACCACGTTTGGGTGATGATCACCAGGATCAGGCCGCAAATCATCGCGGCGCCGAACAGCCCGAACGCGGCCCACTTCACTTGCTCCGGCAGCGCAGCACCGGAGCCGACAAGACGCAGGGGACCTACCCGGTCCTCGTCGGTGCCGCGGATGCCATCGGAGTAATCATTGGCGTAGTTCACGCCGATCTGGAGCAGGAGCGCCACGAGCGCAGCCAGGATCGCGTTCGGCAGCCGGAATGCCTGGAGCTCGTACGCCGCTGCCGAACCAATCAGGACGGGCGCGATGGCCGCGGGCAGTGTGCGGAGCCGGGCTCCTTGGATCCATTGTGCAGCTGTCGCCACGTGTAGTACCTCGTGTATTTCGCGGTTGATCTTGAGTCAGTTTCGGGAGGAAGAACGTGTCTATTGTCCCTGATGCAGTTCGGAAAGCCGTTCAATCATGGCCAGTCGGTCCGGTTTCCCGTTGGGCAGCATGGGCAGTTCCTTGTCAGCGAACACTGTTTTCGGAGCCAGGACTCCCAGCGCAGCCTCGCGCCGGGACGTGAAGCCCTTGATGCCTTCGGGGCTGGGATCGGTCACTGCTACGAAAGCTGCCACGGCTTGGCCCCACTCGCGCGACGGGACACCGGTGACGAAAGCCGCTGTGACGCCGTCGAGCTTTTCCAGCTCGCCCTGAATGTAGGCGGCGGAGGCTTTGACGCCGCCGGTGATGATGACATCGTCCGCCCGGCCCAGGACGGTGAGCTTGCCGTCGTCGTCCAATTCGCCGAGATCGCCAGTGACGTACCAGCGAACGCCTTCCTCCTCAAAGAAGGCAGCCTTCGACGCGCGGGCGGCGTCAAGGTAGCCGGCGGCCACGGTGTCGCCACCGAGCAGGATGCGGCCTTCCAGCCCGCCCTCGCCAATGCGGACCTCGACGCCGTCCAGCGGCTGGCCGTCGTACACGCACCCGCCGCAGGTCTCGGCTGAGCCGTAGGTGGTGACCACCTTGAGCCCCTCCGCATGGGCGGAGGCAAGGAGATCCGGTGACGCCGGAGCGCCACCCAGCAGGATCGCGTTGAAGCGGCGCAGCACGGCCAGGGTTTCGGGCGCGGGGGAGTCCAGGAGCCGCTGCAGCTGCGTGGGAACCAGTGAGGTGAAGCGGATCTTGTCCGTGAGTTCCTCGGCCGCCGCGGTGAAGGCCTCGGGCGTGAAGCCGTCAGACAAGTCCATGACCCACGGCCGGGTGCCTGCGTACAGCGACCGGACCAGGACCTGCACTCCGGCCACATACTGCAGCGGGAGCGCGAGCAACCACTGGCCCTCACCGCGCAGGGCCATGGCAGTGGACACGGACGAGGCCGCGAGGGCGTCGATGGTCAGGACGGTTGCCTTGGGCGTGCCCGTGGAACCGGAAGTGCGGACCACCACCGCGGCATCCTCGACGCCGGTCTCCACCGGGATCGCCTGCGGCTCGCCGTGGTCGCCAGTGACGATTTCGACGGCGGGACCCTCGCCATGGAGGGCAGCCATCAGTGCTTTGAGAACGGGATCGATGTCCACAGGGTGAGTCCTAGAAGTAGTAGGGGAAGCTGGACCAGTCGGGGTCGCGTTTCTGGAGGAACGCTTCCTTCCCCTCCACGGCCTCGTCCGTCATGTAGGCGAGGCGGGTGGCTTCGCCGGCGAAAACCTGCTGTCCTGCCAGGCCGTCATCGGCCAGGTTGAACGCAAATTTGAGCATGCGGATGGCCTGCGGGGACTGGCGGGCGATGTCCGCGGCGTACTCCAGTGCGACTTCCTCCAGGCGGGCGTGGTCAACCGCCTCATTGACCGCACCCATGCGAACCATGTCGTCGGCCGAATATTCGCGGGCAAGGAAGAAGATCTCGCGCGCCGCTTTCTGCCCGATCTGGCGGGCCAGCAGCGCAGAGCCATATCCGGCGTCGAAACTTCCCACTGTGGCGTCCGTCTGCTTAAACTTGCCGTGCTCGCGGGAAGCGATGGTGAGGTCGCTGACCACGTGCAGTGAGTGGCCGCCGCCCGCCGCCCATCCATTCACGACGGCGATGACCACCTTGGGCATGGTCCGCATGAGTCGCTGTACTTCCAAAATGTGGAGCCGGCCGGCACGGGCGGGGTCGATAAATTCAGCGGAATCACCCGCAGCGCCTTCTACCTGGTATCTGTAGCCGTCCCGCCCACGGATCCTTTGGTCCCCACCCGAGCAGAACGAGTGCCCGCCGTCCTTCTCCGATGGACCGTTGCCAGTGAGCAGCACCGTGGCGACGTCAGGGGTCATGCGCGCGTGATCCATGGCGCGGTAAAGCTCGTCCACCGTTCCCGGGCGGAAGGCGTTGCGGACTTCGGGGCGGTTGAACGCGATCCGGACCGTGGGAAGGTCCTTGACTGTGCCGTCCGCGGAACGCTCCACCTGCCGGTGGTAGGTCATGTCCTTGAAGTCATCAAAGCCGGAAACAGTGCGCCAGCGTGAGGGGTCAAAGACGTCGGAAACCTTGGCAGGGAGTTGGTTGTTCACAGTCCGAGTCTAGTAATGGCCTTAGCTGATGCAGAACTCGTTGCCCTCGGGGTCGGCCATGGTGTGCCACTCGTGGGGTCCTTGGCTGGCGGTCCAGAGGTGTTTTGCTCCGCGGGCCTCCAATTGTTTCCGCACCTCATCCTTGTCCCGGCCGTCCAGGCGGACATCCCAGTGCACGCGGTTCTTAACGGTCTTTTGGGTGGCATCGGTCTGGAACAGGATGCGCCGGCCGGTCTTGGGGTCCGTGTCCTCGGCAGGCACGATCGCGCAGCCTTCGGCCCAGACCAGCTTGCCGTTGTGCGTGATGGTCTGGTCCTCGGTGGCGTAGCCCTGCTCGATCATCGATCGGATGAACGCCTCGTCCTGTGGTTCCACGCTCCACTCGAGGGTCTCGGCCCACCAGTCGGCGAGGTCATGCGGCTTCTGGCAATCGACTACTACCTGGATGTTCAATGTCATGGTCTCCACGCTATTCCCGACGCCCGGTAGCTGGTAGGCCTTTGCGGTCATGTTTGGTCCGGGTTCGAAATGGTCGGCAGGTCACGGCCTAGTGGTCCTCTCCAACGTTGGAGATGTGCATACGTTTTCTTGACATATTGTCATGACATAGATCACAGTGGGTGCAGGAAAGGCTTTTCCTACCAAGGCAGCGTGGCCCCCGCGCCACGTCCTACTTCCGCAGCCAGGCCTCCGTGGACTGGCAGCCCCGTGAGAAAAGGACAGAAGCATTGTCAGAGCAGACACGCATCTCCAGCATCAGCCGCCGGCAATTCGGAATGACGGCATTTGGCCTCTCCGCCCTCGCCGTCGGACTTTCTGCCTGTAGTGGTGGCGGCACCTCCGCTGAGGGTGGCGCCAAGACCCTCCAGTTGGTCCTTTCCGGGGACACCAGCCAGGGCGGCGCTTTCGCCGCGGCCGCCGCGAAATACAAGGAAGCCACCGGCATCACCATCGAGGTAGTGGACGTCCCCACTGCGGACATCACTACCAAGCTCAAGAATGCGGCAACGGCCAATGACCTTCCGGCGCTGGCGCGGGTGACGGGCCTGGACCCCCTTTGGGTCAACCAACTCCAGGATCTCAGCGACATCGCCAAGGCGCGGAACATCGATGGGAAGTTCCTGCAGACGGCCCCTGACGGAACGCTCCCGGCCATCCCGTCAGACCTCACCGCAGTGGGCTTGTTCGTGAACAAGAGCCTCTTCGACAAAGCCGGAGTGGCCTACCCCACCGCTATCGGGAACAGCTGGACCTGGGACGAGTTCGTAGCAGCCGTGAACCAGGTCCGCGAGAAGGCCGGTGCCAAGTACGGTATGGTGATGGACCGTTCAGGCCACCGCCTGCGCGCCATGATGTACGAGTTCGGCAGCGACGCCTTTGCGAAGAACGGCGATAAGTACGCCGCGGATGACAAGGCCGTAGAGACCCTGGAGTACTTCCAAAAAATTAACGATGACGCCACGATGCCCAAATCAGTGTGGCTCAGCGGCGAAGACGGCAACGCCATGTTCAAGAGCGGGCAGGTAGCTGCCTACTACTCCGGCAGCTGGCAGGTGGCCGACTTCAATAAGAACATCAAGGACTTTGAGTGGCTGTCCGTGCCGCTGCCCAAGAAGGAAGTCAACGCCACCAACCTCGGTGGCGGTTTCATGGTGGCCTTCAAGGACACGGGCGCGGACGAAGAAGCCAAAAAGTTCATCGACTGGTTCTACGACGACGCCAACTACACGGAGTTCGCCAAGCTCGGCGGCTACCTGCCGGTCAAGGAAAGCCTCAAGGTGGAGTATCCGTACCAGCAGGCCTCCTTTGAGCTCTACCAGCAGCAGATTGCCGGGAACCAGGCCAAGGGCGATAACGCCATCAAACGTGTCGTGGCCGAGGCCTATGCCGAGACCCCCTTCTCCGGGGACCCCTTGAGGGAGGAAACCGTGAAGATGTTGGGCGGCAGCCAGGATGCCAAGACCACGGTGGAGAACATCGTGAAGCTCTACAACGGCGCCTAGTCCATGGCCAATTCAACGCTCAGCCCGGCGGTGCGGCCGGAACAGCCCGGCTCACCGGCCGTGCGCAGCAAGTCCCAGCAACGGCGGCGCAACCGCTATGTCATCGCGCCACTGATCCTCATCGGCGTCAACGTGGTGTTGTTCCTGGTGTTCTTTGTGTGGCCAGGCGCTCTGGGGCTGATCTATTCGTTCACGGATTACCGCGGTGTGGGCAAGCTGAACTTCATCGGCCTGGCGAACTTCCAAAAGCTCTTCGCTGATAGCACCTTCTACGCGGCGCTGACCCGGACGTTCCTGTACACGGTTCTTTCGGTGCCGTTGGTATACGTCTCATCCCTGGGTATCGCCTCGCTGCTGGTCAGCAAAGCCACGCGGGGGCGGACAGCGGCCAAGGTGATCATTTTCCTGCCGTGGCTGATCTCGCCGATCGTGGTGGGCGTCATCTGGAAATGGATGTTCGGCCAGGACTTCGGCTTCGTCAACTTCGTCATCACCACGTTGGGTGGCGGCCCGGTGCCGTGGTCCAGCAACGGCAACCTCGCGTTGATGGTGGTCATTTTCGCCTCGGCCTGGGGCGGTACGGCCTTCAACATGCTGCTGTTCATCGCGGCGCTGAAGAACATCCCTGAGGCACTCCTGGAGGCGGCCGAACTGGATGGCGCCAACGCCTGGCAACGGTTCCGGCATGTGATCCTGCCCGGCATCGCGCCGACGTCGTTCATGGTCATCCTGCTCTCCACCATCCATGCGATGAAGGAGTTCGCCATGATCCAGGCGCTCACCAACGGCGGACCGGGAACAGAGAACACGTTGATCGTCCAGTACATCTACAAGACCGGCTTCGAACAATCCAAGGTGGGCTACGCGAGCGCCGCCTCCATGGTGCTGATGGTGGTCCTGTTGGCTATAGCGCTCATCCAGCTGCGCTTCAACAAGAAGAAGGGCTGAACCATGGCAACAGCTACCAAACTGCCTCCTGCTGCAGGGGCCAAACCCGCGGACAAGACCCGTGAGGCCCGTGCCAGGCGGAAGAACCTGTCCGCTCCGCTGACGGCCGTGCTCTGGGTCATCGTGGCCATCTACGCGCTGCCGTTGCTGTGGTTCCTCCTGAGCTCGTTCAAGCCCGGGAGTGAACTTTTCAGCTATCCGCTGTCCATGATTCCGCGGGAGTGGACGTTCCAGGGGTTTGTGGATGCCTGGGAGCGGGTGGATTTTGCGCAGTACTTCCTGAACACGGCCACGGTTTCGCTGGTCACCACAGTCCTCACGGTGTTCTTCAGCGCGTGCACTGGTTATGCGCTGGCCAAGTACAACAACAAGGGAACACGATTGTTCTTCGTGTGCATCCTGGCTACCACCATGCTGCCCACCGAAGTGATCCTGAACCCCACGTTCTCGGTGATCCGTGACCTCGGCCTGTATAACTCCCTGGCGGGCATCATTGTGCCCTCCGTGCTGACAGCCACAGGTGTGTTTATGTTCCGTCAGTTCTTCCTGACGGTCCCGGACGACCTCCTGCATTCGGCCAGGATCGATGGCGCCAGCGAACTGGCCATCTTCTTCCGGATCATGCTCCCGCTGTCCAAGCCCATCCTGTTCACGCTGGCCATTTTCTCTTTCCAGTGGCGTTGGAACGACTACATCTGGCCACTGATCGTGCTGAACGACCCCAAGTGGTACACCCTGCAGGTGGCACTTCGCAGCATTGTGGGCGCGGAAAACATCGACTGGCCCGTGCTGCTGGGCGCTTCCGTGATCTCCATCCTCCCGCTGGTGTTGGTGTTCGCGGTCTTCCAGAAATACGTACTCAACGCTGACGTCAGCGCAGGACTGAAGGACTAGGGGCCCGGAGTGAATCACCAAACAGCGTCAGTTGCGGTGGATACAGCGTTCCTCGACAAACTGATCGAGGCGGCCGACCGCCAAGTGGACACGCTCCTGGAAGAGTCCGACGGCGGCGTGGCGGCTTTGGCGCACCGCCCCGCTATGGGCAGGTTGCTGGCTTTGGCCACCGTCTACACCCAACCCGGATCCGTTCACGTCGGTTCGTCTAGGCTGCCCGGGCTCATGGCGGACTGTGTGGCCAGGCTGGAGTACCTGCAAGGGCCGACCGGTTTGTTCGACGGCACCAACCTCAGTTCGCCGCCGGACTCTGCCTTCACCATTAATGACGCCTGCATGGCCTTGGACATCCTGGGGTCCCCGAAAGATGGCTTGGCCGGGACCGTCAGCCGGCTTCGCGCCGTCGTCGGGCGTATCACTGACGCCCTGGTCAGCGGCGGCGTTCACACCCCCAACCATCGTTGGGAGCTGTGTGCCGCGCTGGCCCGTCTTCACGCACTGCACGAAACGGAGGGCAATCCGCGTCCGGACATCCAGCAGCGCATCGGCCAGTGGCTTGCCGAGGGAATCGACCAACTGCCGGATGGAATGTACTCCGAAAGGAGCCCCCTCTATGCCACCGCAGTGACCAATCCGTCCCTGCTGGCGATCGCCGACCATGCCGGCCGGCCCGAACTCCTTGACCATGTCCGGGCCAACCTGACGGCGTTCCTCCCGTGGTTCGGCAGCGATGGCAGTGCCGAGTCCCTGTTCTCGCGCAGGCAGGACCAATGGATCAAATTCGACGGCGAAGCTTTCCAGCTGCTGTACCGCCGGTTGGCCAATCAGGACCGGAACGGCGACTTCGCAGCTGCTGCGGCCTGGTTAGAGCAATTCCAGCTGCTGGAACCGGCCAAGGCCCTGGCCAGGGTTCGGCTGGATGCGTGGTTGGCCGCCGAGCTTCCGGCCGTGGAGGCGTGGGAAAGCCTGCCGGCAGCGATGGCTCCCGGGCATGCCGGCTTGGTCAGCTGTGGAATCCATCGATTCCGCGGTGGCCGGAGCGTGGTCACGGTCTTTGGCGGGTGTGACGACGTCTCGGCCGGCATCAGCTCCGGACTTGCCACCAATCCCACCTTCCTGCGCTTCAGTCACGGCGAGGCGGTCCTGACGGATGTGCGGCTCTCGCGGAGCTTCTTCGACCTGGGGCCGTTCCGCAGCCGGAGCGCCGCCGTTGATGGTCCCGCGGTCCGCCTCCGCGATGAGCTGAGCGCCAACTTCTACCTTCCGCTGCCGGTGGATGTGCAGCGTTCCGACGGCATCTATCCTTTGGTCCACGAAGGACGCTTCAGCGCCTCCATGGACTTCGACAACCGGCCCACCGTGGAGCACCGCTTGGCAACGTCCATCACGGTCACACCGAATGCTGCGGACGGAACGGTGGTACTGGAGCTGGACTTCGACGGTGCCGAAACCTCGTACGCCCTGGAGCTGACCTTCCGTGCGGGTGGGCAGCTCAGCGGGGTGGAGGAGGCCGGTACTGGGTCCGGGACCTTCCAACTGACCTCTGGGACGGGTGCCTACCGCGTGGGGAATGACGTGATCGAATTTGGCCCCGGCAACGCAGCAGACCCGGACAGCCCGCCTGTGTACAACCCGGGGGAGGCTTACCGATATCCAGGAGGCTCGAACGCCAGCTACGGCGTGAAGGTCTACATCACGGGACGGACCTCAGGCAGCCACCGGGTGGTGCTGACAGGGAAGAGCGTGTCGTAGCTGGGGCAGGCCCGTTTTAGCTGGGCGGGCCAGCTTCTAACTTGGAAGCAGCTCGGACGGGATGGCGTAGATCAGGACAACGGCCATGAGGTTCTTGGCGGCGTGGACAAAATAGGAGAACATCAGGTTCTTTCCCGTCCAGACATAAACCGCTACGAGGACCACGGCCATGCCCAGACACGGTGCCAACGCGGACAGCACCAGTCCTTCGCGGCCCACTACGTGGATGGAGGCAAAGACCACCACGGAGATCACGCAGCAGATCCAGATGTTCAGGTACCGCGACAATTTGCCGATCAGCAAATGCCGGAACAGATACTCTTCAACAAAGGGGCCCAGCAGCACCAGCAGGGGCACCATGAGCCATGCGGGCACCTGCTGCAGGAGACCTTGGATGCCCAGTTGGTTCTCTGAGCTTTGTGCTGTGCCGAAGGCCGCCACCAGCAGTGCCGTGAGAATGAGCATCACCACGATCGCCAAGGGGACCATGCCCAGGGTGAACCATGGGCGGGTGCCAAGGATCTTGAGGTCCCTGCCCATCACCCGCCAGGCTGAGGCCACCGCGAATATTCCGACACCGGCATAGAAGAGCGCATTAACGGCGTAGGATGCGGTGGCTGGCTCGGGAAAGAGCTGCAGCATCAGCCGTTCCACGGATTCACCCGCGAACGTGAAGTAGGCGGTAAAGGTGAGGTAGGCGGCCACTGCGGCGGCGTCAAGGGCAGTGAATCTGTACAAAGATGCCTTGGTGGAAAGAGTGCCCATGTGACCAGCCTAGCTTTGCCGGGTGGCCCTTGCTTGGCTACACTTTTCGGTATGCCTAACTTTTCGTTTCGGCGCGCCAAAGATGTCCGCCGTTTCGCTGCTGCCCTGACCGTCATCGCCCTCGCCTTGGGGATCTCCGCCTGTGGCGGGAATTCCTCCGCGGGAGGTGATGACAAACCCGTGGTGCTGACAACATTCACTGTATTGGCCGACGTCGCCAAGAACGTGGCCGGGGATAAACTCCGGGTCGAGTCCATCACCAAAGCCGGGGCCGAAATCCACGGCTACGAGCCCACGCCCGGCGACATCCGCAAAGCAGCCCAAGCGGACCTTATCCTGGACAACGGGCTCAACCTCGAAGCCTGGTTTGCCCAGTTCGTGGAAGACCTGGACGTGCCGCACGCTGTGGTGAGCGACGGCGTCGAGGTCATGCCCATCGCCGAGGACTCCTATCAGGGCAAACCCAACCCGCACGCCTGGATGTCGCCCAAGAACGTCCAGATCTACGCCAACAACATGGCCAAGGCCTTTGCGAAGCTGGATCCATCCCATGCTTCAGAGTTCGAAGCCAATGCCAAGGCCTACAACGCCCAGTTGCAGGGCGTGCAGGACGAGATGGTGTCCAAGCTTTCCGTTCTCTCGGAGAAGCAGAGGGCCTTGGTCACCTGCGAAGGCGCCTTCTCCTACCTGGCCCGCGACGCCGGCCTCAAAGAGGTCTATATCTGGGCAGTCAACGCAGAGCAGCAGGCCACACCGCAGCAGATCACCCGGGCCATCGAGTTCGTGAAGGAAAACCAGGTACCTGCCGTTTTCTGTGAATCCACGGTGTCGGACGCCCCCATGCAGCAGGTGGTGGGTGCCACTGACGCCGAGTTCGGTGGGACCTTGTATGTGGATTCCCTGTCCGAAGCCGACGGACCGGTTCCTACCTACCTTGACCTCATCCGCCACGACGCCAAAGTCATCACCACTGCACTGACAGGAGGAACGTCATGAGCACCCCCGCGATCGCTGTAGAGAATGTCACGGTCCACTATGGTGAGGTCCTGGCCCTGGACTCTGCGTCCCTGACCCTGGAGCATTCCCGGATCTGCGGCTTGGTAGGGATGAATGGCTCGGGCAAATCCACCCTGTTCAAAGTCATCATGGGCATGGTGAAACCCGATTCCGGCCGGGTACTCATCAACGGAGAGCCACCCGCGAAGATGCGTAAGGACGCCGGGATCGGCTACGTCCCCCAAAGCGAAGACGTGGACTGGGCCTTTCCCCTGTCCGTCCGGGACGTGGTGATGATGGGCCGCTACGGGCACTTGGGATTCACGCGCCGGCCCCGCAAAGCCGACCGGGACGCCGTCGAGCACGCCTTGGAACGGGTGGAGCTGAGCGAGTTCGCCGACAGGCAGATCGGTCAGCTGTCCGGAGGACAGAAGAAGAGGGCCTTCGTGGCCCGTGGCATCGCGCAGGGCGCCACCATGATGCTGCTGGATGAGCCATTCGCGGGCGTGGACAAACGGTCCGAGGCCACCATCACCCGGCTCCTCCGTGAGTTGGCGGAAGACGGCGCCACCATCCTGATTTCCACCCACGACCTCCACGCCTTGCCCCAGCTCTGCGACGAAGCCGTGCTGCTGATGCGCAAGGTGCTCATGCACGGAAGTCCGGACACCGTGCTCCAGCCCGAGAACCTGGCCATGGCCTTCGGCCTCGACGTCATGAACAGGGGCTGAACCGTGGAATTCCTGCTGGAACCCCTGAGCTACGACTTCATGGTTCGGGCGCTCGCAACCACGGCCATCGCCGCGGTGGTCTGTGCGGTGCTGAGTTGCTGGCTCGTCCTGATCGGCTGGTCCCTGATGGGCGACGCCGTCTCCCACGCGGTGCTTCCCGGCGTCGTCCTGGCCTACATCGTCGGTGCGCCGTTCGCGGTGGGTGCGTTGGTGTTCGCACTGATCGCGGTGACGTTGATCGGGGTGGTCCGCAACACGAGCCGGGTGAAGGAAGACGCCGCGATCGGCATCGTGTTCACTTCGCTGTTTGCCCTGGGACTGGTCCTGATCTCGGTGACTCCAAGCCAAACCGACCTGAACCACATCATCTTCGGCAACCTGCTGGGCGTCAGTATCCCTGACCTCATCCAAGTGGTGGTGCTGGGCGTGGTGGCCTTTGCGATCCTGATCCTCAAACGCCGCGACCTCACGCTGTACGCCTTCGATCCCACGCATGCGCACGCGATAGGTCTCTCACCCCGCAGGCTTGGCGCGCTGTTGTTGGGTTTGCTGGCACTGACGTCGGTTGTTGCCCTGCAGACTGTGGGCGTGGTGTTGGTGGTCGCCATGCTGATCATCCCAGGTGCCACCGCCTACCTGCTGACGGACCGGTTCTCGCGGATGCTTGTTATTGCACCGGTGATCTCCGTGGTGTGTTCCGTGACCGGCATCTACCTCAGCTATTACCTGGACACAGCATCGGGGGCCATGGTGGTGCTCACCCAAGGCGTGGTGTTCGCGTTCGTGTATCTTTTCAGTCCGCGGCAGGGGCTGATAGGGACTCGTCTGGCGAAAGTTCGTCGGAAGCGGGCTCTCGCTGCCGTGTAGGTCAGGCGTGCGTTGTTGCGGGTGAACGCGTCACTGTGATGTCGCCGTAGGCGTTGCGGGCACGGATCTCCACTGTGTCCCTGGATTCGCCAGGTCCATGGGTGACGTCGAGTGCGTTGCGTACCCGTCCATATTTGGTCTTGAGGTCAAGCCATGCCGCGGTACCTTGGCGCACCCCGATGGACAGCGCACCCGCTGCCGTCTGCACCGTGAGGGCGCCCGCGGCCACTTCCCCTACCGTGATGTCACCGTTGGACGTTTTGACTGTGGTGGAGAGGCCTGCCCGATCCAAGGAGACGTCGCCGTTGGCGGCGCTGATGCTGAGCTCGCCGGAAACGTGCGAGATGTAGATGTTGCCGTTGCCGTTCTTGACGGTGGCAGCCCCGTCGATGTGACGGACGCGGATTTTGCCCGAGCCGGTCTTGATCCTGGACCGTCCTGCCGCGCGTTCCACGGTGACGTCACCCATGTCGGTGTGGGCTCGGAGCTCGCCGCAATGGTCGATGCGGATGTGGCCCAAGTCGGTCTTCAGGTCGGCGGTGCTGAATTCGCCCTCGCAGCGGAGGTCTCCCATGGCGGTCTTCAACTCCAGGCTGCTGCCCAGGGGAACCTCCACGGTGATCTCCACTGCACCCCCGTCGCTGAACCAGCTGTGGCGGAATGCGGGGTGAAGCCTGACCTGCAGGCGGCCATCCGAGTAGTCCACGGTGGTCTGTTCAGCCATCCTGGCATCGAGAGCGCGCTTGGCTTTGCGCGGCTGGACGGTCACCTCGGTATCCGTACGGTCCCGCGCCACGATCCAGATATCGGCGCGGACGGAGACATCAACCACGACGGCGATGGGACCCGGGGTCTGGAAGATTGCCATCAGCGTGCCCATCCTGTGAAGTTCTGTTCGCCGGGTTCGCGGCCCGTTTTTCGTTGGGTCGGGCGGCTTCCGTTGAGGGCATCTGCGACAGCCCTGATCAGCCACGAGTTCACGGACAGCCCTTCCTGTCCGGCTGCATCCTCGACTTGCTGCTTGAGGTGGTCCGGGAGCCGGAGCGTGGTGCGGGACGTGCTGGTGCCGTCGAGGTCCTCAACCACTGCAGTACGCTGTCGTGGCTGTTCCGTGACGGCTTCAAAATCGTTGGCGGAGGAGGGGTTGCTGACCACGAATTCAGGGTCCCGGCCGCGAAGCCTGACATCTACGGAACCGGGGGCCAACTCCAGGGTGATCTCACTGGCTGCGTCGGAAAGGGCCTCCAGCAGAACCAGACGCACGGTGGATTCAAGCGCGGCAGTCAAGCGTTCGCTCAAGGCCCGTGCTTCCGGACCGCCGGCTTCGGCTGCGGTTTCCAGCTGGTGCTGGACCGCGGTGACGTACTGCTTCAGCTGCATGACACCATAGTGACGTCATTATGGTGTCATGCCAAGGGTTTTCCGTCCCCTCATGGCGTCACCCGAAGTGCCCCGGCTTGACGGCGCCACGTTCGCCGGGCAGGCTGGAGCGATGAAGTCTTGAGCGCAGCCCCGTATCTGCGGCTGCATCCCCAGTACCCACACGGCTTTAGCCACCCACTGCGGACTTGCGAGGATTCCTCTTGACTGACCACCTTTACCTTTCCGGCGTTTCCCACGGCTATGGGGATCGCGAACTTCTCAACAACGTTGACCTCGTCATCCACCACGGCGAGCATGTGGCGATCGTCGGGGAAAACGGCGCGGGGAAGTCCACGCTGCTGCGGCTGCTGTCCGGTGTGGAAACGCCCGACGACGGCGCGGCCGGCCTGGGCGGCAACCCCGGCTACCGCGTGGGCTACCTCGCCCAGACCCACGGATTCTCTGAATCGGTGACCGTAGGAGATGCCATCGACTCTTCCTTGGCGTCGCTGCGTTCCCTTGAAACCCACATCCTGGACCTCGAATCAGGCCTGGCCGACGCAGACACCGAGGAACTTGAACTCTACGGAAGCCTGCAAACGGAGTATCAACTCCGGGAGGGCTACGCTGCCGAATCCCGGGTGGAAGCAGCGCTGGACAAGCTGGGGCTGGGAGGCCTGGACCGCCGTCGAACGCTTGGTTCCTTGTCCGGCGGCGAGCAGGAGCGGGTGGCGCTGGCATGCTTGCTGGCCGATCCTGCCGAAGCGTTGCTCCTGGACGAGCCCACCAACCACTTGGACGCGAACGGTACCGCCTGGCTTGAGTCCCGGTTGGCTGCGCATCGCGGCACGGTAGTGGTGGTCTCGCACGACCGTGTCCTGCTGCGTAAAGTCGCCACCACCATCATCGAAGTGGACGCCGACCGCAGGTCCGTTAACCGCTATGGGAACGGCTACGAAGGCTACCTCCGCGAGAAAGCCGCCGAACGTGCCCGTTGGGTCCAGGAATACGATCAATGGCTGGACGCCATGGCTGCCGAACGGCTCCAAGCTGCCACAGTGGCAGACCGTATGGGTTACGGACGCAAGCGCGACAACGACAAGATGGGTTTCGATTTCAAGGCCGGAACCTGGCAGAGCGCGGTCACCAGCAAGGTCCGCAACGCCCAGGAACGGCTCCGCCGGCTCGAAGAGAATCCGGTGGACCGCCCACCAGTGCCGCTGACACTGGCAGCTCCGCTGGGTTCTGTGACCGACGTGATGTCCGAACCTGCGCTGGAAGCCCACGGCGTCAGCGTCCCCGGGAGGCTTCAACCCACCGATCTTAGGGTTGAAACCGGCCAGAAGGTACTCATCACCGGGCCCAACGGAGCCGGTAAATCCACGTTGCTGTCCGTGTTGACGGGGAACCTGGAACCGGCCACGGGGTCGGTGGGCGTCCGCGGCAAGGTGGGCTACCTGCAGCAGGAGCTCGACGTTCCCACGCGGCCGGGGCTGCGCTTGCTTCCGGCATTCGCCGCTGGTCTGGGTGGCAACATCGATGAACACGCGGAAGGCTTGCTTCGCCTGGGTCTCTTCCGGCCCGCCGAGTTCCACGTGCCCGTGGGGGGCCTGTCCGCGGGGCAGCAACGCCGCCTCGCCCTGGCCCGGCTGCTCCTGGGCGGCTACCAAATCATGATTGTGGATGAGCCAACCAACCATTTGGCACCAGTATTGGTGGAACAACTGGAGGCAGCGTTGGCCTCATTCGTCGGGACCCTGGTGATCGTGAGCCACGACCGCGCCTTGGGCGAGTGGTTCGATCACTGTGCCCGCGTTGACGGTTCCGGGCGGAGCGCATCGGCAGGATCGTTTGTACGGTACGGGATGCAGGGCGGCGAATTGCTCTAGTCCACGTAGCGGTGGTCATCACGCGGTTTCCACTGCGGTGAGTTGTTGGCAAAGGGATCGTTACCCCCTGTCCTGCAGGTGGAAACACGGCATCGAGCGTCCCGAAACAACGGCGGAGCACCATGGGAAGGGAACCGGCCGAAAGGACTTTCCCGTGATCATCCAGAATCTCTTCCTGCAGGGCATCTACCACTTTGAAGGAACCGGGCTGGATAAACCGGTTCCCATCCACGCCGAACTCTCGCACTTTGTTCCGGATGGCATGGTCAACCAGACGCTGTACTTCCGTGGCGGCAATTCCAGCCCTGAACTGATCACCGTGGTGTTGATGCGGGACCGCATTCCCCTCCGCTATTTCCCCATCGGGGCCAAGGGCGATGTCCACATCCCGCTCAGGGTGGTGGAAGACACCGAAGGCGGGTCCGTGATCGAACTGTTCATCGTGGCCCCTGCCGGGGTGCGGGGAACCGTGGTGGTGGATCTGGGCATGGTGGAGCACTGATGAAAAAGCGGCTTGTAGTGATCGGAAACGGCATGGCGGGCGCCCGGGCTGTGGAGGAGATCCTGGCCAGGGGTGGTGCGGATCTGTTTGAGATCACCATGTTCGGCGACGAGCCGTACGGGAATTACAACCGGATCATGCTCAGCCACGTCCTGTCCGGTGAGGAAAGCGATGCGGACATCTTCCTCAATGACCTGCCTTGGTACCAGGACAACAACATCACCCTCCACGCCGGGGTCCGTGTGGATCGGATCGATAAGTTCAGCCGGCATGTCTTCGCCGCCGATGGCCGCGTGGTCCAGTACGACTACTTGATCATTGCCACGGGCAGCCGTTCCTTCCTGCCACCCATGGACGGCATCTACACGCCCAGCGGAACGGTGCGGCATGGAGTCTTCACCTTCCGGACCATGGACGACACCCGAAGGATGATCCAGTGTGCCCAACACGGGCTCCAGCACGATCAGCAAGGCAAGGTGGTGGTGATCGGCGGCGGATTGCTGGGGCTGGAGGCAGCGCGGGGGTTGCAGGCTCATGGCCTGGACGTCGCCGTGGTCCACTCGGGTAGTCATCTGATGAGCGCCCAGATGGGGCCCGACGGCGGTGCAATACTGCGGAGAAGCGTTGAGGCGCTGGGCATCGCGGTGCACACCGGAAGCCGGACCACGGCGATCCTGGGCTCGGACCGCATCACCGGGGTGGCCCTGCGCGATCAGCCCAACCTCGACTGCGACATGGTGGTGGTCACCGCAGGCATCAGACCCAACGTGGATGTCGCCGTCGTCAGTGGTTTGGCAGTGGAGCGCGGAATTGTGGTGGATGACCACCTGCGGGTGATGGACGAAGAGGAGATTTTTGCCGTGGGGGAGTGCGTCCAGCACCGCGGCGAGGTGTACGGGCTGGTGGCGCCTTTGTGGGAACAGGCCGCCGTGCTGGCCGACCATGTCACGGGCGTGGACCGCTCCTCGATATATCTGGGGTCCAGGACCGCCACCAAGCTGAAGGTGGCCGGCGTCGACGTCGCTTCCATGGGACTTCATGGCCCGGAACGGGACAGCGACGAGCACATTGTGTTCTCGGAACCCAGCCGTGGTGTGTACAAGTCGATCGTGATCCGGGACAACAAGATGGTGGGCGCCACCCTGCTGGGTGACAGCCGTAAGGTGGCCTACCTGACCCAGGCTTTTGATCAAGGCCTGCCCCTTCCTCAGGAGCGGCTCTCGCTGATGTTCGACCTCGGGTCACCGGGGGAGGAAGAGAGCGTTGCCGAGCTGGCGGACAGCGCCCAGGTCTGCAATTGCAACGGCGTTTCCAAGGGGGCGTTGGTGTCCGCGGTCCACGGTGGGTGCACATCGGTGTCCGCTGCCATGGACGCTACCCGGGCTGGGAAGGGCTGCGGCTCGTGCAAGCTCATGGTGACCCAAGTGGTGGAGTGGGCCGCCGGCGGTGCTGTGGAGGAAGACCCGGCAGCCACCTACTACGTTCCCGGAATTCCGTTGGACAAGGCTTCCTTGATGGCGGAGATCCGGGCCCGCGGGCTACGCTCCGTGTCAGAGGTCTTTGCCGCTTTGGCTCCGGGCAGTGCTGAGGATGCCAAATCCAAGATGGGGCTGGCGTCGTTGATGAAAATGATGCTGGCCGGGGACTACGTGGACGAACGCGACGCACGGTTCATCAACGACCGGGTCCACGCCAACATCCAGCGCGACGGCACATTCTCCGTGATCCCGCAGATGAAAGGCGGGGTGACTTCGGTGCAGCAGCTCCGGCGGATCGCGGACGTCGCCGAGAAGCACAAGATTCCCCTGATAAAGCTGACCGGCGGGCAAAGGATCGACCTCCTGGGGGTGCCTAAGGAAGAGCTTCCACAGGTTTGGGCAGATCTGGACATGCCCTCCGGGTACGCCTACGGCAAGAGCTTCCGCACGGTCAAGACGTGTGTTGGGAAGGACTATTGCCGGTTCGGAACAGGGGATTCCACGGGATTGGGGATCGGGTTGGAGTCCAGGTTCCAGGGAATTGAAGCGCCGGCCAAGCTGAAACTCGCTGTCTCCGGCTGCCCCCGCAACTGTGCGGAGTCCCTGGTCAAGGATGTGGGAGTAGTGGCCGTGGAAGGTGGCCGCTGGGAAATTTACATCGGCGGAGCCGCGGGCGCCCATATCCGCAAGGGCGATCTCCTCGCGACTGTGGACACTTCGGAAGAGGTGACCCTCCTGACAGGCCGGTTCATGCAGTACTACAGGGAGAACGCCAACTGGCTGGAGCGGACGTATGCGTTTGTGCCGCGCGTAGGGATCGAGCACATCCGCAGCGTCATCCTGGACGATTCCGAGGGGATCGCGGCCCGTTTGGATGCTTCCATGCAAACATCGGTGGACAGTTATGTGGATCCTTGGAGCGAACGCGATGATCCGCTGACGCCCGGCCAGTTCCGGACCTCCCTGCCCTTGACAGTCCTGCCGCAGGTGCCGGTCCGATGAGCGCGCAGCCAGTGAGTGCCGGGTCAGTATCTGCCGCTGGATCGAAGGCCCATCGCGTCCTTGGTCCTGTTGACCAAATTCCGTTCGGTGAAGGCCGGGCGTTTGGAATCGACGGCGAGCAGGTGGCGGTGTTCCGCTTGCGGGATGGAAACCTGCGGGCCGTCTCGGGTGTCTGCCCGCACAAAGGCGGCCCGATCGCGGACGGCACCATCGACCAGCAGGTGGTGGTGTGCCCCCTTCATCAACACGCTTTCGAACTCCAAACAGGGTGCTCCACCACGGGCGCCAACCCCCTGCGCGCCTACAGGGTTTTCGCAGATGAGGCCGGAAATGTGGTGCTGGAACTGGGCTGAAAAGCAGCCATTTCCAAGCGGGTTTTGGCCCTTGTCCATGGCTCCTTGTTGCCTGCGTCACGGGCATTCGGGTTAATCCCGTAAGATAGACGGGTTGCGCGAAGCTTCGGCGTTCTGCGTTCTTTGTCACACTTCGGGTCCTCCAAAGAGGAAAAGCTCGAATTTTGTGTGCCAAAGCCGCCTATGTTCCGGCATGGGCGTGACACCTACAGCAACACCCCAACCCACAAGGAACAGCTGTGCCGCAAAGTACTCCCACAGATCTCCAGAGCTCCAAGGCCTCATCTTCAGCCTCGGACTCCAACCTCAGCGCCGAGGGATACCAGAAGACCCTGAGCCGCCGCCACGTCACCATGATCGCCATGGGTGGCGCTATCGGCGTCGGCCTCTTCATGGGTGCCGGCGGCCGCCTGGCCTCCACCGGCCCGGCCCTGATCTTCTCCTACGCCATTGCCGGCGTCATCGCTTACCTGCTGATGCGCGCCCTCGGCGAACTCATCATGTACCGCCAGACGTCCGGCTCCTTCGTGAGCTACGCCGGCGAAATGTTCGGCAAGAAGGGCGCCTTCCTCTCCGGTTGGATGTACTTCATCAACTGGGCCATGACAGGCATTGCTGAGCTGATCGCGATCGGCCTGTACTTCCAGTTCTTCTTCCCGAACGTGCCCATTGAACTGTCCGCCATCGCCGCGCTGGTGCTGCTGGTGGCCGTGAACCTCTTCAGCGTCAAGGCGTTCGGCGAGTTCGAATTCTGGGCTTCCTGCCTCAAGGTCGCCGCTATCGTGATCTTCCTGGCCGTTGGCACTTTCATGGTTGTCACCAACGCCAAGGTGGGCGACGGCAACGCGTCCGTCGCCAACCTCTTCCACGAAGACGGCGGCATGTTCCCCAAGGGCGGGCTGGTGATGATTTTGGTCCTCAATGCCGTGATCTTCGCTTACAACGCCATCGAGCTCGTTGGTATCACCGCAGGTGAGATGGAAAACCCGGAACGCGAAGTTCCCAAGGCGATCCGCGCCGTCGTGGTCCGTATTGTGGTCTTCTACGTTGGTTCGGTGACGCTGCTCGCAATGCTGCTGCCGTCCGACCAGTACGTCGCCGGCACCTCGCCGTTCGTTACTGTGTTCGGCCAGATGGGCCTCGGCTGGATGGGCGATGTCATGAACATGATCGTCATCACTGCCGCGTTGTCCTCCTGCAACTCGGGCCTGTACTCGATCGGGCGTATCTTCCGCACCATGGCCAACAACGGCCACGCCCCGCAGTGGCTCACCAAGATGTCCACCCGCCACGTGCCGTACGCAGCCATTCTGGCGATCGGCGGCGTCTACCTTGCGGGCATCCTGCTCAACATTTGGCTGGGCGGCTCGCACGCGTTCGACCTCGCGCTGAACACCGCGTCCATTGGTGTGATCTTCACCTGGGGATCCATCTTCGCGAGCCAGATTGCCTTGCGGAAGAAGCGCGGCAACGTCTCCAGCCTGCCGATGCCCGGTTCGCCGTGGACCAGCTGGGTGGGGCTCATTGCCTTGCTGGCGATCACCGTGCTGATCGGTTTCGATTCCATGACCGACAAAGAAACCGGCGAGGTGTTCCTGCTGGGCCTGTGGACCCTCGCGACCATCCCGTTCTTCGCCCTGGTCCTGTGGCTCGGCTGGCAGAAGGTCAAGAACAACGAACCCAAGAGCGAGCTCTTCAGCTAAGACTCGTCTGGTTTCCTGCGTTTCTAACGTACGACGGCGCGTGCCTCCTTCCGGGGGCACGCGCCGTTTTCGCGTTGCGAGGCCCGCTTTGCGCCCTATTCCTGGCGCAAAGGGTGCAGAGCGGGCCCCACAACGGGAGGGTTTCGTGTTGTGGGGCCTGCTCTGCGGACTAGCCGAGCTTGGGGATTAACACCGGCGTGCTCTTCTTGTAGGCCTCGTACCCGGCTTCGCCGCCCCAGGTCTTGTCGGCCTTCTTCTCCAGAAGGGGAATGCCACTGACCTTGGTGAGCAGGAGGGTGACGAAGATCGGGGAGATCAGCGCAACCCACTGCCAGCCTTGGAGCACCGGAATCGCGATAATGGCTACCCCGGTCCACAGCAGGATCTCGCCGAAGTAATTGGGGTGCCTGGACTTGGACCACAGCCCGGTGGAGATGAACTTTCCCTTGTTGGCAGGGTTGGCCTTGAACCGGCTCTTCTGCACGTCCGCCACGATCTCGATGACGAATCCTGCCGCCCACACCACGAATCCGACGATGGCCAGCCAGTCCAAAGCCACCCGGTTGGTGCTGGTGATGGCCACCCATGCCGCTGCCGCGGTGAAGACCACCCAGAGTCCCTGCATGGTCCAGACGTTCAGGAAGCGGATGAACGAGGGCTTGATCTCGTCGAAGCGATCGTCCTTGCCGGCTTTGTGGATGCGCCGCGACAGGAAGGTGCCCAGGCGAAGGGCCCACGCGGTAACCATGGCCGCGAGGAGCAGCGAGCGTGCATCGATTCCGGGGGTGGCCAGCACCAGGAGCACCGTGATCACCACGTAGGTCAGTGAGCCGGTGAGGTCGAAGAACTTTTCCGTCTGGGCTTTAAAGGACGGGATGAAGACGATCCATTGAATGATGAAGGCCGCGGCGACTGCTGCCGTAAAGAGGGGAATGCCAGCGAGGCCTTGCCCATGGTGGCTTCCAGCCCAAGCGACGAGCGCCCCCAGCAGCACTACTACGGGAAGGGCAATCAGGCCCTTCCTGTCTGAATCCTTCACGGCGCGGTTCCTTTCGCAGTGGTTCCCCGTAACGTCTCATCGAGGTTTACCTAGCCTGTTTGATGTTCAATCTAATTTGATTACTATATAACCATGCAAAACCATCAGAAGGCTACCGGAGGGCTGGGCCACCCGGCTTCCCGGACCCTGCAAGGTCTCTTCAGCCTCGCGAATGAGACCGAACGTGAGGTTGCCCGAACGCTGGGCCTCAACCTCACTGACTACAGGGCGCTGACCGTCCTGGCGGACTCCGGACCCGTCACTGTCGGAGCGCTTGCCGCGGAACTGGGCGCGACGGCGGCCACCACCACTGCGCTGGTCAGCCGCTTGGAATCACACGGTTATGTTGAACGCATGCGCAGTACCGAAGACCGGCGCCAAGTGCGCGTCAACGTCACCAGCGCAGCAGCCGGCAAGGTCAAGGACCTGATGCTGCCATTGCTGTCCGCCGCCAGCCAGCAGTTGGACGCACTGCCCCCCGAACGCCAGGCCTTCGTCACGGACTTCCTCGACGCCGTCCTGAACCTCATGCAGGACCACCTGCAGTCGATATCAACAGAGGGTGCCCGTTGAGAGAATTCACCTCCCCGCCGCTGGTTGACGCCGCCAACCACCGCAATGCCACCGAATTGCTCATGGAACGCGTGCGGACAAGCCCAGGGCATATCGCTTTCGAAGTCCGCTCGGCCGGTGCTGCCATCACCGATCCGTGGCGGCAGGTCACCACGGAACAATTCGTCGAAGAAGTCCGGGCCCTGGCCAAAGGCTTCATCGCCGCAGGCATCCAGCCAGGTGAATCCCTGGCCATCATGTCCCCCACACGGTACGAATGGGCACTGGCCGATATGGCCGCCTGGTTCGCCGGCGCCGTCGTGGTTCCTGTCTATGAAACCTCGGCGGCACCGCAGGTGACGGCGATTCTGGCTGACGCCGATGTCAGGCTTGCTGTGGGCGGCACAGCAGAGCACGCCGCTTTGCTGCAACAAGGCTTCAACGATGCTGGAATCGAGGCTTTGGGGATCTGGACCATCGATGCCAGGCCCGGAGCGGACCTGGCAGACCTGGTGGAGGGCGGCGCCGGAATCCCGGATCACGCCGTGGAGGAGCGTCGCCTGCTGGCAGACCTCAATACCGTGGCCACCATTGTCTATACGTCGGGCACCACGGCCGCGCCCAAGGGTGCACTGATCACCCACGGCAACTTTGTGGGGCAGGTCCTGAACGTTGCAGGAGCCTACACCGAGGTGGTCCGTGAGGGCGGGAACACCATCATCTTCCTGCCTATGGCCCATGTCCTGGCGCGCGGGCTCCAGCTGATCTGCCTGGCCAACGGCATGCGGATCGCCCACCTTTCCGATCCCCGCGACGTGGTGCCCGCGCTGGGTGCGTTGAAGCCCACGTTTTTGGTGGTGGTCCCGCGGGTCCTCCAGAAGATCCAGGCATCGGCCGCGGCCGCCGCAACACAAAAACGGCTGGGGCGCGTGTGGGCTTCGGCGCAAAGTACGGCAGTGGAGTGGGGCCGGTTTGCCGAAGCGCACGACGCCGACCCTACTGTCCGTGCCTCTGCAGGCCTCCGCATTCGCCGGGCTCTGTTCGACCGTCTTTTTTATGGCCGGCTGCGGAAACTGGTGGGCGGGCGGCTCGATTACCTGCTCTCCGGCGCCGGCGCGCTGGATGCGGAACTGTCCCTCTTCTTCCGCGGCCTCGGGCTGCCCGTGATCGAAGGTTACGGGCTGACGGAAACCACAGCCCCCCTGACGGGGAACCTGCCGGGCGCCATCAACTCGGGGTCGGTGGGCGTCCCCATGCCCGGTACCACCGTGCGTCTCTCAGACCAAGGTGAAGTGCTGGCCCGCGGTGTGGGCGTCTTTGCCGGCTACCGTCGGCAGGCAGACAACGCAGACGCGTTCGTCGACGGCTACTTCCGGACCGGGGACCTCGGCGAGCTGGACCATCTGGGCCGGCTCACGTTGAAGGGCCGGATCAAGGACGTGATTGTCACCGCCGGCGGGAAAACGATCTCCCCGGCCATTTGGGAAGGCTACGTTGAAGGCGACCCGCTGGTGGCCCATGCCGTGATGGTGGGGGAGGGGAAACCCTATCTCGGCGGGCTGGTGCTCCTGGACCCCGAATCCTTGGCCGCATGGGCTGAGCGCGAAGGGATATCCGATCTGAAGGGCCTCCGGATCCCCGACGACGGCGGCGCAGTCCAAATCGACGACGTCCGGCTTCTCGCCGTGATTGGCCAGGCCGTCAGTGCCGCCAATGCGAAAATCGCCCGCTCAGAGCAAGTTCGCCGGTTCGCCTTGCTGCTGACTGACCTCACCGAAGCCAACGGGATCGTGACACCCACCATGAAACTCAAGCGCGGAGCCTTCACCGAGCGAGCCCGCCATATCGTTGACAGCCTCTACACAGACACCCGGCGGCAGGGATGAGCCAAACCATGAAAAGGTGGCTCGGGTCTTATGCCCTGGCCGCGGTGATCTTTGCCGTGATCGACATCGTATGGATCGTCACCGTGGCGCAGCGGCAGTATCAGAGCCAGATGGGGCATCTCCTGGCGGCCAGCCCGCAACCCGTCGCAGCTGTGCTGTTCTACCTCGTCTTCGTTGCCGGGATCGTGCACTACGGGGTACGGCCGGCGAAGGCGGACATTGCGCTGCGCGGGCGGATTCTCGGTGGCGCGCTGTTTGGGTTCTTCACGTACGCAACCTGGGCTCTGACGGCGCTCGCTGTCCTCAAGGACTTCCCGGCACTGGTGGCCGTGACGGACATCGCCTGGGGTGTTGGTGTCTGCGCTATGGTCACGTGGCTCACGGTGGTGCTGCTCCGAAACGTGCTGAAGGGGCGCCCGGCGTCGTAGGCCTTTTCGGTTGGGACTGTCAGGGGTCGGGTCTAGGCTCGATGTATGGAACACACCACCACCCTGACGCAGCACATTAAGGCAGGTCCGGAGAAAGTCTGGGCCGTTATCTCGGACATCCCGGGCTCGGCCGGCACACTCTCCGGCATCGACTCCGTCCAGTTGCTCAGCGAAGGTCCGTACGGCGAAGGCACGCGCTGGAAGGAAACCAGGACCATGATGGGCAAGCAGGAAACCGTCGAAATGTGGGTTTCCCAGGCTGACCCGCCGCGCAGCACTACCGTGAAGGCGCATCAGGGCGGCGCTGACTACACCTCGCGCTTCACCCTGTCCGAGCGCGACGGCGGTACGGACCTTACGCTGACGTTCGGCGCCGAGGTCCTCAAGCCGTCGTTCCTCAGCAAGGTAGGTATGGCGCTCTTCGGGAAAATCGGCATGAGCATGACGCGCAAGGCCCTCGCCAAGGACCTGACGGAGATCGCAGCAAAGGCGGAATCCCTCTGATGGCGGCTGCGAAGGTTGCGGCCCCTAAGATTTCACCGCTCCGTTTGGAAGAATTGCGCGACGACGACGCTCCGGACTTCCAGCGTGGCGAACGGTATGACGGCGTCAGGTGGACCAAGGTTTCTGCCGACGGAGAGGAACTGAGTGGCTCCGACTTCATTGAATGCGAATTGAACGGTGTCTCCTTCAATGAGGCGCAGTTGCGGGGTGCAACGTTCCGCGAGTGCATTCTGGCCGAGCCGTACGCGCCGGTCTTCACCGCCGCGCGGAGCTCCTGGCAGGACGTGGAAATCAGCAACCCTCGATGGGGCTCAGCTGAACTTTATGAGGGGAACTGGCGCTCGGTCCGGATCGACGGCGGCAAGCTGGACTATGTGAACCTGCGCGGCTCCAAGCTCATGGACCTCCAGATCTCGGACTGCATCATCAACGAGCTGGATCTCGGTGGCTGCGCAGGCACCAGGATCGCCCTGAAGAATTGCACTATCGGCACCTTGGACGTTACCGGGGCAAAGCTCAAGGATGTTGATCTGCGGACCTCGGAGTTCCGTGGCATCAACGGATTGGCCGGGCTGGCGGGGGTTGTTATCGATGACTACCAACTCAGCCTCATGGCACCCCTCCTGGCTGGTCACCTCGGGATCCGGGTGGTGTGATCCCGGGTTTCCGGGACTGCTTCGGTTCCTGTGCGGGCCGGTGCAACAGATGACGTCAGCTGTTGACCGTTCCGCCGGGCCGTGTAATCTTTATAGAACGAACGGTCGGTATATTATTCCAGACCGGTCCCTTTCACTTTCGCGAAGGATGTTCTCATGGTCGAGGCTTTTCTTGTTGGCGGCGCACGTACGCCTGTAGGTCGCTACGGTGGGGCACTGTCCTCCGTTCGCCCGGACGATCTCGCAGCACTGGTGGTCCGGGAAGCAGTGGCGCGTGCCGGCGTCGATCCTGACTCCATTGACGAGGTGATCCTCGGCAACGCCAACGGCGCAGGCGAGGAAAACCGGAACGTGGCCCGTATGGCCACCATTCTTGCCGGACTTCCCCTCCACATTCCCGGCATCACCGTGAACCGCCTGTGTGCCTCCGGCCTGAGCGCCATCATCATGGCCAGCCACATGATCAAATCCGGTGCCGCGGACATCGTGGTGGCCGGCGGCGTCGAATCCATGAGCCGCGCCCCGTGGGTTCAGGAGAAGCCCACCACGGCGTTCGCCAAGCCCGGACAGATCTTCGACACCTCCATCGGCTGGCGCTTCGCCAACCCGCTCTTCACCAAGGGCGAGCTCTCACGCGACGGCAAAATGACCTATTCCATGCCGGAAACGGCTGAGGAAGTAGGCCGTGTGGATAAGATTTCACGTGAGGATGCTGACGCCTTTGCCGTCCGTTCGCACCAGCGCGCACTGGCAGCCATTGCGGGCGGTCGCTTCAAGGAAGAGATTGTTCCCGTGACGGTCAAGACCCGGAAGTCCGAGACCGTGGTGGACACCGACGAAGGACCCCGCGAAGGCACCACCATGGACGTCCTGGCGGGGTTGCGACCCGTTGTGCCCGGCGGATCCGTGGTCACGGCCGGCAACTCGTCCACGCTCAACGACGGTGCCTCGGCCATCATTGTCGCGTCGGAAGCTGCCATCAAGAAGTTCGGATTGGTGCCCCGCGCCCGTATCGTCGACGGTGCTTCAGCGGGTTGCGAGCCCGAGATCATGGGCATCGGTCCCGTCCCGGCCACGCAAAAGATCCTGGCACGCACTGGGCTCACCGTGGACCAGTTGGGCGCGGTGGAACTCAACGAAGCTTTCGCCACGCAGTCGCTGGCCAGCATGCGCCGTCTCGGACTGGATCCCGAAATTGTGAACAACGACGGCGGCGCCATCAGTTTGGGGCACCCTCTCGGTTCCAGCGGCTCACGGATCGCGATCACGCTGCTGGGGCGTATGGAGCGTGAACTCGCCTCGGTTTCCGGGCCGAAGCTGGGGTTGGCCACGATGTGCATCGGCGTTGGACAGGGCACCGCAATGCTGCTGGAAGGCGTGTAATGGCACTGAACCCGGAAGACTTCACCACCCTCCTGCTTGAGGAACGCGACGACCGCCTCACTGTCCTGCTGAACCGTCCCGAGGTCCGCAACGCGATCGACCAGACCATGGTGGACGAGCTTCACCAGGTGTGTGCTGAACTGGAGCGGAACCCCAAAGTACTGATCATTGCCGGGACGGACGGGGTGTTCGCTTCCGGCGCCGACATTGGGCAGTTGCGCGAACGACGCCGTGACGACGCCCTGCAGGGGATCAACTCCACCATCTTTGTCCGGATCGCCAAGCTGCCCATGCCCGTCATCGCGGCCTTGGACGGGTACTGCCTGGGCGGGGGCGCTGAACTCGCCTATGCGGCGGACTTCCGCATCGGGACTCCGAGCGTCAGGATTGGTAACCCGGAAACCGGCCTGGGAATCCTCGCCGCGGCAGGTGCCAGCTGGCGGCTCAAGGAACTCGTGGGTGAACCAAAGGCCAAGGAAATCCTCCTGGCTGGTGCCGTGCTTCGCGCCGAGGAAGCCTTGCGGATCAGCCTCATCACCGAAATCCACGAAGCCCCCGAGCTTATGGACGCTGCGCACAAACTGGCCGATCGGATCGGCCGCCAGGATCCCTTGGCGGTGCGCATCACCAAATCCGTGTTCCACGCTCCGGCCGAAGCCCACCCGCTGATCGACACACTGGCCCAGGGAATCCTTTTTGAGTCCCAAGCCAAGTTTGACCGGATGCAGGCTTTCCTGGACAAAAAATCGGCGAAGGCTACGCAAGACACGGACGCGTCCGCCACCTCCGCTCCGACTTCCGGCAACAACGACAGGACCCAGAAATGACCGAAGCTCCCGCCATCCCGCACGTCGTAGGAGTATTGGGCGGAGGCCGGATGGGTGCCGGCATCGCCCATGCCTTCCTCGTCAAAGGAGCCACTGTGATTGTGGTGGAACGCGATCACGAGGCAGCGGCCGGAGCGCAAGGCCGCGTTGCTGAGGCCGTGGCCAAGTCTGCTGCCCGCGGGACCCTGAACGAAACCCCCGACCAGGCGATGTCCCGTTTCAGCACCTCCACGGACTACGAATCCTTCATCCACTGCGGCCTCGTGGTGGAGGCCGTGCCTGAGGACTACGACCTCAAAGTGTCGGCGCTGAAAGCTGTGGAGGAGCACTTGTCCGCTGATGCTTTCCTGGCATCGAACACGTCCTCGCTCTCCGTCACCGGCCTCGCCAACGAACTCCGCCGCCCGGGGAACTTTGTGGGGCTGCACTTCTTCAACCCAGTCCCGGCCTCCACCCTCATCGAGGTGGTGCTGGCCAAGGAGACGTCTCCCGAACTCGCTGTTGCGGCGAAAATCTGGACTGAGGCACTCGGCAAGACCGCCGTCGTCGTGAATGACGCGCCCGGGTTCGCTTCCTCGCGCCTGGGTGTGGCGATTGCCCTCGAAGCGATGCGCATGGTGGAGGAAGGCGTGGCATCGGCTGAAGACATCGATGCCGCCATGGTGCTTGGCTACAAACACCCCACGGGCCCCCTGAAAACTACCGACATTGTGGGCCTGGACGTCAGGCTGGGCATCGCCGAATACCTGCATTCCACGTTGGGTGACCGTTTCGCTCCGCCACAGATCCTCCGCGACAAAGTGGCTCGGGGTGAACTCGGGCGTAAGACGGGCAAGGGTTTCTTCGACTGGAAAGACTAACGCCAGCGGACGGTTAAGCTAACCGGGTGACTTCAATCCAACCCATCACCCTGACCGGAAAATTCGTAACGCTGGAACCGTTGAGCCAGGAACACCATGACGGGCTGGTGGATGCAGCCCGCGACGGTGACCTCTGGAAGCTTTGGTACACCTCGGTCCCCACCCCGGAAGGCATGGCGGGTGAAATCGATCGCCGCTTGGATTTGTTGGCGAAAGGCTCCATGGTGCCTTTCGCCACGCGCTCCAACGCCACCGGCAAGCTCATCGGCATGACGACGTACATGAACATCGACGCCGCGACCCCTCGCGTGGAGATCGGTTCAACGTGGAACGCTGCGTCTGCACACGGCACGGGAACCAACCCGGATTCCAAGCTGCAGCTCCTGCGGCACGCCTTCGAGACACTGGGCTGCCCGGCCGTGGAGTTCCGCACGCATTGGCTGAACCACCAGTCCCGTGAAGCCATTGCCCGGCTCGGCGCCAAGCAGGACGGCGTCCTCCGGAACCACTCGCGCAGCGCCGACGGAGCGCTGCGCGACACCGTGGTCTTTTCCATCCTCGAGCACGAATGGCCCGCCGTGCGCAACGGACTGGAGTTCCGGTTGTCAAAGCAGCGCTGACTGTTCCGGAAAGGTCTTTTCCCCCTTGCCCGGCAGGCGTAATCTAGCCAACACATTGCCCCGGTACGCGGCCGACTGGTGGGCGAGCCGCGACTTCCGCGCATGCGGAACCGGAGCCCCATCGAGCGGTTAAAAAAGGGGATTCACCATGGCAACTCATCACGTACGACGGCGGCACACGGCCCTTGCGGGCGGGCTCGCCATTTTGGCACTTTGTTTAGGCTTCACGGTCAGTCCGGCCAGCGCCGCACCGCCGACTCCGGTTGATTACGTAGCCCTCGGGGACTCGTACACGGCCGGGACCGGAGCGGGCGATCTTGCCGGACCTTTCCCAGCCGTTCCCTGCTGGCAAAGCGCCGGCGGATACGTGGATATCGTCGACGCTTCCGCCCGGGTAACCCTTATTGATAATGCTGCTTGCCATGGCGCGTTTCTTGGGCCGGTGGGAACTTCCACACCCGTCGCACAGCAAATCGCGGAACTGAGTGGAACTACGCTCAACAGCGAGACGGATTTGGTGAGCATCACCGCCGGTGCCCTGGATGCTGGAAGCGGGCTCGCGTTGCAGGCCTGCTCCACGCCCGACACACAGACATGCGCGGTCATCGTTGCCGGGATCATCCAGAACCTCGGCACTGTCGAAGCGGCCCTGGAAGCCACGTACCAGTCAATCCAGTTGGCTGCGCCGAACGCCACCCTTGTTGTCCTGGGGTACCCCCGGCTTTTTGATCCAGCGAAGGGCGACATCGTGGTGGGGGGAGTCACCGTGGTCCCGGTAGCCAACCAGATACTCGTCAACCAGGCAGTGGACGCTCTCAACGCCACTATTGCCAAGGCTGTAGCTGAAAGCGGCGCCTCTGCGGTGTTCGTTGACGTCACCAAACGGTTCACGGGCCATGCGGTGAACTCGGACAACCCCTGGATCGTGCTGGACCTGACCCAGCCGTTGTTGGACGCGAACTTCCACCCCAACGACGCCGGACATCAAGCCTACGCATCAGTCATGCTTTCTTCCGTGCAGCTGAATAAGCTCGTTAAGCGATAGCGCAGCATCGCCGAGGGGTGGGCTTTCGGCAGTAACCGTGATTGCCAACCTCGAGAGCCAATCCCTCGGCGGTACCCTCACGCACTTATCCTCAATGTGCTTAGCTGGCTCCTATGGAAGGAACCACGTCAGCTCACCAAGCCGTTCGCTGGGACGGTGCAGTCAACGCCTGGAGAATTGCCGGGGACGTCTACCGGATGGGCCGGCACGAATGGGTCACCGAGGCGGGTTGGCAGCAGATGTACGACGACGGCGTCCGCACCGTGATCGATCTCCGCGCCTCCCGGGAGCGTCGCCAACGCGACACCGATCCCGAGGTGCCGGATGACGTGAAGGCGCGTATCGACGTCGTCCATTGCCCCACGGAGGATCCGGACCACAGCGACTTCAATGAGTTGTTCGGCCCGTATCTGAAGGACCCGGCGCAGTATGGTGACTATTTGCATCTTTTCGGGGAGAAGATCGCGGCGGTTTTCAAAGCGATAGCTTCTTCGCCGGGGAAGGTGGTGGTTCATTGTTCGGCGGGCAGGGACCGCAGCGGGGTGATCGCGCTGATGCTGCAGCGGCTGGCGGGTATGGGTGACGAGGACATCGTTCGTGGCTACGAGCTCGCCGCCCGTGGGATCAACGAGCGGCATCGAACGCATGGCGCCCCGCACGCCCATGATCCGTACCTCTCTGACGACGAGCTTGAGGCCCTGTTGGCGCAGCGGCGGGCGGGCCTGCGGGACTTCCTTGGTTCGATCGACGCGGTGGCTTTCCTGGCGGCCAACGGGGTCTCTGAGCTGGAGATCGCGGCGGTTCGGGCGAAGCTGGTCCCTGCGCTTCCGCGCGCTGCTAACATGCAGGATTGATCACACTTGCCGAACGGAACGGACCTGCCATGAATGCTGGTGCCCGCGTCACCATCGTGACCCGAACCAAGAACCGCCCGCTTTTCCTGGCCCGGGCCTTAGACGACATTTTCGCCCAGACGTTCCAGGACTTCGAGTTGGTGATTGTGAACGACGGCGGCAACCCGGCCGACGTCGATCGCCTCACGTCCCAGCGGGCCGACGACGAGCGGGAGCGGATCACTACGCTCCACCATTCCGAGTCCGTGGGGATGGAAGCGGCGTCGAACGCGGGTATCAAAGCCGGATCCGGTGAGTTCATTGTGATCCATGATGACGATGACTTCTGGGCCCCGAACTTCCTGGAGAGCACCGTGGCTTACCTGGATGAGCCTGCGCATGGAGCCGAAAGTGGCGTCATGGTCCGGACCGAGATCGTCATCGAGGAACTGGTGGGGGACCGGATTGAGCCGATCCGCCGTGAACTCTTCTGGGCGGGTATGCAGCAGATCACCCTTGCGGACATGCTGAAGATCAACCGGGCCGTTCCCATTTCCTTCCTGTACCGCCGGAGCCTGCACGACGCTGTGGGCTACTACAATGAGGACCTCCCCGTGGTGGGCGACTGGGAGTTCCACTTGCGCACCCTCAGCCACTCGCGCGTGGGGTTCATCGACGGCGAACCGCTCGCGTTTTGGTCTCAACGGCCGGAGTCCGAGGGACATGACGGCAACAGCATTTTCGCAAAGGCCGCCGAGCATGCCCGCTTCGATGCCTTGGTCCGCGATGAGCATCTTCGCGATGGCGTCGCCCAGGGAGGGCTCGGCGGGATGCTGTACCTGACCCGAGTCCTGGCTGAACAGGAAGAGCTCATCCGCGCGCAGGAGCGTCGCCTCGACGAGGCAGGTGCCAAGCTGGACCATGTTCTGGAGCGGCTGGATGCCCTGAACCAGACGGTCATTGCCCGGACCAGTGTGGGGGAGTTCCTCAAGAAGCCGCTGTTGTTGGCGAAGAAGTTGGGCGGCAAGGGCTAAGCCTCCCCGCAGGGACGTCCCGGATAGGGGCGTCCCGCAAAATAACTGCTGTACTCCTCCGGGCATTCATGTACCCTGTATATATTACCGAACGGCCGGTCAGTAATGTTTGCCCCCGGGCAGCAATGACCGTGCCGATTTCACGTGCCTTGGAAGGACCCGTCGACGATGACCACTACCGCAGTCGCCCCGGAAACCACAGCCGTTGCAACCGTCCCCAGCTACGTTCAGGATGCCTGGTGGACCCCGGCACCCGACGCAAGGAAGGTCCCGGTCCGCGATGCCAGCACCGGTGAAGTCCTGGCCAACGTGAGCACCGACGGACTGGACCTTGCCGCCGTCGTGAATTTCGCCCGCACTACAGGCCAAACTGAACTCGGGAAGCTGACGTTCCACCAGCGTGCGCTCAAGCTCAAGGAGCTTGCCCAGTACCTTAACGGCCGCCGTGAGGAGCTGTACGAGTCCTCGTCGCAGAGCGGCGCCACCAAGATCGACAACATGATCGACATCGACGGCGGCATTGGCGTGCTCTTCACCTTCGGTTCCAAAGGCCGCCGTGAACTGCCCAACTCGCAGGTTGTGGTGGACGGTCCCATGGAAGTGCTGTCCAAGGACGGCTCGTTCGCGGGCGAGCACATCTACACCCGCATCCCTGGCGTCGCAGTGCAGATCAATGCGTTCAACTTCCCGGTGTGGGGGATGCTGGAGAAGTTCGCTCCCGCCTTCCTCGCCGGTGTTCCCACCATTGTGAAGCCGGCTACGCCCACGGGCTACGTCGCCGCCGCTGCGGTCAAGGCAATGGTCGAATCGGGCATTCTCCCGGCCGGTTCCCTCCAGCTGATCTCCGGCTCCGCGCGCACCATCCTGGACGAACTCGATTACCGCGACCTTGTGTCCTTCACAGGATCGGCCTCAACGGCGAACTCGTTGAAAGGCCACAAGAACGTGGTCCAGGGCGGCGTCCGTTTCACGTCTGAAACCGACTCGCTCAACGCTGCCATCCTTGGCCCGGACGCTGTGCCCGGTACCCCGGAGTTCGACGCCTTCGTCAAAGCCGTCGTCACCGAGATGACCGTCAAGGCGGGACAGAAGTGCACGGCCATCCGCCGCATCATCGTTCCCCAGTCGCTCACGGCCGATGTTGCTGCTGCCATCGGCGCCCGTATCAACGAACGCGTCGTCGTCGGCGATCCCCGCGCCGAGGGCGTCACCATGGGTGCGCTGGCGTCGCTGGAACAGCTCGCCGATGTCCGCGCGGCAGTTCAGTCAATGCTCGACGCCGGTGGCGAGCTTGCGTACGGATCCCTCGAGACGCCGTCGGTCACCTCGGTGGGCGGCGCCGTGGGCGTGGTGGAGGATGGCGCGTTCATGTCGCCCGTTCTCCTGAGCTGGGCGGACGCCGAAACCGAGGAAGTCCACTCGCTCGAGGCCTTCGGCCCGGTTTCCTCAGTGCTCGGTTACTCGGATCTGGCCGATGCGGTCCGCCTGGCCGCCCGCGGCTCGGGTTCGCTGGTAGCTTCGGTGTGCACCAACGATCCTTCCGTGGCGCAGGAGTTGGTGCTTGGCATCGCAGCCCACCACGGCCGCGTCCACATGCTCAACCGTGAAGACGCCCGCTCCTCCACCGGTCACGGTTCACCGGTCCCGCACTTGGTCCATGGTGGTCCGGGCCGCGCAGGCGGCGGCGAGGAACTCGGTGGCATCCGCTCCGTCCTGCACCACATGCAGCGCACCGCCATCCAGGGCTCCCCGAACATGCTGACCGCAGTGACGGGCGTCTGGCACACCGGCGCTGACCGCAACTTCACTGTGGAGACCGAGGGCGAGCACCCGTTCCGTAAGCACCTGTCCACCCTCCGGATCGGCGACGCGGTTCGCTCGGAACTCCGCGAAGTGTCGCTCGAGGACATCACTGCGTTTGCCAACTCCACGGGCGACACGTTCTACGCCCACACCAACCAGGAGGCCGCAGAAGCCAACCCGTTCTTCCCTGGCATCGTTGCCCACGGCTACCTGCTCCTGAGCTGGGCAGCCGGCCTCTTCGTGGAGCCTGCTCCGGGTCCCGTCCTGGCCAACTATGGGCTCGAGAACCTGCGCTTCATCACCCCAGTGGCGGCGGGAGATTCGATCCGGGTCACGCTGACAGCCAAGAAGATCACTCCGCGTGAGACGGACGAATACGGCGAAGTTGCTTGGGACGCTGTCCTGACCAACCAGAACGACGAAATCGTGGCCACCTACGACGTCCTCACCCTCGTGGAGAAGTAACCCTCTCTCACATCCCGCGGGTTTGGGTGGGTCGCTCTCTCACATCCCGCGGGTTTGGGTGGGTCGCTCTCTCATGTCCCGCGGGCTCAAATGGAAACTGATGTGCCGGCGACCGATCGAACGCCTTCCCACATGACGGGGAAGGCGTTCGACGTTTCGGTTGTGGGCGGACACGAAACCGTCCGACGAAGCTGCCTGTCGACTGTGACCTGTCGCCAAACCCATTTTTCGTGACCTGGTCTGACTCCTCAAACCGTTTTCGATGCTTCCAAGCCCAGTGAGAATGGCAACCCGTTTCGGGACCACTTTTTCGATGAAATCGGTCACCGCCGAGGTGAGTTGTCATGCCGGATATGCCGGGCAGAGACAGCACCAATAGTGTTGAACGCTTCGATATGGCCTTCCAAGAAAGCCTCCTGCGCGCAGGTCGGATATATCCCATGAACGGACTTTCCAGAGTTGCTAAGCCGGAAAGCGTACATGTAACAACGAGTCTGCCCGCCGTCCAGATCCACTCACACATCGCCGAAGTCCACCTCCGCCTCCGCACCCGGAGCGTGTTCCTGCGGCACGAACGGTTCCACCGGCGCATTGCCCGACTCAACCGCGATGATGGCCCGGCGTGCTTTGACGTGTTGACGAACCGATGAATACGAAATGACCGCCTGGTGTTCATCAACCAGACGGTCAAAACCCTTTGCGCGGTATGGCGCTGCGTTGGTGGAGCATCCAGATCAGCGAGCAGCATCGCGTCAAGGGCAGCCTTCAAGGGACCCAGCTTCGTCGCCCGACGCGCCGAAGCTTTCCGGTCAGGCGCTACCGCAGCCGCGAGTGCCTAACGGACCGTCCTCCTCGATACCCGGTGCACCCGAGCAAGGGCCCGGATGGATAGACCACGGACTCTGGCGTCGGGAGCCCCTGGGATGTGAGAGAGGGATGGACGGGAGCGCGCGGGAGGTGAGAGAGGGTTCGGCTCAAGCCCTTGGGAGGTGAGAGAGGGTTCGGCTCAAGCCCTTGGGATGTGAGAGAGGGTTCGGCTCAAGCCCTTGGGAGGTGAGAGAGGGTTCGGCTCAAGCCCTTGGGAGGTGAGAGAGGGTCAGGCGGCCGTGTGGAGGCCGTCGAAGGCCATGGTGATGACGTCGTCCGCGAGCTTCTCGGGGGACAGCGAGCCGCCCGGCTTGTACCATTCCACGATCGAGTTGATAGTGCCGAACAGCAGGCGCGTCACGGTGCGGGGATCGATGTCCTGCCGCAGGGAGCCGTCCTCGCGGGCGGCGGAGATGAGTTCGGCTACCTTGTGGTCGAACGCGCGGCGGCGTTCCAAGGCGTCGCGCTCAATCTCCGTGTTGCCTCGGAGTCGCAGGAGAAGCGTGACGAAGGGCAACCGGTCCACCAGCACCGCAATGGTCTGCCGCAGCACGAACTCCAGCCGCGCATCGGCGGGCCCGGACGTGGCGGCAGGCTCCTCGAGGATGGCCTCAAGGCCGCCCAACGCGTGGTCCAGGGCGAGCTTCAGCAGATCGCCCTTGGACGGCACGTGATGGTAGATAGCCGACTTCGAGATCCCGAGGTTCTCGGCCAGGATGCCCATGGACGTAGCATCGTACCCGTGGCGGTTGAAGACGTCGACGGCGATGCGGAGCACCGACTGCTGGTCATAACCGGGCCGTCCGCGCTTTGTGGTGGTCTCAGTAGGCATGCTGGCATTTTCTCACGATCTCAAGCAAGGTCAGCCCTTGGGGCGCATGTCGTAGATCCGGCGAAGCTTGCCGTTGGACCGCTCAAGGGAACCGGGCTCTACTACGTCCACTACGCAAGATGACCCGATGTGGATCTTGATCTGCTCTCGCAAGGTGTGCGCCGCCGTCGTGCCTGCATCGGTGGAAACGTTCTCGCGGCGCTCGATCTTAACGGTGAGCGAATCCATGCGCTTGCCTTCGGGACGGGTGATTTCGAGTTGGAAATGCGGGCTGAGTTCCGGGATGCGGAGCGCGATTTCCTCGATCTGGGATGGGAACAGGTTCACGCCGCGGAGGATGATCATGTCGTCGCTGCGGCCGGTGATGCGGCCCATGCGGCGGTGCGCAGGGCGGGCGGTGCCGGGGAGCAGGCGGGTGAGGTCCTTGGTGCGGTACCGGATGATCGGGAGCGCTTCCTTGGTCAGGGAAGTAAAGACGAGTTCGCCGGGTTCGCCGTCGCCCAGGACCGTGGAGTGATCGAACGGGTCGATGATTTCGGGGCGGAAGTGATCCTCCCAGATGTGGCAGCCGTCCTGGGTCTCAACGGCTTCACCGGCCACGCCAGGGCCCATGACTTCGGAGAGCCCGTAGATGTCCGAGGCCTTGATGTTCATGGTGGTTTCGAGCTCGTGGCGCATTTCTTCGGTCCACGGCTCGGCACCCAGGACGGCGTACTTGAGTGACGTGGAGGTGGGGTCGATGCCTTGGTGCGCCATGGCGTCGGCGATGGTCAGCAAGTAGGTGGGCGTGGCAAGGATGGCGTCCGGTTTGAAGTCCTGGATGAGCTGGATCTGGCGTTCGGTCTGGCCGCCGGACATGGGGATGACGGTGCAGCCGAGCGCTTCAGCACCGGCGTGTGCGCCGAGGCCGCCAGTAAAGAGGCCGTATCCGTAGGCGTTGTGGACCTTCATGCCGGGCCGGACTCCGGAGGCGCGGAAGGAGCGGGCCACCAAGGTTGCCCAGTTGGCGAGGTCCTGCTTGGTATAGCCAACCACGGTGGGGCGGCCGGTGGTGCCGGAGCTCGCGTGGATGCGTGCCACTTGGTCCTGGGGGACGGCGAACATGCCGAACGGGTATTCCAGGCGGAGGTCTTCCTTGGTGGTGTAGGGGAACTTCCCCAGGTCGCTCAGCTCGCGGAGGTCCGAGGGGTGCACGCCGGCTTCGTCGAACTTGCGCTTGTACAGAGGCACGCGATCGTAGGCGTAGGCCACGGTGTGCTGGAGGCGTGTGAGCTGCAGGGCCTCGAGTTCGTCGCGGGAGATGGTCTCTTCACGGTCCAGCACGGGGGCAGTTGCCTCGGAAGAGGAAGCTGAGGGTGCGGCCACGGTGTTCTGCGTCATGGGTTTCCTACTTCTTGGAGATGGTGCGGCTGCGGCCACGGAACTCGGCAATGAGTTCACCATGCCCGGCGTCGGGGGCTGAATCGGCGTCGGGCGCAGCTGCGTAGATCTGGATGTCGTACAGGCCGCTTCGGCCGGTGCTCGCGCGGCGGTTTGCGACGGCGGTGATCACCTGGCCTTGGAACGCGGGCTTGATGAAGTTGATGTCGACGCCGGACGCCACCGTGATGTTGGCGGCTTGCTTGGGCGTGGGGTTGGCTGGGTTGCAGGCCAGCGCGAAGGCGGTGTCCCCGAAGGCGAAGATCATTCCGCCGTGGGCCATGCCGAATCCGTTGAGCATCTCCTGGCGGAGGTGCATGCGGATGGTGGCGTGCCCGTCGTCGAGCTTGAGGACCTCGATGCCCATCCATTCTGACGCGTAGTCGTTCGTCAGGATGTGGTGCGATGCACCGGAGAGGGTTGTTTCAACCATGCGTCATTGCCTCCAGCTTTATTTACCGAATGTTCATTAGGTAATCCCAGATCGCGCCACGTGTCAAGACTGGACCAGTATTCGCCTGCACCTAGTAGCCTCGGAGACATGCCCGAAATTGAGCTCCCCATCACCACAGACCGACTCATTCTGCGCCGCTTCGAAGCCGAGGACCTCGATCGCTTCCACGGATACCAGTCGCTTCCCGAAACTGCCCGGTTCCTTCTGCGCAATGAGCTGACCAGGACCAAATCCATGGAAGTCCTGGGCCGGTACGCCAACTTCGAGTTCAACCAGGAGGGAGATTGGATTTGCCTGGCCATCGAGAGGAAGGACCACCCGGGCCTCATGGGCGAGGTGGTGCTGAAATGGCTTGAGGGGACAGGGCAGGCAGAGGTGGGCTGGATTCTCCATCCTGATGCCCAGGGCCACGGCATTGCTACCGAAGCCGCGGAAGCCGTGCTGAGGCTTGCGTTCGAGACACTCTCATTCCACCGCGTTGACGCCAAGTTGGATGCCCTCAATGAAGGATCGGCCGGCATCGCCAAGCGCCTGGGCATGCGCCTGGAAGCGACGCTGGTGGACAACTGGCACTACAAGGGCCAGTGGGCCACGGAGAACATCTACGCGATTCTCGACTCCGAGTGGCGGACCCGCCACCATCCATGGACGCGGACCATCAACTGACGGGCCACGTCTTGTGGTGCTTCAACTGCTCGGTCAGCTGCTCTTCAGGCAGCGGCCTGCTGAAGTAGTACCCTTGGCCGCTGGTGCACCCGATGCTGAGGAGATACTCGGCTTGGTCGGCACTTTCGACGCCCTCCCACACCGCAGCCAAACCGCAAGCCCGGATCAACTGCAGCACGGCGGCCAGCAGCGCGGGTTGCGAGGGGTCGCTGCCCAGTGCTGAGAGCAGGGTCCGGTCCACTTTGACGGTGTCCACTGGAAGCTGGCGCAGGTAACTGATGGAGGAGTAGCCGGTGCCAAAGTCGTCGATTTCCAGTCCCACACCCAGTCGGCGCAGGCTGTTGAGCGTGTAGCGGTCCAAGTCATTACCTTGAATGACTGCGCTCTCTGTCAGTTCCAGGACCAGGAGCGACGGGTCCAGCCCGGCGGACGCCAAAGCCTCGCGGACGTCTTCAATGAACTCCAGCCGCTGCAGATCCGCCGCCGAAACGTTGATGCGCATGCTGAAGTTGTGGCCCGACGTGAGGGGATCGGTGCGCCATTGCTTCAACTGCCCGACGGCGGTGCGGAGCACCCAGCCGCCCAGATCGGAAATCATTCCGGTTTCCTCTGCAATGGGAATGAACTCGTCCGGCATGACGAGACCGCGGGTGGGGTGGTTCCAACGGACCAACGCCTCCACACCCTCGATTTCGCGGGTATCCAACCGGATGATCGGCTGATAGTAGAGCACCAGCTGGGAGCCGGATATCGCTTCCTTGAGTTCGCCCACCAGTTGGTTCCGCATTTGCCTAGCGTGCAGCATAGCGGGTTCGAAGACTTTGAGCTTGCCACGTCCGTCGGCCTTGGATTCGTACATGGCGATGTCTGCTTCCATCATCAGTTCCTCCGCGCGGTGGCCGGGATCGGCCATCCGGAGGCCCATGCTGGCACCGCAACGCAGGTGATGGCCCTCGACTTCCATAACGCCCACCACTGCGGCAAGGATACGGTTGCCGATGGAGGCGGCGATAGCGGGAGTCACGTCGGGGATCAGCACCGCGAATTCGTCTCCGCCCATGCGGGCCACCATGTCCTGATCCCGCACGGCGCCGGTGATCCGATTGGCCACCGTCTCCAGGACCTTGTCCCCGATAGTGTGCCCCAGGGAGTCGTTGATCGCTTTGAACCCGTCCATGTCCAGGAGGAGGATGGCTGCCTTTCGGCCGCTCTGCGCCCCACTGGACTGGGCTTCGCTGAGTGCCGTGGCAAATGCTGAGCGGTTGTTCAGGCCTGTGAGGGGATCAGTCATTGCCATGTGCTGCATCGCCAAGTGGGCTTCATTGAGCTGCTGGGTACGGGCACGCACCCGTTGCTCCAACTCTTCGTAAACGATCTGGAGATCCTCGGCCAGGAGGTTGGTGCCCATGATCACGGCATCGATTTCGTCCCGTGCCTCTGAGACTTCGATTCTGGTGTTGAGATCCCCGGCGGCCAACCTCACGATTCCGTCCAGGAGCAGCCCAAGGCGCGGGTCGTTGCCGGAGTACATTTTCCCTTCGGACATGCTCACCCCCCGTGTGGCTCGCCTCGTTGTTCATCGCTATTTCGAAGGTACTCCCGAACGGCTGCGCTGCGTTCGGGCAATGCAGCCTGTTCGAACAGCATGGCAGCTTTTTCGAACGTCACCAGTGCATCCTGCCGTCGATCGGATTCAAGCAAGGTCCTGGCCAAGAGGAAATGTGCTTCCGCCGAGGTTTGCGTGGCCAGAATGGAGGAGCGGGCGCACAGGGGTTCAAGGATAGCGGTGGCTTGTTGCATATCGCCGCTGAGAAAATACCAGTGGGCGCGGACCAGCGACATTTCCAAGTGGTCCCGTTCAGAGCCGCCCACAATATCCGTGGCGAGCTCTGCCCTTTCAATGCAGCGGAGGGTTGCGGCATCACTGAGTTTTGCCTGAAGGCGCATTTCCGCTGATGCCCTGTTGAAGCGTGCCCACAAATCAACGTCCTTGGACGGTGAAAGCCGTTCGGCCGCCAGATCGTGGTAAAGGCCGCCGTCGGCAACACGATTGGCAAGAAAGGCAACGTTGCCAATCACCCAATAGCCTTTGCCGGCAGTGTCTTCGTCGACGTCGTCGGTCAGCAGGGTTTCCAGGACGAGGCATTCGCGCCAGGCATCGTTCAGGAGCCGGCTCTCCGCCAATGCCGCGATCAGGGCGCGCTGGGCGAGAATCTGAACGTACAGCAACTCGGCGTCCCCGGCCGCAAGTTTGGCCGCCTCTGCAGCCATGGTGGCAGCCTCGGGGAGCCTGCCCAGGCCTTGGAATGCCACGGCAACCATGGTTCCTGCTTTGGCCCCGAGTTCGGGCGAGGACGCGGTCAGGCTGTGGTTGTTGAGCTCCATGGCGACGCTGAGGTATTCCTCAATGCGGCCTTGGTCCCGGAGGCATTCCGCTTGCAGGTACCGCATGTTCCACCAGGACTCGTCATCTCCGGCCGCGGCGGACAGTCCGGCAGCCTCTCCGGCCAGGCGGTAGGCCTCGCCGAAATCCCGCTCCTTCCACTTGGCGCGTGCCGTGAGACCGGCAACGAAGTGGGAGGCGAGGTGCGGACTTTGCATGTGCCCATTATCCATGTCATTGCGGAAGAAAAGCTCGTATAGTTTGCACCGTGACTTTATTCAAGTCACAGACAACAAATTCGCATCAGTACGAAAGGGCATAGCGGATGAAAAAATTTGCGGCAACCCTGCTCATGGCGGCGGTTCTGGCAGTAACGGGTTTCGCTGCCCCAGCTAATGCCGAGCCTACGCAGGACAGCACGGCAATCGGCTGGTGGCCTAACAGCTACACCGCCACGAAGACGAACACCACCAGCATCGGTTGGTGGCCGAACTAAACTTTGGGGGCGCCTCTCAAGGCCCTATAACGTCAATTGATGCCCCGGGCTGCTGCCCGGGGCATCAATTTTTGTTTCACAGTATGTCGAGCATTATTGACCTTAGGGCACTTGCACGTACCTGACCTTGACACGCCTGTCACACCGGGCATGGGTGTGGTTACGGCCCGCCCACCGGCAACTCCACAGATACCGTGGTGCCGGCCCCGAGAGTGGAATCCAGCAGGAGGCGGCCCATGTGGCGGCTGATGATGTCGTGCGCTATCGCCAGTCCAAGCCCACTGCCGGGGACCGCTGCGGATGTTGCGTTGGAGGCCCGGTAGAAGCGGGTGAAGATGTGGGGGAGATCGTGCTCGGGAATGCCCAGGCCGTTGTCTGCGATCTCTACCAGCGCCAGCCCGCCGCCCTCCGAGTCCGAGACCGAACTGGTGATGCCCACCCTTCCGCCCTCGGGCGTGAACTTGATGGCGTTGGCCACGATGTTGGTGAACACCTGCTCCAGCTTCGCTTCGTCGGCCGTAACCTCGATGTCGTCAGTCCCATCGGTAAAAGACAACGAAACGTGGCGGGACTCTGCCAGCGGCCGAAGCGTGGCCACCACCACCTGGAGGAGCTTGGCAATATCCACCGGTTTGAGGTCCAGGTTGCTGCCGTCCTGCATGGACACGGTAAGCATGTCCTCGATGAGCCTGCGGAGGCGGTTGGAGTTCCGGGCGATGACATCGAGCATCTTCCTGATGCCGTCGGGAACCGGCCCGCCGGATCCGTCCTGGATCATGTCCAAGTAGGCGGTGATGGAGGTCAGCGGAGTCCGGAGTTCATGGTTGACGGTGGCCAGGAAGTCGGTCTTGGCCTTGTCCAGTTGCCTCAACTGGTGCAGGACCCGCTGTTGGGCGCTGATGAGGTGGCCTTGGATGAGTCCGTGGGCCACGTTCCCGGCCACGTGTTGCATCAGCGCGATCTCGGGGCGGGTCCAATCGTGCCGTTCCCGGACGGTGGAGAGCAGGATGATGCCCAACGCCGTCGCTCCCTCACCCACGGGGAGAAGGACGGTGGACACAGGGTCGAGCTCGCCTGACCACTCCCGCAGTGCCGTGGCGATCCTGGAGTCGGGGTCTTCGCGGTGGTCCGCGACCGCCAGGACGTCCGCATCCGCCCACAGCCTGTTGGCGGCCTCGATAATGGCGTTTTCGCTCTCACCCAGCCTCGCGGGAAGCAGCGGAAGGCCAAGACGGTTCCACTGTGCACGAATGGTGGGAACACGTTCGTCGCGGAAGGTAGCAAACCATACGTGGTCCACGTCCAGCGCCTCCCCGAAGCCACGCACCACGTGGTCTGAGATCAATTGGGGATCATTGGTCTCCCGGATCGCCGAGGAGACATTGCGGAGGCTTTCGCGCAGTGCTTCGATTTCGCCGCGTGAACGGGCGCGCTCGGCGGCCCGGCCGATAAGGGTTTCAACCCGGTGGACCAGTTCCCCGGATTGCACGGGGCTGATGACGTAGTCCGCTACGCGCCAGGATTCCACTTCCCGGAGGTCAAGGGATTCCTGGGAGGCAAGGACCAGGAGCATGGGAACCCCGGGGCTGCGCAGTCCGTGTGCCAGGGAACTCTCAGCCACCGCAACCGAGGGGCGCTGGTGCTGTAGATGGGCGGCCAGGGCGGCGGCATCCACGGCGGGGAACACGCTGAATCCCGCGGCGGCAAGGGCGGCCGTCGTCGCGGCCAAACGGTCCTTGTCTGAATCCGCCACTACGGCGGAGCGGGCATGCTGTACGCCGGCAACGGTCTCGCCCACTGAGCCCCTTCCGTTCCAACGGTTCATTCACGGTGTTTTCATGATGTGGCAACACCCTATCAGCGGCACTGCGGCCAAAGGTGACCACGCGGCAAATGGGTTGGATGAGTCCTGGGACACACCTTTACTTTGCCCTGTGGATTCGACAGCCTTGAGGGTGTCAGCAGAGGTAACCCGCTGCAGCAGCACCAACCGCGCAAGGAGCACTGTGGACCACCCAGCAACACCGCAGGACCACCAACAGGTGACGTTCGAGCTGGAGCTCGAAGAACAAGGCATTCTTCGCCTGACATGGCCGCGCGGGGCAAGGATCAAGGAACCTGACGCCCAGCGGGCCATGGACCGGGTGAACGAGCTCTGCGGCGAGGAACGCCATCCCATGATCGTTGACATGGCCACCACGGACGATGTCACCCGGGGTGCCCGTTCCGTGTTTGCCAAACCGTGCCAGGCCAACCGCATCGCGCTCTGGGGCTCATCTCCGGTGGACAGGGTCATTGCCAACTTTTTTCTGGGCATCATGAAGCCTCCGTGCCCCACCAAGTTCTTCACTTCTGAAACAGAGGCGTTGGAGTGGCTGGTGGAGGCGTAGGGCCACCTATATTTGGAGAATGTTCTCCGCTTTCAGGAAGTACCTGCTGATTCCCCGCCTCATCAGGCTCTCTTCCGCTGCGCCCAAGGATCCCCGCACTGCCTGGGACCGGTTTTGGGGCGATATCCGCTCAACCGGTGCCACTGGCGACGTCCTGTGGGACTCGGGCAGCGACCATGAACTCAACGGCTACCTCCCCCAAATGGCTAAGTTGGACCCGTCTTTGCCCGTGGTGGACGTCGGATGCGGCAACGGCAGTTTCACGCGCCTGCTGGCCAAACACTTCCCGCACGCATTAGGGCTGGACTACTCTGCAAACGCGGTTGAGCGGGCACGGCAGGAGTCAGCAGGAACCACGACGGCGTCATATGCGGTCTGCGACATGACGGCACCGGACGCAGCGCAGACTGTCGCTACGGCCCTCGAAGCGGCAGGCTGGACGGGGGATGCGAACATCTTCATCCGTGGTGTCCTGCACGTTCTGGACCGAAGCGGCCGCGCCGCGTTGGCTGCGAACCTGCTGCCCGTCGTCGGGACCCGCGGAGGCGTGTTCCTGACTGAAACCAACTTTCCGGGCACGCCGGTGGACTACGTCAGCCACCTGGGTGCCACCCGCAGTTCCATTCCCGCCCCGTTGGAGTGGGCCATCCGCGGGCTGCCGATGCCCGGCCGGTTCGGGGCGGCACAACGGGCCAAGGCCTTCGCGGCGGCGGACTGGAACCTTATCGTTGAAGGCTCGGCGAGCATCGAGACGCGCCCGCTGAGCAATCCGTCAACCCCGGACCTGATCCCTGGATACTTCGCACTCCTCCGGGCCCGCCAGCGCTAAAAACTCCTACTTCAGGCCGGCTCCAGGCAGGAGTTCGGTGGCTCCAAGGGAGTCGGCGACGAACGCGTAGTCCCAGGCCCGCTCACGCCACTGGACGTACCGGCCCGAGGCCCCGCCGTGCCCGCCGTCCATTTCGATCTTCATGACGATCGGCTCCGAACCCGTGGACACGGAGCGCAGTGCCTGAACCCATTTGGCAGGCTCGACATACAGCACCCGGGTGTCATTGAAGGATGTCACCGCGGCGATCTTGGGGTAGGCAACGGCCCCCACATTCTCGTACGGAGTGTAGGACTTCATGTAGGCGTAGGCCTCTGGGTCCGTGATCGGGTTTCCCCATTCCTCCCATTCCAGGGCGGAGAGCGGAAGCTCGGGATCCAGGATGGTGGTCAGCGCATCCACGAACGGCACCTGTGCCACCACGGCAGCGTATTTTTCCGGGGCCATGTTGGCGACTGCGCCCATGAGCAAGCCGCCCGCTGATCCGCCCATGGCCGCGATGCGGGACGGGTCAACCCAGCCCGATCCGGCAAGCCAATCCGTGGCTGCGATGAAGTCCGTGAAGGTGTTCTTCTTGGTGAGCTTCTTGCCGTCCTCGTACCATTGGCGGCCCAATTCGCCGCCGCCCCGGATGTGGGCGATCACCATGACGATGCCGCGGTCCAGGAGGGACAAGCGGGCTACGCCGAAGCCTGGATCCATGCTCATCTCGTACGAGCCATAGCCGTAAACCAGCCCTGCGCCCGTGCCGTCCTGCTGTACCGACGCGTGGCGCAGCACTGACAGCGGGACCCGGGTGCCGTCGTCGGCCGTTGCCCATTCGCGGGTAGCCACGTAGTCCTGCGCCGTGTAGCCGCCCAGGACGGGGCTTTCCTTCCGGAGGAGCAGTTGGCCGGCAGGCAACCCGGCGGTGGGGAGCACAAAGTCGTAGACGCGCGACGGCGTGAAGTAGGACGTGTAGCCCATGCGGATGACGGGAGCCTCGTAGTCCGAACCTGCAACCCCGGCGGTGTAGAGCTCTTCGTCAAAGGCCGGTTCCACCGGCGCACCCTGGGCCTCGGTGCCGAGGCCGGCCAAGGGCAGCACCTGGACCCGTTCGATGGTGTCCTTACGAACGGAGAGCACCAAATGCGTGGATGTCACGCCGGCGCCGTTGACCCGGACGTCGTTGGAATGTTCGACGACGGTACGCCAGTCCTGCTCTGCCAGCGGCTTGGTCAGCTCAGCGGGGTCCACCAGGCTGACCATCGAATTGATGGCGTCCTTGTTGTGGGTCAGGAGGAGTGTTTCCCTGCCGTCCAGGAGGAAGGGCTCAGCCTCGTACAGAATATGGTGGTCGCGGGAGATCACAGTGCTGAGGCTGGCGTCGTAGTCGTCGAAGCGGAGCAGTTGCGTCTCGCTGAACTCCGAGCAGCCGATGCTGAGCACCAAGTGCCGTCTGTCCGCGGAGAGATCGAACCCCAGCCACATGGCGACGTCGTCCTCCTGGTAGAGAACCTGATCATCGGCCACCGGCGTACCCAGGACGTGGGCCTTCACCTGGTAGGGGCGCCACGAATCATCCACCACCGTGTAGAAGAGGCGCGTGCCGTCGGGGGAGAAGGCCACTCCGTAGAAAATATCCTCGATGATGTCCGGGAGGAGCTCCCCGGTGCGCAGGTCCTTGATCCTGAGGGTGAACCGTTCGTCGCCTGAGTTGTCCACGGCATAGGCGTAAAGGTTGCCGTCAACTGTCACCGCGGCACCGCCCACGCTGAAGAACGGCTGGCCCTCGGCTTCGATGTTGCCGTCCAGGAGGATCTGTTCGCCGTCGATTTCCACGCCGGGCTCCACTGACGGGGGCGTCCAGTCCGCTACGGGGTCCCCGGTGTTGTGGGCCAGGACGCGGCACTGGATGCTGTACTCCTTCCCTTCCACCGAACGGCTGTAGTACCACCAGCCGTCCTTGCGGCTGGGCACGGACAGATCCGTTTCCTGGGTGCGGCCCTTGATCTCTTGGAACATGGCTTCCCGCAATGGTTCCTGGTGCGCTGTGACGGCTTCCTGGTAGGCGTTCTCGGCCTTCAGGAGGTCCACCACCTCAACGGATTCCTTGTCCCTGAGCCACTCGTAGTTGTCCACAAAAACGTCGCCGTGGTGTTCACGGCGTGTGGGGACCCGCTTGGCGACAGGAGGCACCGCTGTTGGTTCCGGAGCAGCGGCAGGGACGGAGGATGTGTGGCTCATGTGGCCACTCTATAGACGGGGTCAGACAAGGAACCAGCAATTTCGCTCAGAGCGCCCGGCACCGCTCCCGGTATTGAGAGTGGTCCATGACTTGGAGCACTACGGCTGGATTGGCGTCATGACTTCCGGGGTGCCCCCACTCCTTATATTGCGAGCACGTTTTTGTGCCGTACCCGGATATATGGAGGTTCAGATGGTCCTTCTTCAACAGCACAGTGTGCACATAGGCAAGAGAGGGAGCCTGCAGGCGCGCCGACATTCAGACTCGCTGCGCCGCTCCCGCGTGGATCTGGAGGTGGTCATTCCCGCCTACAACGAGGCCGCGAGAATCCCCGACACCTTGAAACAGACGGTCGATTTCCTGGCCAACCAGCCGTGGTCTTCGCGGATTGTTGTGGTGGACAACGGAAGCGTTGATGAGACCGCCGCAGTGGTCCGCAGGATCTCCCGGGAAGAGGGGGACGCAGTTCCCATTTCCGTGGTGGGGTGCTCACGGAAGGGGAAGGGAGCGGCAGTCCGTCGCGGCCTCCTCAGCGGCACGTCCAGGTTCACGGGCTTTTTCGACGCCGACCTCGCCACGCCGCTGGAAACCCTCACCGAGGCCATGGCTCATCTCTCAGACGGTGCAGCAGCGGTGATCGCTTCCCGCCACGCACCCGGCTCAACCCTGGTCCGGCCCCAACACCTCGGACGAAGGGTGGGCGGCACGGCCTTCCGGGCGCTGACCAAATCAAAGGTCAAGGGCATACAGGACACCCAGTGCGGCTTCAAATTCTTCGAACGCGATGCCCTCACAGCAGCCATGGTTCAGTGCCGCAGCACTGGTTTCGCCTTCGACGTTGAGCTTCTGCTGCGCCTGCAGGACAACAACGCCAGCATCATCGAACTTCCCGTGGCATGGACCGATGGAGCTGCATCAACGTTCCGCCCCTTCCAGGATGGGGTGGCCAGCTTTGCCTCGGTGATCCAACTCCAGAGGGCAACACCATGATGTCCGGCCTTCCTGACATCAACTCACCAACCCTTCTCGCCGGAAAGCACGTGCTGGTCCTCAACTGGCGCGACGTCCAGCACTCACAAGCCGGCGGTGCCGAGCAGTACATGCATGAGATTTCCAAGAGGTGGGTGCAGAACGGCGTCCAGGTCACCTGGTTTACAGGGCGCGACGACGGCCAGTCACCTGAGGACGTCATTGACGGCATCCGCATCCTGCGCGGAGGCGGAGCCCTGTCCACTTATGGACACGCCGCGCTCAGGCTCCTGCGGAACGGCGGGCAATTTGATGCCGTGGTGGACTGCCAAAACGGGATACCGTTCTTTTCGCCCTTGTTCCTGCCCCGGGACCTGCCGATCATCCAGGTAATCCACCACGTCCACCAGGAGCAGTTCCGCACAAGGTTCTCGCCACCTATGGCCGCCGTGGGCCGGTTCCTGGAAAGTTCGGGAGCCAAGACGGTGTACGGCAAGCGATCCATTGTGGCGGTTTCACCCTCTACCCGGCTGGAACTGAGGAAACTCGGTTTTTCGGGTCCCGTCCACGTGGTTCCGAACGGAACCATCGACATTCCGGACGAGGTTGCCGCCCGTGCACCCCACCCGACCATCGCCGTCGTCAGCCGCCTGGTGCCGCACAAGAGGCTGGACCTGCTGATGGGCCAGTTCGCCGTGGCAGTGCGGAGCATTCCGAAGCTGCGGATGGACATTGTGGGGGACGGCCCGGAGCGGGCGCGGTTGCAGCAGTTGGCCACAGACCTTGGCCTGGACCACGAAGTAACGTTCCATGGCTACCAGCCCAATGAGGTCCGTGACAGGTTGTTGAGCCGGGCTTGGCTGACTGCCTCCACCTCGGCGTCAGAAGGTTGGGGCTGCTCGGTGATCGAAGCCGCCGCGTGGGGCGTGCCCTGCCTGGCCCTGCGTGTTCCAGGCATACGGGACTCCGTAGTGGAAGGCAGAACCGGTTGGCTGGTGGATACTCCCCAGGAATTTGGCGCCGCCATGGTTGAGGCCCTCACCGCCTTGAGTGAGCCGGACTCGGAAGCGTTGGTCTCAGCCGAGTGCCGGGAATGGGCCCGCTGCTTCACCTGGGACCGCAGCACCAGACTGCTCACAGGCGCAGTTCTGGAGGAGGAGAAGATACGGCGCGACGGCGCGGATGCAGGGTGGTGCCACTCGGACCTTTCCACCCTGGCCCGGTTCGTGTTGCCTGAAGATGCTGATCTTCAGTCCATCCTGCACCGGACGGATGAAGTTGCAGTTGCGGATGATGGACATGTCGCCGTGCTGATGAAGGGCCGTGACGAGTTTGAGGCCTTCGCGGCAATGCAGAAGATCGGCGTGACGTCTGCCGAACTCCGTTCCGCCGGACGCACTGCTTTGCTGGCCGGCCCAGGGAGCGCCTTCGCTCCCGCCGATGCTCTTGACGGCCAGTAGCGGACGTTCATCCATGGATTTATCCCAGAAAACAATGACTCTTGCTGTGCGGGAAAGACCCCGGTCACACCGCAGGGCTTCGGAAAAAGACCCGGGTATTGCAGCAAACAGCGGCTTCCTTGCCGTGTCCGCAGGGGTTGTAGGCGTGATGAGCTACGCCTGCACGCTTCTCATGGCCACCATGCTGGATACCGCGGAATACACGATCTTCGCCGCCGCGGCGATGATCCTGGGGGTGGTGGGGATCGTGGCCAATGCCTTGGTCCCGCTTCCCTTGTCGCACGTTGTTGCCGTCCACCCGGCAGGCTCCGAGGAACGGCGTAATGGCGTGGCCTTCTCGGTCTTCGTGTCCTGCCTGGCGGGCGTTGCCGCTGCAGTGATCTCAGGCAGCGTGACGCTCGCGCTCGCCGACCCCGTCCTGGCCGCAGTGGTGGCGTTGGCGGCCTTTGTCATCTTCGTGGCGAATGCACCCGCTGGCTGGTTGCAGGGTGAGCTCCGTTTCACCTGGTACGCGCTGTCCACTGTGGGCGAGGTTCTCCTGAGGCTGATCTTCAGCGTGGTGGTGATCGCCATGGCATGGGGTGCCGGGGGAGGGGTCCTAGGTTTCGTAGTGGGGTGCCTGGCGCCGTTAATAGTGCCGTGGTCCTTCTACCGGGACTTACGGTGGCGTCCGCGGGTTGTGCTGGAGAAGTGGAGATGGGCCGAGACCAGTGACATCGCCTCCGTTCTCGGCGTTGTCTCCGTGCTGGTGGGTGTCGACGTCGTGGTGGTCGGCTTCCTGGACAGCGGATCGGCCGATGCAGCAGGTTTCCAGGCGCTTGCCACCATCGCCAAAGGGCCTGTCTACGTGGCAGCCGGAACCGCTTTGGTGGCCTTCCCGTTGCTTCGCACGCCCGATGCCAACGCGGGCGAGGTTCTTGGTGCTGCCTTCGCGTCGTTCGGGCAACTTGCCGTGGTGGCTTTCGCCATCATCGCCACAGCTCCACCACTGATGGCCGGATTCATCGTGCCGCAGAAGTACCACGGCTCCCTGGGGCTCCTGCCGTGGCTGGCTGCTTCCGGTCTTGGTTACGCGGTCCTCTTGGTGCTTTCCACGGTTCTCCTGGCCCTGCGCGCCTACCGCCGATGCCAGATCGGCCTCGCTTGTGCGTGTCTCCTGGTGGTGGTTGGACTCTGGGTTGGTTGGCAGTTGAACGCGGTCACGGGCATGGCTGTGGGCTCCGCTGTGGGCGCACTGGCAGCGGGCGTGGTTCTGGCGCTCCTGGCACGTCCGGTACTCATTGCGGCACACCCCGGCCGGGGAGCCGGCCCGTTCCTGGTTCTGGCCGTCGCCTTGATAGTGGCGCTGGCTGTGGCCGCCTCACTCCAGCCACTGGTGTGGCTGGCCCTGGCCACTGTCAGCGGCCTCTTCGTTCTCGCTCACCAGCGGAGGCTGTTGCCACACGGGAACGACTTCAAAATTCGACGACGACGGCACTCTGGCAGCCGGGCTGCCGGCCGCCGTCGGGGTTCCAAGCGCGGAGGTGACCGCCATAGTCACGGCGACCACAGTACGTGGCCTCCCAACGCCCGAAGGATGGAAAGACAGCTATGAGAGTTTTGCATTTGGGATTCGAAGATCCGCGCATGCCGGGGGCCGGAGGGGGATCCGTGCGGACGCACGAAATCAACCGTCGGCTTGCAGACAAGGGTTATCACATCACGGTGCTCACCACCCGGTATCCGGGCTGGACGGAACGCGTGGAGGACGGCGTGCGCTACGTGCCGATCGGGTATGGATCCGGCCGCATTCGACTGACCCGGTTGGTGGCGTACGTGGCACGGCTGCCTTTCGAAGTGAGCCGGCGCCGATCATCGGTTGACTTGGTGGTGGAAGATTTCTTCGCCCCGTTTTCCACCATGGCAGCCCCGCTATGGACCCAACGCCCCACCATTGGGGTTGTCCAGTGGCTCCATGCCAGGGACAAGGCGCGGCAGTACAAGTTGCCGCTGCATTGGATAGAGCGGCTGGGGGTACGAAAGCACCGAAGACTCATCGCTGTCTCGCAAGGCATAGCCGAAAGGTTGAAGAAACTGAATCCAGACGTTCATGTGGACGTGATCGGCAACGGTGTGGACCCCTGTGTGTGGAGCACCCCGCCGCGCCTTGGGAAGGATGTCCTCTTCATCGGCCGTCTGGAGTACGGGCATAAGGGGCTTGACCTCCTCCTGCAGGCTTGGTCCCAAGCGTGCAGCAGGGTCGAGGGAAATCTGCTGATTGCCGGCACCGGTCAGGACGAAGACAGATTGCGTGCAGCCGTGAAAGAAGCCGGTCTGTCCGAACGTGTTCAGCTGCTGGGCTGGTTGTCCGGGGAGGCGAAGTTAAGGACCATCAGCGAGGCCCGTCTGGTGGCGGTGCCTTCCCGGCACGAGACGTTCGGCTTGGTGGCCATTGATGCCTTGGCTGCTGGTACGCCAGTGATTGCTTTCGATATCCCGTGCCTCAGAGAGATCCTCCCTGCCGGGACCGGATGGCTTGTCAGCCCCTTTGACGTCACTGCTTTCGCCCATGAGATTGCCACCCGCTATTCCCAGCCAGGGCTGGAGCAGGTGGCAGTGGAAGGACGCCGGTTTGCCGCCGGCTACAACTGGGATGCGCTCGCAGATTTGCAGGCTCAGGCCTACGTCACCGCACTGGGTGAATTGAACACCTCCCAACCCCGGCAGGAGCAACTCCGCCGCGCAGAAAGGGCCTGAATGCCGTTCCAATCCAGAGTTGATCGTTCCATGGCCGGAGACGCTCCATGGCTGTTCTTGTCACCCCATCTGGACGATGCTGTGTTGTCCTGCGGGGCTCTCATCGAAGCGCAGGCCCAGAGGCGTCAGATCGTCGTTGCGACTCTTTTCACTGAGTCATCTCCCGCTCCGCACACCCGCGCGGCAGGCTCGTTCCTGCGTCAGTGCACGGTCCCGGATGCCGGGGAACTCTTCGAGGCCAGGAGGTCGGAGGACCGGGCCGTGCTGGAAGACATGGGAGTCCAGTCCCTGCATCTAGGGGAAGTGGATGCGCTGTTTCGACGCCGGAGCAAGCCACCCAGGTTGGGAAGCAGCACCTGGGACAGGCTTCTTCCGGAACTGACGCACAGATACCCCACCTACCGGTTCGACATCGCCTTGGGCAGAGTCTCCCGGGGAGACCGGGAGATGATACGTCTGCTTCGCGCACGGGTCGCCGGTCTCTTGCAGCTGACCGGGGCGGAGCTGCTCTTTTGCCCCGCGGGAGTGGGCCGTCATGTTGACCATCTGATTACCCGCGACCTTGGCAGGGACCACCCTGCAAATCTCGTGATGTACTCGGATTTTCCCTACGACCTGTTGGCCGGAGCGGATGAAGCGTACCTGTCCGACAGGGGGTTTGTGCGGTGGTCCTGGGACATGGGCCTGGATACTAAGCCCGGCCGCATCCGACAGTATGCCACGCAGGCCGACGCCTTGTTTCCTGCAGGGGAGATCCCTTTGATTCCGGAAACCTACTTTGTGCCCGCAGTGCCGTCAGGCGTGCGATGACTTCGCTTCACCGCGCTGATGCGCCAGCGCTAAAGTTCACAGCACGCCGGTCTGCCGGGAAACGGCGTCAGGTAATCCGGCACCCGCTCTGGGTCGCAGCGCTTGTGGGAGTGCTGGCTCTGGTGTTTCGGCTATTCGGAGTCCAGCGGGCAAATGATGTCTTCATCGACGAAGTGACGTACGCAGATTTGGCCCAACAGATGGCAGACGGGCAGATGCCAACAATTCTGGGCACTCCCTTTTTCCTGCATCCTCCGGGCACCTACGCCCTCAACGCCCTGGTCATCCGTGGCTTGGGCCTTCAAGGGAGTTCGATGGACCTGGCGCTGCAATTGCGGTGGGTCAACAGCATCCTGGGGGCAGTGACGGTGGTGGTGTGCTTCCTGGTGGTTCGCCGTCTGGTGGGCATCGGAGCTGCCGCGGTGGCAGGGGTGGTCCTGGCAAGCGATCCCTTTGTCCTCCGCATGGATGGCCGTTTAATGATGGAGACGCCGGCAGGTTTGGCCGTTCTGACGGGCTGGCTTCTGGTCCTCGTGGTGCTTGACCGCCGGAAAGGACGGGCACGTCTCTGGCTGGAAATCAGCGCTGGCCTGGTGTTCGGGCTGGCCATCGTCATGAAGGACATGACGGCCGTGTTCACAGTGGTTCCGTTCGTCGCCGGGGTGTTCTGGCGCAGAACCATACCGCCGTTGACTGCCTGGCGGATTCTCGCCTCAGCCCTGGTTCCCTATGCGGTGTACCTTGGTTTGCTGACCTCCATGGGGCTTCTTCCAAAGTTCGTCGACCAAAAATTGGTAGGCATTCTGAGGATGGTAGGTGCCATTCAGATGACCGGTTTTAACTCGGTCTCCGAGGTAAGCCTCGCAGACCGCCTCGTGGATCTAGTGGGACGGTTCGGCACCAGCTACATGCTCTTGGGACTTTCCGTACTGGCCGGCGCCCTTGCCGCCACGTCGCCTGCGGCCAATCGCCGCGTTATCGGTCTGTTCTCGATATTCACAGGCTTGGTGGGCGTCTACTCGCTCTTTTTTGGTGCTGCAGAAGAACAATTTGGTTACTGCGTGGTCCTTGCAGGCGTGGTGTCACTACCTGTGGCTGCAGTGATGGTGGTGGCGTGGCGGCCCCGGCTTGGTCGGTTGGTGGTTGTTGCGACGGCGCTCATCACTGCCCTCAGTCTTTTTCTGGGGGTTCAAGCGCGCTCTTTAGTGGATGACGGGCTCATCCAGGCCAGGAATTGGATGATTGCCGAGCTGCCCGCGTCGGCAAAAGTGGGCTTGACGTCCGTGACGGGTGAATTCGCCTTGCTTCCGCATGAGAACTGGGAGGTCCTGCCCTCGTTGGAATCCTTGAGGGACGGGGACGCCCAATACGTTCTGACCCAAGGCAGGCAGCTAAGCCAAGGGTACGGTTTTGCTTCTCCTGGCTTTTTGGACTGGCTGCAGAACAATGCCCGGCCCGTCTTTACCTTTAGTGGACCAACGTCGGGTGAGACCGTGGTGTGGCGATTGGATCGAACCAAGCTGGAGGCGGCCGTTGCAGGCGGACTGGTACTGCCGCCTGTATCAGGTGGGTACAGGTGAAGCGCGTGGCCCTTTTGCTGGTGCTGTCGACGGTGATGGCTGCCATGGCTGCCGGATGCAGCGCTGGCTCCCAGCGCGCAGTACCGGAGCCTTTGGCATTTGGAGTTTTAGGCGCAACCTGTGAACCTCAACGCCTCGCGGCGCTTCGCCAGGCCGGGGTTTCGATCGTGGAACTGCCTGTGGCTTGGGACCGTTTCGAGCCTCGCCAGGGAAGAGAGGATGGCCAGTATGTTGCCGCCGTCGTGGCACAGCTGGAGCAGTGCCGTCAGGCCCGCATCAAGGTGATTTTGTCCCCCGGTCTGCACTACCCGCCCGCTTGGGTACGAGGATTGCCTGGTGGTGAGTTGAGGGGAAGCAAGGGAGGCGTGCCACGGGGCAGCGGTGCCGAGCTGATCTTCAGCTCCGAGGTGAGAAAAGCCGCCCACAGGTACTTGTCGCGCCTTGTCTTGCGATTAGGGGCGGACCAAGGAATGGAGAATATTGCAGCAATAAGGGTCGGGACAAACTCCAGCGGGGAACTGGGGTATCCGGGGCCAGACGACGGTGGCAACGAGCGCGAGTTTTGGGCGTTCGGCGACGCTCCACAAAAGGGCACGGGTTTAGCCGAAGGGGTGGCCCTCTCCCCGATGCCGGGATGGGTACCCGGCTCGGCTGTATGGAATGGCCGGGCTGTGACTGGCCAACAGGTCCATGAGTGGTGGGACTGGTACGCCGGATCGGCTGCGGAGGCAGTGGTGTGGCAGGTCAAGGCGTTGCGTAGTCTGGGTTATCAGGGACGGGTCCACGTTCCTGTCGCAGGCCGCGGCGTCCTGCCTGCTGACAAAGCAAAGGCTGTTGCCGGGCATCTGGATGGGCGGGCGAACCCTGATGGTGCCCAGGAGCGCGGCTTGGATTACCTGGCACAGTTCGCCGTCTTGTCGATGGTTCCCGGCGTGGACGTTGACTTCACCGGACTGGATGACGTCTCGGCAGTCGCGGCCCGTTCCACCACTCCGCGCCAGGATCGGTGCAGCCCTGGCGACGAAGAGACGGCGGTCAAGGACGACGTCTCATCCTGGTCCTCGCAGCGGTATACGAGCGCCTTGGCCCGACGTGCGGGACTCGGCTTGGTGGGGGAGAACCCCGGTCCGCCGGACTTCCCGTTTACGGGCGGCTCCTCATTGTCGGACAGTCTTGCCGAACAACTGCGGACCGCTCCCGGCTACGCCGTGGACTGTGGAATGACCATGTTCCTGTTCGGCTTTGAAGAGAATCTGTTCGACGACGGCGAAGGTGGGGTCACCCTGGATGACTACAAAGAGGTCATCCAGCAGAGCCACTGATTCTGGCGGCAGTCCTCGGCCCTGCGTCATGTTCGGCGAGCTGCGCTCACTTATTAGATGAGTCGGCCGCGGACCCCGCTGCCGACCACAGGGTGGACGCGGGAATTGCGTACATAGCGTTGTCGCCTTGCTGACAAGGTTCGATGAGGAGAACATCCATGACCAATGGCAAAAATGCCGCCGTACCCATGCCCCTGTCACCCAGCGGTGCAAAGGGCAGCACCTCCTTCACGGCTGCCCGGCCATTGCGCCGTGAGGATCGGCGGAAGCAGGGTCCACCTCGACTCCTGTCGGCCGTGGGCCCCATGCTCTTGTTACTGACGTCGATGGCGCCCGTTGCCATCCCGGCTGCAGCGGCCATGCCGGTTCGGAGTTCGCTGCCCGTTGCCGCGGCGCCCTCTGCCTGTGCCCAGAGCGGCGCCACAGGCAGCAGTTCCACCAGCGCCTACGCAGTCAATGCCACCCCCAACGACTCCATTGATGACACCGCAAGCATTCAAGGCAGAATCAACGCGGCGGGTATTGCCGGCGGAGGAGTGGTGAAACTCGCAACGGGAACCTACATCATCAATGGAAAACTGCAGATGCAAAACAACGTCACGCTTGAAGGCCAGGGGCCGGGCACAATCCTCAAGGCCGGTCCTTCGTTCACGAACAACACCGGACCTGCCGGCGGATATCCCCTGGTGACTACGGCTGGTGCAGACAATACAACGCTGTCGCACTTCACAGCGGACCACTCCGGGGACACCTTGAACGGCAATGTTGTGGGACGCCTCAATGAGTACGTCATTGATGTCCGCGAGTCCAGGAACTCACTCGTCCAAGACGTCCATACCAAGAACCCCTTCACTTACTCGATCGCCTTTGTTGGCGGTTCCGGATGGTGTGTCAGGGACAGCAGCACCCAGTCAGCCACAAACGGTAAGTACGTGGAGCTGGACGGCATCCACGCGATGAACACCAGCGACGGTGACATCGTGGGAAACATCGTGGATCAGCGCAAAGGCACGGATGGTGACGACGGTATAGCTGTCCACACATTTGGCGACGAAGACGTTCACGACATCCGGATCGCCAACAACAATGTGCGTGGAGGCCGGCATGGTGCTGGGATTGACCTCGCCGGAGGATCCGGCGTCGTCTACAACATCAATCTCACGGGTAACACCGTCTGGGGCTCTCCGCGTGGGTTACACGACGCATACTATGACGGCACGGAGCAAATCCACCACATACAGATTGTGGGCAACACCTTTATGAATAATGACATCAAGACAACGGGCGGTGCCGTTGACTTCGAAAGGCCAGTGACGTACGTGACGATGACGGACAACACCGCGTGCAACTCGGGGGACTATCGTCTTCCTCCAGGTACAGGGAACATCAATGCCCGGAATACCTACACTGCGTTGTGCTGATGAGATCCACTGACCCTGTTCGATCATTCCGTGCGGAGCGCGCTGGCCAGAGTCACCCGGTTCCGGCCGGAGGCCTTCGCCGCGTAGAGGGCAAGATCGGCTTCACGCAGGAGTTGCTCGCTGCCTGCCCGGTGCCCGTCCGTGAAGGCCGAGACTCCGGCGCTGATGGTCAGGACACCGTCCGGATCTCCGGAGTGCTCGATCCGCAGGTCATGGACCGCGGACCGGACACGTTCCATGACGGAGGTGGCGGTGGCAGGGGACTGGTCTTGAAGGACCAGGAGAAACTCTTCGCCACCAAAGCGGTAGACGGCGTCGGCTTTCCGGACTTCGCGGGCAAGGGTTGTTGCGATCGCCACCAGCGCGGCATCACCGGCCTGGTGCCCGTAGATGTCGTTGTAGCTCTTGAAGTTGTCCACGTCCACCATGGCAAGGCAGTAATCGTGATTCTCGAGGCTGCGCAGCAAGCCAAGGTCCTCGGTGAGTTTCAGGCGGTTGTGCAACTTGGTGAGAGGGTCAGTGCGCGCCTGCTCGGTCAGTGCCGATCGGTAGCGGGCAAGGTCTGCGTGCAAGGAAGTGATCCGCTGGGCAGCCAGGAGCCTGATGTGAAGGCTGAAGGGGTCCAAGGGCTTGGTGACGTAGTCGTCCGCACCGGCCTCCATGCCTGCCAGCACATCCTTTCGGGAACCGTGCGAAGTCACCAGGATGATGTACGTGTAGCTGTCCTCCTCGGACGCACGGATGGCGCGGCAGAGGTCCAGCCCGTTGAGGCCGGGCATCATGAGGTCCGTGACTACGGCTTCGGGGCTGTGCTCCTGGTAAAGCTGCCAGGCCGAGTCGCCGTCCTCCGCCACGATGCACTCATGGCCGGACTGCTCGACGGCGGCCTTGGTGATCATCCGGGAGATCTGGTCGTCGTCGGCGATCAGGACTTTCATGAAGCTCCTTGGAGAGTGCGTTCGAGGGCAACGTCCACCTGCTCGAGTTCTGCCTGCAAGTGCGTCAGCACCGGCATGCCTATTGAACCCAGGTCCGGTCCCGCCTCGCGGCCGAGCCGCTCCAGATCCTTGCACAGGACAGCGGCGCCGGCTGCTCCGATGTTGGAGGCCGCGCCGGCGAGTTTGTGCGCGGCCGCTTCCACGGCAGCGGCACTCCCCGCGCCCAGCGCGGTACGCAGTGCTTCCAGGGTGGTTTGGGCGTCCTGCCGGAAAGCCCGGATAGCGTCGGGCAAGAGCCCCAGGCCGTCTGCCGGCCCAAGCTCGCGGAGGATCTGCAGCCGGTCAGCGTCAAGAACCACAGCGTCGGGAACAGCAGCCTCTTCACCACCAGCGTTCGACGCCGATGCTGCCGCCGGCATACGTTCGACGCCCGCCGGCGCCTGCGCGACGCCCACCGCAGCGTCGGGCACAGAGCCGCCCACCGCCGTCGACGTTTGCTCTTGTTCCGGAACCCAGCGCGTCAGTACAGCGGCGAGCTTGGCGAGGTCCACGGGTTTGCTGAGGTAGTCGTCCATGCCGGCGGCGAAGCAGCGCTCGCGGTCCTCGTCCAGTGCCCCTGCAGTCATGGCGATGATGGGAATGCGGGCTGCGTGGCCATTCCGGGCGCGGATGGCCCGGGTGGCGTCGAAGCCGTCCATCACGGGCATGTGGCAGTCCATGAGTACGGCCGCGTACATTCCGGACAGGGCTGCGGTCACTGCTTTGGCGCCGTCGTCCACAATGTCTACGTCGTAACCGAGCCTGTTGGCCATCCCGCGGGCTACCAACTGGTTGACCTCGTTGTCCTCGGCCACCAGGAGTTTGCCCAGCTGCGGCACCGGTGCCGCCACCGCAGCTGCATCCAACTGCACGGGCTTCGCCGGTGATCCTACGGTCCGGGTGGCCATCAGGCGCAGGAGGCGGTTGTAGAACTCTGAGCTTCGCACGGGTTTTGTGAGGTATTCGCGGATATTCCTGCGCTGACAAGATCCACCCTTTCCACCTGCATGGTGGAAGTCAGCAGGATGATCGCAGGCGACCCGGAGCCATGACTCTCGCCCTTGATCTGGCGTGCCAGTTCCAAGCCGTCGGTATCGGGCATGCACATGTCCACCACGGCGATGTCATAGGGGTGTTGTGTTAACACGGCTGTGCGGTACTCCTCCATGGCGGAGGTGGCGTCAGCAACGGCCACCGGCTGCATGCCCCAACTGGCCAATTGCTTTTCCAGCACCAGGCGGTTGGTGGCATTGTCGTCCACCACCAGGACCCTGCGGCCGGCGAGCGTAGCCGGCAAGGTCCCTGTGTCGGAAGCGTCCGGGCCAATGGGAAGGTCCAGGACGAACCAGAATTTGCTGCCCGTTCCCGGCTCGCTTTCCAGTCCGATCCTCCCACCCATGACTTCGGTGAGGCGCCGGGAGATGGCCAGGCCCAGCCCCGTGCCTCCGTACCGACGGGTAGTGGAAGCGTCGGCTTGGGCAAAAGATTCGAACAAGCGGTGATGGTCCTCGGCGCTGATTCCAATGCCGGTATCCCTGACTTCGAACCGCAGGGAGGCGTTGTCTGCATCCCGGCTGATCATGGAAATCTGGATCTCGACTTCGCCGGCGGGGGTGAACTTGACCGCGTTGGAGGACAGGTTCAGCAGGATCTGCCGGATGCGTCCGGCGTCGCCCATCAGGCGTGCCGGTACTTCGGGGTGGCAGTAAGAGATGAGTTCCAGATTCTTGCCCTGGGCCGCCTCCGCAACCAACCCGGCCACCTCGTCCACCAAAGACCGGGGGTCGAAGGCGTTGACGTCCAGGTCCACTTTCCCTGCCTCCAGTTTGGAGAAGTCCAGGATGTCGTTGATCAGGGTCAGCAAAACCTCGCCGGCGCCTTTGACGCCCTGCGCGTACTGCCTCTGGCCCTCGCTGAGCGGCGTGTCCATCATCAGTGAGGTCAGCCCGATCACAGCGTTGAGGGGAGTGCGGATCTCGTGGCTCATGGTGGCCAGGAACTCGGACTTGAGCCTGCTCGCTTCCAGCGCCGCCTCACGTGCCGCGAGCAGTTCCACTTCGGCAGCCTTGCGCTCGGTGATGTCGCGGGAGATGGTGGCGACGCCGCTGATGCCGCCCTCGCCGCGGACGGGGGACAGGGTTACCGAGACGGGGATGGTGGCGCCGTCGCCGCGTGTGCGTTCAGTTTCATAGTTCTGCACTTCACCGCTCCGGGCGGTCGATGCCAAAACTTGCCGTTCCTTCTCCAGCAGGTGGGCCGGGACAAAGAAATCGCCTTTCCTGCCGATGGCTTCCGACGCCGGGTAGCCGAAGATTCGCTCCGCCCCGGGGTTCCAGCTGGTGATAACGCCCTCGGGTGTTTCGCCGATGATGGCATCGCCGGAGGAATTGACGATAGCCCCCAGTCCTTCAAGCTGGGCCGTCCGTTCGGCCACCTTCGATTCAAGGTCCCGTGTCAGTGTCACATTCTCGACGACGATCAGCACCTGCCGCACGATCACGAAGACCACCACCACCAGCCCGGTGACCAGCAGGATGGGATCCGCCCCAATCGGTCGGCTGCGGGAGAAGAACACTGCACTGAACACGGGCACGTAGGGGAGCAGTTCAAGGGCTGCGGCATAGGCCCGCCCGTCCTTGCGGGTACTTCCGGCTTCCGGAAGCAGGGGGCTGAGTCCCACCAAAAGGAAGGCGAGCACCCATCCCAGGGCCAACGGAGATCCTGTGACACCTGTGATGCCTTGGAGGGTGAAACTCATATACGTCAGGTCGGTGATGGCGAGGATCCAGAAACCAAGACCCATGCTCAGCCACGGCAATCTGCGTCCGCGGGCTGCGCGCATGGTCAGCACAATGACCACCGAGACCATAAAAACGTCCGCGATGGGGTAGCCCATCTGCGTGATCTGCGCGAAAGCGTCCTGGTTCGTGGCTCCAGCCAAGGGACCCAGTACAGAGCTCCACGCAATGAAGAACGTGGAGCTCGCCACTACTCCGGCGTCCAGGATGGTGCGGCGAAGAGGAAGACGCAGCCCCTGGCCCCTCAGCAGCAGGATCAGGCCAATGGAGGTGGGCAGTGCGTACCAAACAAAGCCAATGTCCGCGAAGGACGGGAAGGGGTACTGGTGGTTCAGGGTAATGCCGTTGAAGGTCCACACAATTTGCCCGGCGCTCCACACGGCCAGGCCTGCCACGATGAACCATCGGCCCGCGGAGTTGTCTTTCCGTCGTCGGGCTGCCAGAGCATGGGTGGCCAGTGCGGTGAGCGACGCTAGGAGGATCGCCAAGTCGCCGGCAAGTTGCGCTGTGGGCGTTCCTGTCCCGCTTGCCAGTCCGACGGCCAGCAGCACCAAGCACAACGCCACGGGCACCAGAAAAAGCGGCCAACCGTGCCGTGCTGACGAGCGCATCGGAAGAACCCCGTGCTTCACTCCTGCCACTGAACCCCTGCCTTCGAAAGTGGCCCCACCAAAAGCGAACAACGCGCCTTGCCTGCGCTGAGGAGAGCATACGCCGAAAACACGCCCAAAGAGCAGAGCAGGCCGCTAGGAATCCTGACAAATCAAGGGCAGAGGCGGCTCGCCCCTATAGTTGATGGCTGCAGGCACGCACACGCTGGAGGAGGTTGCTGGTGGTTTACCCTAAGGTCGCCCGTCGTTGGATCCAGGTCATGTTCGGTGCGTATCTGGTGGCGTTGGCCTTGGTGGTCTTCCTGCCGGCGCGTGAAGCCAGCACCGTCACTGGGTTTGTGGGGGTCATTGCCGGGTGGCTTTCGATGCTCGGCCTGCCGTTCGGTGCCGCCGCAGTGGGCGTGGAGTTCGCTGCCAACATTGTCCTGTTCATCCCGTTCGGGGCGTTTCTCCGCCTCCTCAGGCCCGCGCAGTGGAACTGGTGGGCGGCGGGGCTGCTCGCCGTCGGATCGTCGGCATTGATCGAAACGGTGCAGCTGGTGGTTCCGGGGCGCGTCACAGCGTTGTCGGATGTTGTGGCGAACACCCTGGGCGCTTTGCTGGGTCTCGCGGTGATGAAGAGGCTTTCGACGACTTTTGCTTAGAGGTGTTTCCGCAGGACGTCGGCAACGTCCGTGCAGTGCCCGGCAATGCGCTGGGCAACGTCCCGGTGCACGGCCTCGCTGGCGTTGATGGGGTCCGGGATATCGTCCTCGTCGCGGAGTTCGGCGGTGGACCGGATGGCTGCCGTTCGGCTGACCAGACCGGCCAAGGGGGTGTTTGTCACTGCGCCTGTTACCGATGCCCAGCTGGCGGCGGCAGGAGCTGCCGTGCCTTCGCCTGCAGGAACCTTCGCTGCCGCGCGGGCGAACTCGGCCATGGTAAACGTGCGCTGCGCGGCACCAGGATACTTCTTCACGAGTTCGTCGCGCTGCTTGCGGGTCATGGTCAACACCAGGCCGGCCGCCTCGACAACCCCGGCCGAGATCTGCCGGCCCACCGAGCCGTTCGGGTTGCCGCCGTACTCCCTGGACAGGGCAGCGGGAAGAGGCTCCATGGGCGCCCCTTCCGCAGCATGCAGGCCTGCACTCACCACCTGAAGGCTGCTGAGGCCGTTGTCACGGAGCTGGGCGCGGATCAGTTGCTCGGCCAGCGGCGACCGGCAGATGTTGCCGGTGCAGACGGTCAGAATGGACGACGACGGATGGGCACCTTGGTTGGTCAGGGTCACAGGGCGTTGGTACTTTCGCGGCGGCGGCCACGGCGCTGGTCGGTCAGCTGGACCTGCTCTGTCGCGGCCACGGGAGTCGATTCCGTGGCGGGAACGTGGTTGGCCTTGGCCGCTTCCTCACCGGTGTCCTTGCGGTTGTAGTACGTGTAGTACTGGTAGCCGTAGTCCTCGCCCTTGGAGGATTTGCGGGAAACGCCGTTGATGATCAGACCCAGGGGCCTGCCCTTGACGCGTTCGAGGTTCTGCAGGGCACGCTTCAATTGGTCGTAGGTGGTCTTGCCTGCGCGGCTGACTACCAGGGCTCCGTCGGTGCGGGCGGTGAGGATCGCTGCGTCGGTGACGGGCAACAGCGGTGGGGCGTCCACCAGGACGATCGCGTGCTTGGCAATGTCCTCAAGCAGGGCCCGCATGACGTTGGACCCCAGAAGTTCGCTGGGGTTGGGAGGTACAGAGCCGGCGCCGAGCACAAAGAGGTCGCCGCTTTCGCCCCAGGGCTGCAGGACGTCGTTGAGGGTGGCCCTGCCGATGAGGACATCTGTGAGCCCTACATTGGTCAGCAGCCCGAACGTCTTGGCCACGGTGGGGCGGCGGAGGTCGCCGTCCACCACAACAACGCGCTGGCCGGATGCCGCGATGGTCTGGGCAAGGTTGGCCACCACGGTGGTCTTTCCTTCACCCGGGAGGGCAGAGGTGACAACGATGATGCGGGGCGGCTCGTCCACGTCCATGAACTGGAGGTTGGTCCGCAGTTCGCGGATGGCCTCGGCTACGGCGTAGTCCTGATGGTTCTTGTTCTCAAGATCGTTACCGCCGCGGGACAACACGAGGCGGTTGACGCCGTCGAAATTGTTGTGGAACGGAATGGTTCCAATGACGGCGACGCCGGTCTCGGCTTCGAGCTGGACTGCCGAACGGACGCGACGGTCGAAGATGTTCCTCAGCAGCGCATACCCGATCGCCAGCAGCAGGCCGGCGACGACGCCAATCATCAGCGCGAGCCTGGTATTGGGGGATGTCGGAGTGGTGGGGAGCTGTGCGGCGTCCAGCGAGCGGAAACTGACGATGGACGTCTCACTGCTGTTGCTGCCCTTTTCAAGCTCGGCAACCTGCTCCCCGACGGCCCGGACCCAGGCCTCGGCCAGGTCGCGGGCATCCTCCGGGCTGCTGGCCTGTGCGGAGAATTTGAGGGTGGCGGTGTCCTGCGGGTTCTGGGCCGAAATACGGCTGATCAGTTGCTCAGGAGTGGTGCCTTGGAGCTTGAGGTCCTGGATGACGGTTTCCGCCACGGACCGGGATTTCGCGACGTCCAAGTAGGACTTTGCGCGGGACTTGGAGTAGCTCTCGCCGGCCATGGCCGTACCAAGATCTTTATTGACGCCTACCGAAATGATGCCGCTGGCATCGGCGCTGAAGACCTTGGTCTGGGTCAAAGTCCAGCCGAATGCGACTATTCCACCCAACACGGTAATGGCAATCACTGAAATCCAGTGTGCCCGCAGGACCTTCCAATAGTCCGTGAGCTCCATGAAATTGGTCCCCCTGATGCTGTGTGGCGTCGACACGTCGACACAAAAAGAACGCAGTTCTTGCACTGCGTTGTAAGTATCGTAACGTGCTGACCTAAAGGGGATACCCACCTCGCGGTGGGATGGGGGGTTTATGACAAATGCAGGATACTGACTTTCTCCAAATGGGAGCGGTGTACTTCGCGCAGGATCAACACGGTCTTCAGAGGCATGCCGAATGCGTTTTTGGTGAGCTGACCATTAGCTCACTTTCGGGGGATTTCACTGCCCCCGATGCCACGGGACATGACGACACCGTGGACATTTATTTCGTCGCGTCCGGCTTTATCCTGGATCCCCACTCAGGGACGCACCTCCCGGGCGGCGAATCGGTTGTTGTTGTCCCTGGCGGCAGGGGCCTGCCCTCGCCATTCGTCGGGGACGCGGACGCTAAACGGATCCGGATCCAGAGAAGCGCGGCGGAGACTTTCGTCCCCCATGCACTGGACAGCGTAACCGTCACCCCCGTCCGCTCCCGGCTCGATGTTGCTGCTGAGGCCTTCATCGGGGCCATCCTGAATCAGCCTGCCCGGCACGGTTCTGCCATTGAGCTGTACGCCACCGAGCAGATCCTGCTTGAACTGACGGGCAGCCTCCTGCTGGATCACTGTGGAGTTTCCTGGGATTCCACGTCCTTGACGTCGGTGCTTAGGGACCAGGCCATGGCGGTAATTGCCCAGCGATGCGCTGACCGGGAGCTTAATCCCGAGGCCGTGGCCAAGGCTGTCCAGTCGTCATTGCGGCGGGTGCAGGCCGCGTTCGCGGAGGTGGGAAACTCCATTGCCGCGGAGATTCGCAGGCAGCGTGGCAGGTTGGCACGAACGCTGCTCACGGATGCCCGCTATGACGTCCTCAGCGTCCAACAAATTGCCGAGCAGACCGGATTCGGTACAACGGCCGCCCTGCGCAGGGCGTTGGATGAGCTGTATGGTTGCGGGCCGCGGGATCTCAGGGAACGCCGGGGCGTCGACGCTTCCCAGCCGTGAAGATTCACGTTTGTGGCGGGCACAGAGGACGTTCCGCGCAGACCTTGAACCGTTGAGCGACAAAACTTCGGGCGAGGGCCAGATCTGGACTTTCCGGCAAAAACACGTGGGTAATGTCTATCCCTGATGGGGGAACTCGGCATGTGCTGGATTCCAACCGATGGTTTTCATTCCGAGTTGAGAGAAGAACAATGAGCGACGAAGTCACCGTTTCCAAGCCGCACTCCCGCCGCGCCGTAGTCAAGGGTGCCGCCTGGTCCGTGCCGGTCATTGCTGCCGCTGTTGCTGCCCCGGCTGCCGTAGCGTCCGTGAACACTCTGAGCCTTGCCTTCACGGCCTCCTCCACTTCGCTCCTTTCCCTCGCCCTGCTCGACGGCGGCGGAACGCTCACGGCCACGGCCCTGGTCACCGTTCCCACCACCCTGACCTTCACCAACGGTCCGGGTGCCGTGACGGAGACTGCCGCGGTGACAGTGTCTGTTGCCCGCCCTGCCGGCATCAACATCAGCGTTGGCCGGGCTCGCGGCTTTGGCGTGTACTCCTTCGACGGCACCCTCACTACCGCCGGACAGCGCACTGCCGTCTACCAGTCGGCCCCCATTATTGGACAGTACGGCTTCCCGGCTACGACGTGGACCAACAACGTTCCCGTCACCGTCGCCAGCAATGGCACGCTGAACCTTCCCATCGTCTTCGGCCTTGCGGGTGTCAGCACTGGAATTGGTATCAGCGCTTTGGCAACATTCCCCGTCACGGTCACCGTGGTTATTGGTGGCCGCACCCTTACTGCCACGAGCGAAATCTCCGTTCCCGTCGGTGCGGGTCTCCTCTAGGGCCTTTTCGAAGAACATTTCAGGCGAATGCGCGTCAGTCGGAAGGCTGGCGCGTTTTCGTGCGTTCCGGGAATGCGGATTAGGGTATTTGAAGGCCTCCAACGGTAATCCCTTTTCGGTTGGTATGGCCGGCTGATCTTAGGTGGAGGAAATGCAGACTGATGAGATCCTGGTCAATGCGCTGGGCGGTTTAGTCAGGATTCGATTCGATTTTTCGAGACAACAGTTTGATGAAGCGCGCTTCGAAAAACTCCACGGGCCTTGGTCTGATGCCATGCCTGAACAGGAAGCGATCCCGGTTGTTAAGGATATTGTCGCCGAGCTTCTCTGGGCTTTCCCGGACGACGACGGGCTCCCAGGTTCCGTAGCGGAGCTTTCCACCCACACAACATTGGCAGCTATCGAGGCACAACGCGGCCGCCTGCTGATGCTGCACGCCGCCGGAATCGCGCACCCCTCCGGTCAGGTGCTGGCGTTCATTGGTCCGTCCGGGAGGGGCAAGACCACCTTGGCCCGGCACCTCGGTGCCAAATATGGCTACGTCACCGATGAAACCGTAGGCATCGAGGCCGACGGTACAGTGCATCCCTACCGGAAACCTCTGTCCGTCATCCAGCCCGGCGAGGCGTACAAGGAGCAACTGGCCCCTTCCGTCCTGGGTCTTGGTGAGCTGCCCGCTGCGTCCCTTGCCCTTGCCGGGCTGGTGCTGGTTTCCCGGCGCGATGGTTATTCCGGTGCGCCCCGGATTGAGTCGTTGGGGTTATGCGAAGCCCTGGTCGAGATCGTCCCGGAGATCAGCTATCTGGCCGACATGGACAAACCGCTCCAAACCATTGCATCGCACGTCGACCGTTGCGGCGCGATTCGGCGGGTCACCTACAGTGAGGCCTTTGAGGTCCTGCCCCTCGTCCCTGAGCTGTTGGCGTGGGAGCCGCCTGAGGCGTGGGAGGCCGTCCTGCCCACAGGGGAAACCACGGGCGTGGTGAGTCCCCTGGCGCCGGAGTCATATCTACCTGCCCCGGTGCTGGACGCCGTGGAAGCCGGTGGGCTGACCGCCGTCCTGGACGCCAACCGAACTGTCCACGTCCTTGATGGAGTGGGGCCGCTGGTCTGGAAGTCGCTCTGTGAGGGCCGTGATTTTGCTTCGCTTGCACGGGAGGTGGAGCGCCAGTTTGGTGCTCCACCTGAGCAGAAGCTCGAACAAGCAGTGGTGGGGATTCTTTCAACTCTCGCGGATGCCGGCCTGCTCGTTCGCTCCCCGGCCCCATAACAATGGGTCCCGATACTGCGAAAGCTGCCAGCCGGCGTCGTCGATTGCTTCGTTCGCCGTGGAGCCATGCGCTGCTGGCCTTGATCCTTGTGGCACTCGTCCAAGGCTTCCTGGTGAAGATCCATCACGTGCCCACCGGCTCCATGGAGCAGACCCTCAACGTCGGCGACCGGGTGCTGCTGAACCGGACTGCGTACTTCGCTTCAGTGCCTGAACGCGGGGACGTGGTTGTCTTCCGCAAACCGCCGGGCTGGGGGCCCGCGCCTGACCGCAGCTTCCTGCGCACCAGCGTGGGCTGGTTTGGTGAACTGACCGGCATTGGCCCTGGCAACACCGAGTACTTGGTCAAGCGGATCATCGGGGTGCCCGGTGACACCGTTGAATGCTGTGATGCCGCTGGTGCGGTCAAGGTCAACGGGGTTGCCATCAGTGAACCGTACATTCATCAGGATTTCCCCCTCCACGCGGGATCTCTTGACTGCTCGACGGCGGTAGAGTCACCGCGCTGCTTTGCGCCACTTATCCTCAGTGAGGGGCAGTATTTGCTGCTGGGGGATCACCGCTCTGTTTCGGAAGATTCCGTCTCAGCATGCAGAAACCCCGCGGCCCCTCCCGACTGCGTCAGAACTGTTCACCGGGGGGACATTACGGGCCGTGTGGATTGGCTCGTCTTCCCCTTCGCTAAGTGGGGAGCCTTGGGTTCCTGACCCTACGTCTGCCAACCGGACCGACGTGTCAGGCCTGCTGCAGCGCCTTGGAGAACGAACGGTATCTCGCGTACAGCAATAGACCTGTCACCGATTCCACGATGGTGAGTCCCAGGAAAAGCACCGCCAGTGAATCGCTCCAGAGGATCAAGGCCACGCTGACAGCGAGATACAACAACGACGACACAATCCTGATCCAGAAAACCTGGCCCACCATCCCTGCGCGACGCAGGTAGGTGAAGGGAAGGGTGCCGGGGATGCTGACCAGTTTCCAAAGACACGCCAGTGACAGAGCACCGAGAGTCACCACGTTCCAGGCAGAGCCGAACAGGGCCTGGAACACGCCAAGAACCTCCAGGACCAGGATGAGCGCAATGGCCAGGACGCTGAGGGCGGACATGCCCAGCGTCAGGCTTCTCGATTCCGCTCCGAGCAGCCGCGTCCGCATGTACCCGAGGATGGGCTGGAGTGCTCCGAGGACCGTGATGGTCGCCTTGAGGGCAACAGCTTCCTCATCCCGTTGAAGCAGGTACACCGTGGCCACAATGCCCAACGGGACCAGGGCCACCATGGCAGTTTCAAGGGTAATCCAGGCGGTTGGGGCCAAACGTGGGCGCCCCGACGCTTTACAGGGGGTCTTCAGGGCCCTGATCACGATGGCCGCTGCCATGGATGCGGCCAAAACAGAGACCGCCCACGGTGAATTTTGTTGTGCAAGGACCAAGGCAGCGCCCGCACCCAGGACCAACGCGGCAGCAGTCAAGGCCTCCATTTTCCACCCAGCCGTATAGGCAGCATGCATTCGCCCTATCTGGAGGGCCACCATGGCGCAGGGCAGGCCAAACGCCAGGACCGCAATTGAGCTGGGGAAAATGACCATTGCCAGTGTTCCCGCAACGCCCAACGCTGTGGCCCAGGCCGGGATGTACGTCTTGTCGGCCAAACGGGAATCGGCCATTCGTGGCTCGAGCAGACCCGCGGCAATCACACCGGCGCAAAAGGCGCCGATGCTCAGGACAAGTGCTATCTGGGCCTGGCCTTCAAGGGCGAAAAGCCGGGCTGCAACGGCCTGGAATGCCGCTGGGACGATGGCCGTAACAGCTCCTGAGGCCACCATGACCAGCGGTTGGAGCACGTTGGTCCGGGTGACCGTAGCAGTGGTCATGCCGTGACGCCCAAGACCGCGTCCCGAAGGCTTGCCCCCAGTGCCTCGTAGGCCTCGTCCGTTCTTGCGGCAGAACGGTTGACCGCAGCGTCGTATTCTTCGCGGGCCGTCTCACTGTTCAGGAGACGGTCAATGTGGGCGTGAACCGTCTCCGGATCAAAACTGAACGCGTTGTGGACGTACTCTTTGAGGCCCAGATCCTCGAACGCAGCAAAGCCTTTTCGCTCGTACGACAGATGAATAACATAGTGGCCCGCCTGCAAGGCCATGAGGGCAGCGTGCAAGCGCACGGCAACCACCACCCGTTTGGCGGAAGCGCCATTCAGGAAATCCCCGCGGCTGAGGATCCGCCGCGGGTTGAGGCTCTGCATGGGGGAGAGGTCCTGATTTCCACCGGTTTGACTCTGTACGTAACCGTCGAAGGACCCCACCAAGCCCGCCAGCTCGATGATGGGAGCAGGGAGGCCACCACGAAGGTTTCGTACCGAGTACACAGGAGTGGCTTCCACTGGCTGTGTGGTCCGGGCCGGAACGCGGAGGACTGCCATGTCCGGCACGCGTCGGACGACGGACGTCAGCCCAAGCTCCTGGACCGTGCGGTCATCGCGGGCCCAGACCCGGCTGAGCCGGCCCAGGTGCCGCCTGAACCAAGGGGCACTGCCCAGCCTCAGGGGACCGATGCTTTGGGGAAGATAGACAACTTTTGCTCCATGCCGGCTGGCTGCCCGCAACTGGACACCATGGACCAGAAGCGCTTTGGCCAGCTCAACGCAGTTTCCGCCGCGCAGGTACCCACCGCCAACGCCCACAATGAGGTCGAAGCTGCCGAGATTCCGCAGGGTCGCGAGGTAGTCACGGTCATAGCCGCGGAGGGACGGCTTGCTTCGACGCAGTGAGACGCCAGGGAGATCAAAACTCCCAGGATCGGAGGCGAACAGTGTGAGATCGATGGCCTCGGCCGGGAAGGTCGCGGTGATGAGTTCGATTGCTTCGGTGACCAGCATGCCGTCGCCGATGTTGTCAGCACTGTAGCCATGGAGAATGAGGACTTTCATCGCTGCAACACCTGCTCGTAGACCTCGGTATGCGCGTCCACACTGGCATCCCAACTGAAGCGTTTTGCCCAAGCGAGGCCGGCATCCCGTGAGTGCCCGGTTCCTGCGGAACTGCCGAGAGCCCCTGCAATGCCACGGGCGATTGAGTCGGCATCGGTATCTTCGAACAGGAAGGCCGGACCTGCCACCTCCTTGAGGGAGCCGCGGTCCGAACAAATGACGGGAGTTCCGGAGGCCATGGCTTCGAGAACGGGAAATCCGAAGCCCTCGTAAAGGCTGGGGAAGGCGAAGAGGGCTGCATGCTGCATGAGTGCCACCCGCTCGTCGTCATCAACGAAACCCAGATGCTCGATTCCAGCAGACTCAATCGCGGTCATGGTCTCAGCCGCGTTCCACGCGGGTTTTCCCGCGATCACCAATTTTGCGCCAAGATCCTTGAGTTGGGGCAGCGAGAACGCACGTACAAGTTCAATCAGGTTTTTCCGGGGTTCAATGTTTCCGAGGTAAAGCACGTAGGGAGTGGAGCGAAGGTGCTGAAGCCGGTCGCTAAGAGCCCGTGGCTGCGCAAAGTATTCAGTGTCGATGCCGTGGGGAATCGTCGTAATAAGGGCCGGGTCCATGCCGAACACCTCGGAAATATCGTCTGCACTGGACTTGGAGACAGTGATGACCGCATCCGTTGATTGAATGGCCCGCTGGACCCGGGTTCGCCAGATCATTTCCTGCCGGGCCGATCTCGCCGTGGTGATCCAGCGGCTCGCAACTCCGTGGACGGTCACCACCGAGGGAGCGCGGGTGGGCAGCAGCGGGCCGGTGTCAGCGCTGTAGTGCAATACAAAGCCAGGTTTCGCGGGCACCGTAAGACCTTGCCATGTCTCCATGAGGGCGGTGAGTGCCGCACGTTTCGATGAGCGAAGTTGGCTGATCTCGACGCCCCTCAGCTCAAGGCCTTTGGCGATCTCCCGTGCATAGGTGGTGTTTCCGCCAACGTGGCGGGAGAGAATCCGGGACGGGAACGACACTTGCTTGAGTCGGTTCAACGATCAGGCCCTTTCAGGTCATAGAGGTCACGAAGAGCAGTGTGCAGGGTCGAACGATTCATGCGGGCCAGCAGGGAACGGTTCGCCGCCAGCGCAAGCTCTCTTGTCCCGGCATCGCTGAGGATGGCGGCGACAAGACCGGCCACTCCGTCGGCATCATCTGCTTGCAGCAAGCCGGAGTCTCCGAGGGCGCTGATGCTGCGGGCAGCAATGGGAACGCCCTGGGCAGCGGCATCGAGGATGCTGAGGGGGAAGCCTTCATACGCGGCGGAATGAACGTAGACGCTGCTGGAAGCGAGGGATTCGGCCACTCCGTGGTTGTCGAGCCAGCCGGTGACTTGGATTCCGGCCTGTTCAAGGCCTCTTCGCAGTTCCGGATCGCCATCCCCAATCCACTGAAAGCGCACGGCTGGCACCTTGCTCCGCAGAGCAGCGGCAACATCGCTGAAGAACACAGGGTCCTTCTGCCGGGCGATTCTTCCCACCATGGAGATCACCGGTATGGCCTGACTGGTCAGGGGCCCATGCCCGGCTGAGCGGGAGGCGACTGTGGGCAGGTTTGGGATGGGGACGCAGGTAGCTGACGGGCTAAGCGCACGCACCAGGTTCTCTTCGTGGGAAGACAGTGTCCCGAATTTCCAGGTCCTTGGTGCGAGGAATCTCTCGGCACCTCGATAGAGTGCGCGCTTCACTGGAGAAGTGTTTGGGTCGTCATGCTTGAAGCAGTGAGGTTCGTAGACCACCGGTGCCGCTATCCGCCGCGCGCGGGTGTAGAGACCGGGGAAGCTGGAGTGCGCGTGGACCACCTGGGGCATCAGCAGGTCGACGGTGGTACCAACCGTGGCAATGCGTTTGAAGAGCCCTGGCCCCAGATCGTGGTGCTCAACGGCCAAGCCCTGCCACACAGGGGCGGGCTGCCCTTTCTGAAAAGGCGACAAAACCAGGTGGATGAACTCCTTGGGGCTGTTTTCAATGTAGCTCCGGACAGCTTTTGGCACCCCGCCATCGATGCGGTCAACCACATGAAGAATCCGACTGGAATCAGCGGCTACCAACCGGCACCTGCTTGCGTGAACGCCGAGTCGATTTGTCCATTGCACGGCTGGTAATAAAGCCCATGCCAAAATTCCAAGATTGCCACGCTCCCCCATTCATCGGCGCATCAGATGTAGACTCCCGGCCCGTGGCAGTGCCTCACCCTAAATCTGATGTGAGGGAGGTAGCAACAACGGAGCCCGTCTGGTGTTCGACCAAAGTCAAGGATAACCGATGCCCGGGCATATTCGGGTTTGTGCGGATTGTTTACTGTAAGCGTCCTGATTAATCCGGCAGTTTTAATTGCGGTAGATTTATCAGGACTGAAAATTACAGATGCGTGCGGGAATCTCGAGCTGTTCCACGCCGTTCACACGGTCCCAGGGGAGGGCGGCGAATGACGAGCTGGGTAGCAATCGCCTATGGCGCACTGGACCTCCGTGGCTGGCACGAGAATCAGACGGACGTTGAACTGATGCTTTTGCCAACAATGCCGTCGGAACCCATAGGTTTGGCCGACGTGCCGGCCGTCCTCTGGCGGAAGCTTATGGATGGTCCGGTGCCTGACACTGGCCTCGATGATGCTGAGCAGGCCTTGGTCCGCGAGTTCGCGGCGGCGGGCATCGCATCCGAGGACCCATCACATCCGGCACGGATACTCGAACTCAGGGTGCCGTGGATGTCCTCGCCCGTCCATGAGATGGTCTACGCCTTGGTTGCCAGCGTGGCCCGCGACCATGGAGTTGACGCCATATCCATTAAGGGGCCAATGCTCCACCGCCAAGGCTTGCGGGAAAGGGAGCATTCCGGTGACGTGGATGTTTGGGCCGATCCCGCACATCTTGAGGTTCTTTGCTCCGCACTCGAAGCATGGGGTTGGAACGGAAGGACGGACCAGTGGTCCGGGCTCTCCTTCAACCATTCGGTGGCCCTTGAACCTGGGTCGTGGGGCTGTGAGCTGGACGTGCATCGCCACATTCCTGGATGCGCGGAAGACGATGCTGCCGTTTTCGGCAGGGTGAGGGAAAGCTCTCAAGCCACGCTGTTCGCGGGGGTACCGATGCTGACGCCCGACCTCCCGGCACACGCAGTCATCTTCGCCCTCCACGATCTCCGGCCGGAAGCAAGGCATGGGAAAACGGCGGTGGGAGCTGGAGAGCACGCTGAAACGCTGAGGCTCGGGGGAGAAAAGGTGCTGCAGTTTGCCAACAGCGTGAAGGCTTCAGCCGTCCTCGAGCCCGCCCTGCGGCTTGCCTTCCCAACGGCCCATCTTCGGGTTGATCACGAAGTTCCCCTGAACTGGAAATGGCGGGAAAGCAAAGGCTGGTGGCGGGCCTACTGGATGATCTTCCGCTCCCTTCCAGCCGAAGAACGCCTGCTTTTCATCAGGCGTGCGGTATGGCCCCAGGCTGAGGTCCTGGCAGCTTCCGACGGCCGGGCGGGACGTTCCACACCAAGTCTCGTCGGCGCCAGGTTCCGGCGGATTGCGAAGCTCTTCCGTTGGTAGGAGAGGGTGTTGAACGAGTGAAGTTTGCGGGAACGCAGGGCGAATGATCGGTCATGGGGGCCGAAGGAATTCAGGGGCGATTGTATGCGGAATCAGATCAGTTACGGTGCGGGCGCTGTGAGCACGAACATCGCGGCGAAGGGCACGGACGCCTCACCGGAAAAGCCACCAGTGCTTCCGAGATCCAAGCCGGAGACTCTTGGGGAGATACTGACCACAGGGCCGTGGTTCCAGCGCTTCATGCTGCTCAGCGTTGTCTTCATGCCGTTCCAGTATGCACTGACCGTGCCGGTGGGTTTCCCCCTCAAGATCAGTGAAATTTTCGGGATCATGGGCATCGCCACGTATGTGCTTGGCCGGAGATCCATGAGGAGAAAACGGGACCTCGCCAGTGTGGCCGTGGCTGTCCTTGCCATTGCGACCGTCTTCTCTGCCTTGGTCAATTTCACCCCCGGCAGCGGTGGCCTCAGATCGGTTGGCTATGACAGGGGCTACGAAACCGATCTCCTTCTGTACAGCGGATACGCTCTTCTGGCGCTGTGCTACTGGTCTGTCCTCCGGCGTGTGGATCGACAAAGGACCGTGCGGGCGATCGTCGCATCGATCTGGCTCTGCGGATCGGCAGTCCTGATGCAGTGGGCCTCAGCCCTGTCCGGAAACACCCAACTGATCGGCACCCTTGGCTTCCGGACACTGGGCGTCGATGACACGGTGGAGACCCTTCGTTCAGGACCCTTCCTGGAGGGGCAACACCTGGGCTTCTTCGCCGGGGCAGCAATTTTGGTGGCCCTGTACAACAGAAGCTACCTGGCTGCGGTGGTTGCGGCCCTGTCAATTCTGTATTCGCAATCGACCACGGCTTATGCAGGACTTGCTGTTGGAATTGCGATGATAGTCATCCTCAAGTTTTCCAAGGTGCTGGTTCCCTTGATCGCGACGGCACTGGTTGGGGTTTTGGCGCTGCTTTTTTCTGACAGCCTGAGGACCACCCTTGGCAGGCAGCTGGCAAAGATCGGTTTTACCGAATTTGCTCCGGACTACCAATACGCCACAACGTCATTGAACCTGCGCGGAGTGAAATCCCAGATTTCCTTTGATATGAGTTCCGACAATCCCATTTTTGGAGTGGGTCCTGGACGCTATGGCGCCTATTTCGATCAATATGTCAGCGGCCGTCAGTTGCCGTGGATTTACTCCACGGACCAGACGCGTCCCATTGCAGAGAATGCCTACGCCCACGTAGCGGCTGAACTTGGCTACGTCGCTCTTATCGCCTTTGGACTCCTTATTCTGGTCCTTCTGTGGCGAAACTTCAGGAATGCATCCTTGCTGGGCATGCTGGCTGTCTTCACAGCCCTTGGTGTCTCCACACAGTCGTCATGGACGTTCTTGCCGATCTGGACATTCTTCGCCCTGCTGGCGGCTGACGACGTCGAGTCGAAGCAACCGTTGATGGAAACACGGGGTCAGTAGGCTCCGTCTTTCCCAACCACGGCCTTGGCCGTCCGGAAGAGGATGACGATGTCCTGGGCCAAGGACCAGTTTTCAACGTAGTAAAGATCCAGGCGGATGGACTCTTCCAGTGAAAGATCGTTGCGGCCGCTCACCTGCCACAGTCCGGTCATGCCCGGCTTGACCAAGAGGCGCCTGACGGAGGCGAAGTCATACATTTCCACCTCGCGGGCCACCTGTGGGCGCGGGCCAACAAGGCTCATGGTGCCGTTGAGCACGTTGAGGAGTTGTGGCAGCTCGTCGATGGAGTATCGCCGAATCCATGCACCCAAACGGGTGACCCGGGGATCGTCTTTCATCTTGAAGAAGATGACGCTGTCCTGGCTTTGGGCTTGGAAAGCCTCCAGCAAGGTCTCAGCATTGTTGCGCATCGAGCGGAACTTGATCATTTTGAAGGACTGGCCGCCTTTGCCGATCCGCTCTTGGAAGAAGAAGGCAGACCCGGGGCTGTCCAGTTTGACCAGGATGGCTATCACCAGCATCGGCACGGAGAGCAGCAGGAGCAACAAGGAGGAAAGGCAAACGTCCAAAGCCCGTTTTGCGAACGCCTTCATGCCACTGAGCTTCGGTGTTGTGACATGGATCAGTGGTAGCCCCGCTACCGGCTGCATGTGGATCCTGGGACCAGAGATGTCAGTGAGTGCAGGGGCTACGATCATGCCGATGTCGCGGGCGGAGAGTGCCCACCCCAGCTGCCGCAGGAAGGCAGGGTCCAAGTGTGCCCCGCCGCAGACCGCCACTGTGTCTGCTCCGGACTCACCGATGGAGTCGAGGACCATGTCCACGCTGGGAGAGGAGCCAAGGACGGGCAAATTTGTTCTGGCCGTCGACCCTGGTTCGGTGAGGAGGGCTGCAACGGGTTTGTACCCGGACACTATGTGCTGATTCAGCTTGTCTGACAAGTGATTGACGTTGTTGGACGCACCGATCAGGAGCACTTTGTGAAGATTCCGGCCCTCAAGCCGGCTTCGGTGCAGGGTCCGCCGTTGGGCGAACCGGACCAAGAGGAGCAGCACGACGCCAAGGGGGAGAGCCACTGAAACGTATCCCCGTGCCGTTTGGAGTTGGAAGACGTAGGAGACGACTGCCAGGCATCCGAAGAGCCACAGTGATGATACGGCGACCCGCTTATACTCATCAGTTCCGGTGCCGAGGACTTTGCGGTCCCTCGTGCCGCCGAACTCCAACGCGGCAGTCCACGTGAGAATGAGGACAACGGAGAGCGTCGAGTACGACAGCTCCGCGTCTCCGCCGGCAACGGTCACATCTTCGGTGCCGAACCGCAGCAGATGGGCTCCACCTACAGCTATGACAACGCAGGCAAGATCAAGGAATCTCATCTTGATGCTTTGGGTTCGCAACCATGTAGAGCCCGCAGCGAAAGCGACGTCGCGGGAGGCAGAAACAAAGGCAGTCATTGCGGTCAGCTCAAGAACAGAGTGGCAGCGCGGAGTTTCCTTGTGGTGATCCGTGATACCCCGTACCACAACACAACAGTTTTATTCACGAACCAGCCCCCATAGCCATGCCCCCAACGCCCCCTGCGGAGCGAACAAAGTTGAATGCGTCGTAACACCAGGCGGTGTGACTTGACGTTTCAAAGTAATCGTAAAGGGACTTTAGATGCATCTCAAATTACGGCAGATGCCCACTGCGTGATTTACCCCAAGCCATGAATTGCAAGGTTGCTGGGAAGGTCTATTGCGCGCAGAAAATAACAATAATAGCGCATTCAAAGGCTGCTGATAAGGTCCATATTGCGCAATCAATGGTACTTTTTGCGTCGATTACGGTGAATCCCGACTGGTCAGTTGCCCTTTTCGAGGCCGTGCGCCGTCACGTACTGGCCCAACTGGTCCTTGGCCAGCGCTGATGCGATGTCAGAGATTGCGGTGGTGTCCGCTACAACAATGGATTGACCATCGGCAGAGGTGCCCGTTCCCAGCGTCGGGAGGGTGAACATCACGGTGTCGGAGGCCCGGATGTCTTTCATTCCCAGGGCAAGGCTTCCGATTGCGGCCGCATCCAGGCTCTTGTCTACGCTGATGAAGGGTGACACTGAGGAGACCATGTTGTTGATCGTGATCGGGTTGGTCAGGGTCTCCCTGGCTATGGTCTTGCTGATGATCGCTTTGAGGTAGGCCTGCTGGTTCCGCACCCGCTGGTAGTCCCCGTCGCTGAAGGACTTCCGTTCGCGGACAAAGGCGAGTGCTTCATCGCCATTGAACGTCTGTGGGCCGGCTTCATAGACATGGCCCTTCATGGGGCCGGAGTTGGGTGAGAAAGGAATCTTGACGTCGATTTCCACTCCGCCGAGGGCGTCTGTGAGGCCCTTGAAGCCTTCGAAGTCCACCATTGCCACGTGGTCGATGCGTTGCTGAAAGAGGGATTCCACTGTCTGAACCATCAGTGGGACGCCGCCGTAGGCAAGGGCCGCGTTGATTTTGGATTCGCCCTTCCCCGGAATATCAACCCAAAGATCCCGCATCAGGGACACGGCGTAGACGTTCTTTCGATCAGCAGGGATGTGCACCAGCATCAAGGTGTCAGCGCGTTGATCGGTGGAAGCGTCGGTTTCCACGTCTACCTCGGAGGAGCCCCGGGTGTCGCTGCCCATGACGAGGATATTCATCGCAGATGTACCGTTAATGGGTTCGGATTTTTGGGGTCGGGTGGACTCGTCCGGAAATGCGACATCGATCTTGGTGGTCCCGGAATTGAAGGTCTGGGCCAGATTGAATATGTAAGCTCCGGCCACCAGGCCGACCACCAGTACCGCGGCGGCGAAGCCGAGGAGTACGTTTCGTCCGGTTTTCTTGCCACTCTTTCGACGTCCGGAAGGGGAGGCTTCAGGTGAATTGTCGGTATCTGTTGGGAGTGTCATGTGTTCCTCGGTGTCGGCATCAGCAACGTTGATTCTATCAACCGGAAAACAAGCGGCTTGAGCTCAAAAAGTTTTGGCACAGTTAAGCCCGCTGCTGGCTCTCATCCAATTGCGGTATTGGATGAGCATAATGCGAGGTGAGCCCCGGTCACGGGAAATTCGACCGGGGCTCCGCCAAGGAAGATTCCCTGCTCAGCGCTCCGGAGTAAGCGCCTTTGAATACAGAACCGCACCGTTGGCGTTACGGAGGCTCACAGTAAACAAGCCGTCGGCCGCCAGATCCACATGGCCGAAGTACTGGTTCTCGCCATTGCGCGGTGACTCGCCCGGGAAGCGCCCTGCCTTGGCGAACAACACCTCGGGCCCGAAGGTCCCGTCCATTTCGCTCGGGCCGAATGAGCCTGCGTTGATCGGCCCGGCCACGAACTCCCAGAACGGGTCGAAGTCCGTGAAGGAGGCCCGCTCCGGGGAGTAGTGGTGCGCCGCGCAGTAGTGCACGTCAGCGGTCAGCCATACCGTGTTCTTGACCCCGTACTTCTTGAACGCTGAAAGCACGCCGGCGATCTCCAGTTCGCGGCCCAGGGGAGCGCCGTGATCCCGGTTGGCCAGGCTTTCCTGGTTCACGGCGCCGTCGGGCACGATGATGCCCAGTGGCAGGTCTGCGGCGATCACTTTCCAGGTCGCCTTGGATTTCCGGACTTCTTTGATCAGCCAGTCCACTTGCTCCTGGCCCAGGATGTTGGTGGCGTAGGGTTCCTTGCCGTCGGTGTTGGGCGATTTGAAGGTCCGCATGTCCAGGCAGAAGATGTCCAGTTGCGGTCCGCGCGAAATCTTCCGGTAGATGCGCGCCGGCTGGTACTGCCCGGCGTCGTCGACCTTTCCTGGGCGCCAAAGCGCCGCTGCATCGGCGATCGGCATGTTCTCCTGCCACGCCTGGCGGCCCCTGGCGGCGAGGACGTTGACGTTCCGTTCGGTGTAGCGGGGGTCGTCCAGGATTTCACCGGGGTACCAGTTGTTGGTGGTTTCGTGGTCGTCCCACTGTGCAATCACGGGGACGTCGGCGAACATGGCGCGCATGTTGGCATCAAGGGAGTTGTACCGGTGGCGGCCGCGGTACTCCTTGAGGGTCTCGGCTACCTTGGCGACTTCCTCGGTGACGATGTTCCGCCACACTTGGCCGTCCTTTTCCGTGACCGTGGCCGCGATGGGGCCGTCGGCGTAGATGGTGTCCCCCGAGTGGATGAAAAAGTCCGGGCCGGTGGCATGCATGGCCTTGTAGCCGCGCATCCCGCCGAGGTCCTCGTTGATGCCCCAGCCTTGGCCGGCGGTATCGCCTGTCCAGACGAAGGACTGCGAGGACGACGACGGCCTGCCGCCTCCGCGCTCGTCTTTCGGGCCGTCGTCGTGCTTTCCGGGCGCTGTGCTGAACGTGCCGCGCACTGCTTCGCCGGCTCCGTTCTCGTCCTCGAAGTTCAGCTCCAGCGCGAATCGGGTGCCGGCGGGGAGCCCTGTGGCGTGGATTTTGGCCGTGAAGTCGCTGGCTTCGGTGGCGAGGGGGCCGCGGATGGTGCGGCTGAAACCGTAGCGGCCGCGCAGGATTTCGCCGGACTTGTCCACTGCCTGCAGCAGGGCCGTCAGCCGGCCCGGGCCTGATGCGCGGGACCAGAGGACGGCGGAATCGGTGGTGACGTCGCCCGTTGCAATGCCGGTAGGGAGCGTCAGCCGCTTGCGGACCAGCGGTACAGCGGATGGCGCGGCGGTGGCGGGAGCCGCGTTGGTGGCAAGGCCGGCCAGGGCCATGCCGGTGAGGGATGTCTTGACGAGGGTGCGGCGTGTGAGGTCAGTCATGCAGTCCACTCTTGTCAGCACCCGTGAACGGAAAGTGAGGTGGAGGTAAAGGAACCGGGACCTTGACTGAAAACGCCCACTCCGCATATTCTGAACGAACGGTCGGTAATTTATTAGGAGCAACCATGGCATCGCAGAATCTGCAGTCAGTGCCCGCTGAGCTGTCCCCGGAAGAGCAGGAGCGGGAGGCAGCCGGACAGGCGTATTTTGATCGCATCATTTCGGAGGACTCGCGCATTGAACCTCGCGACTGGATGCCGGCGGCTTACCGCAAGACTTTGCTGCGCCAGATCTCGCAGCACGCACACTCGGAAATCATCGGCATGCAGCCGGAAGCCAACTGGATCACCAGGGCACCAAGCCTGAAGCGCAAGTCCATCCTCATGGCCAAGGTCCAGGACGAGGCCGGCCACGGCCTGTACCTGTACTCGGCCGCCGAGACCCTGGGCCAGTCCCGGGACCAGATGATGGAAGACCTGATTGCCGGCAAGGCACGGTACTCGTCCATCTTTAACTACCCCACGATTTCCTGGGCGGACATGGGAGCCATCGGTTGGCTTGTTGATGGTGCTGCCATCTGCAACCAGGTGCCCCTGTGCCGCGCCTCCTACGGTCCTTACGGTCGCGCAATGGTGCGCATCTGCAAGGAAGAATCGTTCCACCAGCGCCAGGGTTTCGAGATCCTGCTGGAGCTCGCCAACGGTACGCCTGCGCAGAAGCAGATGGCCCAGGACGCAGTGAACCGCTGGTACGCGCCGTCGCTTATGATGTTCGGCCCACCGGATGACGATTCACCCAACTCGAAGCAGTCCATGGCGTGGAACATCAAGCGCTTCAGCAATGACGAGTTGCGCAGCCGGTTTGTCGGCATGATGGTGGAGCAGGTCCGGGTCCTGGGCCTGACCTTGCCCGACAAGGACATCCGTTTCAACGAAGAAACCAAGAAGTGGGAGCACGGACCTTTGGACTGGAACGAGTTCAAGGAAGTCCTTGCCGGCCGCGGTCCCTGCAACTCGCAGCGCGTCGAGCGCCGTCGAGAGGCCCACGAAAACGGTGCCTGGGTTCGCGAAGCCGCGGTGGCCTACGCCCGTAAGCAAGCACAGAAGGAACACGCAGCATGAGCCCCCACGGTAACCCGGAAGCACCGGCCAGCGCCGCCAGCGAAATCGCCCGCGAGGCCCCCAATGTTGCGGCCACCAACGCTGAAAGCACGACGCCGGCACCCGCCTCAGGCCCGGCCGTCACCCCGCGTGGCGCCGCAGAAGAAACGCCGTGGTCACTGTGGGAGGTTTTCGTGCGGTCCAGCCGCGGCCTGTCCCACGTGCATGCCGGTTCCCTGCACGCACCGGATGCGGCCATGGCGCTCCGGAACGCCCGCGATCTCTATACCCGCCGCAACGAAGGCGTCTCCATCTGGGTTGTTCCGGCCGAGGCGATTTCCTCCAGCGACCCTGACTCCAAGGGCTCGTTCTTCGAGTCCCCGCAGGGCAAGGATTACCGCCACGCAACGTATTACACCAAGAGCGAAGGCGTGAAGCACCTGTGAATACAAAAGACACTGACTTCGCCATCGATGGCCACGGCGACATTTCCGTCGGCGTCCACGGTGCCGGTGCCTCCGGCGACGGTTCGGCCAGCGCCACCCGCATCACGCCGGGCAACGCACTGCGCCCGGAGGACATCGCGCTCGAGATCAGCCGGGGACAGGTCAAGCCCACCGAGGATGTTGCAGAGTTCGCCCTGCGCATCGGCGACGACGGCCTGATCCTCGCCCAGCGTCTGGGCCACTGGATTTCCCGTGCCCCTGAGCTCGAGGAAGACATTGCGCTGGGCAATATTGCGCTTGACCAGTTGGGCCACGCACGCTCTTTCCTGACTTATGCCGGCGCCGCGTGGGGCAAGTCCGAGGACGATCTGGCGTACTTCCGCCGCGAGCACGAGTTCCGTTCCGCGCACCTCTTTGAGCAGCCCAACGGCGACTTCGCAGTCACCATCGCCCGGCAGTTCATTGTGAGCTACTACCAGTACGAGCTCTACACGGCGCTTGCGGCATCTAGCGATCCCACCCTCGCAGCCATCTCCGCGAAGGCCGTGAAGGAAGTGGATTACCACCGCGATCACAGCGCGCAGTGGGTGCTTCGCCTTGCCGGCGGCACAGATGAGTCCCGCGCACGCATCATCCAGGGCTTCAAGCTTGTGTGGCCTTACGTGGACGAACTCTTCGAAGACGACGAGCTGACCACCCGACTGGCCGAGGCCGGAGTGACCGTTCAGCCCTCCACCCTCCGTGCTGGGTTCGATCGCCTCACTGGCGGGATCATGGCCGAAGCGGAGCTGGACATTCCCGGCGTCCCGCAGGCCCTGGGCGGCGGTCGCCGTGGCAAGCACTCCGAGTTCCTGGGCTACATCCTCGCTGAAATGCAGGTCCTGGCCCGCGAACACCCGGGCGCGAGTTGGTGACCGGCATGACCGCCTTGTCAGGGACGCAGTCAAAGACCGCTGAACAGCGGGCCTGGGACATCGCGTCCACGGTCTGCGATCCGGAGATCCCTGTCCTCACCATTGAGGACTTGGGGATCCTGCGCGGCGTCCGGGTTGTCCAGGCGGCCGAAACAACAGACCAGCACGACGGCGGCACGTCGGGTAGCGCCGTCGAGGTCACCATCACGCCCACGTACTCGGGCTGCCCGGCGATGGACGCCATTGGCGACGACCTGCGGACAGCCTTCGAGAAGGAGGGCTACGCGAGCGTGCGCATCAACCTGGTGTTGTCCCCGGCGTGGACCACTGACTGGATGACGGATTCCGGCAAGGCCAAGCTGGAGGAATACGGGATTGCCCCGCCCAGCGGTATGGCTGCCGCGGGTGGCCATTCCGGTCCTGTCCGCCTGAGCCTGGCCGTGAAATGCCCGCAGTGTTCGTCGTTGAACACCAAGGAACTCACCCGCTTTGGTTCCACATCCTGTAAGGCGCTGTTTGTCTGCCAGGACTGCAAGGAACCGTTCGACTACTTCAAAGTCCTCTAAGGAACTCCATGACCACCGAAACCCAGACAGCCAGCCGCCGTCGTGCGTCTTTCCATAACCTGACCGTCTCGGAAGTCCGGCGCCTCACGGACGATGCCATTGAAGTCTCGTTCGGTGTGCCAGCCGAGCTGGCCGGGCAGTACGACTACCTTCCCGGTCAGTACGTGGCCCTGCGCACCTCACTGCCGGATGAGAACGGTGAGCCGCACGAGGTCCGGCGCAGCTACTCGATTTGCGCAGAGCCGCGCAGCTTCGAGGACGGCAGCAGCGAAATCCGCGTAGCCATCAAGAAAGACCTCGGCGGCGTCTTTTCGACGTGGGCCAATGCCGAGCTGAAGGCCGGTGACGTTCTGGACGTGATGAGCCCGCAGGGTGCGTTCATTTCGCGGCACGGCAAGGACGGCTCAGCCGTTCAGCACAACGTCATGAACTCCATGAACCACCCGGAGGAACTGGCAGGAGAGCCGGGCAACTTCGTGGCGATCGCCGCTGGCTCCGGGATTACCCCGGTCATCGCGATTGCGCGCACGCTGCTGGCGGCCAATCCTGAAACAACGTTTGACCTGGTTTACGCCAATAAGGCTGCCATGGACGTCATGTTCCTGGAGGAGCTGGCAGACCTGAAGGACAAGTACCCATCACGCCTGGCGCTGCACCACGTGCTGTCCCGCGAGCAACGCATTGCGCCGCTGATGACCGGACGCATTGATTCCGAGAAGCTGCAGGCGCTGCTCAGCAGTGCCATCCGCGCCGAGGATGTGGACGAGTGGTTCCTGTGCGGGCCGTTCGAGCTCGTTCAGCTGTGCCGCGACACCTTGGCTGCCCGTGGCGTCGAGCCCGAGCACGTTCGCTTCGAGCTGTTCACCACTGGCCGTCCGGACCGCCCCGAGGGCAACGCCGGCCGCCCCGTTGTGGAGGACGAGTCGCAGGATACGTACAAGATCACCTTCACCCTGGATGGTCTGACCGGCGACGTCGCCAGTCCCACCCATGCCCGCGAATCCATCCTCAACGCCGCTTTGCGTGTCCGCCCGGACGTTCCGTTCGCATGCGCCGGTGGTGTCTGCGGCACCTGCCGCGCCAAGCTGATCACCGGTACGGTGACCATGGATGAGAACTACGCCCTTGAACAGGACGAGCTGGATAGGGGCTACGTCCTCACCTGCCAGTCCCACCCCACCAGCGAAGAAGTTACCGTCGACTTCGACGTCTAAGGAGTCCCATGATCGAGCTCTCCATTGCCAACGGCATTGCCGAAATTGTCCTCAATGCCCCCGAAAAGCTGAACTCGCTTAACGAGGACGCGCTGGCCGGCCTGGATAAGGCGTACGACGACGCTGCTGCCGCCGCCTCACGTGGTGAGGTGCGGGCGCTGCTTCTTCGCGGTGAGGGTCGTGCCTTCTGCGCCGGCCGTGACATTGCTGCCGTTACGCCCGAAACCGATGACGCACAGGCTTACCTCGGCGGCCTCGTGGAACCGCTGTTGAAGAAGATGGCGGCCTTCCCGGCACCCACGTTTGCAGCCGCACATGGTGCTTGCCTGGGCGTTGGGCTGGGGCTGTTGCTGGCCACTGACGTCGTGTACGTGGCGGAGAATGCCAAGTTCGGCTCACCCTTTGCCAAGCTGGGGGCCACGTTGGACTCGGGCGGGCACTGGTACTTCACCGAGCGCCTGGGCATGCACCGCACGCTGGACCTGATCTACACGGCCGACCTCATGTCCGGAGCCGAAGCCGTGGCGCAGGGGATGTTCAGCCGTGCCATGCCAGCCGATGTTTTGCTGGACGAGACGCGGGAGATTGTTGCGCGGGTGGCCGTCGGCGCCACTGAAGCTTTCAATGCGTCGAAGGAACTCGTGGCCCACATCCGCGATCAGCGCCTGGGCCTCTGGGCTTCAATGACCGAGGAAAACGCCGAGCAGGCACGGCTGTGCAAGACCGACGACTACGCGGAGGGCTTCCGGGCGTTCCAGGAGAAACGGGCGCCGGTTTTCAAGGGGTAGCCGCAGGTTCCTCCAAGGTAGTTCGGCCTAGCATTGGTCACATGATGGCTCCTCAACAAGTGCGCTCAGCGGCCGTGGTGATTAATGCGGCATCACGTCGCGGGGCTGCAGCGAGCCAACTGGCCGTGGACGCAATGAAGAAGTCCGGCGTGCCAGTCCGTTCCGTGCATCCGGTGACCTCGGGCGCGGGATTGTTCGATGCCCTGCGCCAAGTGATTTCAGAAGGACATGACCTGGTGGTTGTGGGTGGTGGTGACGGCACCGTGACCTCTGCTGCCGGACTCCTTGCCGGGACGGACGTCATACTCGGTGTCCTTCCATTGGGTACGGCCAATGATCTGGCCCGAACGCTTGAGATACCGAGTGGGCTTGCTGAGGCCTGCGCCGTTATCGCGGATGGAAAGGTGGTGGACATTGACCTTGGACGGGCCAATGGCGAACCGTTCCTCAACGTAGCGTCGGTGGGGCTGTCGGTGGGTGTCACGGAAGCTCTTAGTCCTCGCCTGAAGCGGCACATGGGGCCTTTGGCCTACGGCATCGCGACCATCCGGGCTTACACCCGGCACCGACCTTTCCGGGCTCGCCTGGAATTCCCGGACGGCGATCACGAGCCGATGGACCTCGACCACGTGCTTCAGGTGGCAGTGGGCAACGGCAAGCACTACGGCGGCGGGAACATGGTTGCTCCGATGGCGGGGATCGACGATCACACTCTGGATGTCTACGCGATCCTGGCGGCACCGCTTAAAGAGCACGTCAAGATTGCACGGTTACTCAAGGATGGCAGCTTTATTGATCACGATCGGGTTCACCACCTGGCGACCCGAAAGGTCCGTTTGGTCACGGAGCCGCCCATGTCCGTGAACCTCGACGGCGAAATCGCAGCGGTAACTCCCACCGAATTCAGTGTTCAGCGGAACGCCGTGCATGTCATGGTGCCGCAGGGCAGCAACAGCGCTTCGTTCGATGGACCGATGCGGGGCTGACCCACAACGAGTACTGCCGCCGCAGGCATCAGCGGTTTAAACTTTGAGGACACGCATTGAATGCGCAGTGCAGTCCGAGCGTGCTTCGAACGGAGATGGCCATGCTCCAGAAGTTGATGTGCAAACTGAACCTCCACCACCACTGGCATGTGGAGTCAGCAGAGGATGGCAGCGGGCGTTACAGGCGCTGCACCAGGTGCGGTAAATATGATCGCGACTGGGACGGCAGCGGTTTCATGCACTGACTTCGCCGACACCCGGTTGCCGCGTGGCGGAGGAAGGCTCACTTTATAGCAAACACGAAAGCTTCCATCCGGAGACCCTGGCCGGTTGTACCGATTGTGACGTGCTGTCCGGCGTATGAGGTTGCCTTCTGGATCCAGCCGATGTTCTGGACGTGCGCCGTTGCCCCGAGGTTGTAGCCCGGGGTCCAGAGCTCCACCGCTTCAATCGCCAGGCTCCGCCCCTGGGTCCCGAGTATGATCTGTCTGTTACTGGTTGAAGTGCACTGGACCGCCTGCCACCCCAGTGTGGCAACGTGCGCCCGACCGCAAAACTGACGCGTGTTCACCTGATACACACGGATTGCTTCAAGCCGTAGCCCTTGCCCGGCCGTTCCGCTGTTACTCGTCCACCCGACGTTCTGCACGTGAGTATAGACATGAAAATCGCCTGAGTCGTAGGCCACCGATGCCGGGGCAGAACCCATCACTGAACCAACGCTCAATGTCAGCACCGCCAGTAAGGTACTAAGTCGGCGTCGGCCGCGTCGTACATTTTTCAGGTTGTCGCGAACTCGCATGCTTGATCCTTCGGTCAGGGGGCAAAAACAGCCAAGCGGGGTGTACCCGTCACTCCTATGAGTGACATCCAAATGCAAAACGTGACGCGCGTGGCAAAACCAGATGTGAGGCAAAGCCCAAGTCCCCAATGGATCTCCTGCCACAGGCAGTGGTTCACATGCTAGCCGGACCGTACCGTCATTTCGCGCCGGCAGCAGCATCTATATCCTTGAGTGATGAGTGACATAGCGCGTTCCACCATCGCTTTCGAGGGGCACTTCGCCCGGGACTTCCCCGAGCTCGCTGTTCCCTGGCGGGCGGAGGCGGCTCCCGAACCGCAGCTTTTGGCACTCAACGAGCCACTCGCCGTCGAGCTGGGTCTTGATCCTGCGTTCCTCCGGAGCCCCGAGGGTATTGGGCTGTTGATCGGTAATGCGGTCCCGGAGGAGGCAACTCCGGTGGCACAGGCCTACTCGGGCCACCAGTTCGGCTGGTATTCACCGCGTCTTGGCGATGGGCGGGCGCTCCTGCTCGGCGAGGTTGCCGGAGCTGACGGGAAACTCCACGACATCCACCTGAAGGGCTCGGGGCGGACGCCCTTCGCGCGGAATGGGGACGGCCGGGCGGCCGTTGGGCCGATGCTGCGGGAATACATCCTCAGCGAGGCGATGCATGCCTTGCGCATTCCCACCACCAGGAGCCTTGCCGTCGTCGGGACAGGGCGTCAGGTTCAGCGTGAGACGCTCCTCCCTGGGGCGGTTCTGACGCGGGTGGCCAGCAGCCACTTGCGGGTGGGCAGTTTCCAATATGCCAGAGCCACGGATGACCTGAATTTGCTTCGCCGGCTTGCTGACCATGCGATCGAGCGCCACCACCCGTCGGCGGCCGGTGAAAGCAACCGCTACCTTGGCCTCCTCAGGGGCGTCATTTCGGTCCAGGCGACCCTGATGGCGAAGTGGATGCTGGTCGGGTTTGTGCATGGGGTCATGAACACGGACAACATGACAGTGTCCGGCGAAACCATCGATTATGGTCCATGCGCCTTTTTGGAAGGCTTTGATCCGGGAGCCGTGTACAGCTCCATTGACGAGATGGGACGCTACGCCTACCGTAGCCAGCCCGTTGTGGCGGAGTGGAACCTGGCCCGTTTCGCCGAGTCGATCGCGCCGCTCATCCACGAGGATGAGGAGCAGGCAGTGGCCCTCGCCGTCGAGGCGCTTAACGGGTTCCGCCAGCAGTACAGCGCTGCCTGGTTCAACGGCATGAAAGCCAAGCTTGGGCTGCCGGAGAACATTGACGACGACGTTGCCTCACCCTTGGTGGATGATTTGCTGGAGCTGGTCCAGGAGGCGCGCGCGGATTACACCTCGTTTTTCCGCAACCTCGGCAAAGCGGCCCGAGGGCAGGTTGAGCCCGCCCGCGGGACCGTTCTTGACCTGGCAGCGTTTGACGCATGGCTGGAGCGTTGGCGTGCACTCACGCCGGACGCCGATGCCATGGACAGCATCAACCCTGTCTATATTCCACGCAACCACTTGGTGGAGGAGGCGCTCGCTGCCGCAACTGAGGGAGAGATGGGACCGGTAGAGCGCTTGCTTACAGCCGTCTCCGACCCTTGGACCGAACGTCCCGGCCTGGAAGAGTACGCACTGCCGGCGCCGGAGAGCTTCGGACCCTACCGAACCTTCTGCGGCACCTAGGGGCTAGCTCCAGGCGGCTCGAACCACCATGTCTGCGCCTGCCGCGAGATGTTGCCCGGTATGCCCTGCATCAAGGATGCAGACGTCCTCTGCTTCTGGAGCACGTGTTGATACCAGGCATTCTGTGGCCCTGAAGCTCAGGAGATCTATTGGAAGGGTGTCGCCGATTCGAAGATCACTCATGGTGTCCTTTTGGTTCGCCCGGGTGTCACCAATAATGCGGCCGGCCCGGTGTGGTGGTGGAGAGAGAGTTTTCTCCTTGGGACGCCGGGCTTCATCAGCGGATAACTCCATACTGCCCTGATGGATGACTTCCGTCTACGTGGGACTGCCTAACTCTCAGCTGAAGTTGGAGTGGCGAACGATTGCCAGTAACTCTTCGCGCAAGCTCCCCGAGTCCGACATGATGGCGGACAGAACATCGTTCTCCAAATGGTGGGATTGTTCCAGCAGCGCCAACCCCAGATCGGTAATCGATACCAGTTGGCTGCGGCGGTCGAAGAGATTGGGCTGTCGGTGGATATAGCCCCGGGATTCCAGCCTGGACAGCAGCGGTCCCATGGTTTGCGCTTGAACGCGGACGCTTTGGGCAAGTTTCCCGGGGGCGATAGGCCCTGCCGTCGCTACGGCTTCCAGCGTCAATACTGCCGGATAGGTCAGCCCCAGAGGCCGCAACTCATCGTTCCAGGCCAGCTCCACCAGTCGTGCCGCCGTGGACAGCAGCCGGCTGGTTGGCCATCGGTCCATGTCAGGCATTCAGGCCCCCAGGCTCTCCAGAATAGTCAGCTTCCTTACTAGGTTACATCAGGACGGTGCTGAGCTGGGGTTGCGTTGCAGTGGGCGTGCGACGGCGGGACTCGCCGTTGGGTTCAGGAGAGGTCGAATGCAGAACGTCCCACGGCCCGCTCGGCACCGTGCACCTGCAGGGCGTGCCGCATGGCTTGGCGGTTATCTTCGGCAAGTTCAGGCTGGCCGGCGACCCGGTAGAGGTCCGCTGCCCACTGAAACTCATCGGCAGCGGCACGGAAACGGGCTTCGTCGAAAAGGCGTCGGCCGATGTGGTGGCGAACGTAGGCCTCTTCTTCCGGTGACTGGACTGTTCGCAGCGCCTTTTCGTGGAGAACGGCTGCGTCGTGCCAGCGGTACTGGCGTTGATTGACCTGCGCAAGTATGAGCAACAGCTCGCGGCGGTCAGGCGTGTGGGGCAGCAGCTTGAAGCCTTCGTCGAGGGCTTCATTGTCCCGGCCCAACAGCGCCAAGTACCGGACGCGCTCCACCGGTGGACATTCACCAGCCAACGCAGCTTCCACCGATTGGCGGTTGATCGCCACGTCGCGGAACGTCGTAGGGTCAGTACGCCAGAGACTCGCAGTATCTTCCACAGTCATGTGCCCCCCACAGGCTTGTTTTGGAGCCAACTGAGTTGCAGCACTGTTCAATGGCAGGCCGCAGGAAACTCCATAATCTCATGAACGACGGGACCCGCAACCTCGTTCCGCTCTGTTGGCATCAGTGGAGTTGGCTGTCCGCTGGCGTAGCCCGCCAGGAGTGAAAGGGTACGGTCAACCCTGCGCGTGTTGGTGCGCAGGTGAAAGGCCCGGCGACGGCCACCACGTCCGGCGCCAACGGCACCACCCGGACCAACTGGAGTTCGTTGTCGGCTGAAGCCGCCCGGATGGTCAGGGCATCGCCCGAACGGCTGACCCTCATGCGGACCCGCCCGCCGTTCCATTCCGGGACCGGTGCCAAGGACCAGTCAGAGAAGCGGTCCGTAACCACCGCACCCAGCTGAGCGGCGCCGTCGGCGAATTCGACGCCCGCCTTGATCCAGTGCTCGGCGCTGACACGGACGAAGATGCCAGCTTGGTCGAACTGCTGGGAAAACGCGGCGGTGAACTCAACCTCCATGGCGCTGTCCTGGGGAAAAGGGGCAAGCAGCGCGTGCTCTGTGTCGTGGATAAATCCATAGGACGTGACGCGCCAAGCGTCGCTGCTTTCGGCTGCAGTCACCAGCAGGTCACCTGCCTGCTCGACGACGGCTGCCGGCTGGTTGGTCCACTCGCCGCGGTTCCAGGGGATGTCGATGTTCACTAGGCTCCTCGAGGTTGTGGCAAGTACAGTTCCACAGCCTATGGGCTTCCAGCCTCCTTGCCCTTCTTGGACTCTGCAAATTGCGCCTCGGGACGTTCGTTGGCCGCGGGCAGGCCTGTCCGTTGGCGCCCCTGAATCCAGCGCGTAACGAAAAAGAGGACGAGCCCGATTGCCAAGAGGATGGCTGCTCGCAACCAGATTTCCGGGCCTTGCTGGAACAGCAGGAGAACACAGGAGGCCAATGCCAAGCATGGAATCACCACTGGGACGCGGAAGTGCTGGTGTTCCACTGTGTCTTTGCGCAGCACCAGGACGGCCACGTTGGTGCTGATGAAGACGAACAGGAGAAGCAGGACCACCGTTTCGGCGAGGGAGCCGAGGTCGCCGGTGGCGGTCAGTAGCATTGCCGCCAACGTGGTCACCAGAATGGCTACCCACGGGGTACGCCGTTGGGGGAGGACCTTCCCCAAGCCTGTGGGAAGCAATGATTGTTCCGCCATTCCAAAGGCCAGGCGACTGGCCATGATCATTGTCAGCAGGGCGCCGTTGGCTACGGCAATGAGTGCGACCAGGCCGAAGAGCCAGTCCGGAACTCCAAAACCAGTGGCTTGGACAACTTGCAGCAAGGGACCTGAAGAACTGCTCAAATCACTGGGCGACAAGGCAATGGATGAGGCCAAACCGATGAGAATGTAGATGGCTCCGGCGGTCAACAACGCCCCGAACAGTGCTTTGGGGTAGACGCGGTGGACGTCCCGGACCTCTTCGGCAACGTTGGCAGAGGTTTCAAAGCCCACGAACGAGTAGTACGCCAGCAGGGATGCAGCGAGGATTCCTGCTCCGGGCGACACCGCGGGGTTGAACTCAAGAACGCGGGAAGCATCGCCGTCTCCGCGGCCGAACATCAGGCCAACCAAGACGATCACCAACACCAGGCCTGATACCTCAATGACGGTCATGACCACGTTTGCCCTCACGGATTCCTTGACCCCGCGTGCGTTCAGGAGTGCGATCAGCAGCAGGAACACCAGTGCTGTGGGAGTGACGGGAACGTCCAAGAGTGGCTTGAGGTAGTCCCCGGCAAAGGCGAGGCTCAAACCGGCCGCGCTGGTCACTCCGGCAGCCAACATGCTGAAGCCCACCAGGAACGAAACCAGGGGGACTTTGAAAGCCCGCTCAGCAAAGACTGCCGCCCCGCCGGCCTTCGGGTACTTTGTCACGAGCTCCGCGTAGGAGGCGGCGGTGAGCATGGCCAGGAACAGGGCCAGCGCCAGGGGAATCCAGACAGCACCTCCCACTTCGCCCGCAACCTTCCCCACCAAGGCGTAGATGCCCGCGCCCAAAACGTCGCCGAGGATAAAGAGGAAAAGCAGCGGGCCGGTAATCGACTGCTTGAGTTTTGACGTCGGGGGCTTTGCCGGGCTGTTCATGGGAACAGATAGTACAGGAAGATAAGTAACCTTACTAAATCAGTGACGGTTCCAAAGGGACTGTTACGCCCCCGTGCCCAAGGGGTTCTGACCCCGCGCACGGGCGAGGCGCTCTTCAGGCCAGCATATGGATAGGCTTTGCAGAGTTCAGCTGATGGGGGACACCGGAATGCGTCGTGTAACAAAAGTAGGCTTCGCCCTGCTTGCGTTGCTCACGCTCACAGCCGCGGGCTGCGACGAGCGGTCATTTACCCGTGACTATGCCCGGTCCGTTCCAAATTCCGTCATTCAGGTGGGCGAGAAGACGGACAGGACCTGGGAGTACGTGGACCGGGACGGCGTATCGAGGGAACTCAACACCTGCGAAGACGTGAGCCCGTGGAACGGCGCCTACAGCTGCAAGTCCCCTGACGGCACAGTGGAACTTACCTTCAGTGTGTCCAAACGCATGCGGAATCCCACGCTTCATGTCGTCAACGAAGAGGTGCCCCTGTACTGCACCAACAACGGATTTTGGGGCGACGGACTGAGGTTCTGTATACCGGCGTCAGACCCTGCCGTCCCGCCGCAGCCGGTTCCTCGCCGCGACTAGTGCCAACGGCTGAAAAGCCAAGCGTCGACGGCGGCTGGCCGCCTGGCTACCTAGGTCTTTTGTCTGCGCTGCTCAAAACCCTGCGGAAACCAGACCCGATTCGTAAGCCAGGATCACCAGGTGGGCCCGGTCCCGGGCATCCGCTTTGGTCATGATCCGGTTGACGTGCGTTTTTGCCGTATGCGGGGAAATGACCAAGCTGGCTGCGATCTCCCGGTTCGTCAGTCCCCGGGCCACCAGAACCAGCACCTCCCGCTCCCGCTCGGTCAAGCGTGAGAGGCTCCTGTCTTCCCATACAGATGCCAGTGGAAGGGGCTCCACGAATCGTTCAATGAGTGCCCGCGTCGCAACGGGGGAGAGCAGCGATTCACCTGAATGGATGGTTCTCACGGCGCGCACGATGTCCTCCGGCTCCGCCCCTTTTCCAATGAATCCACTCGCACCGGCACGGAGGGCGGCCACGATGTATTCGTCCTCCTCAAAGGTGGTGAGGATGAGCACCCGCGGCGTCCGGGCGGATGGACCCGCGATGATCTCCGAGGTGGCTGCTATGCCGTCCATTTCCGGCATCCGAATATCCATGACAACGACGTCGGGGGCTGCTTCGGCGGCGGCGCGGACAGCTTCCCTGCCATTCGATGCCTCGCGCACCACCCGGATCCCGCCACTGTCGGACAGAATGTCGCGCACGGCCTGGCGTACCAGGGGCTGGTCATCCACTACCAAGACACTGATCATCGGAGTGCTCCCTTCACGCTTGACGGCACCGTCACCACGAGTCGGAATTCGCCGTTGACACTTGCTGTTTCCACTGTGCCCCGTACGGCGGCAACCCGTTCGCGCAACCCACGCAGCCCATGTCCGCTGGCCACAGTTCCCGCATCCCCCGCACGAAGCCTATTGGTGACTGTCAGGATAATGTCGCCTTCGCTGGAGCAAATGACGACGGCGGTTTGCCCGCCTGCTCCGTGCTTGTGAGCGTTCGTGAGTCCCTCCTGCAAAGCCAGATAGGCAACGTGGTCGCTGGCCGGTGAGAGTGCCGGAATGCCTGTCCCCTGATGCAGTTCCACCTGCAGTCCCGCTTGATCGAAGCGTGCCATGAGCTCGTCGAGCTGAGTCAACCCTGCTTGGGGGAGGAGGTCACGACCATCGTTTGCATCCTCGGTGCGCAGCAAGGACATCAGCGACCCGATGTCGGCAAGTACTGTGCGCGACGCACTGCGGATGGTGGTCAGCGCCTCCTGTGCCCGTTCGGGCCGGGTTGCGAGGGAGGAGGATGCGACGCCGGCGCTCAGGCTGATGACCGAGATTTGGTGGGCCACAACGTCGTGGAGGTCCCTGGCGATGCGGACGCGTTCCTCAGCCACCCGCCGTCGTGCTTCTTCATCTTTACCGCGCTCAGCGCGTTCGGCCCGTTCCGTCACGGCGGCGATGTACTCACGCCGCGATCTGGCGGCGTCGCCCATGGCTCCGGCCAGAACGATGAAGGCGACGAACTGCAGCGCTCGGGAGTCAAAGAAATCGCCCAGCGGGAGTGCGCTGACGAGGAACACGAGGAGCGCGGCCAGAGCCACAGCAACAGTCCCAGCGACGCGGCGGGTCCTGCTTGTCACTGAATAGGCCGCGATCACAGCGGCAATCAGAGTGCTGGGTGCCAGCATGCCTGCAACTGCGACGATCACGCTGCAGGCAAGGCTGATCCCGAGCGTTGCCAGCGGCCAATGACGACGGAACGGCATCGCCACGACCGGCAAGATCGCTATCAAGAGCAGTGCTCCGCGTGCCCGGAAGACGTGGTCGGGAAACGGCAGGACGGCAAAGAGCACAACGACAGCGACCACGATGACGTCGCTCAGGTGCGTGGTGACTCCGGGAGGGCGATGTGGCGGCACCCTCCCAGTATTGCGAGGCAGCGTCCGTGGACGTTTCATCCTGAGGACGATTCGCCTGTACCACCAACGCGGTACACAGGTGACTACTCAGGGGTGACGCGCGGAGTCCCGCTAAGGACGAGGCTGAAGGCATGGGCGCATCGTGCGCCTTGGGAGAGGCAGGTTTGAAGAGGTCTGTAAGGAAAATGCTCGTGTCGGTCACCGCAGTAGGTGCCGTGCTGGCGGTGGGTTTGGCCACTACAACCGTGGTGAACGTGGTGGCGGCTGAATCGGAAAGCCACCGTGTTGTGTCGTATGGGCAGAAGGTGGAAGTCGCAGGCGGCTTGATGAATGTGGTGGTCAACGGCGAGGGGGAGGACATTGTCCTGTTGCCGGGATTTGGTACGTCTTCTCCTTTCCTCGACTTTCAACCGTTGGTGGATAACCTCGCCCAGGACCACCGGGTGATTGTGGTGGAACCGTTTGGGTACGGCTTGAGTGATGGAACCGAGCGGGAGAGAACCACTGAAAATATTGTTTCGGAGGTCCACTCGGCACTTGAGACGCTCAACGTTGACCGGTACATCCTGATGGGGCACTCCATCGCCGGGATCTACGGCATTGAGTATGCCGCCAGCTATCCGGAGGAGGTGACGGCGTTCGTCGGCATTGACTCGAGCGTTCCCGGGCAACCCGGCATGGACACCCAGTTCCCCACCGGTCTCCTGTCCGCTGCGAAGAGCCTGGGGCTTCTCCGCCTGGTGTCCGCAGCCAGCGACGGGTATGGCGACGCCTACTCAAATCAGGCACGCGAGCAGATGCAGATGCTGACGCAGCGGAACTCCCTTTCCTCCACATATCTGAACGAGATGACCCACATCCGCGCCAACTTCGAGCACGCGCTGGGGACCGGCTTCGCAAAGGAGCTGCCCCTGCTGCTGTTCGTGGTGTCGGAAAATACGAAGACACCGGAGTGGCTGGGGTTGCATCAGAGGCAGGCCTCGAGCGTCATCGATGGCACAGTGGTGCCGCTCCCGGGAGAGCACTACCTCCATCACACTCACGCTGCGGAGATCGCTGATGGGTTTCGGCAGTGGGCCGCCACCCGCGCAAAGTAGGCCGGCGGGCTGAAACGAAAGTGTCCCGCCTGATGGGGGATCAGGCGGGACCCAGCAACCATAGCCTCGCTAGCTGGTAGTTCGCCGGGTGCCCTTGCCCTCGTCCCGCGGGGGCTCCGAGCGTACGCTGGCCCTATGGAGTCCGAGATCAGGACTGTCGCCTTGCGCACCGGTATCAGCGTCCCCTGTTTCGTACAAGGTCGCCTTGAACAAGCAGTCGACGACGGCGGCACGCCCTTACTCTTGTTACACGCCTGGAGCGAGTCCTGGCGCAGTTTCGAGCGGCTGATTGCCTCGGTTCCGGATGCAGTTGTTGTGGCCCCGGATCTTCGTGGACATGGTCTTGCCGAGAAACCTCCCGGCGGCTACTCGCTGGTGGAGGTGGCCGAAGACGTGGTGGCTCTGTTTGATGCCATGGGCCTTGTCCGTGCCCATGTGGTGGGTTCTTCCAGCGGGGGATACGTTGCCCAACAACTAGCCGTGATGCATCCGGAACTGTTGGCATCTCTGATTCTGGTCGGGGCGCCGTTGAGCCTCCACGGGAAGCCGGCGTTCGCCGCCGAAATGGATTCGCTGACTGATCCGATTTCAGAGGAGTGGGTGCGCGGGTCTCTGTCTTGGTACCGGCTGTTGCACACCGTGCCTGCTTCCTACATTGAAGACCGCGTGCAGGACGGTTTAGCCATGCCGGCGTCCATTTGGAAGGAGTCGCTGCGCGGCTATTACGAAGCGGTGCCGCCAACGGAAACAGGCACCATTTCAGCACCTGCCTTGATTCTCTGGGGCGCCCACGACCATCTGGTTCCGCGGCATCATCAGGAGACCCTTGCCAGCCGCATTCCGGGATCGCGCCTCAAGATATATGAGGAGACCGGTCACCTGGTGCTATGGGAGTGCCCGGAGCGGGTGGCGGGGGATGTGCGGGAGTTTCTGGGTGGTGTGAGGGGCGGCTGGTCCTGATCGTTTACAGGGCCAGCCGCCGTTTTCCTTCGATGGCTGAGTGCGTTAGAGGATGGCCGTCATGACGTTCCAGCCGGTGCCCACCTTTGTGGCCGTTGGCCAGGCTGCGCCCCCGCTACCTGCGTAGAGCCACAGCTCGCCGGCCGCGTTGCGTGCCAGGATGTCGGCCTTCCCGTCACCGTTGAAGTCACCAGGTCCAACCAGGGAGTTCATGACGTTCCAGCCCTGGCCGATCTGCTGAGTCGGGAGCCAACCATTACCGTTGCGGTAAAGCTGAAGTGCTCCGGCTGCGTCGCGAGCAACAAGGTCAGGAGTGCTGTCCATGTTGAAGTCACCCACGCCTGTGATTTCGGACATCCCGTTCCACCCAAAACCTGCATAATAGCGAGGCAACCAACCGCCGTTCCCGTCGCCGCGATAGACAAATAGCCAGCCTTCGCTGGAACGCGCAACGATATCGACGAACTCGTCGTCGTTAAACTGTCCGATGCCCTCAATTGCCGTCATGCTCTCCCACCCACTTCCGACCTGGACGCGTGGAAGCCAACCACTCGAGCCGTTACCCGGGTATAGCCAAAGCAGTCCGCTTCCATCGCGGGCCAAAACATCTGCATTACCGTCGCCATTGAAATCTCCGGGCGCGACGATGGCTGTCATGATGTTCCAGCCTTGTCCTACCTGTTTACGGGGCAGCCACCCACCTGAACCGTCGCCGGGGTAGAGCCACAGCAATCCGGCCGAGTCCCTGGCAACGACGTCCGCCGTGCGATCTCCGTTGTAGTCGTTCTTGACGGGCGGTTTTGTATTCCCATCAATGACGGATATGTGGTTACCGACCACAGTGTAGACCTTGTTGTTGGACGGGTTTACGGCAGCCATGAGCCACGGCGAAATCCTCAGCGTCGTTGTGCCGTTGTTCCCACCGTCAATGACTGTGGTACCTCGGTCGGCCATCGAAACATAGATTTTGTTATTCGTCGGGTTCACCACGATTTTCTTCACCCGCGTAGGCGTGGGGATTTTTGCTGTCTCCTTCATAGTGGTCCCATCGACAATACGGACGGATCCACTATTGGATGCAGCAGCCGAACCGATGTAGAGCCTGTCTGTCGCCGGATTCAGGGCCCAGTTCTCCAGGGGGCCGTCCCAAGATAGCGTGGCGGTGATGGTGTCGCTGACGCCATCGATCACTTTGAGGCTGGAACCGGATATCGTCTTGGTTGTGATGTAGATCTTATTTTTCACAGGATTCACTGCCCAGTTGAGGACGTCAATTCCGTCGACGTTCATAGTTGAGGTGATTTTTCCAGATGCATCAATGACACTTACGCCGGCATTCGAGAGTACGTATGCCTTATTTGAGACTGGATTGACAATGGTCCTACCACGGCCTGCGGAACCCGCCACGAGAGTGGGGGTATTAGTGTCTCCATCTAGCACCGTGATCCCTGCGTCCGTGTTGACGTAGACCCTATTGGCCCTCTCGTTCACAGCAATATCACCGACGTATGAATCGAACGGAATTAGGGTGGATTCCTGAGTCCCTTCATCGATCACTACAAGGGCATTTCTCTCCATCATCGATGCGTCAGAACTTGCGACGTAGAGTCTGTTCGTCGTCGAGTTGACGGCCAACACCCCCGGCGAGTCACCCACCCACTTAACCTGACTCGAGCTGCGGTCTTTGACCCTGAGCACGGCGCCATCTGACCTTATGTACGCTGTGTCTGTTGTGGAGTTGAGTGCGATGGATGCGGCCTCACCTTCAAGGTGGAAATCATCCCCAACAATGTCAGCCGTGGCCGGCGCAGCCATGGTTCCCAGCGACAAAGCCACCGCTAGGCCGGTGGCGACAAACGTAGCCGCCGCCCGGCGTCGTCGTTGGTTTGATTCTCTAAAGGCGCGCGATTCATCAATAGCAACAGACATAGAGCCCCCCATAAGTCGTGACGCTCAACAGCGTCGGTGTTCGAATTCTATAGCTGATACACCAACGGCCAACCCAAATTCGATCAGGGTTGGCCGTTGGTTGTCATGAAATGGTGTGAATCAGAGAATGGCGGACATGCCGTTCCAGCCTGAGCCCACTTTGCTCGAGGTGGGCCACGATGCTCCGCCGTTGCCCGCATAGAGCCACAGCTCGCCTGCGGCGTTGCGGGCGAGAATATCGGCCCTGCCGTCGCCGTTGAAGTCGCCGGGACCAACAAGTGAGTTCATGCTGTTCCAACCCTGTCCAATGGTCTGCTTTGGGAGCCAGCTTCCATAGCCGTTGGGCGGATAGAGGAACAGAGTTCCGGCGCCGTCGCGGGCTACGAGATCAGAGACCCCATCACCGTTGAAGTCGGCTACGCCAGTAATCTCGGACATTCCGGCCCAGCCCGAACCGGCCCACATCCGGGGCAGCCAACCGCCCTTGCCATCTCCGCGATATACCCAGAGCGCGCCATCCCGGGCACGAGCTACGACATCAGCGAATCCGTCACCATGAAAGTCGATTGCCTCAATTGCGCTCATGCCTTCCCAACCGCTGCCGACCTGCACACGAGTGAGCCAGCTGCCGGAGCCGTTGCCTGGGTAGAGCCACAACACTCCGCCCCCGTCACGAGCCAGCACATCTGCATTGCCGTCTCCGTTGAAGTCGCCGGGAGCCACGAGGGCGTTCATGACGTTCCAGCCCTGTCCCACCTGGAGGCGCGGCAGCCAGCCGCCGGAGCCATCGCCGGGGTAGAGCCAGAGCACCCCTGCTGCATCTCTGGCCAAGATGTCGGCCTTGAGATCTCCATTGAAGTCGTTCTTGACGGGCTGTTCCGCGTTTCCGTCAATGACGCCCACAGAATCACTCTCGGAGTTGACCACGTAGACCTTGTTGTTGGACGTGTTCACGACTGCAGCGTCGGGTTCCTGGCCCGTGTAAAGCGCACTGCTGGTGTTGTTCCGGCCATCAATAACGGTGGTTCCACGGCCAGTCATGGTGGCGTAGATCTTGTTGTTGGACGGGTTTACCACGATGCTGCGAACTCGGGTAGCCGTGACTATGTGCGCAGTTTCCGTCAGGGTGGCGCCGTCGATCACCTTGATGGATCCGTCGCTGTTCCAGGTACCGGATTCGACGTAGATCTTGTCGGTAGCGGGGTTCACCGCCAAAGTTCCGAGTGGGCCCCCGGATGACATGGATCCCGTGATCTTGTCAGTGGCACCGTCGATGACCTTAACGCTGGATCCATACTTCGGTGTCGTCGTGACGTAGATTTTGTTCTTTGACGGATTGATCGCGATAGCACCGATCCCGCCCGCACCTACGGACACAGTTGACGTGATCTTTCCGCTGGCGTCGATGACTTTCACAGTCCCGGCGGAAAGAGCGTAGACCTTGTTGGTGGCGGTATTGACTGCAATGTCTTGCGCGCCGGCGGAGTTCAGGACTGGAGAGGCCACGTTTGTAGCGCCATCGATGATCTTGAGGCCATTTGCTGTGCTGACATAGACCTTATTGGTCTTTTCGTTTACCGCAATGACGTCTGCATTAGCGCCAACTGAGACGGTGGTGGCTGCGTGGGTCACGCCGTCAACTACTGCGACCGAACTGGAATCGCTGACGTAGATCTTGTTCGTCGCTGAGTTTACAGCGATGCGCGACGACAAGATATCGGGCTGATACACATTCGCCGTGCCACCCCCGCTGATGCTGTAAATGCCGCCTAAAGTCGACACATAGGCCGTGTCGGTTACCGAATTTACGGCTATATTGGAAGGCTGTTCACCCACCAGGACAGCATCCTTGACAACGTCAGCCGTTGCCGGTGCGGCAGCCGTTCCCAACGCCAGTGCCAAGGTCAAAGCGGCGGTGCCGAACCCGGAGACTCTATGCCGTCGTCGTATACCCACCGGTCGGCACGGGCGCGAACCAGCTAAAACACTACTCAAAGAATCCCCCGGAAGTCGTGACGCTGAAGCGCGTCTTTACGGGCATTCTATAGCCCGCATGCCATCGCGGGTGAATACTACCGATGACGAACGAGTGGCGTGGGGGTGGGCGGCGTAAAGCCCTAGGAACCCGACGGGTGACAGGGCCAGAGATAGGGGAAGGGGCGACCATTAGAGATTGTGTTGAAAAAGTCGCAACAATTATGCGGGAATCGTAAATTCCAAGTATGAAAGCTTCTTGGCTTTTCGGTCTATTGCCAGTAGGCACCTTGGACGTTACGGTGTGATCACCATCGCAGCATCGTGTTCTACTACTGGGGGCATTACATGAAACGTTCTATGGTCGCTTTGGCGGGCGCTCTTGCGCTTGCGCTTACGGGCGGCGCCACATCTTCGGCCTTTGCCACTACAAGCATTACGCCGGCACAAATCACTACTGGATTTGCGGGGTCCGCATACGGGTCATACATTTTCAACACGGACAAGACACTGACTTCCGGTCCAACTGCCAGCGCGAGCATTGCCTGCACGGGTGCTACGGGTAAGACGGCCTCCAACAACGTCAGCGGGCTTAACGTCCCCGCCGTTGGAACTGTCGGCAATGCAAACACGACTGTCAAGACAGTGCTCACCACAACAAGTAAACGCATTGAGGGGAAGTCGACCGTAGCCGGGGCGAACCTGCTCGGTGGTCTCATTACCGCGGGTGCCATAACCTCCGAAAGCACCGCAGAGAAGAACACCGCCGGTGCTTTTGCCGGGACAAATCAAACAACTATCGCCGACCTTAAAGTGTTGGGCATCGCTGTAAACGCCAATCCGGCAGCCAATACCGTTATTGACCTCAAAGTGCCGCTTCTGGGTTCGGTAGGAAAAGTTACACTGAACGGCCAAGAGAAGCGCTTGGTTGGCACCACCTACCAAGTCTCCACCACGGCATTGCGGGTGGAAATTCTGAAAGCAGGGCTACTTGGTCTAAAGGTTGGTACAGACATCCGCCTCGGAGTCAGCAACGTCAAGTTGACGCCACCGCAGACCGGTTATCTCGCAGGGACAGGATATGGCACAAGGGCTACCCTGGCATCCGGTCTCATTGGGTCCGGCCCCACTGCACTGGCGTCCGTTAAATGCGCGGGAGGAACGACGACGGCGAATGTGGCCGCAGTCAACATCCCAGGCGCGGTTTCGGCTGGAGCTTCCGTGACGACAGCTACGGGCGTTCTGACTCCTGAGGCGAAGAGCACCGTGGTCAATACCATCGGAGGAGTCAATGTCCTTAACGGCGTCATACAAGTTGACGCTATCAAGGCAGAAACCAGTGCAAGCCGTGCTCCGGGTGGGGGCGCAGTTAAGCTGACCGACACGTCGACATTTACGAATCTCAGGATTGCTGGACTGCCGGCAATCAACGCATCGGTTGCCCCGAACACAGTCATTCAAGTACCAGGTCTAGGCCAAGTCACCTTACATAAGGTCAGCAAGTCATCGACCACTATAATTGTCACGATGGTCGAGATCGTCCTTAGCCAAGCGCTTGGTACGCTTCCTACAGGGTCCAAAATTCAAATCGGTTACTCCAACTCAAGCGTCGGAGCCTAACCCTCGTAGATCTCAAATTTCCACAAACCCACGGAGTCCCGCCAACGTCAAGTTGGCGGGACTTTTTGGTGGGAACTAAAGCTTGCGCGACAACCGGCCTCGCTGACGAGTTAGGATCACAACAAGAGCTGGGCGCCCCTAAAGCACGGGTGACAAGTGGGTCCGTGGCACCGCATCGGATAGTGTCGTCTGCGGGCCAAGTGCCCACGACCTGTACTGCTACCCCCAGGAGAATTCCACAGTTATGAGACGCGCACTCTCCGCTGCCCTGATCACACTCGCCCTGGCTGGGTGCTCCGCCCCGAGCCAGTCCGAGCCCCAGCCTACGACTACGGAGTCCAAACCAGCAGTCCCCAAGGTGACGGAAGAACAGAGCGCTGACCTCTTGAAGCGCATTTCTCCAGTGGCTCCGAAATTCACACAGGAAGAGATCGCAACCAATTCCCGCTATGTCTGCGCCGCCATCCTTCAAGGCGGCAGCGACAAAGCGCTGGTGGCTACTGTGGTCAAGCATTTCAACCGTGCTGACGATCCCATAGCGGATACCGAGGCGGCCGGAGTTGTAGAAGCAATCCGAGCCAACGGTTTCTGCAAAGCGAATGGCGCATCCTAACGATTAGTGCGCGCTCCGTTTCCGTTCGAATAGCTCCTGCGTCAGGGCCTGACTCTGAATGGGAACGGTGCTCAGTTCAATTTGCCAGTGGCCAGGAAGGCACAAAGAAGCCCCTGGACGCGACGAGTGCGCGTACAGGGGCCTAGGCCCAGCGACAACAGTTGCGGCTGACTCCGGTGCTAGTTACCTTTTTCCAGAGCATGGGCCGTGACATAGGCGCCTAACTGGTCCTTGGAAAGGGCTCCTGCGATGTCCGAGATGGCTGCTGTATCGGCGACAACAATCGACTGGCCGTCAGCTGAGGTGCCCGTGCCGAGAGTGGGCAAGGTGAACATCACTGTGTCATTTGCTCGCAGATCCTTCATACCAACGGCGAGGCTCCCGATGGCGGCAGCGTCGAAGCTCTTGTCGACGCTGATGAAAGGAGTCACAGCGCTAACCATGCTGTTGACGGTCATAGGGTTGGTCAGGGTTTCCCGTGCAATCGTCTTGCTGATGATTGCTTTCATATACGCCTGCTGGTTCCGCACTCGCTGGTAGTCGCCATCGCTGAATGACATACGTTCACGGACAAAAGCCAGTGCCTCATCACCATTAAGCGTTTGCTTTCCGGCTTCGTAGTAGTGGCCCTTCATGGGGCCCTTCGCCGGTGCAAAGGGGATCTTTACATCCACTTCGACTCCGCCCAGAGCATCAGTAAGACCCTTGAAGCCTTCAAAATCGACCATTGCGACATGATCAATGCGCTGTTGGAATAGGGACTCAACAGTCTGGACCATCAGTGGCACGCCCCCAAGAGCCAAGGCAGAGTTGATCTTTGACTCCCCCTTCCCCGGAATATCCACCCAAAGGTCACGCATGAGTGATACTGCGTACACGTTCTTGCGGTCTGCCGGGATGTGCACGAGCATCAACGTGTCAGCGCGCTGGTCGGTGGAAGCCTGAGTATCAATGTCGAGCTCCGCAGACCCGCGAGTGTCACTACCCATCACAAGGATGTTCATTGCGGCGGTGCCATTCACGGGCTCGGTCTTCTGAGGCCGAGTCGACTCTTCAGGGAAGGCCGTCTCGATCTTGGTGGTGCCCGAATTGAACGTCTGAGCAAGGTTGTAAAGGTAGCCACCCCCAATCAGACCCGCGACGAGCACGGCGGCTGCAAAGCCAAGGAGTACGTTCCGTACAGTTTTCTTGCCGCTTTTCTGCCGTCTGGGACGGGACTCTGAGGTGGGAGTTTCGGTATCGTTCGGGAGCGTCATGTGTTCCTTGATGTTGGCATCAGCAGTGACGATTCTATCAAGGCGAAAATACGCCGTCCGCAAACTCCACTTTTTGGCCGGAGTCCTGCCGGCTGGTGACGTTCACCAGGTACGGGGTTCCAGGGGGCAGCGTTGATCCATCGAGGCTGATGACGATCGATTCAAGTCTTGGATTAGAGCTGCCGTCCTCACCGCCTTTTTCCGCCGTGCTTGAAGGGTTTGAGTCCAACTCATGGGAAGCCCCGTCACTTGTGGTCCAGGACACTTTCACTTGTCCGCCGGAGAGATTGAATCCGTTGACGGTTATTACGCCTGCGTCTGAGTCGACCTTAGCGTCCGTCACGACGGGCGACGTATGTCCCGACTGCAGTTCCTCCTTGAGCGGCGTGCCGGTGCCTTTGCACGTGAAGTACGGATCCCACATGAATGAAATTATCTTTTCAGCCGGAGCCATCTGTTGAAGCTGGCGATCCATTCTCTCCAAGGTGGTTTGCCCACGAAGGCTGTTGCCGCATGTATTGGACTCTGTGGAGGGGGCCATGCCTTCCAAGTTGGCCCACAAAACGGCACCCGTCCCGGTGATGCCATCCGCCGCGGCTTGGAAGTAGTCCCTATTGGGTGCCACGTACTTCTCTCCCCACGTCCCCTTGCCGACGATGGTTGCGGCAAAAGTATCCACGGGATCGTTGCCCTCGCTGGGCATGTACGCTGCGCCCTTTCCAGTTCCCATGCCATCTTGGATGGCGATGTTCAGCGCGAGGCCACCAGAGGTCTGGGCGATCCTGCGTATCCCGAGCCGGGCATCCTGAGGGCTGACGTTGGACGCCGCTGATCTGGATTCTATATACGGACTAACGATCGCTGAACGGGTCGGAAGTACGCGCTTGATTGCCGTGTTTTGCATCTTGTAGAGAGACAAAACGGGGTCGAAGAATTGAGCGGAGCTGATCGGCATCTCGAAGTGATGATAAAAGCCGGCAAGACCGGGAACGTCATTATTAGCGGCCTGATATTCCAGGAACCGCTCCGTGAAAAGGTCAAGGGTATTGATGTATGAAAGATCGGGAAGGTAATCCACGTCGGTCCGCTTGATTGGTGCCGGGAGACCCGCGTAGAACTTCATGTCCAGTTCGGTGGCCGCCGACGACAATGCGGCGGCTGGATCTTCGGCGGACTCTTTGCTGCCCCCCACTATCACCACGTCATAGGTTCCGTCGGGGGAGTTGCAGCCGCGGCCCTCTGTGGGCAGCACCAATATGGTGTACGACTTGCCGGCGGATGAGACAGTCCGGTCATTGGGACACTTCGAGACAGACTCCCCCCAGTGGCTTCCATCGGAATAGGTGAAGTATCGATGAACACTTAAGGAGGTGCTGACGAATTTGCCGCAGGCCATACCTTGCACAACGCAGTCGGTAGGAAGGGACTCCTCCGTGGCCGGCCTCAGAAGGGTGCCAAAAGTGATCGCTGTATCTCCACCCAAGGCCTTGATATCAGCCATCTTGTCCCTGTTGGCGGATGACTCGGTATTGGCGGTGATGAAGTAACCGCTGATGGGATGGGTGGGCGGCGAAGCGGGGGCGTTGGGTGTTACGGCAGTGTTGGGTGTTCCGGCGTTATTGTCCCAGGGAGCGAAGATCACGCATACGACGACAAGGAGGGCCGCGAGCATGGCGACGGCCCATCGCCTTATTCCTATGGGGGATGGCCTCTGCGGCGATGATTGTCGGAAGAGGTTAGCGGGCTTCATGTATTCCTCTGAATCGACATCAGCAGAGACGACTCTACCAAGAGAGGGCATTATCCCGCCCCGGCGGGCGGGCTCCCGGCGGATCTCTGCGGCTGAGGGGATGGGTCTAGTCCATACGATAAACTAATCCGGGTCGCCCCTCCGCGGAGGGGAACGTCCGCGCGCCGTCATGTCTCAGGTGGTTGCGATAAATGGATCGCCGAAAGCGTTCTGAAACACATACAACGGGGGGAAAGTTGGGCACTGGAATCAAACGTGTTCAAGCCGTGCTCGTGGTCTTTCTGCTGGCCAGCATCGGGTTCATAGGCATTCAGCCCGCTGTCGCCACCGAGCTGGAGCCGGGACCAGGCAGTGAAACCGGGCAACCTACTGAAACCGCAACTCCCACCCCACCAGTGGTGCCACCGGTCGTAGTGCCTCCGATTTTGGAGCCGTCTCCGACCCCCCCTCCTTTGGAACCGGAGAAAACGCCGGAACCAGCTCCTCCGGCTGTTGAGCCGGCACCCGTTGCTCCTCCGGTCACCGGGCCTGTGGCCCCGCCAGCCGTTGAGACAGTTGTTCCCACCGCTCCCACCCAAGAGACGCTTTTGCCAAACCTGCCCGCGGAAGGCGCGGTTCAGGGCTACGTTGATCAACCTTTGGTTCCTGAGGAAACGACGACGGCCCCTTCGGAGTCCACACCATCTCCAACGCCCACTCCATTGCCAACCAAATCAGCGGCGCCACCCGTTGCCAGCGCCGATATTGCGGGTCCGCTAAAGGTTGCCTTGGCACCCGTTGCTGAGAATAACCCCCTTGTCCAAGGGGTTACCATCCTCGTGCTGATTCTGCTGGGCGTTGCATACTTCCGTGCTCTGCGTTCCAAGGGGAGTCCTCGCCCCCGTCTTAACGGCAAGTAGCCCATGGGTTACTCCCTCACCGGGGAACAGGCTGCGGAAAATCCTGCATCACCGATGCGCCTCATGCTCCTCACACACTCTTATTGGCCAGAACATAGCCCACCCCAACGCAGGTGGGCCTCCCTCGCTCGTGAATTCCGTAAAGCTGGCTGGGACGTGGACGTTGTTGCGCCTGTGGCCCATTATCCAAACGGCCGGCGCAATCTGCCCCGCAGGCAAGCCGGACTCGCTTTTTCGCATCAGCGAGGTCCTCATGGTGAAACCATCCGACGGGTCCCCTATCTGAGGCACATGGGCACATCGTCCCTTGCCCGATTCATGGATCAGCTGTTCTCTGCCGTTATGTCCGTTCCCGTGGGCCTGGGGGGCAAGAAACCCGACGCCATTCTCGCCACGGCTCCCAGCCTTCCTACGTTGGCGACCGGGTACGTTCTCTCCAAGCTCAGGGGAGTCCCTTTCATCGTCGAGATGCGGGATGCATGGCCGGACCTGGCACGTGACGCTCGTATCGTCCAGGGCAGCGTCAAGAGTCTTGTGGAGCATGCTGTGGAGTTCTTGCAGCAACGGGCTGACCTGGTGGTTACAGTGACAGAAGGATTTGCTGACACGCTTCGCGCGCGGGGCATCAAGCATGTAGCCACGGTCAGTAATGGACTGGATCTCCATACAGTCCCATTCCTGGAGCCCCCCGCTCTTGATCGTACGGAGTTCCGGGCTCTCTACCTTGGTAATCACGGCAAGAGCCAGAAGCTGGACATTCTCATCCGAGCCAGCGCGTTGTTGGGAGATGGTTTTCATCTGACACTGGTCGGCCAAGGTACAACCAGGCCTCAATTGGTCAAGCTCGCTCGGGAACTGAACGCTCCGGTGACTTTTTACCCATCGCTTCACGGCCCGGCTGTTCTTGAAAAGTACCGGGAAACGGACACTTGCATCGTCTCGCTCCGCGATGACTGGAAGTCATTTGAGACCACCGTTCCATCGAAGACCTACGAGGTTCTGGCGATCGGCAGGCATGTGACCGCAATCGTCCGAGGTGAGGCTGAGCGAATCATCCGCGAAGCCCAGGCGGGTGACGTGGTGCAGGCCAATCCTGAAGCTGTTGCTCAACTGTGGCGCGAGCTTTCCCAAGACCGACAAAGGCTCGCAGCAGGCAAAAGTGGTCGTGAGTGGGTAAGTGAGCATGCGGACTATGCACATCTTGCCCTTCAATATATGCAGGAGATCGCAAAAGTAGCAGCCAAGACTACGCAGGCTTCAGAACGGCGGGAATCCACATGATTCGCGTCATGACCAACTTCAAGTTGGCAGCAAGCACCGTTGTTGAACACCTGACGGAGGCACCCTTCATGCTGGTGCTTTTGATACTTAGGCGGCTGCCTTCATCCGTGGTTGGGCCCGCTGCCACCATGGTCACAAAAGCAGCACCAAGATCGTCCAAACCGCTATTTTTGCTCGCAAGCCTCGCTGCTGGTGACATTGGCGGATTGGTGAAGCGGTTCGAAAGCACTTCGGCTCAGAGAATCACAGCCGGCCAAGCTCGGAGGGCAAGCGAAATTGCACTTGCCGCGGGACAGCTTGAATGGGCGGACATCTTCTTGCGTCAAGCCGAGGGCGCACGTCAACGTCCTGCGACTTCGGCGCGACGCAAGTGGTACGACGGCGACATGTCCGGGGCTGTAGAGGCTTTGACAGGTCAGCCCGCAGGTATGGCCAGGCAGCGAGCACGACTCGAATCAGAGCTCAAAGTCTTCAGGGGATGGCGCCCCGTATTGCCGAGAATCAGCTTCGAGCCAAAGCCTCGGCGCGTCATGCACCTCTTGACGAATTCCGTACCCCATACGGCCAGTGGTTATGCTCGGCGGACCCATTCGATCCTCACGTCGCAACAAGACTCCGGTTGGGAGACGTTAGCCGTCACCCGTCTGGGCTATCCGGTACAGATCGGTGCACTGACCGCGCGGAACGACGACGTTGTAGATGGAGTCCACTACACTCGCTTACTTCCAAGCCACATGGCCAAGTCCATGGATGGTCGCTTACAGCAGCAGGCCGATGAACTTCTCAAAGTAGCCCGGAGTTTCAAGCCTTCCGTTCTTCATACAACTACTCACTTTGTCAACGGCGTGGTTGCACGCGAAGTAGCAAACGCTTTGGACTTACCCTGGGTTTACGAGGTTCGTGGGCAGCTTGCCGACACTTGGGCATCAACCCGCGGCGACAATGCACGGCGCAGCGAGCGCTATCAGTTGTTTATGGAGCGCGAGGCCGACGTCATGCGCAGCGCTGACTTGGTGGTAACTCTGGGTGAGGCCATGAAGAGCAATATCGTTGCGTCGGGAGTCCCGGCCAACAAGGTGCTCATCTGCCCCAACGCAGTGGGTGGGTCCTACTTGAGGGAACCCCTGGAGCATAGAGCGGCCCGTCTTGCCTTGGGACTGGATCCGGCGGGGCTTTATGTAGGAACCGTCAGCAGTCTTGTGGATTACGAGGGCATCGATGATCTCGTCTCAGCATTTGCGCTGCTTGCACCTCGGCTGTCAAAGTTGAAGTTGCTCGTCGTTGGAGATGGGGCGGCGGCTCCTGCTCTTCAGGATCAGGTCCGGCGACTCGGTTTATCGGAACGAACTCATTTCGCAGGACGGGTGCCGGCCGCCCAAGCGCATCTCTTCCACCAAGCTCTGGATGTATTCGTCGTGCCTCGGAAGGATCTCGCCGTAACGAGGGCGGTCACGCCGTTGAAGCCGGTCGAGGCCTTGGCCTCGGGGAGACCCGTGGTGTCAAGTGATCTTGATGCCTTACGGGAGATCGTGCATGACGGGGTAAACGGCCGCTTGGTGACAGCGCAGAAGCCTGACGCTTTGGCTGATGCACTGTTCGAATTGCTCGACGACGAAGGTCTGCGACTCCGTTTGGGGGCTGCCGGCCGTCAGGAAGTCCTGGCCACGCGGACATGGAAAGCAAACGCAGATCTATATGGCAAGGCTTACGAAACATTGAGGGGCAACTGATGTCAGCGGACAGGTTGGCAACGCGTGCAGCGCTTTCGTGCACCTACGACGGCGTTCTGGTTCAGTTGGGTTGGGCTTGCGACACAGTGTTTTCGAATCGATCAAGGAGACCCATTTAGTGTCGGCAAAGAAAGCTAAGCTTCCACCGCCGGCGGCAATACAGCCGTTGTCGGTGGATATCAGGAAGCTCTCCCGGGTCGGGTCCCGTCCGGGGTTTCTGGATTATCTGGTCCAGCTCTGGGATTACCGCCAGTTTATTTTCTACGACGCCCGGGCTCGGGTTCAGAGTGGAACGCGGAAAGACCGGCTAGGTAGCGCGTGGCTTCTGCTGAACCCCGTCTTCAATGGGTTGACCTACTACTTCGTGTTCGGCCTGCTGCTGCAGACCAGCCATGGCATCGATAATTTTGTCGGTTATCTGGTTGTTGGAGTCTTCCTTTTCCAGTTCAGCTCAGGCGCGATCACGTCAGGTGCGCGATCGATTCGCAACGGTAAATCTGTTGTGCAAGCATTCAATTTTCCACGGGCAGCACTGCCTTTGGGTGCCAACATGCGTGAGATGCTGTCAGCTGTTCCCTTGATTTTGGGCATGCTCCTCCTCATAGTTCTGGTGCCGCCCGCCGAGAAAGTCAGCCTGTTGTGGCTTCTGACCATTCCGGCCGTGATTCTCCAGGGGATCTTTAATCTCGGAATCGGACTGATACTTGCACGAGTCATCTCGAAGGTTCACGACATCACCCATCTACTTCCCTTCGTTATCCGTGCCTGGATGTATGGTTCGGCTGTCTTCTACTCCTACGAACGGTTCGTGTCCGATCCGACGATTCTCGCCGTGATGAAGTTCAATCCGCTCTTCAACGTCATTGATATCGTTCGCAGCAGCGTCCTTTACGATCGTGTGCCGTCTTGGGAGTCATGGGCAACTCTGGGAGTCGTCGCGCTGGGGGCACTCTTGGTTGGCTTCGTATTCTTCTGGCAAGGGGAGGAGACTTATGGGCGCGATTGATTCAACTGCATTTTTGGATGGTCCTCCCTGCGTAGTCATAGACAAGGTCCGGATGACCTATCGGGTGCCATCTTCTGACGGACGCAGCACGTCCAGCCGACGGGGAATCAGGGGAAGAATTACAAGCCTGCTGGAGCGGCCGAACTTGGTCACTGTTTCTGCGCTCAAAGAGATCTCTTTGGTCGTGGAAAGGGGTGAGTCTGTCGGCATCATCGGCCGTAATGGTTCTGGAAAAAGCACAATGATGAAGTTGATCAGCGGCCAGGTGGCGCCGACCCACGGTGCTGTTTACGCTTCAAGCACCCCCGTTCTCCTTGGCGTCAATGCCGCACTGGTCCCTGAACTTTCCGGCGATCAAAACGTTGTTCTGGGCTGCCTCGCTATGGGTATGACCAGGGAGCAGATCGATGTTCGTTTCGACAGTATCGTCGAAGTCTCAGGTCTGGATTCCGCCATCTTCCTTCCGATGAAAACGTACTCCTCGGGCATGGCGTCCCGACTACGCTTTGCCATTGCAGCATCTGTCAATCCGGAAATCCTCCTGGTCGATGAGGCGCTGAATACTGGAGACGCGCAGTTCAACAACCGGAGTAAAGCACGCATGGATGAGCTGCGGGCCCAAGCGGGTTGCGTCTTCATCGTCAGTCATGGCCTGGACACCATCCGGGACATGTGCAGCAGGGTGATCTGGCTTGATAAGGGCGAACTCATCATGGACGGGCCTGCTGAAGACGTGACAGCTACTTACAAAGACTTCTCATCCAACCTTTCCCGTGGGAACAACCTCACAGCCGCAGGTATCAAGGATGAAGCCCGCGCAAACCTTGTCGCTACACGTGTGCTCGAGCGAGCCAGCGGGCGTCGGATGGAAGGACGCTGACATGCTAGTAATCGAGGACATTCGCAAAGCTGCCTGGCATTACCGACAGGGAGGACTGAACCAGCTCTTGGAGTGGCGCAGGAGACAAAAAGTCGAGAAGCGAATTAACAGTCCACGAGGCAAACGAAAGACGCGACCTGGTTCTTCTGGTTCGGGGCCCGCTAATCTTGCAGCCTTTGGGCCCTATCGCGTACCTGATCGTGATCCGCGACGCCAGGATCTTAGAGTCGGCGTGATTCTGGATGATTTTTCAAGTGCTGCTTACTCCTTTGAATGGAACTTGTTGCACCTTCGCAAAGACTCGTGGCAGGAGCAGTTGGCGGAAACGTCCATCGATTTCCTGTTCGTAGAGTCTGCCTGGAGCGGCAACCAAGGCTCTTGGAAGTACCAGCTCATGGGCACATCCGGACCAAAGCCGGAGTTCTTGGAATTGATGGCGTGGTGCCGGGCGCGGCAGATTCCTACAGTCTTTTGGAATAAGGAGGATCCACCTCACTACGAGGACTTCCTCCCTGCAGCTCGTGAGTTCGACATGGTCTTCACGAGTGATTCAGACCGTATTCCGTCCTATCAAAGGGACTTGGGCCATGACCGCATAGCTCCGCTGCCGTTTGCTGCGCAGCCTGCAATCCATAATCCGGTTCGCATTGGAGAGGGTCGCCATTCAAGAGGAGTGGCCTTCGCCGGAATGTACTTTGCTCATAAGTACCCTGAACGCCGGCAGCAGATGGATCTACTCCTCAGTGCGGCAAGGGACGCGTCGTCTAAGTCAGGGCCAAGGTTGGACATATTTTCGCGCCAACTAGGTGGCGATTCCAGCTACCAGTTTCCAGTACCGTTCAACGAGAACGTAGTTGGTAGCCTGGACTACGCAAAAATGCTCACTGCGTACAGGGCGTACAAGGTATTTCTCAATGTTAATTCCGTGGTCGGTTCTCCCAGCATGTGCGCGCGAAGGATTTTTGAGATCACCGCTTCGGGGACACCGATAGTCTCAACGCCGAGCGCGGCTATCGGTCACTTCTTTGAGCCAGATGAGGTTTTTGTAGCGGGGTCACAAGAGCAGGGTGAACATCAGATCAGAATGTTGGCCCGCAGCCCCGAACTCAATGATCGAGTGGTTCATAGGGGCCAACGACGAATCTGGAGCGAGCACACGTATGCCCACCGCGCGGAAACGATAATCGCAGCTGTTCTCCCGGAGCGTGTGCGTCGTGTTGCTCTGCCAACAGTCAGTGCTCTCGTGCCGACCATTCGACCACATCAGCTGGAGCATGTGTTCGCGACTATCGGTAGTCAATCGGACGTTGATGTTGAGTTGGTCCTTCTAACGCACGGATTCGAAGTACCCATGGACCATGTCGAGGATTTGGCCGCAAAGCACGGGGTTCAGCGCTTCAAGCTTCTGACTGCGTCCAGAGACTTGACGCTGGGTGAATGCCTGAACCAGTGTGTCGCCGCGTCTTCGAGTGAAGTTCTCACAAAGATGGATGACGACGACTACTACGGTCCTCAATATCTTGTGGACCTCCTGCATGCGCTTGACTACTCGAAGGCAGATGTAGTGGGTAAGCAGGCCCACTACATGCACTTTGCGTCAACTAAGGCGACTGTTCTCCGGATTGCTCACATGGAACACCGGTCAACCCGCTTCGTCGTGGGACCAACTATCACGGCGCGTCGGGAGGTCTTCGAATCCCATCCTTTTGAAGCCGTTAACCGAGGAGAAGATACAGGTTTTCTTAGAGCCGTCACCACAGCGGGCGGTTCCATCTATTCTGCCGACAGGTTCAACTTCTGCCAGTTCCGGCAGGGCGACGGCCATACCTGGAATGTCTCAGATGAGGAACTGGCCGCGTCCGGCGAAATCAGGTTCTTTGGAGATCCCAAAGAACTCATCACTGTTTAACAAAAAGGGGAAGTAAATGACGAACATCAAAACCGTAGCTGTTGTTGGCCTTGGATATATTGGGCTTCCGACCGCCGCCATCCTCGCCACCAATGGGATCAACGTCGTTGGTATCGACGTAAACCAAAACACGGTCGATGCAGTAAACCGCGGCGAGGTCCCATTTGTGGAACCCGACCTCGGTGTACACGTGGCAGGTGCCGTGAGCCAGGGACACCTTAAGGCAACAACGGAGACTCCATCTGCAGAGGCCTACATTGTGGCCGTACCGACTCCGTTCCGCGACGACCATTCTGCCGACTTGAGCTACATTGAGGCAGCGGCTCGCGGAATAGCACCCCAGCTCAAAGGCGACGAACTCGTTATTCTCGAGTCGACTTCACCGCCTCGCGCCACGCGTCACATGGCTGACTATATTCTCGCCCTGAGGCCTGACCTCTCGCTTGACGGCGCCAATGGTGCCCCTGTTATTCACTTTGCTCACTGCCCCGAGCGAGTTCTGCCGGGCCGCGTAATGATCGAACTCGTCACGAATGACCGCATTGTAGGTGGCATTACGCCCGCGGCAGCAGAACTGGCAAAAGACCTCTATGCAGTCTTCTGCCAAGGGGAAATCTTGGTCACTGATGACGTGACGGCTGAAATGGCGAAGCTGGTTGAGAACTCCTACCGCGATGTGAACATTGCCTTTGCAAATGAACTCTCCATCATCAGCGATAAGCTCGGAATCGATGTGTGGGAATTGATCCGGTTGGCAAACCACCACCCGCGGGTCAACATCCTGCAGCCTGGTCCGGGCGTGGGGGGTCACTGCATCGCTGTGGACCCGTGGTTCATTGTGGCTGCGGCCCCGGAGGAAGCTCAGCTCATCCGGCAAGCACGTATCACCAACGATGCCAAGCCCGAGTGGGTTGTGGCCAAAGCGCGCAAGGCGGCTGAGGAAGTTGGAGCCGCGCCCGTTATCGCCACGCTTGGATTGGCGTTCAAGGCAAACATCGACGACCTGCGCGAGTCGCCGTCCATCGGCATCACAGCTGAACTGGCTGAGCAGCTTCCCACGGCCAAGCTCTTGGTCGTTGAGCCGCACGTGGAGGCCCTTCCCGCAGCTCTTAGGGACCGATCCAACGTGGAGCTCGTAGGCACGGAAGAGGCCATTTCCAAAGCTGACGTCATTGTGGTTTTGGTGGACCACGACGAATTCAAGTCCATCTCGCCGGCGGCTTATGCAGGCAAGACCGTCATTGATTCCCGCGGCATCTGGGGAACGGATCTCACCGTAGAAGCAGCTGCGACAGCAGTCCACGCCGCCAACTGACGGCACTTCGGCTACCACAGAGGAAGACTCACTACCTTATGGACCCTAACAACGGGGACGTCGAGCAGATTCGGCAGGGCATTAGCCGTGCGGCGCTTGCCCACAATGTCCAGATCGAAAAACTGCAGGCTGAGTTGCGCGACGCGTACCAGCGGGAAGTGGAGATGGCCTCTGTGGTAGCCGAGAGGCGGCAGTTCAGCCAAGAGCTTTTCACGGCCCGCCTGAAACTGGACATGTACCGGGAGAAATACGCTGCCAGCCAGCGAGATCTCGCAGAGCGCGACAAGAAACTCGCAGCATTGTCCAATTCGGCGCTCGGTGCGCTGCAGCTGAAATATTGGCGCCTGCGCAGGCGCCAAGGACGGGGGAAAGCCTGATGGGTGACACGGAGAATCGCCTGTGGCGGGCTAAGAAGCGTTTGGAAGAACTCGAATACTGCCAAACTGTGTCGGACTCACGGCAGGGGTTTTATACTTCGAAGTTCTACGTGGATTCAGTACTCGCTGGCAAACCCGCAATGCCGTCGACCACAAAACAAAAGTATCTGTCACGACGGAACGCGTCACACATCCAGGGCTACATTGAGGATCTCCGTCCCATTTTGGAGGAGATTCCCGACACGCTGGGTTCGAGAAGCCTCAGGCCCCATCCGGTTGACGTCGCGATTATTGCCGATGAATTTCTTTACAAGAGCTTCGACTCAACCGCGAGTCTCAGCTACGTCACTCCGGCAAACTATGAGGACGTAGCTGCTGATGCCGGGCTATTGCTCATAGCGAGTACCTGGCGTGGACTTAGCGGTGAATGGAAAGGGCTTGCGACTCCCACGTCGAAGAAGAGGAAGTTCCTTCTTGAAGAGGTCGTCCCATACTTCCGGGCCAAAGGGGTGCCAATTGCCTTCTACTCCAAAGAGGATCCACCAAACTATAGCCAGTTCCTGAGCATCGCCAAGGCAGCCGATCATGTATTCACCTGTGCAGCAGAAAGTGTTGCTGACTACACAAGGGATTGCCCGGATGCGAGTTCAATTGGAGTATTGAGTTTCGGTGTGAATCCGTATCACCACTCACCGGTGTACTCCCGGAGACACCGTCTCCCGGATGTTCTGTTCGCTGGTTCATGGCATACACAGCGATACCCTGCACGCCGATCAGGAGCGAAAGCCATCTTCGATGGTGTCCTCGAATCGTCTAGAAACCTCGTGATCATTGACCGCAACTGGTCATTGGAGAACAGCAGGTACTTTTTCCCGGAAGAGTACCTTCAGCATGTGGTGCCCACCGTTGACCATGATCTGCTTTTGAAGCTCCAGCGGATCTCCGACTTCAATATCAACCTCAACTCGGTTATCTCGAGTTCTTCGATGTACGCGAACCGGGTTGTTGAACTTCAGGCCATGGGGTCCATGGTGTTGTCGAACTATAACGTGGGAGTCAACAACAGATTCCCCAACGTGCTGACGGCCCAAACTTCGTCAGACGTTCGGGATGTTTTAGACGGAATGTCCGAGAGCAGCCTCTACGAGGTGCAAATGGAAGGTCTAAGACGGGCCTACACCGATCACCTTGCTCACGATCGCATGGCAGAGATTTTGGAGGCGGCGGGCCTGTCGACGGGAGCTTCACGGTCGAGGGTGTGCGCTGTCATGGAGTCACCTTCCGAGGAACTGCAGCGGGTGGTTCGGGAGCAGACTGTCAGGGGAATTGAAACAGTCAGCCCCGAGCAGTTGCGCCAACGGTACAGGGAGTTTGATATAGCCGTACCCGTTTCGGACCGGTTCAGATACAGCCCCACCTATGTTGAGGATCTTGTTAACGCGTTCAAGTACGCGGACGTTGATTTCGTCACGAAGTCAATGCCGAATGTCGGCATTGACACAGTCAAGATGCCCGAACACGAGTCCTTTTCGACGATGCCGGAACCTTCTGCCGGCGCATTGTGGCTCGAGTCCGACGCAGGCGAAATGTATCTCCGTAATGACCGCGTTCGAGGCAGCGGCTACGTACTCGATCCCTTGGGCATTGCCGGACGTGAAGAGTCTCTGGTGCTATCAGACCCGATGCCGGCTTCGGCCGAAGCGTTGCTTTCCGTCATCGTGCCTGTTCATAACAACGGCCCATTCCTGCTTCACAAATGCATCAGGTCTCTTGAGCGTTCATCCATCTTCACCAAGATGGAGATCATCCTGGTTGATGATGGATCGACGGATCTGCGCACGCATCAAATACTTGACGAATTAGCGGAGCGGTACAGCCAGGTTAGCGTCTTCAAGTTCGGGGATACGGGCTCCGGTAGTGCGTCCAGGCCACGAAATAAAGGCCTGGAACTGTCAACGGCGCCTTGGATAACGTATTTGGATCCAGATAATGAAGCGATCTATGACGGCTATGCGAAGCTCGTTCAGCTCGCTGCTGATGAATCGCTGGACTTGGCACTGGGTGACATGCTCAGATATTCAGACGGAATCAGGAATTTCCATAACTCCCGAAAATTGGGCCGCCATTTGAACATCTCGCCCGTAGAGGGCGACGACGTCTCGGAAAGCCTCCTCAGTCGCTTGGACTTCTATCCGATGAGTATCCAAGCAGCTGTGCTCAATTCCGCATGGGTTAAGAGCCTTAACCTTGAGCAGCCCGTGGGAGCACTTGGACAGGACTCATTCTTCTTCCAGCAGTTGGTACATTACGCCCGCAGGATCGACGTCCTCGAAGTACCAATCCACATCTATTACGGTGCGGTGGAGAACTCTGTAGTAAATACACTCGGACCACGGTTCTACCAAAAGTATTTTCCCTTAGAGAAGGCTCGTGCCGCCTGGCTTGAAGAAGTCGGACTGATGCCGGACTACAAAGCGGGACGTGCCCAGACATTCATGAAGCACTGGTTTATCCACAAACTCAAGCGCGTACCTGAGGCCGACGTTGCCGAATGCGTTGAGTTGATCCAGCAGTTGGGGGAGATTTACGCACCCATAACCTGGGAAGATCCTGAGGTATTGGCGATTATGGAAGGCGACACTACGGCGCTCCACCCTGCCTAAGCGGCTGTCGCGGTTCGCGGCGAACGTTTTCGGCCTGGGGACATCCCGGCGGCAGTTCGCTGTAGGACAAGCGTTTGGTAGTTCCGGGCGTTTGGTGATTCCTCTTCCGGTCCTGGTGCTGTGCTTGATCGCGGTATGGCGCCCAAGCCTGTTCGTTTCCGGTCTAGAGGCCTGTTCGACCAGAACCTGCAGGCCGTCCTCCGTATCGGTAAGTGATCCGGTGGCCAAGAGCTCCCGAAGCTGCTCTTTGACCAACCAGGCGGCTTGTAGTTTCCCGGTGGCATCGCCAGTGGTGCGCGTTGCCCGGGTCCAGTCTGAGAGTGTGCCGTTGGCGTGCCCGAGCAGTCTCCGGTTGGCCCAAACTGCGCCGATTGAGCGTCACCCCCAGAGCCTTACGGAAAGCAGGTGAGTGTGGCGTGGGACCTGGTTTCACAGCACAGGACGGGGACCGGACTCGGCAGCGGCTTAGGCCATGAGGCGTGGCTGCCCAAAGGCGAGGACCTAAGAACCGATGACACGGTGGTCAGGCGAAGTGAGAATCGAGGCGGCAGGATCGTGGCGCCGGGAAGTCGGCATGATCGGCGCTCCTAGCTCCTGACTCTTGTTGAATGCGTAGAGATCATTTGACACAGGAGGGAGTCCGTCTCACAGGGAACCTTGCAAAGCCGCCCTAAGGGCGGCGACACAAATGCCCCCACGCGCTCTAATGATGGGGGCATCTGTGTCGGTTGTGGCTACTTGTGTTTGTGCATGTCGAAGCGCTCCAACATCAAGCGTTCATCTTGGTATGCCGGGTGTTCAGCCCAAAGAGACGGAGCATGCCGCCATTTATCGAGGTAATAACCCAGAATCTCGCTGCCAGACTGCTCCACGATCTTGGTGAGCGTATCAATGTGAATGAAGTGGTAGACGTTGAACTGTCGCCCAGTGAGCTTCTTGGAAAAATTGGTGGGGTGTGCAACCATCTCCGCAGCAATCCAGGGCACCGCAATCTCAAGAAGGTTTTCACCGGGTAGGAGATCGAACTCTTGAAGGTGCTTCTGACCGGTCACCTTCGGCACGCTCCCGAACGGGTTGTACGTCGTCTCGCCAATAGCCACTTTGACTTGCCCTGCACGTTCGGCCGTGACCTTCAGCAATAGCCTGTTGGGCGAAGGCCACGAGAACCTACTCAAACGAACCTTGACGCGCCCCAACTTACCGTCGCGAATGGCCAAGGGGCCGGCCTTGAGAGCTTCCCCCGCTTGGTCGCCGTCGACGTTCGCAGCAAAGACGCCGGCTGATGGGACAACCACTTGGCAGTCCGTCACTTCCAGGTCGGAGCCCGCAGCCGTGAGCTGGAACGTGGCGTCGCCTTCGAGTTTGTAACGGGAGTTGGCGAGCTCAGGGACGTCGTAGAGGCCAATGACGCTTTCCATGCCCTTAACGGATTTGTGGAAGACTTCCCAATCGCCCTCATCGTTCGTGGCCCGCGCCACGTCCAACAGGATGCACGTCGCAGTGGTCCAGCCGTTCAGTGTGCAGTTCGGGAAGGTCGCCGGGTACTCTTCGATAATCAGTCCACCGTCGCTGGTGTAGCGCGCCACGCCGCCGTCCTCTACAGGGATGGTCAAGCTGGTCAGAACAGCCTTCAGTGGTCCGCGGAACCGATCTGTACCCGGGTAGGCGAGGAGCTTACTGAGGACGTCTACGTAACGGGACTGCGTGAGGCCGCTGTACCAGGTGCCCTTCTTGCTGGAGACCTTGGCCCGTTCCTCGTCATAATTAAATACCAAGCCGTCGTGCAAGGGCTCCATCATGGCTACAGAGATGTCAGCGACCCGAATGGCAGCTTCGAGGAAAATGGGATCCTCGGTGAGTCCATACTGGATCAGGTAGTCAGTGATGACGTAAGGGCCATAGATGGGGTGCGCCATGAGCACACCATCAGTCCGGCGACCAGGGTATCCGTTGGGCAGAAATTCTATGCGGTAGTAATCCCAGATGGCTTTGCGCTCCATGCGGAGCGCCGGCAAACCAATCTCGTATTCATTGGTCACATAGTCGGTAGATGAGCCCATAAGTTCCCCAGTTGTTAGGTCGATGTTACCAAGGACCAACGTTACCGGCTGGAACAGACCTGCCCCTTGTTCCGTCGGGAATCACCCGTCACAATACGGTCTTCTGATGCCAACGGCGCCTGATAAACCAAGCATTGACTTTAGCACACCGCCATGGCTCTACCCGCGTATGAGGGTCCTTGAATGGCTGGATATCCCACGCCTGGCATGGAGGGGCGGTTTGAAGCCAGAGAGTCGTAGGGGCTGTCTCTCTCATGGCGCTACTGAGTGCCACTCACGAGCCAAGAGCGCCCATTTGTCTCACTCAAAGGCGGTTCTGCTGCTCGCCTAGTCATCGTTGTCGAAGCTAAATCTGGTCCTGAACACGTGGTGGCGGGTTTTCCTGGCTTCCAAACAGATGGACCAAACGCCCTCGCGGGTTCCGTCCTCGACTGATCGCCAGCCCCGGAGAGGGTTGTCGGATTCACGTACTGGGCCTTGGACCGAAGTGCCCGGTTCCGTCCTCAACGTCAGATGCCACTCTCCACCGGCTGGAGACCAAGAAAGTCCGGCAGCAGGGGAGGCATTTAATGTCAATGCCCCAGAGAGATTGAACCAAACCTGGTAATCCCGCTTGACGGCATCCGTGGATTGAACATCATCTGTGACGGTGAGACCAATGCCGGGCTTCAACTCAACCTTCCGGCGGTGGGTCCATCCTCCGTGGTCCATACGGCCGTTCAGGACGAACACGTCGCCCACCTGCTCACACAGCCCAAGACCAGAGCCTTGAGGGGTTCGACGCCGGTCGTGGTTCCTTCCGTTGGCGGTCACCGTATTATGAGCCATCGTAGATTCGACGAACCGACGGAAGGGATCGGCATAGTAGAAGCCGTCCGCGCGAAGGGGCGAATCGACGGGCAATTGTGCACCGTACCCGTAACGGCCGCCTTCGACCAATATCTCCTGCCCCCGGTCATACCAGACGAAATTGAGATCGTCCGCGTGTTTGTGCGCTCTGCCGTGGAAGGCCGCTGTAAAAGCGAGGTAAGACGAAGTTGACTGTCCTGCTTCTCCTTGTGGCTGGGGTGAACGGACAAAGGCGTAGCCAGAGTCCGGAAATACTCCCAGTTCTGTTGGGCACGCCTGACCGAATGAACCTCCCGACATCAGAAAGTTGGTTTCAGGGCTCAGAGTCAGCGGATGACTACCGTCTATCATTTTGACGTACGGAGTATCCCCCAACGGGACCAGCGAACCATTGGGCTGGATCATCCAGCCCAGCAAGTCCGCGGCCTTGCGGAGGCGGCCCGTCAGTTCGGAATCTTCGATGAGGCCGTTGTCCACCGCAATCTGGAAAGATTGCATCAGCATCCGATGGTATTCGGGGGAGTGCTCGCTGTGGCCGCCGTCCGGAAGAAACTGTGTTCGGATCATGACAGCCAGCCGTCTGCGGCCCTCCTCAGCCAGCCCGCTCAACTCTGGCACAGCTTCAAGAGCTGCGCCCAGTACTGTCTGACCGATGGCCACAAAATAGCCATGGTTAGTGCGTGGATTGAACGAGCTTTCGAGAGCGAATTCAAGCCTGTGCCTGTCTACAGCACCGAGCAGGGACCGCAGTTCCTGGATAGTTATGCCGTTTTTTGCCCCCAGATAAATGAGGCCAGCGAGGCGAAGGGCGCGCTGGCCGAGAGCCATGTTGTACCAGACGATCGCGTTGTCTGTCTCCTGGCCAGAATACCTCTCCGACCAGGAGACTGCACGATCCAAGCACCATTGAAGGTAGGTCTTTTCGCCAGTACGGATAAACTCCTGGATTGGCCTGTCCATGAATTTCCAGCCGTGAAGCTGGGAACCCCAGCTTCTGTCGTCCGCGCAGAGACTATCCCAGGCGAGTGGCAGCGAAAGATCCAGCCGATCGTAGTCTCCGGCCTTCCAGCCGTTGTTAATGACATCCGAATCGGAATCACTGATTAGGCTGTCGAACCAAACTGCGTCCGAAAGATCGGGGCGGTGACTTGAAGCGACCCATTCCCGAAGCGCTTCAATATCAGCGTCCGTTAATTGCTGGAACAGCAATTCAGACGCGGATTGCATTCGCCGCCAGATTCGCATATTGGTCGTTATAGACAGCAGCGTTGGCTTCCCACGAACGGCTTTCACGGACCCAAGCCGCGCCGGTTGCCGCCATCTGGCTCCGTGTCTCAGGGCTGGAAACGAGGTCAGAGAGTACATCCGCGAGCGAACCGCTGTTTCCAGCTTGGAACAGGGCAGCTGAGCCGCTTGCCTCCGCGATTTCCTTCAGCGCGTCGACGTCGGACATGACAATTGTTCGTCCCGTTGCAAAGGCCTCGAAGGGCTTCAATGGCGTGACCAGCTGGCAAACCGCCGCTGCTGTCCGTGGCACAACGAAGATGTCGATCAGCCCGTAATAGTCCAGGATGTCCTCGTGGGGCACCCGTCCTGTAAAGAGCGCGTCGTCAAGTCCAAGCGAGGCAGCTGTGGCCTTGAGGGAGTCAAGAACGGGTCCATCGCCTACCACCAGAAGACGAACCGGAACGTTTAGGCGTTCACGCAGCTGGCGGAAAGCATCGATGAGTACCGGTACGCCCTCATATTCGACCAGGGATGAGATGTAGCCAATGACGATCTCGTCGCTCTGGATACCAAGCTTGCCTGCCAACTCGGCATTTCGAGTTTGAACCGGGAATTGGTCACCGCTGACTGCGTTCGGCACTACAGACGTCTTGTCCTCCGGGCACCCTTCGGCCGTGATCCGGCGTTTCATGACCTCTGCCAGGGTGAACACATGGTCCGCTGCTTCCCTGCAGTCACGCTCGCGTTCGCGACGCCAAGCGTAGGTGTCAGGGGTGCCCCAGCGATTGCTGAAGGCTTCGATGTCCTCGATGCCGCTGGCTTGGGCCATACGGGAAAGCCAGGACTCTTCCCAGAACCCGCGGCTTTCATAGATCACAGGAATCTCGAAATAGTCGCCAACGGCCCGGGCAGACAGGGCATTGAAGAAGTCCGAGTGGGCGTGAAGTACAGCTGGGCGTACCTCGGCAACCACTCGCGCGAGTTCCTCGACATTGGCGCTCAGCCAGGTAGTCAAAGGAGTGTTCAGACGGATAGGGCCAGCCGGAAGATGGTAGGTGACGCCGTCAACTTCCACCTGAAGTGCTGCGTCCGCGTTCACTGCATCGCCAACTTGGTTGCACACGTGTACCTCTAGCCCGGACTTTATTTGGGCCTGGGCCGTATAGTGCGTACGCAGCGTATAGCCCGACTGTGTCGTCGGGAGAACTTTGCCGACCACATGAAGGATGCAATTGGGCTTGGGAGTGAAGCGCTCGTAGGGTCCTTGCGGCTCGGGCTTGAAGGCACCGGAGAAGATTTTGACTTCTTCATCGCGTAACGCGATTGCAGCAGCCAATTTGTCATTGTGTTTTCGGTCGAGAACCACCCGCAGGACGTACTGGCTTTTTGCCGTGTAGCCGAGCTTGCGCAGTTCACTTGCCAGACCACGCAGCGATGTCATATTGATCTTCTCAAACACCGAATGGGCTTCGAGCATCTCGTAGACCGCCAAGGGCTGGGCCTTGAACTGACTTTCGGCGAGTTTCTTGACCTCCGAACCGGAGAATGAGTGCCAGTTCTTGCCGTCGAGCGCCACAAGATCAAACTGCCGTTCGAGGTGGCGTCCTTCGACCTCCCGGACCCGTTCTTCTTGCTCAGTTTTGAGGTCTTCGACTAGCTGAAGCAAGCGTTCACGCTCTGCCTCTGACTCGGGGTCGGGGACGGACGCTGTCCCTGTTGCTTCGTGAATCTGCGGGGACAACTGTGCTGTGGAGGGGCCGTTGGCTTCCACCAGGTCTGATAGTTGTGCTGTGGAGGCGCTCTGGGCTTCCGCCAGATCGTTCAGCTGTCGCTGCAGAGTCAGCAGGTACTTCTTAATTGAGGCCTGGGATTCCCGCTGCAAGCGACGGTTTTCCTTCAGCCTGGCGATCAAACCGGTGCTGGCAAAGCTGAAGGCGACGATCGCCACTGCAAACAAGACGATGATTGCCACTGCGCTTGCAGGTGAAACCGCCTGCGGCAGGAGGGCTAGCAAGGCGCCTACGAATATGAAGCCAAAACCCGCAACCGCGGAAAGGCCGATGGTCCTGTCAGAACTGAGTCTTCTGTTAATGTGCAACGTATTTCCTAAGTCAACGAAATCTGGTCGGTGCAAAAGTGTTGCATCAGTTGATTAATGAACTGGCACTCGTCGGAAAATGCTCCAAGGCTGCGGAACGGAAATGGGCATAGCGCTCAGCGTTTGCGGCTACGTGTCCAGGTCCCCACTCAACATCAACGAACTCGATCCTGTCTTTGTAGGTGCTGTGTTCAGATTCCAGCATTAAACGGAACGGATCGCGGTGTTTTGTGACGTGGTGGGTATCGCCTGTGTTCTGGATGTAGAGGATGCGGGGGAGTTGTTCCAGCATCGCATACGTTTCGACTACCGATGTTGAAAGCCTAAAGACGCGTGCTTCTTCCACATCGACATCATTCTTCAAACAGGTAGAAAGTGCGACATCGGCGCTTGTCCGGAAGTACTCCCTCACATCCGTTTGGGGGTTGAAAACAAGCGCGACTGAATCGGGAAGGTAGGCGGCAACCTGCAATGCAGTGAATCCGCCGCCCGAGCTGCCAGACAGGAGGATGCGGGTGGCGTTGGTTTCGAGCTGAAGCTTTCGGATGCAGTCAGCCATAAACCGGTGGACGTTGATACTGCCGTCCCCCAAGTACCAAGAGAGGGTCATATTCTTGTTGAGGTCCAGTGAGGGATCCTGGAAGACTGCGTGGTTCCCTCCTTCCATGAGTTCGGAAGTCAGTCCCTGGAAGAACGGCAGTGTTGTCTTGGTTCTATTGATTGCGCCATGGAACCTGACCGACAAAAGATCAGATGGGCCGTTCCCTACTGCGAAAGGTAGGACCAAGCCTCCCAAGTTGGCGGAGTAGATTTTGGACTTCTCGCCGTCCTCGAAACTGATTTCACTCGGAGAGCTGATGGTCCGGATCTGGCGGCCATAAGTCTTTGACCGAAGATCAACTCCGGGCCAAGCAATCAGAGGTTCACGCATTACGCCTAAAGCGCTGTTGTTCAGGCCGGTTTCCTCGGCGAGGTCGTTCCCTAGGAGATCCACGATGGCTGTACGCAGACCTTGATCGTCGCCCGAGCTATCCAGGGCGTCGAGAAGGAGATTAAGCAGGATGCTCAAAGCTTCAAGGCGCGCACTTCGAGAGCCGCCCTCTTGGGCAATCCACTTTTTCAGTTCGCCCCAATATCTCGTGCTGAACAGGCCGCCGTTTGGTTTAGGTGCAGCCCACTCCACGTCTGCGTCCCGGCAGAGGTCCATGGTCTTTAGCCAGGTTGACCTTACATCGTCCAGCTCTGAGGAAATGGTTCCTTCTTCGCCGAGGGTCACAGAAGCGCGATCCTCTTCCACGGTCAGGTTGAACTGATAACGTCCGGAGAGCGCACTCAACGCTATTCGTCCGCCCGTGGCATCCATTTTTTTAACAGAAAAGTTGCCCGATTGCGGTGCAGCAACGATGGTGATGAATCGGAAGCGGCGTCCACTTTGTGTCGCGGACACAACCTGGGTTGGTAGTTGCTCCATCCACTTTCTGGACATCCAGCCGTCAAACGGCTCTTCTGATCCCTTCACAGTCGAGATGGCAGGTGCATTGCCCTTCCAGAGAAGGAATGAAGACGCGCCGTCACGCTCCAACCTTAGGCCGCCCGGGATGTCCGCTACTGCAGTGTCGGTGTCAAGGTGCCAACGCTGCCTGGCAGAGATTTCATCGGTGCTGAACACATTGTCTATGACGAGAAAGAATTCGCCGCCGCGGCAGTAGACGACACGCCTTTTCAACTCGACGCCCTTGTAGCCGGGATCAGTGAATGTGAAGTCGTCAACTTCATCGCTGGTAAATGACCGGAGCAGGGCCACTTCGGTCTTGGGGTTGTATACCCGGCCCTCGACCTCCACAACGTTGTGTCCAAGCCGGGACAAACAGTAGTCGCGCATGGCATCTTTTTTGTACGCGTATTTGCCGGCGTCAACCAGCCAAGGATGCCCGTTTGAATGAAGAGTCAGGGAAGCGCCATCCTGATGGCCATGAACGCGGTTGGCTTTCCCGAAGGACAGGGAATAGAAGGTTTCCTTCTTGAAATCGCGTTCGTGATCACCCCAGCCGCTGCGTCCGAAAACGTATCCCTTCTGATAAATCTTCGTGAGCTCGGCTGGCGGTTGTCCCGTGGCACCTTCCGACTTCACGTAATCCAATTCGGGGGACGACAAAGCACCCGGAGTGGTGGCTTCAGTGTCCCCGATCAACTCAAATGTGCCGTCGGGCTTTGTGGCGTGGGCAAGTTCCAGGTAGGCGAGATTCAGCCATTCCGCCGAGGCTGGGCGAGGCACTCCTTCCACGTCCAAGCGTTTGAAGGCCTCTTCCCACCACACGAGGTTATTTTTGTGATAACCAATCGCACCTTCAATATTTACCCCTTGTTCGTCATAGTTTTCCTCGAACAAGCTGGTAAGGCGTTGAATTGCCAGATCGGTCCACTCCTCTTTGCCCAAGGCTGAGCCGATGACGAATAGAGCCTGATGCTGGTGCAGGGCATGATTTGAATGACCGAGATGTTTGGAGTCTGCAAGCCACAACCCGTGTGCATGAATGGACTCGACCAGCCATTGATCTTCTTCCTGAACCAGCGGGAGACCAAAAGTGAGGACCATGGCACGCAGGGCTTCCACCATGTCGGCCCATGCATAGCTGACGAAATTGCCCTGCTGGTCCTTCTCCTTCGGGTCGGACTGAGGGTTGGCTTCAATCCATGATTTGCATGTTTGGAGCCAAAATTCCCGTGCTTCCTGGTCTCCGTCAATGGCTACCCGGCGGACCGGTTCCAGCCAGCGAAGCATGTGAAGTTGCGCCCGCCAGTTCCGTTGCCCAAACGGATCTGCCTTCCAGTCGATGATGCCTTGGAAACTCCACGCGGGGTGCGGACGCACGCTGAGTTTACCGCCGATGATTTCGTCAGCGAGTGCGCGGTCCGTTGACCTCTTCCTGAACATCTCTCCGAACGTCTGGCGATGAACGACGTCGAGATCTACTTTGTGGGTGGTCATGCGATTCCTAACGCCGTATTCGGGCCATCTGCCCCTGAACGGCAACATTCGAGCATTATCTTAGGTGAGCGCCGCCATGAGCGCTTGTCACGTGAAGAACGGGACAGTGCGAAATGGCCGCAGGAGGCAAGAGTTCCTACCCTCAACGGATAGGCAGCTGCCCTGGCTGGACAGTCCAGCCAGGGCAGCTACAAAATCAGCTGACGAATTCGGGAATGCGTGAGCCGATCCCGAGGAGCTGGGCCACAGCTGCAACCGTCCGCTCGGCAGCCTTGCCGTCACCGTATGGGTTCACGGCGTTTGCCATTGCATCGAATGCGTCCTGCTGGTTCAGGAGTCGGTCGACTTCCTTGACGATCTTCTCTTCGTCTGTGCCGATAAGCGTCACTGTTCCTGCGTCAACCGCTTCCGGCCGCTCTGTGTTATCGCGCATGACCAGTACCGGTTTGCCGAGACTGGGTGCCTCTTCCTGCACTCCACCGGAATCTGTAAGAACAATGTGAGCCAGCGAGAGCATACGGGTGAATTCGCCGTAGGCCAGGGGCTCAGTGACGATGACGTTCTCTTTGCCTTCCAGAGCGGGCAGGACCGCTTCGCGAACGACAGGGTTCTTATGGGCGGGCAGCACAATCACGAGTTCCGGCTCTGCCTCGGCAATGCGGGCCAAAGCGCGTCCAACACCGCGCATGGCGTCGCCCTGGTTCTCACGGCGGTGCGTGGTTACCAGAAGGATCCGACGGCCGCTGGCAGCGAGCTCTTCCAGTTGCGGATCGGAGAATGGGATGTGCTTATCCACAGTGGTTAAGAGTGCATCAATGACTGAATTGCCAGTGACGACGATATCGTCTTCGGAGATCCCTTCGGCCAGTAGATTGGCGCGGCTGACACTCGTCGGGGCCAAGTGGAGACTGGAGATCTGGCTTGTAATTTTGCGGTTTGCTTCTTCCGGGAAGGGCGAGAAAAGGTCGCCACTTCGGAGTCCGGCCTCTACGTGCACCACAGGAATCCCGTGGTAGAAGGCAGCGATGGCGCCGGCCGTGGACGTCGTCGTGTCACCCTGGACAATGACTGCGTCGGGCTTATTGGCTGCGAACAGCTTGTCCAAGCCATCAATCGTGCGGGTCATGATGGCGGACAACGACTGCCGTTGCTGCAGGATGTTCAGATCGTGGTCCGGGACAATTTCAAACAACTCGTTGACTTGGTCCAGCATCTCACGGTGCTGACCGGTGACGGTCACTACGCACTCGAAGTCTGCAGACTCTTGAAAGGCGGTGACGATCGGAGCCATTTTGATGGCTTCCGGACGTGTCCCGAAAATTGGCATGACGATGGGCATGGATTCCCCCGAGAAAGGCAGTGGCTGACCAGCCGATGCTATCGCACCGTCCCTCGAGGTCTTTAATTACGTACGACGCAATATATTGCTTAGCGGCCAAACATCAAGGTCAGGGCCAGAATCGGAATGCTCAAGGAGACGAGCGTCACAACCGCGAGGGCAATCAAGCGCTTGCGCCGAAGACTGTTGTCCCCGGAAGAAGCCGAGGGATGCTCAGTGGTCTTTTCTCGAAACGCCTCGACCGCTGGCTTCGGCGAAGATGTCGGTCGGTTGACAGCCGCGGGCCGGGGGCGCGCTGCCGTCGGCTTAGCGGGCTGATGGCCAGGCAGGAGCGTCGATGGAACGTCACCCCTGAAACGGCGTCGCCGCATGTGGCGCGGTGATGGCGAAAGGGCAGCTGTTCGGGAAACAGGTTTCGTCACTTCATCACTCCTCAGATGCGTTGAAACGAGACGGGGTTGCAGTCAATTCTTGCATTTGGGGACTCGAGTGACATATCCGACCGCTTGGGGAGCACCGTCCAAGCGAAGGACTAGTAACGCGATATGACGATGGCGGTCGCCTCGCCGGAGCGGGCGACCGCCATCGTGAGTTGCTCAACCGCGATCGGAATAGAGGGCGTCGTTCTTCGCTCCCGCTCCGTTGGTCACATTGATGAAGTAGTTCTTACCCGAACCCAGGGAAGTACTGCCGAGCCTTGCCGTTACCGACTCAAGAAGTGGGTTGATGCCGAGTTGCTTCCCGTATGACGAGTTGTAGTTGGTTGCTGTTACGGTCTTGTCGAACACCCTCCCGTAAGCATCGGTCCATTTGACCTGTACCGTCCCACCACTCAAGTTGTGACCGGTGACCAGGACGTCGCCGTTTCCGTAAAAAATGGAGTCGGTGATCACCGGAGTGGTGCTGCTGGTTTTGAGCCGGTCCAGCATCGGGGCGTACGTCCCACTACATGTGAAGTACGGATCCCACATGAAGGAAATCACCTTTCCCGGGGTGTTGCCCAGCTGCTGGAGTTGTTTGTTAATTCTGGACTTTGTTGTCTGACCGCGCAGGCTGTTGTTGCAAGGATTCTGCGATGTAGCTGGCGCCATACCTTCCAAGTTCGCCCAAAGCTCCGCCCCGGTGCCTTCAACCCCTTCAGCCAGAGCTACGAAGTAATCACGAGTTGGTGCCAAGTACTTACCGCCCCATGTTCCGCTGCCCACTATCGCGGCGGCATACTGATCCACACTGTTTCCGGATTCGCTTCCGAAGAATGAAGCGCCTTTGCCGGTGCCCATGCCATCTTGGACCGCGATCGCCAGATCAACGCCATTGGCGGTGTTGGCAATGTTTTCAACTGCTTGCCGTGCCTGATCAACTGTGACTCTGCCGGAGAAGGCGCTTCGTGAGTCGATATAGGGGCTGACAATTGCTGAGCGAGTTGGCTGGTACTGGGCGATCCTCGAGTTCTGGATTTCGTAAACCGTCAGGACCGCATCCCAGACGGCCCCATTGCTGAGCGGCATCTCCGTGTGGTGGTAGAAACCTGCCAAGCCTGGAACGTCGTTTACTTTCTCTTGATAGAGCAGGAATCGCGCAGTGAAAAGTGAAAACGTGGCTTGGTAGGAGAGATCGGGCAAGTACGTTATGTCGGTTCTCTTGACCGGCGAAGGCAGTCCAGCGTAGTACTTCATACCCAAGCTGGTGGCCGTCTTCCCCAGCGAGATGGAAATTGAAGACTGGCCACCCGTTATCACAACTACGTCATAGGTATTGGTGGATGAAGTGCAACCGCTTCCTTGAACGGGTAGCAACAGGATGGTGTATTTCGTGGTGCCATTGGTGACTGTTTTGTCACGCCCGCACAGCACGGCCGGCGATCCCCATGAGCTGTTGTCCGAATAGGTGAAGTAGCGATTCACGCTGACCCCGGAGGCAGCGGCCTTCGCACAGTTGACGCCTGATATTGTGCACCCAGCCGGGATGGTTGACAGCGTTGCAGGCTTGAGCAGCGAACCGAAGGTGATGACGGTGTCACCACCCACTGATTTAATGTCTGTCAGTTTCTTCAAATTGTTTGCGTCACTGGTGCTGCCATAGATGAAGTAACCGCTGATGGGATAAACAGGAGAAGTTGCAGCTTGTGCCGGGGACCCGTGAAGGATACCGAGCACCAGAACGACCGCTGCCATAAGGCCGGCTATAAGGTGACGGGATCTGCGGGGAGGAAAAGGTGTCGGCTCTGCTCTAAAAGTGGCCACGGAGGATCCTTGGGCTCGTAGGGTGAGACCTTGGACCTATGGCAAAAGGATGGCGCGCTGGATCCCGAAAACTCAATAGCTTGACCGGAACCTTCATGTAGCCAAAAAGTTTTCAAAACCTATGAAGTGCTTTGACTTCGAAGCCGACGGCGATCGATATGGCGTTACTAGTTTTGTCATACCGGCCAAGTCCGTGGAGCCGGCTCTAACTACTCGAGCACTCCGGTCGAATCCACGTATCCATCAAGCCGCCGCTTTCCACCACAAACCGGTCCAGCCAAGCTCCCGCTGAGAGGTCAGGCTGGGAACCAACCATCTGCACCTCTGCGGAAGTACATTGCTCAATGAGGGTGCCGGCGCGCATCACGTGATACTCCGATGTCACCACCGTCACGGACTTCCAACCATGGTCTGCAATCAAGTCGCGAAGAGCTTCGGCCTCGCCCCTCGTATTCAGCGGTGAGGGGCGGAAGCACACCAGGTCAGGATCGTCTTGATCCTCGTCGCACAGCGCATCGCCCTCCACGTTGCCCGCCAGGCCAGTCGTCGAGACCACGAGGACAGGTATATCCAGTTTCTTCTGCAATTTCTGAGCCACAGGCAACCGTTCCTTGCTCATGCCGCCCAGAACAACGATCGCATCAGTACGGTGAGGGGTTGCCTGCGGAGGGTCGTAGAAGAACTGAAACGCGGCGATCAACCAAAGAACCGCTGCCAGCAGACATGCCCCCACGAAGACGCCAATGACACGCGTGGCGGAGGCAGTTTTGAGGGGCACGGGGACAGTCTAAGGTTCGAAAATGTGTGGTTCTCCCAGAAAAAGGCCACCCAAACCGACTACCGCGTATCAACATCCTCGAAAACGAGGAAAGTCTGCGTATCCTGCACGCCGTCCATGGACTGCAACTGGTCGAAGATCACACGCCGCAGGTGGATGTTGTCCGTTGCCCGGACCAAAAGGATGACGTCGAAGTCTCCGCCCACCAGGGCAATGTGGTGGATTTCCGGTATCGCGCGCAGCTGTTCCTTGAGTTCGCGCCACGAGTGCTGCTGAACTTTCAACGTCACGTAGGCCGATGACCGAAGGCCGGCTTTGATGGGATCCACCAGGGCCGTGAACTTGGTCAACACACCTTCGCCCGTGAGGCGGGCGATCCTTGTATAGGCGTGGGCGCGGCTGATGTGCACGTTCTCGGCCACTTGGGTGACGGACATGCGCCCGTCGGTGGTCAGCTCCCGGATGATGTCCCGGTCCACACTGTCCAGCGGTACGGCGGTCTGCTCCGCCTCGGCCTCGCTCACTGGCTCTCCAATTCGTCTACAGCACGGGCACGTTACCCAGCTCACAATTGCAATCTGTCTTTCAGAATACCCATTCCAGGAAAGGGCTTCCATGATTCAGTCGAAAGCTGGATACGAAACAAGGCTGGGGAACATACTGGAAGCACATAGTGGCTAGAGAAGGACGGACCAATGACGATCCACGCAGACCACTCTGCGCCGGAAACGGCTGTAGAGGACCACGCCGCTGACGTTCGGACAAAATTCGGCATCAGCGTTGAGGACTACATGCTCCCCGCCCGGCACCAAATCCAAATGGTGAACCCGGACGGCACCCTCCGCTCCCATGACGAGCAGGGCACCGAACCCGGCCACGAGTACCCCACGCCCAGTGACGCTGAACTGATGGCCGCTTACGAGCAACTCGTCGTCGGACGTCGCGTCAACGACCAGAATTCGGCACTGGTCCGGCAGGGCCGCATGGCCGTTTACCCTTCAAGCCACGGTCAGGAAGCCTGCCAGGTTGCAGCTGCCATGTGCCTGAGCGAAGGTGACTGGCTGTTCCCCACTTACCGTGACGCCGTCGCTGTCATGACCCGCGGGGTGGACCCCGTTGAGGTGATGACCATCTTCCGCGGCGATTGGCACGGCGGGTACGACCCCAAAGAGCACAACGTGGGAATTCAATGCACGCCGTTGACCACCCAGCTGCTGCACGCCGTGGGCGTCGCGCATGCTGCCAAGCTCCGCGGTGAAGACACGGTAGTCATGGCCATGTGCGGCGACGGAGCTACCAGCGAAGGGGACTTCCACGAGGCCCTGAACTTCGCCGCCGTCTTCCACCTGCCCGTCATCTTCTTCGTGCAGAACAACAAGTACGCCATCTCCGTACCGCTCAGCCACCAGTCCGTGGCGCCGTCCCTGGCTCACAAAGCTGTGGGCTATGGCATGGCCGGTGAGCGCGTTGACGGCAACGACCTCGTCGCGCTGCTCGCAGTCATGGACCGCGCAGTGAAGCTGGCCCGCGACGGATCCGGCCCGCTGTTGATTGAGGCCCACACGTACCGCATGCAGGCCCACACCAACGCCGACGACGCCACGCGTTATCGCCCGGACAGCGAGGTCGCCGAATGGCAGGCCAAGGATCCGCTGGCACGCATGAAGTCCTACCTCACCGACAAGGGCCTCCTCGACGACGAGGCGAGCAACAGGATCGCCGTGCATGCCGAAGCCGTCGCAACCCAGCTCCGCGAGGGCCTTGGTGAGGACGTCCCGGTCCAGCCGCTGGACCTCTTCAAGTACGTCTTCGACAAGCAAACGCCGCAGCTGAAAGAACAGTCCGAACTGCTCGCCAGCGAACTCGCACGAGAGGAGAGCGCAAAATGACCGTCACCACTGCTGCCACAGGCACCACCACCGCTAACGTCAGCGCAGCCACCGCCAGCGCCGCCGCTTCCGCAGCGGCCACTGCAGAAGCAACCGGCCCGCAGAGCCTCACCATGGCCAAGGCACTGAACACCGCGATGGCCGACGCCATGCGCACCGACCCCTCCGTCCTGGTATTCGGCGAAGACGTCGGAATGCTGGGCGGCGTCTTCCGCATCACTGACGGCCTCATGGCCGAATTCGGCGAACAACGCTGCTTTGACACCCCGTTGGCTGAGTCAGGCATCGTGGGTATGGCGGTGGGCATGGCCATCAACGGCATGCGGCCTGTCATTGAAATGCAGTTCGACGCCTTCGCCTACCCGGCCTTCGAGCAGATCGTCAGCCACGTCGCCAAAATGCACAACCGCACCAAGGGCAAGCTCAAAATGCCCATGGTCATCCGCGTTCCGTACGCCGGCGGCATCGGGGGAGTGGAGCACCACTGCGACTCCTCCGAGTCCTACTACGCCCACACCGCAGGCCTGAAGGTCTACACGCCCGCCACAGTGGCCGATGGCTACCGCATGCTCCGCGAAGCCATCGACTCCGATGACCCCGTAATGTTCATGGAGCCCAAGAAGCTCTACTGGTCCAAGGACCAGGTGGACTTGGGCGCCTTGCGGGCAGAGCACGACGCCGGCACCTCCACCGAGGGCCGCGCGGCTGTCGCTCGTCCCGGTACGGATGCAACGCTCATCGCGTACGGCCCGTCGGTTCCCACCGCGCTCGCCGCAGCCGCAGCCGCTGCAGAGGAAGGCCGCTCACTTGAGGTCATCGACGTCCGTACCCTCGTCCCTTTCGACGACGAGACCGTCTGCGCGTCTGTACGCAAGACGGGACGCGCCGTCGTGATCGCCGAAGCCCATGGATTCGCGTCCGTCTCCTCCGAGATCGTGGCCCGCGTCCAGGAACGCGCGTTCCACTACCTCGCCGCTCCGATCCTCCGCGTGACCGGCTTCGACGTCCCGTTCCCGTCTCCCAAGCTGGAGCACTACTACCTGCCAAGCGTCGACCGCATCCTCGACGCCGTCGACGACCTTCAATGGGAGGACTGACCATGAGCTCAGATATGCAGGTCTTCAAACTGCCCGACCTTGGGGAGGGCCTCACCGAGGCCGAACTGGTGAACTGGCTCGTTGCCGTGGGCGACGAGATTGTGGTTGACCAGCCCATCGCCGAGGTTGAGACCGCCAAGTCCATGGTTGAGGTGCCCTCGCCTTACGCCGGCACGGTTGCCGAGCTGCACGGTGAGGCCGGTCAAACGCTCGACGTCGGCAAGCCGCTGATCTCGATCGCCCGCGCTGGCTCCGTGGGGGCTGCGCCCGCTGCCGCGGCGCCTGTTCCGATCGGTTCCGTGGATCCTTCCCCGGTGTCCTCGGGCCTTGATGTTTCGCCCGCTGTGAAAGCTGCTGCCGAGACGTACCGGACCGAGGAGAAGGCCGGCTCGGGCAACGTGCTGATTGGGTACGGTACGCCCGGGGGAGCTACCGGTGGCCGGACCCGCCCGCGGAAGGCGAGTGTCAGCATCACTTCTTCTGTTTCGGTGGCTGAGCCTGTTGCTGCGCCTGTGATGGAGCCGGCTGTGGCGGGGACGCGCATCCCTGGCAAGCTCAGTGCTGTCATCTCTCCGCTCGTCCGCAAAATGGCGCGCGACCATGGTGTCTCCCTCGACGCAATCGAAGGTTCAGGTGCCAGCGGGCTGATCATGCGCAGGGATGTGGAGGCTGCTATTACGGCGCCTTCTGTTGATGCTCCTTCTGCTCCCGCTCCGGTGGCTGCTCCCGTTGCCGCTCCTGCTGATGCGGGAGCCGTTGACAGCCGCACGGGTTTGGCCGTCTCGGCGCGGACGCCGGTTCGTGGTGTCCGCAAGGCGGTTGCCGCGAACATGACCCGCAGCCGCTCGGAGATTCCGGAAGCGACCGTGTGGGTGGACGTGGACGCCACCGCGTTGCTGGAGATGCGGGCCGAGCTCAAAAAGCGCGCACCGCACGACACCCCGGGCCTACTGGCTTTCATAGCCCGTTTTGTCACGGCTGGGTTAAAAAAGTATCCGGCCCTGAACACGCGCTTTGAAACTGCTTCGGACGGCTCGCAGGAGATCGTTGGCTTCGAAGGCATCAACCTCGGCTTCGCCGCGCAGACGGACCGGGGCCTTGTGGTTCCTTCCGTGCGGAACGCGCACGAGTTGAGTGCCCGTGAACTGGACGCAGAGATCCGTCGACTCACCGCCGTCGCACGCGACGGAAAGGCGACCCCCACCGAACTGGGCTCCGGCACTTTCACACTGAACAACTACGGCGTGTTCGGCGTGGATGGCTCGGCTGCGATCATCAACTACCCCGAGGTTGCCATGCTGGGTGTGGGTCGCATCATCGACAAGCCCTGGGTAGTCAACGGTGAATTGGCCGTCCGGAAGGTCACCGAACTGACCTTGGCTTTCGACCACCGCGTATGCGACGGCGAAACCGCGGCCGGCTTCCTCCGGTACGTTGCTGACGCCATCGAGAACCCGGGTGGAGCGCTCGCGGACATGTAACCCTCTCTCACATCCCTTGGGCTTGAGCGAGTCGCTCTATCAGATCCCTCGGGTTTGGGCGGGATGCTCTCTCACCTCCTCGGTATCCGACCAGAGGCGGGCCTCCCATTCCGGGTTGCCCGCTGGGTGGGTGGACGCTGAACCTATGCCTAGGGCCCGGCGAGCCCAATTCTTCTTGCAGAAGCAGTGGCGTGGAATGAAGCTCAACCAAAAACCTCCTTCGGCGGTCGTTTCAGACATGATGAATACACAACGAGAGGAGTTCGGAATGGGTGCTTGGTCAACGGGAAGTTTCGGCAATGACGATGCCCTCGATTGGTTTGGTGATCTGAAGGAAGCGCCGGAGGTCTTTCCCTTCATTCAGGAAACACTTGCGGTTGGTTCCACGGAGAGCATCGTTGCCGCCGGTGCTGTATTGGCCCTCCTGAGTGGCAACAGCGACATAGAGGTTCATCCTCATGTGGCCGAGTGGGCTGCTGGCAGGCCTACTCCGCCCCCGGCTCTGAAGCTGAGCGCTGCGAATGCCATCCAGGACATCATCGAGGACCCCGAGGCTGATGGGCACGATGTGTGGGCGGAACTCGGTGAAGACGACGAGGACTATGTGGCATGGCTTGCAAATCTGAAGAAGATCCAAACCCTGCTGCATTGATGGCTGTCCGGTTCGCGGTTCACCGGCGGGTTCGGTAGGGAGTGCACCTGCCGTGTCAGGTTCGCTTAACCCGGGTCTTGACGCCGCACTTGCATTTTGCAAGTATGTGCCCCATGAGCCTTTTTATCACCTGCCCGGTTGAGAACGTCGAGCGAGCGACAGCTTTCTATAGCGCCCTTGGCTGGACCCTCAACACTGAGATGTCCGATCACAACGTGTCATGCTTTGCGATCGCGCCGGAGCAGTACGTCATGCTCGGCAGTCGCGAGATGTACGCGAGCGTCGGCGGGGCCGAGGAACTGGTCGGGGGACCCGACACCCCCTCGAAAGTTACGGTCTCATTCGACCTCGGCAGTCGTGAAGCGGTGGACGAACTCATTGAGCGCGCAGGAGCCGCCGGCGGACGGATCGGTGACACCGATGACTACCCCTTCATGTACCAGCGCCAGTTCGATGACCCCGACGGCTACCACTATTCCCCGTTTTGGATGAAGCCGGACGCCGATCCGACAGCGTGAGCAACCTCGCCGCGGCCCTCGATGTCGTCGGAGCACGGTGGGCACTGCTTATTGTGGAGCGGCTGCTCGACGGACCACAGCGTTACGGCGATCTGCAGCGCGAGCTGGGAGTGCCGACCAATATGCTTGCGACGCGCCTGCGCGAGCTTGAGGCCGCCGGCGTACTTTCCCGCCTGCCACTCCGGCACAACACCCGGGCCTACGCGCTGACCGATAAAGGGCTCGCCTTGCGCGAGGCGATCGTCGCGCTTGAACGCTGGGGCAGCGGGCAATGGCCTGGGAGCACCCCGGAAACCTAATTCTTCAGGCGCCGTCATACGAACCCGGGAACGTTTCAGCGGCGACGAACAGGCTGCTGCAGCTCGGTCACCCAGTCGGACTGGTCCTCTGTAACCGCTCGGACGTAAAGTTCCCGGCACGGCCCTGAATGAACCAGCCCTCGAGCGAAGATCTCAGCGTGGAGCGCCTGCCAGCTTTCTGCAATGTGTTCCATGGAGCCTAGATGGACGCCGCAGACGGCATTTTCAACACCGGGTAGCTCAATGATCTCGATGCCGGCGCGGGCGGGTCCCGTGTAGGCGTAACCGGCGATGATTTGCAGGCCGTCTTCAATCGTCTCGTACAGCGCGACTGGCGTCTCTAGAGTTCCACGCTCATCGCCGATGACCTGGGCAACGGCGTCAAAGGAGGGACCCACGACACTTGCGACCTCAGGTTGGTCTGCTACGACCGCGCGGCGGGCTGCGAGGCGGACAGCGGGCAGAGACTTCTCGATGATCTCGATCTGGGACATGTGGTTCTCTTTCTCGATGAGATGGAGCCGCCGTTGCACGTCGACGAGGCGGCCAGCAGCGATCCGGTGTTCCTGCTCGACCTCTGCGCGGCGAATCCGCAACAGAGCTGCGATGCGATCGGCCCCGACGCCCTGGTCAAGAATCGACGAGATGTCGTTAAGGCCGAAGCCGAGCTGGCGCAGTGCAACGATTCGATGCAGGCGCTCAAGCTGGGAGGGGTCATAGGATCGGTAACCGCTGAACTCGTCAACGTGGGCTGGTACGAGCAAACCCGCGGTGTCCCAATGCCGCAGCATCCGATGGGTCACCTGACCGATCTGCGCGAAAGCTCCGATGGATAACATGACTCAGTTCTCTCGCCTTCCACAGTGTCAGAGTCAAGTATCGCCCGACGCCGATCCCTTCCGCGCTCCTGGTAGGTGACAATCAGACGGTGAATGCGCCTGGCGTTGTTCCCAGAACACGCCGGAAATGCCGGGTCAGGTGAGACTGATCATGAAAGCCCGCCTCTACCGCCGCTTCTGACGCCGGGCGGCCGTCGAGAAGCAGGCGTCGGGCGCGGTCCACGCGGCGCCCCGTGACATAGCGGTAGGGGGCGATGCCATAAGCCTTGGAGAAGGCCCGCACCAGGTGGCTCGGGTGGGCCCCCAGTATTTTGGCTGCTTCGGCGATGGTGAAGGACTCAAAAAGACGGTCGTCCAGCATCTCGCGCAACTGGCGGGCCAAGGGAGCGTCCCGTGCCGGCGATGAAGGCGTTCCCAAGTGTGAACGCACGGATTCGCGGAGAGCCAGAACGCCGCATTCGGCCTCCATCGCATCCGCCGGCAAGGTAAGCGCCGTATGGATGCCGGTCACGGTTGCCACCGTCTGCGGATCCAGTAGTAATGGTTGCGCCACTGCCGCCTCCGTTGCCTTGGCAGGCAGCCAGTCTTCGCTCAGGTAAAGGACTCGTTTACGGAACGATTCACCTCCGACGGCGGAGCGACCGTCGTGCGGGACGTGCGGGGGCAGCAAGGTGATTGAGGCGGGAACTGCCTGATGCTCGGTGCGTCCGAGGTCGTAAGTCACTGCGCCTTTGTCGATCAGAAGCACAGTCCAGTCCTCATGCGTGTGGGATGGGTAGCTGTGATCCTCAAACGTTGCATGCAGCACCTCGCGCACGTATGGCACAGCGGGATGCCATGCCTGCACCGAGTTCCCCATGCAAGAAATGTACAAGACGACCACTTCTGTTGGCGGCCATGCTGGGAAACATGCAGGAAAACTCCTCAACAGTTATTGATTCCACTTACCCCGCAACCGGCCGCTTCGAGACAAAAGTGGTGGTGGTCCTTCGCGACGATCTTTTGCCGTGGCAAGAGCTCAACGTGACAGCCTTCCTGATGAGTGCCATTGCCACCAGTGCCCCCGGTCTGACGGGGGAGCACTACCAGGACCGGGACGGCAACAGCTACCTTCCGATGCTTCGCCAACCCGTCCTGGTTCTTACTGCCGGTCGGAAACTTCTGGCAGCGGCTCGGGAGCGGGCGACTTCCCGTGAAATTCCCATCGCCGTGTATACCCGTGACCTCTTTGCCACGGGCCACGATGAGGCCAATCGCGCGGCCGTGGCGGCCGTTGCTGCCCCGGATCTCGATCTCGTGGGAATAGCCCTCCGCGGACCCCGAAACGTTGTTGATCGGATCGTCAAGGGCGCACGAATGCATGCGTGAAACGCCCGACGCCCGAATGATGACATCAAAAGAAAGAGCTGACTAACATGACCAATTCCGTTCGCAACATCAATGCCGCCCTTAATTCGATCTCGGAGCATTGGCAGCCGCACCGGCTGATCAGTATCAATGACTATGACGTGAAAGTGGTGAAGATCCAGGGCGAGTTTGTGTGGCACACCCACCCTGATACCGATGAACTGTTCATGGTCATAAGTGGCAATCTCACCATTCAACTCCGCGACGGCGATGTGGAGCTAGGGCCGAATGACATCTACGTGGTCCCCAGAGGAACCGAGCACTGCCCCAAGGCTGAAAACGAGGTTCAGGCACTGCTGTTCGAGCCAAAAGGTACCGTCAACACTGGCGACGCTGGTGGTGACATGACCGCTGGATTGCGTGAACTGAGCTGAATCCCATGGGTTCCCCGCCGGCGTCGAGTAGCCTTGCACGCAACCGTCCGGCAACAGAAGGAAGTGGTGCAATGCAGCAGTACGTCGTTCTTCAAGTGATCCTGAAAGAGAAAATGTGGGGCGCCGGTTCGGGGAACCTTCCCTCTCTGGAAAAGGCCATCAACGATCAAGCCGCAAAGGGGTACCGGCTCCACACCATCACCACTGCCAGCAGCGGGAGCAAGGGCGTGATCGGCGGGGGCGACCGCATCCAGGCGACGATGGTGTTTGAGCGCGTCGGCTGAGTCCTTATAAGCGTTGGATATTCATCCGTCCCGTCCCTTCCGCCGAGGGGCGGGGCGCCTTGGCTGGTTGCTTTCGCGGGAGCTGTCACAAACCGCGATTCGTACCATTTAAAGCCGGGAGTCAGCTTACAATTCCTTGGGGGTCAACTGGTGGTCTCCAGTTGCCCGCAATCAGCCGCTCAGGGTTGGTCGCGACGTCCCAAGGATGCCCCTGATGGTTAAAGACTCCCGAATCCGGTCCCTGAGAGCTGCAGGTCTGGCGCTCACTACTCTTCTGATCGGCGGTGGCCTGGCCGTCCAGCCGGCCGCAGCAGACACCCTGGATATTGTTCCCGCTGGGCCGCAGGTGCTGAAGCCTGCCCCCGAATCGCCCACAGATCAGTTCATCGTGGGGGTGAAGGACGCCACGGCCCAGTCCGCCGACAAAGCAGTGCGCGATGTTGCCGGCAAAGCGGCCAGCTCGCTCGGTGCTGTGGCCGAGGCTTCCCGCCAGAACGCCGCGGGCGGGCATGTCATCAAGCTCGATAAGCCACTTTCCGCTGCGGAGTCCGCGCTCTTCGTCAAAACGCTGCGCACCGATCCAGCCATTGCCTACGCAGAGCCGGATGACATCATGCACGCCACCGCGGATGCCACTGACCCCGGCTTCCCGGATCAGTGGAACCTGAAGGGTCCTGCCGGCATCAATGCGGCGGGAGCCTGGGACTACGTCAAGGGCGAGAACGTTGTTGTTGCCGTGGTGGACAGCGGGATCACCCGGCACGAGGATTTGGACGCGAACGTCCTACCCGGTTATGACATGATCTCCTACGCCGAGGATGCCCGGGACGGCGACGGCCGCGATCCGGATCCCACCGATCAAGGTGACTGGGAGCCGGCTGGCGTGTGCGAGGTTGGAAGCCCCGCTCAAAACTCGTCGTGGCACGGCACCCATGTGGCCGGGATCATCGCAGCGGTTGCCAACAATGGGCAAGGCGTCACCGGCGTAGCTCCGAATGCCAAGATCCTGCCCGTCCGGGCGATGAGCTACTGCGGCGGCTACACCTCTGACATCGCTGAATCCATCATCTGGGCCGCTGGCGGAACCGTTACCGGTGCGCCGGTCAACCCCAATCCGGCCCGCGTGATCAACCTCAGCCTCGGCGGTATCAAGCCCTGCTCGGCTACCTACCAAAACGCCATTAATTTCGCCCGCAACGCCGGTGCCGTAGTTGTGGTTTCGGCAGGAAACTCCAACCGTCCCGCTGCCGATGCAAGCCCGGCCAACTGCGAAAATGTCATCACCGTGGCCGCCAGCAACGCTTCCGGCGGCCGCGCGCAGTACTCAAACTACGGCAGTGCAGTGGACGTCACAGCCCCTGGCGGCGACATGAGCCAGGCTGCCAAGAACGGGATCCTGTCTACGTTCAACTTCGGAAAAACCACCAGCGCCGGATCTGCCTACGCCTGGATGCAGGGAACCTCCATGGCGGCACCTCAGGTGGCTGGGCTGGCGGCGTTGCTGATCTCGGCCGAGGGCAGCAGCGTCACACCGGCCCAGGTGGAGCAGCAATTGAAAGCAACCTCGAGGCCTCTTCCGGCCGGGTGCCCGGCTGGTTGTGGTGCCGGCCTTATTGACGCCAACAAGGCACTCGCCACGTACGGCGGGACGGCCCCGGTCAACAGGAGAAAGATCACCGATTTCGACGGCGACTCCCGCAGCGACGTCCTGGCCCGCGACTCCAGCGGGCGGTTGTGGCTGTACGCAGGCAACGGCTACCGCGGTTGGCTTGCTGCCCGCCAAATCGGTTCGGGCTGGAATGGCATGACGGCCATCGAGGCTCCCGGTGACTTCGACGGCGACGGCAATGCCGACGTTCTGGCACGCGATTCCAGCGGCCGGTTGTGGCTGTACCCGGGTAATGGTTCCGGTGGTTGGCTTGCTGCCCGCCAAATCGGCTCGGGCTGGAACGTGATGACTGCCATTGAAGCTCCCGGTGATTTTAATGGGGACTACAAGACCGATGTGATTGCCCGCGACTCCGCCGGTGTCCTGTGGCTGTACCCGGGTAATGGTTCCGGTGGTTGGCTTCCTGCCCGTCAGATAGGTCAGGGCTGGAACGTCATGACCGCCATTGAGGGCGTGGGTGACTTCAACGGAGACGGCAAAGCCGATGTCGTGGCCCGCAACGGCTCCGGAGCACTCCTGCTCTACCCGGGCAATGGTTCCGGTGGCTGGCTCCCGGCTGGCCAGATCGGTCAAGGCTGGAACATCATGACAGCCATCGAATCTCCGGGCGACTTCAACGGGGACGGCACCGTGGACCTCTTGGGTCGCGCCAGCAACGGCGACCTGGTTCTCTACGGCGGCAACGGTTCGGGCGGCTGGATCTATGCCACCCAGGTAGGATCCGGCTGGAACATCATGACTGCCATCCTCTGAGGCACTGCACGTAAATCAGTGCGCCGCGATAGTCCGGGTTCCGCGCCCTCCCAGCTTTCCGTGGGTAGAGTAGAGGCCTGAACATCGCCGGATTGCACTGTAAACGGAGAATCAATTGTCAGCTTGGCTAGAACTCGGTCCCAACAACTACGTCCTGGAAACCGAGGGGTCCTTACTGAACACCGGGCTCGTAGTGGGCTCCGAACTCGCTATGGTCATCGACACCGGTTGTGGCCCCCGCCAAGGCCGGGAGATCCTCGCAGCAGTGCGCGAGAAGACCCAGCTTCCACTGGTGGTTGTGAACACCCATGCCCACTACGACCACTACTTCGGCAACGCCGTCTTCGCGGACGACGGCGTCACGGAGTTTTGGGCGCATGCCAACTGTGCGGCGGCTATCGAGAAAGACGCCGACAACCAGCGGCGCTTCGTCGCTACCAACGAACCTGAGATGGCAGCGGGGGAGGGTGACGCCGTTGACATCGTTGTTCCCAACGCGTTGGTCCATGACCAGCCCGTGTTGGTGGACCTCGGTGGGATCACTGCCACGCTCTTCTATCTTGGAAGGGCCCACACTGATGGCGACCTCCTGGTGGGCACCAGCACCACGCTGTATGTTGGCGATTTGGTGGAGCAGGGCGCGCATCCGTCATTCGAGGACTCGTATCCGGAAGAGTGGGCCGATGCCTTGCGGCACATCTCCGCTCTACGCCACCGCTATGAATTCCTGGTTCCAGGTCACGGCAAACCTGCCAGTGACGAGTTCGTGAAGACCATGGCAGACACCATGGGTACGGCAGTCCGGCAGGCCACACAGTCCATTCGTGACATGCCCTCGGACGCGACCAAAGCAATTCCGGTCCTTCCCTACGGCCCTGAGCAGTCCCGTTGGTTCATCAAGAGGCTTCAGGAAACGAATGCCCAGGGTCGTGCGTCGCTGGCCACGCCGGACTTCGGGCCTGAAAAGACCGGGTTCTACCCTTCGTAACAAGGTTCCTTACGAATTTGTCACCTTGTTGGCTTCCAACCATGGACTATTGGGTAACTCCAGTCCTAGGATGAAGGCGACCGTTCGGTTCGCGACTACCTGGGGGTGTCGAGATGAAGGGCACACGCGTCTTCCCGCGTGCTACCAACATTCTCCGCTCAGTCATGATCGCTGGAGCCGGAACGGCACTTTGGATGGCTCTCTCCGCAACAGGCGCCAGTGCCGATACCGGAGCCGCTGATAATCGCTCACTTCTTGGTGAAGTAACGTCCACCGTCTCCTCAACTGTGCCCTCGGCGACCGGGTCGGTAAGCAGCACCTCCAACCAAGCAACCAGGATGATAGGTGCGACGACCACAGCGGCTGCTGATGCCGTCGGGGCCGCTGCAAAGGCTGCGGTTCCACAGGCGACGGCCCCTGCAGTCAGCCTCCCTTTTCCCAACGTGCCGCTGCCCGCACCGGTCAAAACGGTCCTGCCCGCGAAACCAATCTCCGTTCCAGTTCCGGTGGTGACACCCATCGTGGAGCAAGTTGCGGGATCTGTCGACGCACTTGGGGAGAACGTCCCAGTCGTCAACCTTGTGGTTCCGGCTGACACAGCCGAAACTGTTGTGGACACGGTGGTCGCGCCGGTAACCGGAACCGTTGACCGCGCGGTCACGACAATGGTCCCTCCCGTCAACGAAGCGCTGAAACCTGTTGCTCTGGAACCAGTCACCGACGTGACCAACCCGATTGTTCAGCCGATCGTCGACGTGGTTGATGACGTCGTTGACAAGGGTCTGCCCCCTGTCGGATCGGTCACCGCGCCGGTTCTGCCACTTCTGCCTGGAGGCGTGGGAACCTCACCTCCAGCAGCGCCGGGAGGAGACGCGGCACCGGGCGTTGGCACTCTGCCGGGTTCCGGCGTCGTAAGTTCACAGCCGGGGGCGGCTGCGACCGAAAATGAAGTCAAGGTACCTGCAGCGGCAGGAACCGTGCCAGCCACCCGTGCCAATGCTCCGGGTACCGCCACCGCGGCGTCGCCGGTGCTGTCCATATCCCGTGTGCTGGGTTCTGCAAGCTCAGAACAAGCCGTCGGAGATGGGTCAGCCCAGGAGCCTGCGGAACCCGCAGACCTCCCTGCCGGCTCCGGATCAGTGCCGGCCGGACTCGCGGGCACCGGCTCGGGTAACTCCCAGAACGGGCCCCCGAGCCCCGCAGCGGCATTCCTGCACGGTGCATTGATCATTCCCGCAGATTCCCTCACTGACCTGGAGCCGGTCAGCGATGAACAACATCCAAAGCCGGTTTCATTCGATCCCGGCTCCTCTCCTGACTAGTTCCCCAGCCCCGCTGCGCAACAAGACGCAGCCGACGGCAATGCAGGCGATCCGCCAACGGACGCCTACGGGAACAAGACTTTCAGGAGAAGATCACCATGAACAGGACCTTACGCAAGTGCCTCATCGGCACGTGCTTTGCCGGGGGCATGATTGTCCTCAGCGCAACCGCGGCCAATGCCGCGGACACCACTTCCGGCAAGGATGGAATCCTTTCCGGAACGCAGGTCATAGCGCCAGTAACAGCGCCGATTTCCACGGGCGCCACATCACTGGGACTGTTGGGGGATTCAGCAGCTACGGCGTCCGCGCCGGGAGCTGCTGGAGGTTCGGGCCATGCGCCTGCCGCCACCACCAATGGTTCCAGCAGCATCGGCTCCGGGACGCAAGTAGTCGCCCCGGTCACGGTGCCCATGAACCTGGGCTCGTCGTCAGTGGGTCTGCTGGGGGGCTCCACTGTGGCGAGCCCAGCCACACCTGCCGCACCAGCAGCGGCAACAGGTTCGACGCCGGCGGCCGGGACCAGCGGTTCCGGCGGCATCGCCTCGGGAACCCAAGTGGTAGCGCCGGTGACGGTGCCTATCACCGTGGGTTCGACGTCGGCCGGTGTTTTGGGGGATTCATCAGCCACCACCACGCCCGCAGCATCAGTTCCAGCTCCTGCACCGGCTCCTGCGCCGGCGCAGGCAACAACGTCGGGGGGAGAGTCAATCGCATCCGGCGCTCAGGTAGTGGCTCCGATATCGGTCCCTGTTAACATCGGAGCCACTGCTGTGGGTGTAGCTGGGGACTCTGCGGCTACGTCCGGTTCGTCCGCGCCTGTTGCTCCAGCTGCTCCTAGTGAGACCTCGTCGGGTGCCTCGACGAATGGTTCGGAGGGCATCGGCTCTGGCACTCAGGTCGTCGCGCCGATTACGGCTCCGGTGAACGTGGGCTCTACCTCGGCCGGTGTGTTGGGTGACTCATCAGCTACGAACACCGGAACCAGCGGTGGGGGTGGTCCTGCTGGTACCACGGGTGGTAGCACCACGAGTGGTTCTGGTGGTGTTGCTTCGGGTACGCAGGTTGTTGCACCGATTACGGCTCCGGTGAACGTGGGCTCTACCTCGGCCGGTGTGTTGGGTGACTCATCAGCTACGAACACCGGAACCAGCGGTGGGAGTGCTCCTGCTGGTACCACGGGTGGGAGCACCACTTCCGGCAATGATGGACTCATCTCAGGCACCCAGGTGATCGTTCCGATTACGGCTCCTGTAAGCGTCGGCTCCACCTCGGTGGGGGTCGGCGGCGGATCGGTGGGCACTGTTACGCCTCCGGTTGTTACGCCTCCGGTTGTTACGCCTCCGGTTGTTACGCCTCCGGTTGTTACGCCTCCGGTGGTGAACCCTCCGGTTGTTACGCCTCCGGTGGTGAATCCTCCTGCCGTGAACCCGCCTGCTGGTGGCGGACTCGTCCCCGGTGGTAACACCGGTATCGATACGGCAGGTGTCGGCACCCAAGCCGCCACGATTGTTCCGGCTGGTTCAACCCAGGGCTCGATCACGGCGGCAACCTCTACCGCCGTCGGGAGCTCAAACGCACTGGCCAATACCGGCCTGAACGGCACCGTCGTTTTCTGGGCGGGCGCCATGCTCCTCATGGGTCTCCTCTTGGCAGTAGGTAGCCGCCGGAAGGAAGCAGCCAACCGCCGGTAGTCCTCGGCGCGCAATCCCGCTCGGCAGGTAGTTCGTTGCGGCTCCGGACCCAGGGGCCGCAACGGACTGCGGAGCGCACTGGTCCACGGGTGGGCATTGCACAACGTAATGCTGCCCCTGACCTCGGTAATCGCAGTCCTAGGATGAAAGGGATGACCAAGACCCAGACAAACCAAACGTTCAGCCTTCGCAGTGTTGCTTTGCCGGCCTTCGGGCCCGCGTTGCTGTTCTGTATTGGTGAAGGGGCGGTCCTGCCGGTCATCGCGCTCTCGGCGCGTGACCTCGGGGCGTCCGTGGCAGTTTCCGCGCTGATAGTGACGCTGATTGGACTGGGCTCCTGGATCTTCAACATTCCGGCGTCGATCATCACGGAGAAGTTCGGCGAACGATGGTCGATCGTCGGGGCCGGTGCCTTGGGCGCAATAGCGCTGGGTGCGGCGGCTTTCGCACCGCAAATGGAGCACGGCCTATGGCTGCTGGCGGTCTCGATGACGCTAGTGGGCATGTCAGCCAGCGTCTTCAACCTTGCCCGGCAGAAGTTCCTCACCGAAGCGGTCCCGGTTCTCTATCGCGCACGGGCACTGTCCACATTGGGCGGCGTGACCAGGATCGGTCTCTTCATCGGACCCTTCGTTGGGGCCGGCGTCATGCAGTTCGCGGGCATCAGCGGCGCGTATTGGGTGGGCTTTGCGGGCATGATGGCGGCCGCGGCTTTGTCGCTCACCATCCCGGATTTAGTGGCTCCGGATACGTCCGACGGAGCCCCTCGCCCTCCAGCGTCCACGCTGCGGAGTGTCGCTGCCTCCCATGCAGGCGTGTTCCTGACCGTTGGGTTTGGAATTCTCTTGTTGAGTGCCTTGCGTGCCTCGCGTCAGGTGGTGATCCCGTTGTGGGCGGATCACTTGGGGCTTGATGCCACCCATGCCTCGCTGTTGTTCGGCCTGTCCGGCGCAATCGACATGCTGGTGTTCTACCCTGCCGGAAAGCTTATGGACAGGAAGGGCCGGCAATGGGTGGCCATCCCGTCCACGGTGATCATGGGATCGGCCTTGATCCTGATTCCGTTCACCGCAGGGTTTGTGCCGCTGCTACTGGTTGCACTACTGATCGGGTTCGGCAACGGCATTAGTTCAGGACTCATTATGACGCTAGGTGCCGACTTCTCGCCGGACAATGGCCGCAGTCACTTTCTGGGCATCTGGCGCTTCATTGCTGACTCGGGCGGAACCGGGGGACCGGTGCTGCTTTCCGGGCTCACGGCCGCCATCTCACTGTCCGCAGGGATCTGGGCCACAGGCGTGCTGGGCTTCGCAGCGGCAGTAGTGTTCGCCGTCGCAATTCCCAGATTGAAGCACCGGCGGAATTACTGAGGTGTGCTGGTCATGTTCCGGGATTCTGGGGTCTCCGACCTCCGCGGCTAGACTACCGTGGTGTCTGAAAACCTAGTTGTCGATACCCCGACGCCATCCAGCTTCCCGGACCTTCACTCATTCCTGTCCGCTGAAGAGGTTCCTGCAGGGCTGATCGAGATCCAGCACCAGGGCTTGCCGATTGAGATACTGAACGTCCCCGCCGATTCCGATACCACCTTTGTGTGCTTCCACGGAGCGGCCGACAAAGACGTCCGACTCCCGTGGTTCCTGGGGCAAGGAGTCACCGCCGGGCTACCTGTCAACCGCATTTTTATCTCAGATCCCAGCCTCCGCAAATCAACTGACTTCAACCTGGCTTGGTATGCGGGCTCAAAAGAGCAGCCCGACCTTCAGGAGACCCTGGCGGACGTTGTTAGACGCATTGTGAGGGAGACCGGAGGTTACAACCTGGTGTTCTTCGGCAGTTCAGCCGGCGGATACGCCAGCCTTGCTTTGTCGAGGTTCTTCCCAACATCGCTGGCGCTTGCTGTCAATCCGCAAACATCCATTTCCCGTTTCTACCCTGGGGCGGTGGAGCGCTACATGACTTACGCCTGGGAGATGGACGGCAAGGATATGTCCGAATTACCGGCCAGCGTGGCTCATAACCTTATTCCGGCGTATTCGGCGGGCTTCAGTCACACAGTGGCTCTTATTCAGAACGCCAAGGACTGGTTCCATATCCAGAAGCACCAGCTGCCATTTGTTGATGTTGTTGGTGACTCGGACAACCTCTTCATGCTGATGGACCGGTGGGGACCCGACACTGGTGATGGCCACATCCCCCCGCCCAAGGAACTGATCAGGGCGTGCTTCGAAGAACTGGCGAAGTGTCGCGGTGACTGGCGGGCAGGACTCACTGCCTCTGGATTCCAAGCAGAGACGACCCGTCAGGACGTGAAACGGCGTGTGTTGGATACAGCTCCAGCAAAGGCTGCTTCCGACACCTAGGCCTGCTCTCCAACGCAACGACACGGACGGCCGCAGGACAACCCCGTGAGGGATTGCCCGGCGGCCGTTGTCGCATTTAAACAGAACTACTAGCGGACTGCCTGGTTGCCCTTGAATTCGAGCTTCAGGTTGCCCGTGCCCTTCGCGGTGCCGTTCACCGCGGACTGGGTTTCCGCGAAAACCAGCGTGGAGTGGGCAATGGCGTCGGCCATCTGTTCCAGGACCGCAGTGTCAATGTTGGTGATGTCGTCGCAGGCCTGGTGGTAGCAGGGGTCGTAGGCAACGCCTGCCGTGCCGCCGTAAATGGCCGCCTGCTCCGCGGTCTTGATCTCCTCAGCACCAGTGAAAAGGCCACCGGCCGGAATGCCGTTTTCGATGAACCCGAAGTAGTCCGAGCGGCCGTCGAACTCTGTGGGCTCCGTAGCCAGACCTTGCAAGGCGAAGTAGTCCAGGAACACCTTCTCGACCAAGGCTGAACCGTTGGGCCCCGCGGTTCCGAGTGGTTTGCCATCACCGTCGTAGACGAACCTGACCGGGTTGGGTGAAGCCACCATGTCGAAGTTGAGGTTGAGTGCATGGTTCTTGACGTCACTCTTACTCAGTTGGGCCACGTAGTAGTCGGAGCCAATCAGGCCATCTTCCTCGCCGCTCCACCAGGCAAACCGCACGCGGTTTTCCGGAGAAATTCCAAGTGCCGCAAACTGCAAGGCCGTCTCAAGGATGGCACCGGATCCGGAGCCGTTGTCATTGATGCCGGGACCCTCAGCGACGGAATCGAGGTGCGCACCCACCACCACGGTGCGGTCTGCGCGCCCGGCCGTATCTGCCAGGACGTTGAAGGTTTCGATCGGTTGGGTATTGCCCTCAACCACGATGCGCACCGTAGCACCCGTGAGACCGGCCAGTTCCTCACCGACCGCAAAGCTTGCACCTACCGTTGGGACGGCCACTTCCGGGTTGTCAGCTGTGGGGGCGCCGAGGGTTCCATCCACCCTGCCCAGCCGATCATCGGCGTCGCCCTGGTTGAAGATGATCACGCCTGCTGCCCCCGCAGCTTGGGCGTTCACGGCCTTGGTGTTGAAAGGACAGGTGCCACGCTGAATGAGTGCGATACTTCCGGCTACAAATCCGGTGAAGTCGATAGCCTCGCAACCACTGGTTGAGGCACGGTCGCCTGTGAGATTGATGTCCACCGGGGTCACATTCCCCGTAACCTCGCCGAAGCCGGAGTACGACATCGCAGCAAAATCGTCCTCGGTGTATGTCCTTGGGGTTGGCGTAAGGCGCTCAAAAGATTCACCCGTCAGGTTGAACTTGAGGTATTCGAAGTACTGGCGCTGTGTCACGAATCCTGCGGCTTCAAGCTGATCCTCGATGTACTCCGCCGAGGCCACATGGCCCGCAGTACCGGCAGATCGCGTGCCGCCATTGGCCTCAGCGATCGCTTGGAGTTCCTCGAGGTGGCCGACGATTGCGTCCGCAGTGACGGCGTCCCGAAGGGCCTGACTGTCCGTCCCTTTGGCAGCCAGCGCGGGTGGAGTTATTGCTACGGCAAGAATCGCGATGGTCGCCACTCCTGCTGCAAGGGCAGAGGTTCGTTTTTCAATGCGTGGTTTGTGCTTTGTATGCATGTCCTGCATCTCCCTGTGGTGACCCGGTAATTGGGTGGCCGGGTGCGGTAGCGCAGAATCTACCCCGCGGGAGCCCGCTGGTGAAGGCTTGCTTTATTGAGCAGGTCAGGCTTCTGTCCGCCCCATCAGCCGCGGCGTCTTCCACGCCCGGTCCGGGACCTTGCCCGTAACAAGTGCCACGGCGATCACCAACAGGACCAAACCCCACGTCGCATTGGTGACATCAAGGGCCTGCCTCATCACCACGAAGGGCGGGATGATCGCCAGGACGGTTCCAGCTGCGATACGCCACATGGATGGCCGCGTAGCTCCGGGAGCCAGGGCAGTGCTGGCAAGTTCCAAGCGGACCAACGGTGTAGAGACCAGCAACACCAGCGCCCACGCTGCGATGTAGAACAGGGGACGACTCACCCACCACTCGGTGCTGGCAGGCTCGGGGAACGGCAGCCGCAGGACCAGTGCGATCCCGAACAAGGCAATGATCAACGGCAGGTGCCACAGGTAGATGGTCATGGCACGGCTGCCCACCACGAACATCACCTTCTGCACCCAGCCCACCCGTACGCACCACTGCAACATCGGATACACGGCCTTCACCAGCAGAACGTGCGCCAAGCCCACCAACACCAGCGGGAACATCGGCGGGTTCTGGCTGGTCAGCATGTCCACGGGGTAGGGGCCGGCACCCGTCAGCGGGACCAGCGCTCCATAACAAGCAACCGCGGCCAGGGCCAGCTTCCAGCGGGCAAACCGGTCAAAGAAGCCATCGGCGTAGAAAAAGCCAAGCTGCTGCAGCAACCCCCACACGAACACCATGTTCAGCAGCCCGATCGGATTTGAGTCGAAACCCCACGGATTGTGCTCCAAGCCCAAGCGAACAACATCAACGACGACGGCGCCCGCGGCCAGCGCTGCGACGGTCCGGTACGGTGCCAGGCCGTGGAGCTTGGCCATGGTGGGAACCATCGCCTGGCAGATCAGGTATGCAGCCAGGAACCACAACTGAACGCCGGCGCCCGCAGCGATAACAGTAAGAAGGTCGCCCGGGACGCCGACCGCCGTCGCACTCCAGAGCGCAAGGGCGAGGAAGGCGTAAAGGGCCACTGTGGGGCGGACCAGCCGGAGCACCCTGTTCCGGAGGTAATCGCCGGCATCTCCACCTTTGCGTTGCAGGCTCCGCCACGAGGTGAGTGATGCGAAGCCGCCCACCACGAAGAAGAGCGGCATGACTTGGCCGAACCACGTACCCTGCGCGAACCAGCTCAAGGACGTCAGGGGATTCCCCACCCCGATCCCGGAGGAGTCCACGCTGATGCCCATCATGAGCAGGTGGACGGCCACCACGGCAAATATGCAGGCGACGCGAATGAAATCGACCACGAGATCGCGGGATGCCGGGAGGGAGAGAGTCGATGCCGTGGCGGGGGCCGGGCGGGGACTGAGGGTGGAAGACATGGGTGCTCCTGGGAAGTTGCCTTGTTTATCCAACGAGTGGATTAACTGTAACCCACCGAACGGGGTTACGTCGACGTCTTGTTCAGAAAGGTCTTGGCATTTGGGTCAGGAATGACCCGACGGGGCGTAGCCTGAAGAAGGAGGATCCCGCCCCAGTATCCAGAGAGATTGCGCAGCGCATTCAGGTCCCACAAATCCACCCCACCAATGAACGGCAGCGCTGATCACTATGCACATCAGGGAATTTTGGAGTCAGCTTTCTCCGGACACGCAACAATGGCTCATCGACAATCCGGGAAGCATGATTGTGCCCCGAACCATGACTGCCATCTTCAATGACGAAACCGGCGAGGATGGGGCCGTGGACATCCACGGCGGCACTTTGCTCACTGCGGATGACCAACTCTTCATCCGGGAACAGGCGCACCTTCGGGGGAATGTGGCCGCGGAGGACCCCAGGTTCTTCGATTCAGTGGGTCCGGAGGACTAGCAGCCCTGTCGCCACCCGGCGGCGCACCGTTTTGCGCGAATCGCCGCCGTAAGCACTGGTGCGATCGGCGCGGAAGGGTGCGCCGCCGTCGTGCGTTTGGAGCGTCTAGTTCTTCCGCGCAGCCAGTCCGAAGAGCCAAGTGCCGCCCAGTGCTGACAGATAGCCGGCGATCACAATGAAGGCCGTGCCGGCCCAGAAGTAGTCGATGGTGCTGTCGGTGCTCAGGCCGGGCATGACCTGCAGTAGCGAGTAGGCCGCAACAACGCCGGCCACCACCAGCGCGGTTACAGTGAGCCATACCCACAGCCGGGATGCGGCCCAGTGCTCGCCGTAACCCTTCCACACGTTCCAGCTGGTCCCTGTGCGGAGGATGAGCCACCCCGCGGGGAGCATGACGGCGCCGACTACCAGGAAGGCCGCTACGACGTCGGCTGGGCGATGCCACTGGTTGATGAGCGTGGAAACGCCGGTGGCCACGGCGAAGGTGCTGCCCAGGAACCCGGCCAGCGGGCGCCAGCGTGGCGACACCATGAGGAACACGGCGGCGGCAGCGGAGGCGGCAAGGGTGGTGTGCCCGGAGGGAAGTGAGTTCAATTCCAGGGTTTGGACGCCGCGGTCGGGCCGGTCCGGGATGAGGAACTTGAGGATCTGCGTGGCTGCATTGGCGGCGATGCAGGCGGCCACGGCGATGCCGGCGGCTTTCCAGCGGCGCCGGGCGATGGTTACGAAGAGCACCATGATGGCGGCGATCGCGAGCGACAGCATGGGAAGCATGTCCAGGAACTCCGTAGAGGCCCTCCCGGCTGTTCCGCCCAGCACGGTGGCTTCAACAAGCGCTGATTCGTCGATGAACTGGCCCATGGTGGTGCGCACAAAGAAGTAGTACGTTGCGGCCAGGCCCACCACGCTGGCGATGGTGGCCAGGATGAAAAGGAATCCTGTTCCGATGCCTGCGTCGCGCTGTTGAAGCGGCCGTTTGCTCGACCTCCCGCTGGTGCGGAATTGCTGGGAACTCATTCTGTCTAGGGTGCCACAGTTCTCTGGAAGGCCGGTGTGAGTTCGGCCTTAGCGTGGCGCGGAAAAGTGAGATCCCTGCAACATTCCTGTGACGGTTGACACGTGTTAGGTGTCAGGTTTAGGCTTCCTAACACGTGTTAGGGAAGGAAATCTACATGTCGGGAACCAATGGGGCTTTGCGTCAATTCACACGCAGAAGTGCCCTCACAGCCCTCGGCGCCGGGATTGTTGGAGTAACCGCGGCGTCGTGGCCGCGCTTGACCGGGACGGACATCCCCGGCCGGGGAGACAACAGCCTCAGCATCGCCATCATGGGCACCGCGGCCGACGCCGCAGCCCGTCAAAAGGTCATCGATGCCTTTGCGAAAGTCCACCCTGATATCAAGGTCAAGGTCCAGGCGATCCAAGCTGTCGACTGGAAGGACTTCTTCACCAAGATCCTCACCATGGTGGCAGCAGGCACCCCGCCGGACGTGGTGTACGTGGCCACGGAAGGCGCGCAGCTCTTTGCAGAAAAGCTGGCCCATCCGCTGGATGACTACCTTCGCCGGGACGCGGACCACATGAAGGAGTACTTCGAGGACGTCCACCCCAGCCTGGTGGAAGCATTCATGTACAAAGGCAGCCTGTTCCAGCTCCCCATCGACTGGAATGCCGCCAACATGTACTACAACACCACTGCGCTCACTAAAGCGGGACTGGAACGGCCCTCCGACAACTGGACGCACACCGACTTCCGCAGCACCCTCGCAGCCATGAAGAAGGCAAATCCCAAGGACTTCACGCCGTACTACTGGACCAACCGCCTCTTCGGCGGTGTGGTGCCATGGCTCTACGCCAACGACACCAGCTTCCTCAAGGAGACCAAGTCCCCGGGCGGCGAGTGGCTGTGGGACGGCTTCTACGCCAACGATCCCTCGCGGAGCCTCCGCTCCGGCGGCTACCAGTGGCTGGAACCCAACGCCGACGATCCCCGGGTCTTCGAATCCTTCGACTACCTCCGCGGATTGGTCAAGGACGGGCTGGGTGTCCGGCCGGAGGAAGGCGGCGGCAGCGCTCTGATCGGCCTCTTCGCCTCCAACAGGATAGGTACGACGCCGGCGGGCGGCTACTGGGTCCAAGGCCTCCACGAGGCGGGGATGACCGAAAACGACTTCGACGTTCAGTTCTTCCCCAAATGGCGCACCCAACGGCACCAGTTCGGCACAGCCGGGTACGCGATCATGAAGACCGCCAAGGACAAGGATGCCGCCTGGGAATGGGTGAAGTTCAGCTCCAGCCGCGAAGCCATGCAGATCGTCTTCCCCACACCGAACACCACACCCGCCAGGCGCTCCATGGTCAACGAACAGCTTTACGCAGGAACAGGTCCACGGAACTGGAAGGTCTTCTACGACACCCTGGACAAGTTCCCCACCACAGGGCCCATTCCAGCGCCACCCCAGCAGGCCGCCGTCGAAACCGCCCTCATGAAAAACGTCAGCCTGGCTGTCAGTGGGGACGAGCGCCAACTCAAAGACGCCCTGAGCTCCATGCAGCGTGACCTCGAAATTGCCCTGAGGAGGCAGCCATGAGCACCGCCACCAGTACTCCTACAGGCACGGGGAGCGAGCCGGGTCGTCGCCAGGCCGCCCATAAGAACGGACAAATCTCCAAGCGCGGCCGCGTCCAACAACGCTGGCTGCCGTGGGCCTTCCTGGCCCCAACCATCGTGGGCATGGGCATCTTTACCCTCCTGCCGATCGTCGCTTCCATTGCGCTCGCCTTCTTCCGCTGGGACATCATCTCAGCGCCGACGTTCGTGGGTTTCGATAACTTCGCCGAGGTAGTCCAGGACCCCACCGTCCGGGTCTCGTTCCTGAACACCATCGTGTTCGTTGTGGTGGCAGTGGCCCTCCAACTCGGACTGGCGCTGGGCCTGGCGATCATGGTGCAGGAGAAGCTCCCGGCCTGGCTCAGGGTGTTCTTCCGCTCCGCCTTCTTTTTCCCGCTGATCCTGTCCGCGGCCTCGGTATCGATCTTCATGCGCTACCTCTTCAACGAGCAATTCGGCGTGGTGAACTGGTTGCTGTCCATCGTGGGCATCCCAGCGGTCCCGTGGCTGACGACGCCGACCGGGTCTGCCGCCGTCGTAATTCTTGTGTACGTGTGGCAAAACTTCGGGTTCTCATTCCTCCTGTTCATCGGTGGCCTGGCCTCCATTCCGGTGGAGACGTACGAGGCCGCGTCGATTGACGGTGCGACGGGTTGGCGCAAGCACTGGTTCGTCACCCTGCCGCTGCTCAGTCCCACTACCCTGGTGGCTTCGGTCATGGCGATCATCAACGCGCTGCAGGTGTTCGACCAGCCTTATGTCCTCACCCGCGGCGGGCCCGGCGACTCGACGCGTACAGCCGTGATGGTGATCTTCGAGTCCGCATTCCAGCGCCTTGAGTTCGGCGAGGCATCGGCGATCGGCGTGATCCTGACGCTCATCATCATGGCCATCACCGCCGCGCAATTCCGGCTCAGCAAACGATTCGTCTTCTACCAGTAAGGCCCGCCATGACTACCATTCAAGAACGTGTCACCACCACGGCGCCTGTAGTGAAGCGGAAGAAGCGCGACTGGTCAGTGGCCATCCGCGTCGTTGTCTTGCTGATCGCGTCCGTCTTTGTCCTGGGGCCGGTGCTGTGGACGCTGTCCACCTCGCTGCGACCGCCGTCGGAATCCTTCCAACTGCCGCCCACCTTCCTGCCCCTGAATCCGGACCTGACCTCCTACGAGCAAGTGTTCAAACAGCTCAACATCGTGGCGCTGGTAGTGAACAGTGCTCTGGTGACCGGTTTGATCGCGGTGGGGCAGATGATCACCGCCGCACTGGCAGGCTACGCGTTTGCGCACCTGAAGTTCCGGGGGCGGGGTGCCCTGTTCTCGATCGTGCTGGCCACCATGATGGTTCCGGCGCAGGTGACGATCGTGCCCGTTTTTATGCTGATCCGTGGCGTGGGCCTCTCGGACACGCTGCTCGCGCTGATCATTCCGGCCATTCCGACGGCGTTCGGTACCTTCCTGATGCGCCAGTACTTCATGGGGCTGCCGGGTGAGCTCGCTGAAGCGGCCGCGATCGACGGCGCCTCGCCGTGGCGGACCTTCCGCTCCGTGTATGCGCCGCTGGCCATGCCGGGCCTGGCGATCGTGGGCATTCTGGCGTTCAACTTCCACTGGAACGAGTTCTTCAGGCCCCTCATCATGACCATCTCCGAGCAGAACTTCACCCTCCCGCTGGGATTGGTCTCACTTCAAGGCAACCTCGGCACCGGAAGCATCTCCGTGGTGCTGGCCGGCGTTGTCCTCTCCATGATTCCTGCGCTGGTGGTGTTCATGTTCGGCCAGCGCGCGCTGCAGGACGGACTCACCGCGGGCACGGGCAAATAATTCACACCCTCTTTTGAAAGGGGTTCCGTTGACGGACCTTGCACTCTCTTCCTCTCTTTCCCTGGCGGCGACACACCCGGATCCCGCCTTCCCGCGCTTCCACCCTCGTCCGGCGCAGGGTTGGATCAACGATCCCAACGGCATCAGCTTCATCAACGGCCGGTACCACGTGTTCTTCCAGTACAACCCCTCGTCCGCGCGGCATTCGCAGATCAACTGGGGGCACGTGAGCTCTGGTGATTTGGTGCGTTGGGAAGAGCACCCTGTGGCGCTTTCTCCCCAGGCGGGCGGGCCCGACTCCGCCGGTTGCTGGACGGGCGTTGTGACCTCGGACGATGGCGTGCCCACCGCCGCCTACTCCGGGATCAAGGACCACGGCGGGCACTCACAAGTGGTGATCGCCCGCGGTTCCGCTGATCTGGTGACGTGGGAGCAAGACGGACACGTGGCTGCGTCCATGCCTGAGGATCCGTTGGTGACCGCCGTCCGCGACCCCTTCATCTTCCGCTTCAACGGTGCCCGTTACGCCATGCAGGGTGCAGGGCTCTCCGACGGGCGCGCCGCTTTGCTGCTGTACACAGTGGACTCCCTTGACGTCTGGGAGTACCAAGGCATCTGGCTGACCTCTGCTGATCCTGTGGCCGCTGTGCATACGCCGGCTGAAATTTGGGAATGCCCGCAACTGGTGGAGGTGCCTCTCTCTTCCGGTGGCTCCACGTGGGTCATGATGTTCTCCCTATGGCTCTCCGGCGACGACCACGAGCACGCCAACGGGGTGGGATACCTGACCGGCTCCCTGTCCGCGGATCCTGTCACGGGGTTGCCCGTGTTTGCTCCTGCCTCGGGTGGCAAGGCGGATCTTGGCCGCGACTTCTACGCACCGCAGATTGTGCAGTTGGCCTATTCTGCCGGGTCTGCTGCTGCTGCTGCTGTTCCTGCTCCTGCGGCGCTGTTGTGGGGGTGGGCCAACGAGGGTCCCGGACGCGATGGCCGCCGTGGCCGCACCCAGGAAGAAATCGACGACGCCGGGTGGGCGGGTGTCCTGACGCACCCCCGCGTTTTGTCCGTGGTTGACGGGGCACTGACTGTCACTCCTGCGCCTGAGATTGAGGCGTACCGGGGTGCTGCTGTGGCTGAAAGTGCTGCCGGCTCCGTTGCTGTGCCTGCGTTTGCCGAGGTACTGGTTCGGGGTGGTTCTTCCGGTTCCGTGGAGCTGGTGCTTGGTGCGGGTGCCGATGCCCAAGTGGTCTACGCGGGTTCCCTTGCGGCGGGGGAGGAGCTCCGGATCTTCGTCGACGCTTCCCTCGTGGAGGTATACCGTGCCGGTTCCGTCGCCACCACCCTTCGGGCCTACCCGGCCCCGGGGGAGGAATGGCAGCTCACCTTGCCCAACGGTGCGACTGCCGACGTGTGGGAGTTGAGCCTCCCCGCATAAGGCGGCAGGCCGGCGTCGTGCGCTGGTTGTGGGGCCTGTTCTGCACGTTATGGGTGTGTCGAGGGGTGCGGAGTGGGCCTCGCAACGTGAGGAATCAGCGGGTGGGTGCGGGGCCGGTCGATTCCCGGATGACGAGGCGGCAGGGGACCATCGTTTCCACGGTGGTCCCCTTTCCTATGGTGTTGGTTCCCTCGATGGCGTCCAGCAGCGTGGTCATGGCGGCGCGGCCGATCTCCCGCAGCGGCAACGCCATGGTGGTGAGTGACGGGACCATGGTGTCCGCGATCCGGGTTTCGTCGTCGTAGCCCATCACGGACAGGTCATCAGGGACGCTGAGCCCAAGCCGTGCAGCCGCAAGCATCACCCCGACAGCCAGCCGGTCGTTTGCGCACATAATGGCCGTCGGACGTTCAGCCGGGGACACGCCGTCGAGCAGTTTCATTGCGCCGTGGTAGCCGGCATCAATATCCCATCCGGCCATGAAAATCCGTTCGCTCCGTAGAGGAACGTTGGCCGCTGCGTGCGCATCCCGGTACCCCTGAACACGGAGTGGCGCGGCCGGTGAGTCCTCATATCCTGCCAGCAGTGCGATGTCCCGGTGACTCAGCTGCAGCAGGTGCTCGGCAGCTTCGCGGCCGCCGGTGACCTCATCGGGGATAACGTGGTGCAGCTGCGGCTGGGGGAGGGCGTCGTAGCAGTTGGCCAGCACGGACGGTACGCGGAGCATGCCCTGCGGCACGTCGATCGGTTTCAAGCCCACAGTGACGTACATGAGCCCATCCACTTGCCGGTCCAAGAGGGTCTCGATGGCGCCGGCGTCCCGGGCGCTGTCCCGCTCGGTGTCCATGACAACTGTGACAAAGCCGCGGCTGCGGGCGATGTCATCCGCGCCACCGATGATGTTGCCGTCGAACGGGCTGACCACCACTTCATCGGACAGGATGCCAATTACCCGTGAACGCTGATTTCGCAGGCTGAGTGCGATCGCGTTGGGGGAGTAGTTCAGCTCCAGCGCCGCCGCCCGGATCCGGTCCTGGCTCTCCTTGGCCACATTCCCATCGCCCCGGCCGTTCAGAACCAGCGAGACCGCGCTTCTGGACACGCCCGCACGTTTGGCGACATCCAGGGCAGTGGCCTTGCGATTCATGGCGGAGAGTCCTTCCGGTTGTTGACAGCAGTCTACCTAACGCGTGTGAGGTTTCCCTTTGGCGCTACGTGGTGAGGGACGAACCGAAGGACGACATCATGGTCTGCATCATGTTGGACGTCCAAATGCCGGCCACCACCATGCTGATCACAAAGACGGCGATGGTGATCCACACCGGCAACAGCCCGCGCTTGGGCGCCACTTTATTGACGATGACGGAACGGCCAATGACATAGACCGCCGAGTTCAGGAACGTCCAGGCCCAATGGAAGGGACGTACGACGCCGGACCTCGCCAACCGCTGATAGTCCAGGTACGCGAAGAACACCGAAAGGCCATAGATCACCAGGCTCGATGCCATCAGCAGGAAGTACCCCGGCGTATAGATCGAGAAGGGGTCAAGGGTGGTGACGCCTTGACGCGTGGTGATGACGCGGAACTCCGGCTGCCAGGTGAGCATGAACAATACCGAGACCAAGGGCAGCAACGTGATGGCCCAAATGAAAGGGTTGTAGACCGGTGTTTGCTCGCTGATCGGGGTACGCGGAGCCTTGAAAACCGGTGCGTACTGCACCTGCTGCGGAGCCTGCCGGGGAGCCTGGTGGGCTGTCCAGGCGCGGCCGTCCCACCAGCGGACCAACCGGGGGTCCGAAGGGTCCGGGTACCAGCCGGGAGGCGTCGTGGAACCGGGCGTTGATTGAGTCATATCTCCCCCACATTGAGTCGTATTCCGAGAATATCGCGATTGCCGTCTCTCGGTTGCCACACACCTCTCCCCAGCGCCTGTGAGGTGGTGTAAGAGTGGTTTATGAGCTTCTTCGACGACCTTCCGGAGCCTCCCGAACAGGCGCGTCAACCACAACCGCTCAGGCCGGGGTGGGCCGGCCCGCCGTCGGACGAACTGCCAGGGGTGGTTCCCGGTGGTTTTCTCCACACCAGTCCGCGGATGGTGGTGGCCCTGAAACTGGTGGAGGTTTACTCCACGGGTTGCCTGCTGGACTTGGTGTGGTCTGTTCGACGCATGGATGAATCCGATCAGGAATGGCGGGAGATCGTGGAAGAGTCCTACAACCATCCGCACTCCAGCCTAGACACCAGGACGGGGCTGCAATTAGGCGTCTCCTTTGCAGACGGACGCAAGGCTGTCGCTGCCCTCCACGGACCGGCGGCATTCGAAGACACCGACGACGTCACTGGGCCTGTGCTGACCACCTTGGGTGGAGGCGGAGGGAGTAATAACGGCGACTACGTCCAGTTCGCCGGCCGCTACTGGTTGTGGCCGTTGCCGCTGGAAGGGGACACAACGCTGGTAGCCAGGTGGGAGGCCTTGGGACTACCGGAAAGCTCCCTCGAATTGTCCGGCGTCCAGCTGGGGGATGCCTTGGGCAGGGTCCGGAACTACTGGTCCGGGTAGCTTGTCCACATAGCCGGATTGACCGGCGATCGAGCCGGCAGGCCGCCGGTACAGTGGCACTATGCCTGCGCTTCCCCCACTCGAAGAACTTCTTGATTCGGCCCATGTGGTCTCTCTCCCCATGCGCGTGAAGTTCCGCGGCATCATGGAGCGCGAGACGCTCGTCTTGCGCGGGCCCATGGGCTGGGGCGAGTTCTGTCCGTTCCCCGAATACGACGACGACGAATCCTCCCGCTGGCTGGCGGCCGCCCTGGAAGCCGGCTGGCTTGGGTTTCCCCCTCAGCTCAGGGACACCATCCCGGTCAACGCGACGGTTCCCGCCGTTTCTGCAGAACGCGTCCCGGACGTGCTGGGGCGCTTCGGGCGGGTGGACGCGGTCAAGATCAAAGTTGCCGAGCGTGGGCAGTCGTTGAATGACGACGTTGCGCGGGTAAACGCAGTACGTGAAGCTTTGCCGGAGGCCGCCCTCCGCGTGGATGCCAATGGGGGATGGGACGTAGAGCAGGCAGTGAAAGCGCTGGGCAGGCTCTCGGCTGTCGGCCTTGAGTACGCCGAGCAGCCAGTACCCACCATTGAGGGTCTGGCCGAGGTCCGCCGCAGGCTCACTGACGCTGGGACGCCGGTCCTCATCGCTGCGGACGAGAGCGTACGCAAGGAAGACGATCCCCTTCGGGTAGCCAGAGCAGGCGCCGCGGACCTCCTTGTGGTCAAGGTCGCTCCACTCGGGGGAGTCCGGCGGGCGCTGGACATCGTGGAGCAAGCCGGGCTGCCCGCCGTCGTCAGTTCCGCGCTGGATACCTCTGTGGGCATCCGCGCCGGACTCGCGCTCGCAGCCGCGTTGCCCTCACTTCCCTACGCATGCGGACTTGGCACCGTTTCGCTGTTTGCCTCCGACGTTTCGCTGGACCCCTTGGTGGCCGACGACGGCGCCATCCACGTCCGCGAGGCTGTCGCAGACCCCGGGCTGCTGGAGGAGTACGCGGCCTCGGGGGAACGCAGGGACTGGTGGCTTGACCGGCTTCGCAGGGTGCATGCAGTCCTGGCGGGAAACCAGCATCCTTTGTTCACCGTTTCTTAACCGGAGAGACCTCTCAGATTCGGTTTCCGCTGAAAGGCTCAGCGGGAACCTCGTACATCTCTGGAAGGTCTTCCCCATGTCTGAAACCACCGGACGCACGTTTCCGCTGCTCCCCATGCTCGGCCACACCAAGGGCAAGCGAAGCGCGGTTACCTGTGCTTTGAAGTGCGACAACGCCTGCTCCGGCGATGTCTGCAACACCAGCGCCAACGGCTACTTCCGCGACATTGCTTCTACAGCCATGTCCCGCCGTGCCGCCCTGGGCCTCGGTGCAGCAGGAGCGCTCGCCATCGTGCTCGGTGGTGCCGTGACCGGTGGGGAGACCGCCGTAGCCGACCCTGGAAACGGACTCTCCGATGCCGCGAAGAAGGGCTTCGACAAGTCCAAGCTCAAGTTCACTGCCATCAAGCCGGTAGACGCAGCGGTGGACGCCTTCACCGTGCCCGAGGGCTTCGACTGGAAGCCTGTCATCCGCTGGGGCGACCCCCTCTTTGCCGACTCGCCTGCCTTCGACCTCAACGCGCAGACTGCCGCAGCCCAGGCCCGCCAGTTCGGGTACAACAACGACTACACGGACATCCTGCCTATCCCGGGTTCCAAGGACCGCCGTGCCGTGCTCTTCAGCAACCACGAGTACACCAACGAGAACATCATGCTGCCCGAGGGCTTCGACCCCAAAGAGGCACGTGCCATCGGCCGGGCAGGGCATGGCCTTGCCGTGGTGGAGCTCGAGCGCAAGAACAAGAACAAGCCGTGGAACTACGTCCAGGGAGCACCCCTGAACCGTCGCTTCCTCACGGACACCGTCTACGAACTGACGGGCGCCGCGGCCGGTACCAACCTGGTCAAGACGATCGATGACCCGGCAGGCCGCTGGATCAAGGGCACGCTGGGCAACTGCGCCGGTGGAACCACCCCCTGGGGAACCATCCTCTCCGGCGAAGAAAACTTCAATGGTTACTTCGCTGCCCCGGGGACCAGCGATGGCGACAAGCGCTATGGAATTTCGGCGAAGCCGACCACCCGCCAGTGGGAACTCGACGAGCCGCGCTTCGACACCCGCAACCCGGGCTACGCCAATGAGACCAACCGCTTCGGCTGGATTGTTGAAGTTGACCCGTTCGACCCCACCTCCACTCCCAAGAAGCACTCCGCCATGGGCCGTTTCAAGCACGAAGGCGCCAACGTCATTGTTGCCCCGTCCGGCAAGGTAGTGGCGTACATGGGCGACGACGAGCGATTCGACTACCTCTACAAGTTCGTCTCCAAGGGCAAGTACCAGCCCGGCGACTCCCGCGAGGCCCGCAAGAACAATATGAACCTGCTCTCCGAAGGTGACCTCTACGTTGCCAAGTTCACGGGCGATTCGCCTGCCGACATCGACGGCACCGGCAAGCTTCCCGCCGATGGCGCTTTCGACGGCACCGGCGAATGGCTGCCCCTGGTAGTCAACGGCACCTCCGCAGTTCCGGGCATGACCGTTCCGGAGGTCCTGGTCTACACCCGCCTGGCCGCCGACAAGGTTGGGCCTACCAAGATGGACCGTTGCGAAGATGTTGAGCCCAACCCGCGTACCGGCAAGGTCTACGTGGCCTGCACCAACAACACGGACCGCGGCAAGCCGGGCAAGGAAGGCGCTACCGAGGTCAACCCGCGCACCCTCAACCGTGACGGGCACGTCGTGGAAATTACTGAGGGCCGCGAGCAGACAGGAACCAAGTTCAACTGGAACCTCCTGCTGGTGGCCGGTGACCCCGCCAAGAACACCTCCACGTACTTCTCAGGCTTCCCGGCGGACAAGGTCTCGCCGATCTCCTGCCCGGACAACGTAGCCTTCGACTCCGTGGGCAACCTCTGGATCTCCACTGACGGCGCCCCCGGCACCATTGGCTACGCCGACGGCCTGTTCAAGGTCACCCTTGAGGGACCGGAGCGCGGCAAGGTTGAGCAGTTCCTTGCCGTTCCCCGCGACGCTGAAACCTGTGGTCCGATCATCCACGACGAAGAGCGCACAGTGTTCGTTGCCGTCCAGCACCCAGGTGAAGATGGCTCGTTCGCGGCGCAGAACTCCTTCTTCCCGGACTACGTCCCAGCCGGAGCTACGCCCGCTGCGGGTGCAGCGCGGGCTCCCCGCCCCTCGGTGGTGCAGGTCTTCCGTAAGTAGGTTCTTGTACCTTGCGCATGACGAGTGCTCTCCCGCCCGGGTTGCCGGGTGGGGGAGCACTTTGTATTCCCCGACGGTCTATCACCTCCCGCGTGTTTGGGCCGGACGCTCTATCACCTCCCGCGTGCTTGGGCCGGACGCTCTGTCACCTCCCGCGTGTTTGGGCCGGACGCTCTATCACCTCCCGCGTGTTTGAGCCGGACGCTCTGTCACCTCCCGCGTGCTTGGGCCGGACGCTCTATCACCTCCCGCGTGTTTGAGCCGGACGCTGTGTCACCTCCCGCGTTCTGGCGGCTTGCGCCACGACTGGTAGCGCCCGAGGTGCGGAACAACGGCGACACCCTAGTGAGAGAGGGATGTCCGATGTGGGCCGGGATGTGAGTGAGGGATGTCCGATGTGGGCCGGGATGTGAGTGAGGGATGTCCGATGTGGGCCGGGATGTGAGAGAACATTGAGGGCTCGCCTGCGCCAATAGACTGGAACGGTGACTTCCCAGGACTCTCTGACATCCATTGGTGCCGCCCGGATCGCCGTTACGGCACTGCTCGACGGCGGTGTGCGTCACGTGGTGGTGGCGCCGGGTTCGCGCTCCGCACCCATGGCCTACGCCCTCGCTGAAGCAGAAGCTTCGGGCCGCGTCCGGCTCCACGTCCGCATCGACGAGCGGGATGCTGGATTCACTGCCTTGGGACTGGCCCTCTCCACCCAAGCTCCCGTGGCGGTGGTAACCACATCCGGCACTGCTGTCGGCAACCTCCTGCCGGCCGTCATGGAAGCCAATCATTCGGCCGTGCCCGTGGTGGTTATTTCCGCGGACCGCCCGGAAGAACTCCACGGAACCGGGGCGAACCAGACCACCACCCAACTGGACCTCTTCGGCGATCACGTGAGATTCGCCGTCGACGTTCCCGCCGGCGACCATCCCCACAAAGCTGTTGCCACGGCTCTATACGCAGCAACCGGTGCCCTCGAGGACACCCCGCCCGGCCCTGTCCAAGTGAACCTTGCTTTCCGCGACCCCTTGGTGCCAGCCGACGGTGACGCGCTTCCGACGGCTGGGGGACATGGCGTGTTTCATTACGACGCCGGACCCCAGGCACTGGTTCTCCCGGAAGCATCCAGAGAACTCGCTGAGCGACGCACCGTGGTCCTCGCAGGTCACGACGCTGGCCCTGTGGCCGAGGCCTTCGCCCGCGCCCATGGCTTGCCACTGCTCGCCGAGCCGTCGTCCAATGCACGCTTTGGCCCGAATGCAGTGGGACCGTACCGGGTGTTGCTGGAGCACTTCGGGCCCCAATCAGCATCTCCGATCGAACGTGTGGTCTTGTTTGGCCGCGCCACTCTGTCCCGTCCCGTGGCCGCCTTGCTGGCACGCGAATCAGTAGAGACAGCCATCTACCAGCCCGTTCCTGTTGCTTGGTACGAAGCCGGCCGTCGCCGCGAAGTGCCCATCGAAACCCTTCCCGAGCTAGCAGAATTCGCCGGCCGCGGGTCAACCGAATGGTTGGATTCCTGGCTCCTCGCCGGCGCTGCCGCCCAACACGGCTTGGATGGAGTGCTCGCGGGGGAGACCCTTGCCAGCGGCCCATCCGTCGGCGCCACGGTTTGGGAGCATTCCCGCGGGCAGCTGGTGCTCGGGTCCTCCAACGGCATCCGCGACGTCGACCTCGCCGGACAACCCCACGCCGAACCGGTTGCCAGTGTTTACGCCAACCGCGGCCTCGCCGGCATCGACGGCACCATCGCCACAGCCACAGGCATTGCCTTGGGCAGCGGACGCGAAACCACGGTCCTCCTGGGCGATGTCACCTTCCTCCACGACGCCGGGGGTTTGCTCCTCGGCCACGGTGAACCTGTGCCGGACCTGCGCATCGTGGTGCTCAACGACTCCGGCGGGGCGATCTTCAGCCTCCTTGAGCACGGCGCCGTGGAGGACTCAGGCGCCTACGGCACCGCCGTCGAACGCTTGTTTGGCACCCCGCACTCAGTGGACATCGCGGCACTCGCGGCGGCGTACGGTATCGGACATCAAGCGGTAACTACGACGGCGGAACTTGCCTCGGCGCTCAAGGCGCCGCTCAAGGGACGCACCATTGTGGAGGTGAGCGTGGACCGGACGGGCCTGCGGGCGCTCCATGCCCGGATCAAGGAGGCCATTTCGGCTGCTGTGGGCCAGGTCCTCACGGCGGGCTAAGCCCGGCCCGGGATGGCTAAACCCGTCCGCGCCTTACCCAACGCAAAACGGGCGGGCAACACCCACAAAAGGAGTGCCGCCCGCCCGTCGGCGGAGCAAAGCGAAGGAGCTAGGCTTCCTCCACACCAATGTGCGTAGGATCCAGGACGCGGCGCAGGAATTCCTTGGTGCGGGGCTGGGTGGGGGCGCTGATGACGTTTTCCGCCGGCCCTTCTTCGACCACAACACCGGCATCCATGAAGACCACGCGGTCGGCCACTTCCCGCGCAAAGCCCATCTCGTGGGTCACCACCAGCATGGTCATGCCTTCCTGTGCCAGCTTGCGCATGACGGCCAGGACATCGCCCACGGTTTCGGGGTCGAGGGCAGAGGTGGGCTCATCGAAAAGCATGAGCTGCGGGTCCATGGACAGCGCGCGGGCAATAGCTACGCGCTGCTGCTGGCCACCGGAGAGCTGGTCCGGGAAGCGGTCGGCGAGGTGTCCCAGGCCCACGCGCTCCAGGTTGTGGCGCGCTACGTCCGAGGCCTCGGACTTGGAACGCTTGAGGACCTTGGTTTGCGAGATGGTGCAGTTGTCCAGGACGCTGAGATGCGGGAACAGGTTGAAGTGCTGGAACACCATTCCAACGCTTTGGCGCATCTTGTTGAGGTCTACGTCGGGGTCGGTGGCCTCGAACTTGCCCACGTTGATGGTGCCGGCGTTGGGCTGCTCGAGCAGGTTAACGCAGCGAAGGAGGGTGGACTTGCCGGAGCCCGAGGGCCCGATCAAGCAAACTACCTGACCAGGTTCAACGGTCAGGGAGATCCCTTTGAGGACCTCGTTGCTGCCGTAGGACTTGCGAAGGTCTTTGATGTCGACGCCCGCAGCGCGAACGCCGGACGTGCTCCCAGTGGAGTTATTCATGACTGTCCTGCCTATCGCTTCGTCCGCGCGGAGCGGCTTTCGAACTTCCGTGCCAGGAGGCTCAAGGGGATGGTGATGACCAAGTAGAAGGCGCCGGCCACGAGCAGCGGCGTCAGGCCGGCGCCGAGGCTGGAGATGCCGTCGCGCCCGAACTTGGTGAGCTCGTACTGGGACGCAGTGAGACCCAGGACGTAGATCAGCGAGGAGTCCTTGGTGAGAAGGATAATCTCATTGGTGAGCGGCGGCAGGACGATCTTGAAAGCCTGCGGGATGACGATCGAAACCATGGCCCGCCACTGCGGCATGCCCAGGGAACGGGCTGCTTCCATTTGACCCTTGGGTACGGCCTGGAGGCCTGCACGGAGGGTTTCAGCGATGTACGCCGCTGCCACCATACCCAGCGAGACCATCACGATGATGTTCACGTCCCATTGGATTCCGAAGGCCAGTGGAACGCCGTAGCCGAAGGCGATGAAGACCAGCAGTGCGGGAACACCCCGGAAGAACTCGATATATCCCGTTGCGAGCCAGCGGTACAGCGGGAAGGACGAGAGCTTCATCAGGGCCAGCAGAAGGCCGCCGGACAAGCCCACCACGAATCCGAGGAACGTGTAAATCAGGGTGTTTTTGAGGCCCACCAGGAAGATGTCCGGGAACATCGGCCCGATTTTGGAGAAGTTGAAGACGCTGGTGCCAATCGTCTTCCAGTCCACAGCGAGGATCACTGCGGCCACGGCCACGACGAAGATTCCGGCCTGGACGTACAAACTGACTTTGGCTCGTTGACGTGCAGTCATTGCCATGGGGTTCTCACATTCATGTTGCGCAGGTGGGGCCCCGAAACAACGTGTCGTTTCGGGGCCCGCCTGCGTGGATCTGGGGGAGCCTGGGCTCGGACTACTTGGTGGCTTCGCCGAACCAGGTGGTCTCGAACTTCTTGAGGGAGCCGTCGTCGGTGATGCGCTTCAGCGTGGCGTTCACGGCGTCCGTCATGGCGGTGTTGCCCTTCTTGATGGAGATGCCCAGCTTCTCGCCCGTTGCGTAGTCTTCAACGCGCTTGAGGTTGGAGTCGTCCTTGATGGCGTAGCCCAGGACGGACTGGTTGCCGATTGCGGCGTCGATGGTGCCGGCCTTGAGGGCCTGGACCAGGAGGCCGGAATCCTCGAACTGCTGTGCGTCGATTCCCTTGTCCTTGGCGTACTGGGCACCGGTGGTGGCCTGCTGGACGCCTACCTTCTTGCCCTTGGCGCCGTCGATGTTGCTGATGCCGGAGGACGAGGTGGCCACGAGGGTCAGGTCGTCATCCAGGTAAGGGGTGGAGAAATCCATGACGTTTTTGCGGACGTCGGTGATGGAGATCGAGGAGATGGACACGTCGCAACCGGTCAGGGCGGTGCCGGTCTCGATTGCTTCGAAGGAGCTGTCCACCACGTTGAGTTCGGCCTTGACGTCCTTGGCGAGCTCGGCTGCGATGTCCATGTCGAAGCCGACGATCTTGCCGTCCTTCTGGAATTCGAAGGGCTCGTAAGGAACGTCCGAGCACACAGTGAGCTTGCCGGCGTTGATGAGCTTGAGGCCGGAGGCGTCCGTGGCAGCCGGGGTGGACGAGCCACCGCAGGCGGTGAGGGCCAGTGCGCCGGCTGCGAGCACAGCGGCAATCTTGGTGCCGGACAGAACCGAACGGGAGATCTGCATGTTGTTTACCTTTTGTTGCGGTGGATGCTGAACTGAGTCGGTTTTAGTGTAGCGCCGAACGTGAGATGTGCATCACAGGAAACGAAGTTTCACTATTGGATAACAAGTCTACGCACTTATCAACCATGTCCGAGAGGGATCTGTCTGGAATCCCAGATTCAGCGGCGGATACCCAGCGCCTCAAGCATCGGCCGGAATTTCGCCCATGTTTCCGCCAGTTCAGCTTCCGGCTGGGAGCCCTCGACGATGCCGCACCCTGCGTACAGGCGCACCGTGTTGGCGTCCTCGATCACCGCGCCGCGAAGCGCTATACCCCATTCGCCGTTGCCGGCGGCGTCGAGCCAACCGACCGGCCCGGCGTACGGGCCCCGGTCCAGGTGTTCGAGTTTGCGGATCAACGCGCCAGCCACCAGCGTCGGGGTTCCGCACACTGCCGCTGTGGGATGCAGGGCATTGATCAGGGCCAAACACGTGGGCACGTGCCCCTCGATGTCCGCCAACTCTGCCTTCACGTCGGAGGCCAGGTGCCAAACGTTGGGCAACTCAAGAATGAAAGGTTCGCTGTGCGAGTTCATCGCTTCCGAGAAGGGAGCCAACTGTCGCGTCAGCGAATCGATCGCAATTTCGTGCTCATGCCGCTGCTTCTCGGATCCAGCCAGGACACGCTCCGCATATTCCATGGGGGAGCCGTCCATGCCGTCAGCGTCACGTCGATCCAGGGTTCCGGCCAGCACACGGGCCTGTGCGGTGCGGCCCTCCACCTGAATCAGCATCTCTGGCGTTGCGCCCACCAGACCGTCCACGCCGTACGTCCAGCACTCGCGGTACCTTGCGGCGAGCTGGCGAAGTACCTCCGCAGCGTTGACGCCCTCCGGAAGGTTCGCGACGACGTCGCGCGCCAACACCAGCTTCTCCAGTTTCCCGGCGCGGATCTCCTCCACGCCGTTGGACACTGCCTGCATCCACGCGGCCTCGCTGAGGGAACCATGGCTGAGGTGGCCGGCGGAACCGTCTGCGGCAATCACCTCAGTTGAGGGCACGACGCCGGACCCTCCTGCCGCTGGATCCTCACCGTTCGGTTCCGGTTCAGTCAGCCAGCGGTGCACGGAGGCGAGGACGCCCGCTTCGGTGAGGGCGGCGTCGTCGAACGTTAATTGGGTTGCCCAGGCGCGGCCATCGCGGATTCCCACCACCAGCTCCGGGAGGATCAAACGGGACACGTGCGGGGAGGTCTTGGAGAAGGCGAACGAGCCGAAAGCCACCGGGCCGGTACCGGGAAGCTCCACGTGATCAGTGATTTCGGCCTCAAGAATGAGGTGCCGCCACCAGATATCGGCCTCAAGGAAACGCTCGGGCCCGGTGGCATTGAAGCGGGTCAGCTCGCCGTAGCCCACCAGTCCAGCCTCGCGGCGCGACCAGCAAAGAACGTCGTCCCGCACCAGAAACGACGGCAGCCCCCCGGAGGATGATTCAACATCGAGGGGGACTGTCAAGGTGCGGAGCGTGCTCGTCATGATGGAACAACAGTACTCCCGAGGACAACCAGAATCTGAGCCGACTTCTACAGCGCAGCAAAGTCGGCTGAATGTCTGAGACAATTACAGGGTGAACCGAGCATCCTTGGAAAAGCGTCCGGACGAAGTTGCGACGATGTTTGATGATGTCGCCCCAAAATACGACGTCGTGAATGATGTCCTGTCCATGGGGCAGACACGGCGTTGGCGCCGGATCGTGGTTGATGCCGTGGATGTAAAGGTTGGCCAGAAGGTCCTGGACCTTGCTGCCGGCACCGGCACCTCCAGCGAACCGTACGCAGACGCAGGCGTGGACGTTGTGGCCTGCGACTTCTCCCTGGGCATGCTCAAGGTCGGCAAGCGCCGTCGCCCGGATATCGACTTCATCGCCGGTGACGCCACCAACCTGCCGTTCGCGGACAACAGCTTCGATGCTTCCACCATCTCCTTCGGCCTGCGCAACGTCGTTGAACCGCGCAAGGCCCTCGAGGAAATGCTGCGCGTCACCAAGCCCGGCGGCCGCCTGGTCATTGCCGAGTTCTCGCACCCCGTAGTGCCGCTGTGGCGCAACCTCTACACCGAGTACCTGATGCGCGCCCTCCCGGCCATCGCCACCAAGGTTTCCTCCAACCCGGACGCCTACGTGTACCTCGCCGAGTCCATCCGTGCCTGGCCGGACCAGGACCACTTGGCGCAGTGGCTCAGCGACGCCGGCTGGACCGACATTACTTACCGCAACCTCAGCGGCGGCATCGTCGCCGTGCACCGTGCACAGAAGCCCGCCGAGCACCGCGAAAGTGTTCCCGTGGCCAAGCTTCGCCGCCAGATCAAGCCGCGCCAACAGGCCGGCTGACCCCGTACCGCCTGCTGATTTAGGACGACGTGAAAGTACTGATTGTTGGCGCGGGCCCGGCCGGGTCCACCGCCGCGTATTACCTCGCCCAGGCGGGCATCGACGTCACGGTGCTGGAAAAGACCTCTTTCCCGCGTGAGAAAGTGTGCGGCGATGGCCTCACCCCGCGCGCCGTCCGCGAGATCCAGAAGCTTGGGCTGTCCCACGCTGTGGAGGACGGGTGGCGCCGGAACAAGGGCCTCCGCCTCATCGCCGGCGGGCGCACCATTGAACTGCCTTGGCCCGAGGTTTCCGACTTCCCCACGTATGGCCTGATCCGCACGCGTCTTGGCTTCGATGAATCGTTGGCCCGGCACGCCGAGGCCGCTGGCGCCGTCGTTCTTGAACGCCACAGCGTTACCTCCGCTTTGACCGCCGACGACGGTCGCGTCATCGGCGCACGGGCGTCCATCCTTGACGAGTCCGGACGCAAGACGGGTGAAACGCGCGACTTCCATGCCGACGTCGTCCTCGCCGCAGATGGCAACTCGACGCGAACCGCCGTGTCGCTGGGGATGCATAAGCGCGACGACCGTCCGCTGGGCGTCGCAGTACGTACCTACTTCACGTCCCCCCGCCATGACGACGACTGGATGGAAGGCTGGCTGGAACTTCCCGGCAAATCCGGCAAGCCGCTGCCCGGCTACGGCTGGGTCTTTGGTGTTGGCGACGGCACCTCCAACGTGGGCCTGGGCATCCTGAACTCCTCCAAGGAGTTCGGCAAGCTCGACTACAAGCAGGTTCTGCGCGAATGGACCGCCGGTATGCCCACGGAATGGGGCTTCACCCCTGAAAACCAGGTGGGGGAGATCCGCGGCGCCGCGCTGCCCATGGGCTTCAACCGCACCCCGCATTACTCACCCGGGCTGCTCCTGCTGGGCGACGCCGGAGGCATGGTGTCCCCGTTCAACGGCGAAGGCATCTCCTACGCCATAGAGTCCGCGCGGTTCGCGGCAGAGTTCCTGATCGACGGTGCCGCGCGTTCGGCTTCAGCCGGTTGGTCAACGCACGACGCCGACGCGCACCTCTCGCGGTACGCGGACTACGTGCGGGACCAGTGGGGATCGCACTTCACGCTGGGTCGGGCCTTCGCATTCCTGATCGGCAAGCCTGCCGTGATGAAGCTCGCCCTGCGAACCGGGATGCCGATTCCTGTGCTGATGCGCTTTGTGGTCCGGATGCTCGCCAACCTCACCGACCCCGCCGCGAAGGGCTTCGAAGACCGTGTCATCCGGGTCCTCGAGATGCTGGTTCCGGCCACGTCCAACACTTCCTCTGCCCGTGCCCTGACGCCGGCAGGCTCCGACACCGCGGTTTCCGCACCAACTAGTTAGGGTTAACCCGTGACGAACTCTGCCGAACACAGCTGGACTCATGCCGGGCACGGCTTGCCGCAGGCTGTTGAGCCTGCTCCCAACACCACCGCGATCGCAACGGGACTCCAACTGCCAGCCGGTTTTGCCGCTATTGCCGGAGATCCGGAGCTGGGTCCTGCCATCACCACCAACCTCGCCCGGGTGGAGAAGAAGCTCCGCGAAGCCATCTCCAACTCCGACCCCCTGGCTGATGCAACGTCGCGTCACCTGGTTGAAGCCGGTGGCAAGCGGATCCGCCCCCTGCTCACCCTGCTGTGTGCCCACCTCGGCGATGCTTCACGTCCCGAGGTTGTCCAAGCTGCGGTAGTTGTGGAGCTTACGCACCTCGCCACGCTCTACCACGACGACGTAATGGACTCCGCTCCCTTCCGCCGCGGCGCTCCCACGGCCCATGAAGTCTGGGGCAACTCGGTGGCCATCCTCACCGGTGACCTGATTTTCGCCCGTGCTTCCATTTTGGTGTCCGAGCTCGGCTCCCGCGCTTTGGGCATCCAGGCACGAACCTTCGAACGCCTGTGCCTCGGCCAGCTCCACGAAACCGTGGGCCCGCGCGAAGACGAAGATCCCGTGGACCACTACCTGTCCGTCATCGCGGACAAGACCGGGTCCTTGGTGGCCGCATCCGGGCAGCTCGGTGCGATCTTTGCCGGCGCCGATGAAGCCTACGAGAACCTGCTGGTTGAATACGGTGAGAAGGTGGGCGTTGCCTTCCAGCTCGCCGACGACGTCATCGATGTCACCGGTGTGAAGGTCAAGTCCGGCAAGTCCCCGGGCACCGACCTCCGCGAAGGTGTGCCCACGTTGCCTGTGCTGCTGCTGCGCCGTGACGCCGCTGCAGGAGATGCCTCGGCCACTGCTCTCCTGGAATTGATCGACGGTGACCTGTCTTCCGACGCCGCCCTGGCTGAGGCCGTGGCCGGACTGCGCGAGCACCCGGTGACCAACGAGTCCTGGAAGATCGCCCGCCAGTGGTCCGCGGAAGCCGTCGCCGCCCTGGCCCCGCTGCCCGAGGGAGTGGTGAAGGCCTCGCTGACCAACTTCGCGCATGCCGTGGTGGACCGCAGCAGCTAGGTTTTGCGTTGGTTCCTGACCTTGTTTGAGCACACGACGGCCGCTATGCACCCTCATTGGGTTGCATAGCGGCTGTTGTGGTCCCAAAGAGGGTCAGGACGCCACACTTTCCGCTCACATCACGACGCCGGTACCCACTTTGGCGTCCAGCGTGACGGTCCGAAACGCCCGTCTTCCCTGTTATTCAGGACTTCAAGCACCTCAGCCACCATCTTTTCCGGATGGTGAACGACGTCGGAGTAGTAATAGCGAAGGACAAGGAAGCCGCCTCGCATGCTCGCATTGTTCCGGTACTGGTCCTTCTTCACCTGCCTGCCTTCCAAGTGAGTGCCGCCGTCGAGTTCGATGACCAGGGAACCGTTGATAAGGCAGTCGACTTCGCCGACGCCGGGCAACTGAACATGCATGCGGACCAGGAGTCCGGCCCGCCGAAAGTGGGTGTGCGCCAAGACTTCCAGTAAGGAGTCTGCCCGAGGCAAGACCAGATCGAGTATCTGCCGGGCCCGTCCATTCCGGTTCCCGGGAAGTCTTGACCTGAGAAAGTCAGGGCCCAGCAGGGCCTGACTTACGGCACTCTGAACCAAGACCAGTGACTCGAGCTCAGGCCGGCACCTCAAAGCATGCAGCAGCACATCGGCCACACCAGCAACCGGAAGATAAGGGTGCCGGGGATGGGCGCAGGAGGTGTGATCAATGATTGCCGGAGCGGGAACACCGTTGCCGCAGCTGAGATGGAGGTCTTGCGGCTTATGAAGCAGCCACAGTCCGTAAAACTTCGCTGCCGAGATGCACGTCAGTCTGGCATTCAGTCGAAAGGCTGCAACGACGTCCGGGTCTGCCCCCTTGGCAGCGTAGACGCCGCGTTTCAACCTGGTGGCCAGCCCGGACTCGATCGCGGCAGCCAGCTTTCGCTCAGTGAATCCAGCTCGTTGCAGGTCGAGTGTGCGGGCGACTCCGTGTCGGAGACGGAGGAATTCGACGAGGTCCATCTGGCCATGGTTGCCGTGCTTGCCGGGGTCCGGGATAGGCATTTCGTCGTTATGTGGATAACTCAACGTTGCTGTAAATCGATCACGGGATGCGAAAAAATACATTGACCTGGAAAGTTGCATATGTGACAGGGTTGTCATAAGCTATTCACGGATCCACTAAATGCCTCCGGTGGGTCTGATGCGAACGGAGATTGTGGTCCCGGTTCGGTGCAGCGTATGACTCGTAACGTTGCAACGAACCGGGGCCATTCCTTTTTGACCTCAAACTCCGTGGCGTCCTGACCTTCTTTGAACACAGAACAGCCCCTATGCAACCAATAGAGGGTACATAGGGGCTGAAAGTCGTTCTAACAGGGTCAGGAAGCCACGGAGGCCCCAGGGGAATCAGTCTTCGTCGTCGTTGAAGGCCCACTCGAACATGTCGAACACGAACTCGGAGAACGTGCCTTCCTCGCTCTTCCACTGACCGCGGGCGTTGTTGCGGCGCCAGACAATGGGATCGGGGATGCTGAGGTCGGCGGTACGGAAGCCCCAAGTGAACTGCTCGTCTTCATCCTCAAGGAACATGAGGAAACCTTCGTCATCGACTTCGAGTTCCTCGGGGTCCCAGAAGTAGTGGTACGCCTCCATGAGGTCCTCGCAGCCACCGATTGCGAGGTAGAACTCGCGCAGGACCAGCGGGATGGTGAACGTGTGATCGGAGAGGGCGTCGTCCAGTTCGTCGGGCGTGAGGCCGTCTTCTTCCTGCCATTCATCCTCGAGATACTTTGGGACCAGCGCGCGGAACTTCTCGAGGAACATGTCAGTCATGTACTTATCCTAGCTAATCCCGGGCACCCGAAATTGCGCCCGGGCCGGCGCCGGGGCGGTGCCAGCCACGAACGGCCAGGGGTACGTGCCAGCTGCGTCGCCAGGCCGTCACGCGGAAGGCGAAAACAACCGCTGCCACAACGCACGCATGGAGCCCAGTGAACGTACCCAGATGCCAGAGGAGGGTGGTGAGGCCTGCCCCCACAAACGCCGGAAGCGCATAGAGATCGCGGGCGTTAAACAGCGTAGGAATTTCGTTCGCCGTAATGTCGCGCAGCAGGCCTCCGCCCACCGCGGTGGTGACACCGAGCAGGATCGCGGCCACGGGGTTCATTCCGGCAGTCAGGGCCTTCAGCGTTCCGGTGATGCAGAACAGAGCCAGCCCACCGGCGTCGAACAGTGTTAACAGGGACGTGAAACGCTGGACCGAGGAGAACAGGAAGTAGACCAGCATCGCAGCGAGCAGCGGGGGAGCCAGGTAGGCGGGATTTGTGAAGGCAATCGGGGGACCGACGTTAATGACGATGTCGCGGATCACGCCGCCGCCAAGGGCAACAATGGAGCCGAGGAGCACGGAGCCAACGATGTCGAACTGTTTGCGGGCGGCCAGCAGGGATCCCGAGACCGCGAAGAAGAACACGCCAACCAGGTCGAGCCAAAGGAGGACGATGTCGATGGAAATCAAGTGGACGGGTTCTTTCTGGCTGCGACTCTCAATAGATGCTGGCTCAACGTTACGCTAGCTCCCATGAACAGCCCCGTTTTGATCGCTTGCGCCCACGGAACCCGGAACGCCGAAGGGCAGGCGGCCATCCGTCGCGTAATGGCGGAAATTGAAGCCCTCCGTCCCGGGCTGCGCGTGATTGAGGCGTACGTCGACGTCCAGGAACCCGAGCTGGGCGGCGTGGTGGAGGGCCTGCCCGAGGGGACTGCCGCCGTCGTCGTCCCGCTTTTGCTGTCCACCGGCTTCCACATCAAGGTGGACGTGCCCAAGGCCATCAAGACCCGCCCGGAGGTAGTGGCCGCACGGCCGTTGGGTCCGGACCCGCGGCTCGCTGAGTTGTTGGCCACACACTTGCGCGCGGCGGGGCTGCAGGAGCACGACGGCGTCCTGCTGGCTGCCGCGGGATCGTCCCTTCCGGACGGCTCGATTGATTCGGAAGAGCAGGCGCGACTGCTCGCCGAGCTGCTGCCGAACAAGGTGCGGGTGGCCTATGGTGCCAGCGCACAGCCAACAGTGCCCGACGGCGTCGCCTCCTTGCGCGCCGAACTCGCCGCCGAACCGAGCGGACCGAGCGGACCAGCAGGCAGGGTTTTCATTGCCTCGTACCTGCTGGCGACAGGCTATTTCCACGATCAGTTGGCGAAGGCCGGCGCGGACGTTGTCGCGGCTCCGTTGCTGCCGTCAAAGGTGCTCGCGGAGATTGCGCTGGAACGGTACGACGCAGTGTTGGAAAGGCTCTCCTAACCTTTATTCACGCGGAAAAGGGGCAAATCGACCTGCACAAAACAGGCCCTCCGGACAAGGCCGCTGGCGTGTTCGTGACGAAATGTTTCCCTAGGTGACTTAGCATTTCCGGACCTTTGCTGGCGAAATCTGGCCAGACCTACAGTCGATGTATGACAGATACAGCTGTAGCCGGTGCGTCCTCGGACACCGCAGTTCCCTCGCGTCCGGCGCGCACCCGCCCTGCCGCCAAGCCCCACGGCCAGTGGAAGGTTGACGGCACCGCGCCACTGAACGCCAATGAAACCTGGAAGCAGGAAGACAACGGACTGAACGTCCGTGAGCGCATCGAGTCTGTCTACTCCAAAAAGGGCTTCGATTCGATCGACGGAACGGACCTTCACGGCCGCTTCCGTTGGTGGGGCCTCTACACCCAGCGCAAGCCCGGGATCGACGGCGGCAAGACGGCAACGCTTGAGCCGCACGAGCTCGAAGACAAGTACTTCATGCTCCGCGTGCGAATCGACGGCGGTGCGCTGACCACCGAACAGCTGCGCGTCATCGGACAGATTTCCGTGGACTTCGCCCGCGGCTCTGCCGACCTGACGGACCGCCAGAACATCCAGCTGCACTGGATCCGCGTTGAAGACGTGCCGGAGATCTGGCGCCGCCTCGAGGGCATCGGGCTGTCCACCACCGAGGCTTGCGGCGACGTTCCCCGCGTTATTCTTGGTTCCCCGGTTGCGGGCATCGCCAAAGACGAGATCATCGACCCCACGCCGCTGATCCACGAGCTCGCCGAACGCTTCATCGGCGACCCCGAGCTGGCCAACCTGCCGCGCAAATACAAGACCGCCATCACGGGCCACCCGTCCCAGGACGTGGTGCACGAGATCAACGACTTCGCTTTGGTGGGAGTTGTCCACCCCGAACTCGGCGCCGGCTACGACCTCTGGGTTGGCGGCGGCCTCTCCACCAACCCCCGCCTGGCCGAACGCCTCGGTGTGTTCGTCTCGGCCGACGTCGCCGCTGAAGTGTGGCTGGGCGTCACCAGCATCTTCCGCGACTACGGTTACCGCCGCATGCGTACCAAGGCCCGACTGAAGTTCCTCATGAACGACTGGGGTCCGGCCAAGTTCCGCCAGATCCTGGAAGACGAATACCTCGGCTTCAAGCTTCCGGACGGCCCCGCCGCTCCCAAGCCCACCGCTCCGGGTGACCACATCGGCGTCCACGAGCAGAAGGACGGCAAGTTCTTCATCGGCGTCACCCCGACTGTGGGCCGCACCTCCGGCGAGGCCTTGGTTCAGTTGGCTGACACTCTGGAGAAGCACGGCAGCTACCGCCTGCGCACTACGCCGCACCAGAAGCTTGTCATCCTGGACGTCGCCAAGGACCAGGTGGAACCCCTGATCGCCGAACTCGACACCCTGGGCCTCTCCGCCCGGCCGTCCGTGTTCCGCCGCGGCACCATTGCCTGCACAGGCATTGAATTCTGCAAGCTGGCCATCGTGGAAACCAAGGTCACGGCCGCTACGGCCATCGCCGAGTTGGAACGCCGCCTGGCCGACCTCGTGGAGACCAAGCAGCTGCCGTCGGCACTGTCCCTCCACATCAATGGCTGCCCCAACTCCTGCGCACGCATCCAGACGGCCGATATCGGCCTGAAGGGCATGATGCTGCCAACGCCCGACGGCGACCCCACCCCTGGTTTCCAGGTCCACCTCGGTGGCGGGTTGGCCAACAATGAGCGCGAGGAAGCCGGTCTGGGACGTACGGTCCGCGGCCTCAAGGTCACCGTGGAAGACTTGCCCGACTACGTGGAGCGTGTGGTCCGTAAGTTCGTCGCCGTTGGCGCCGAGGGCCAGACCTTCGCTGAGTGGGCACACTCCGCCGATGAAGGAGATCTCCAATGACAGATCCCGTCACCATCACCAACCTCGCCGCTGCGGCAGCCCGGCCGGCACTGCGTTCCCATGAAGAGCTCAAGGCACTTGCTGAGGCCGGGGCCGCCGAGCTCGGCTGGAACGCCTCCGCCACCGAAGCCATCGCCTGGGTGGCCCGCAACTTTGAGCTGCCCACCGTCACGGTGGCCTGCTCCATGGCCGACGCCGTCCTTCCGGCTTTGGTCGCGGACCAGCTTCCCGGCGTCGACGTCTTGTTCCTGGAGACCGGCTACCACTTCAAGGAAACGTACGACACCCGTAACGAAGTTGCCGCGAATCTGCGCGTCAACGTGGTGGACGTCCTCCCGGAAACCACCGTGGAACAGCAGGACCGACTGCTCGGCAAGGACCTGTTCGCCCGCGACCCTGCGCAGTGCTGCGCCCTCCGCAAGGTCCAGCCGCTGCGCCGCTCACTGGCCGGCTACGAGGTGTGGTTCACCGGTGTCCGTCGCGACGAGGGCCCCACACGTACCAACACACCGGTTGTCACCTGGGATGAGGGCTTCGGCTTGGTCAAGGTGAACCCGATGGTCGACTGGACCTTCGACCAGCTGATCGAGTACTCCGAGGACAACATCCTTCCCGTCAACCCCCTCCTGAGCCAGGGCTACCCGTCCATCGGCTGCCAGCCCTGCACCCGCCAGGTTGCCCCGGGTGAAGACCCCCGCGCCGGCCGCTGGGCAGGTTCCGACAAGACAGAATGCGGACTACACACATGAGCACCCAAACAACCAGCGAGGACCTCGAGTTGAACCAGTTGCAGAGCGAGGCTGAGGGGTCCGCCGCGGCGTGGCGGGCATCGCGAAGCGGGCACGGCGGACCCTCAGCCGAGCGTTTGAGCAGCCTGGACACCCTCGAGTCCGAAGCCATTCACATCATCCGTGAGGTCGTCGCCGAGTTCGAGAAGCCTGCGCTGCTGTTCTCCGGCGGCAAGGACTCCGTGGTCATGCTGCACCTGGCCACGAAGGCGTTCTGGCCGGGCAAGGTTCCCTTCCCGGTCCTGCACGTGGACACAGGCCACAACTTCCCGGAGGTCATCGACTTCCGGGACCGCACTGTTGAGCGTCTTGGCCTGAAGCTTGTGGTGGGCTCGGTCCAGGAGTTCATAGACCGCGGCGAACTGGCTGAGCGTGCCGATGGCACCCGCAACCCGCTGCAGACCGTTCCGCTGTTGGACGCGATCCAGCGCAACAAGTTCGACGCCGTGTTCGGCGGCGGCCGCCGCGACGAGGACAAGGCCCGCGCCAAGGAGCGCATCCTGAGCCTCCGCGACGAATTTGGCCAGTGGGATCCGCGCAACCAGCGTCCTGAACTGTGGAACCTGTACAACGGCCGCCACACGGTGGGCCAGCACGTCCGTGCGTTCCCCATCAGCAACTGGACCGAGCTGGACATCTGGCGCTACATCGAGCGCGAGAACATCGAGCTCCCCAGCCTCTACTACGCCCACGAGCGCGAAGTCTTCGCCCGCGACGGCATGTGGCGCGCGGTGGGCGAAGTCTCCCAGCCGCTGCCCAACGAGGAAGTCATCACCAAACTGGTGCGCTACCGCACGGTGGGAGACATGTCCTGCACAGGTGCTGTGGAATCCGATGCGCGCACCGTGGCCGACGTCGTTGTTGAAGTCGCTGCCTCCACCCTGACCGAACGTGGCGCCACCCGAGCAGATGACCGCATCTCCGAGGCAGCCATGGAAGACCGCAAGAAGGACGGCTACTTCTAAATGAGCACCGAAACACTGGCAGCCGGGTTGGAAACAGCCTTGCCCACAACACTCTTCCGTTTCGCCACTGCCGGCTCGGTGGACGACGGCAAGTCCACTCTGGTGGGTCGCCTCCTTCACGATTCCAAGGCGATTCTTGCTGACACGCTCGACGCCGTTGCCCGCACCTCTGCGGACCGTGGCTTCGGAGGCGAAAAGGGCGGGATCGACCTCGCCCTCCTGACCGACGGCCTGCGTGCTGAGCGCGAGCAGGGCATCACCATCGATGTCGCTTACCGCTACTTCGCCACCGATCGCCGCAGCTTCATCCTGGCGGACTGCCCCGGCCACGTTCAGTACACCAAGAACACGGTGACCGGCGCGTCCACTGCGGATGCCGTCGTCGTACTGATTGACGCCCGCAAGGGTGTGCTGGAGCAGACCCGTCGTCACCTGTCCGTTCTGCAGCTGCTGCGCGTTGCCCACGTGATTGTGGCCGTGAACAAGATTGACCTGGTGGAGTTCAGCGAGCAGGTGTTCCGCGACATCGAGACCGATGTGCAGAAGGTTGCCCGCGAGCTCGGACTGGGTTCCGATGGTGTTGCTGACTTGCTGGTGGTTCCTGTGTCCGCCCTTGATGGCGATAACGTGGTGGACCGCTCCGAGCGCACCCCTTGGTACACCGGTCCTGCGCTGTTGGAGGTCCTTGAAACCCTCCCGGCCGCTGACGAGCTCGAGGCCGAACTGGAGAGCTTCCGCTTTCCTGTTCAGCTGGTGATCCGTCCGCAGGGTGCCTTGGCTCCGGATGCTGTTGCTGCCGGGCTCGATGTGGAGGCGTACCGCGATTACCGTGCCTACGCCGGCCAGATCACCGAGGGGTCGGTCAAGGTTGGCGACGAAGTGAGTGTCATCAGCCCGGGCCACGAACCGCGCACCACCACGGTGATCGGCATCGACTTCGCCGGCCAGTCGTTGGACGAGGCCGCAGCACCGCAGTCGGTGGCTGTTCGCCTGGCTGACGAGATCGACATCGCCCGTGGCGACACCATCGCCGCTGCCGGTACGGTCCGCGAAAGCACTGCAGACCTGTATGCGTCGTTGGCTTGGCTCTCGCCGAAGCCGCTCCGTGAGGGCCAGAAGGTCCTGGTGAAGCACGGTACGCGCACGGTCCAGGCACTGGTCCGGAACGTCACCGGCAAGCTGGACCTCGCCACGTTCAACGTTGAGCCGGCGACCAACCTGGAACTTAACGACATCGGACACGCACAGCTCCGGCTCTCTGCTCCGTTGCCGTTGGAGAACTACCTGCACCACCGCCGCACTGGCGCTTTCCTGGTGATCGACCCCATCGACGGCAACACCCTTGCCGCCGGTTTGGTGAAGGACCACCCGGGCGACCACGAAGACGAACGTTACGTCATCTAGGGTCACACGTAGTCACAAAACCGCAGCTTGTTCGCGACTCCTCACGTTGTACGGCGGGAATTTCGGACAAGCTGCGGTTTTCTTTTTGGGGAAGGACCCATGCCACAGAACACCACGCTCAGCACTCTCCTCAACGCCGGCAAGGACTTGGTCCTGGACGGTGCGTTAGCCACGGAATTGGAGGCCCACGGCTGCGACCTGGAAGACGCGTTGTGGTCTGCCAAGGTCCTGCTGGAGAAGCCGCATCTGATCAAGCAAGTCCACCGCGACTACTTCGACGCCGGTGCCTCCGTGGCCATCACGGCCAGCTATCAGGCCACTCCGCAGGGTTTTGCGCGGCGCGGGTTGTCCGTGGAGGAGTCATTGGAGTTGGTGGCGTTGAGCGTCCGGCTGGCCGATGAAGCACGTCGGGAAACTTTGGCGGAAGGTTCCGCGAGAGGGCCGCTTCTGGTTGCTGGATCCGTGGGCCCCTACGGCGCCTACCTTGCCGATGGCTCCGAGTACCGCGGTGATTACACGCTTTCTGCCGCGGAATTCCGGGATTTCCACCGCCCGCGTATTGCGGCGCTGGTGGAAGCCGGGGCTGATTTCCTGGCGTGCGAGACGCTGCCGTCGTTCGCCGAAGCGGAGGCGCTGTTGGCGCTCGTGGCAGAGTTCGACGTCGAATCCTGGTTTACGTTTACGCTGCGGGACAGCGGCCACATCAGTGACGGAACGCCCCTTGCGGACGTCGCGGCGCTGCTGCGCGCGGAACCGCGGGTGGCCGCCGTCGGAGTTAATTGTGTGCCGCTGGAACTGGTGACGGACGCGCTGGGCACTCTGCAAGAGACCTCCGACAAGCCGTTGGTGGCGTACCCGAATTCCGGTGAAACGTACGATGCCGTGACCAAAACGTGGGGTCCGTCGGAGGGCGTTCAGGGCACCGGAACCCTGGCCGGCAAGGCAGCTGTTTGGCAGGACCGTGGTGCCCATCTCATAGGTGGCTGCTGCCGCACAACTCCGCGCGACATTGAAGCCCTCGCGGCGAATATGACGCCACGTGAACCTGCGTGAACCTTGATTTCTACGGGATTGAAGCCGAAATATGACAGTCCCTACTGTGAAGGCATGACCTCTCCGGAATGGTCCTTGCTTGCCCTCGACGGGCGATGTCACGGGGCCTGATCTTCGCCCCCACTTCGCATCCCACATTCATAAGGACCCACCCTCATGTCGAACACCCCCGAGTCACAGAAACCCGATTCCGGCACCACCCGCATCGTCGCCGGTGAGACCGCGCCCAAACCCAAACGTCGTCGCACTGTGGAGATCGCGCTGGCCGTGGGCCTGGTGCTGCTGATCGGTGCAGGCGCCGCGGTTGCTTCCGCTGTTTCGCAGAACAACCAGGCCGCGCCGGCACCCACCACGTCCCCGGCTGCTGAGCTGAAGCTCGGCTACTTCAGCAACGTCACGCACGGCCCGGCGCTGGTAGGCACCAGCAAGGGCCTGATCGCCAAGGAGCTCGGCGATACCAAGCTGAGCACGCAGGTCTTCAATGCCGGCCCCGCAGCGATCGAAGCCTTGAACGCCGGCGCCATCGACGCCACGTACATCGGCCCGAACCCGGCCATCAACTCCTTCGTCAAGAGCAAGGGCGAGTCCATCAGCATCATCGCCGGTGCAGCATCGGGCGGCGCCCAGCTGGTGGTCAAGCCGGAGATCAACTCCGCGGCCGACCTCAAGGGCAAGATCCTCAGCTCCCCACAGCTCGGTGGAACCCAGGACGTGGCCCTCCGCGCCTGGCTGGGCGATCAAGGTTTCAAGACCAACACTGATGGCAGCGGCGACGTCAACATCAACCCGACCGAAAACGCCCAGTCGCTGAAGCTCTTCCAGGACGGAAAGCTCGACGGCGCGTGGTTGCCTGAGCCGTGGGCCTCCCGCCTGGTGCTCGAAGCCGGGGCGAAGGTGCTGGTTGATGAGAAGGACCTGTGGGAAAACGGTGACTTCACCACCACCATCCTGATCGTGAACAAGAAGTTCGCCGCCGAACACCCCGAGACCGTAAAGGCTCTCCTGAAGGGTCACGTTGAATCCGTGAACTGGCTCAACTCGGCTTCTGCTGAGGAGAAGGCAACCACCATCAACGCGGTTCTCAAGGACACGGCAGGCAAGCCGCTTCCGGCCAACGTGATTGAACGCGCTCTGCAGAACATCAAGTTCACCACCGACCCGCTGGCCGGAACGTACAACAAGCTGCTGGAAGACGGTGTGAAAGCCGGAACCACCCAGCAGGCTGACATCAACGGCATCTTCGATCTCCGCACCTTGAACGAGGTTGAAGGCAAGAAGACCTCAGCTGCAGGTCTTGGCCAGGACTAAGCAGTAACGGGCTGGTCCGCTTCCCCTCTCATCGGGCGGGGAAGCGGGCCGGCTTTTGGCCGCATCAGCTTTACCAATCAACACGAAGGACGGGACCATGCCAGTCGTACTCGAGAACCTGGGCAAGCGCTTCGGCGACGGCGCCCCGGTGCTGGACGACGTCAACGCCACCATCGCTCAAGGCGAGTTCGTCGCCCTCCTCGGTGCGTCCGGCTGCGGTAAGTCCACCTTGCTGAACATCATGGCGGGACTGGAACCGCCGACGTCGGGCGCTCTTGAAGTACCCAGCGACGGCGCTGCCTTCATGTTCCAGGACGCGGCCCTGTTCCCGTGGCTGACGGCACGCGGCAACATTGAGTTGGCGTTGCAGCTGGCTGACAAGTCCAGCACCAAGGCGAGCCGGCGCGAACGCGCTACCGAACTGTTGGAACTGGTCCACCTTGGTGGCGCCGGCGACAAGCGCCCGCACGAATTGTCCGGCGGCATGAGGCAGCGCGTTGCGTTGGCCCGTTCACTGGCCCAGGACCGGCAGTTGCTGCTGATGGACGAGCCGTTTGCAGCCCTTGATGCGATCACCCGCGATCTTCTGCACGACGAGCTTGAGCGGATCTGGAAGGAAACGGGCCGGACCATCGTGTTCGTCACCCATAACGTGCGCGAAGCTGTTCGTCTGGGTCAGCGCGTGCTGCTGCTGTCCTCACGTCCCGGCCGTGTGGTGGCCGAATGGGATGTCACCGAGGAACACCGTACCGATGCCGGCCGTGCCGGGGAGCTGACCGGTGTCATTACCCGCCGTCTTCGCGAGGAGATCCGCCGCCATGCCAAGTAACCCCATCACCACCGAAGAGCGGACCCTTCCCGTGACAGATTCCAAAGAGCACATCACTTCGCCGTCGCTGAAGGGCAACGCCTCGGAACTCAGGGACCTCGAAGCCGGTCTGGACAACCTCCAGTCCGACAGTGGGCGCAAGGCCGGCATCGAATGGAAGCGCGTGCTGCTGCCCGTCGCTGCACTTGTGGTGCTTATCCTCGCGTGGCAGTTCTATGTCTCCCTTGGATTCAAACGGCGCGACCTCGTTCCCGGGCCCCTTGACGTCCTCACCCAGTTCGTGACGATGTGGGGCGAGGGCAAAGTCCAGGAAGCTGTGTGGACCTCGCTGCAGCGTGGTGTGATTGGGTTCCTGATCTCCGTGGTCATCGCTACTCCCGTGGGTCTGATTCTGGCTCAGGTAGCTCCCTTGCGCCGTGCGTTCGGGCCGCTGATTTCCGGGCTGCAGGTGCTCCCTTCCGTGGCGTGGGTTCCTGCCGCGATCATATGGTTCGGCCTGACCGACGCCACCGTCTACTTCGTGGTGTTCATGGGCGCTATTCCGTCCATCATCAACGGGCTGATCTCCGGAGTGGACCAGATCCCGCCGCAGTACCGCAGTGTGGGCACCGTCCTTGGCGCAAACCGGCTCCAGATGGCCTTGCAGATTGTTCTTCCCGCCGCGCTTCCGGGCTACATCGGCGGTTTGAAGCAGGGCTGGGCTTTCTCGTGGCGCTCACTCATGGCCGCGGAAATCATCGCAGTGGGCGGCACCATCGGCTTCGGGCTGGGCTCACTGCTGGATCAGGGCCGACTGCTCTCCGACATGACAATTGTGATGTCCGCGATCCTGCTGATCCTGTTCGTAGGCATCCTGATCGAGCTCCTGGTGTTCGGGCCGATCGAGAAGCGACTGCTGCAGCGCCGGGGCTTGCTGGCGGGCAGCAGCCGCTAACCGGTTCTGGTTTCGACCCGGACGAAATGCTACGTTGCCACCAGCCTTTGCATGTGGGGGAGGCGATTCCCGGGAGTCGTGTGAAGGGTGGCAGGTCATGACCAGGCAGCAAAGAATCACGATGGTTGCGGTAGTTGCATTGCTTGCCGTGACGTCGTGTGCAGCGCCAGCCCCGCAGCCGGATGCGGAAGCGAAGGCCGCTGTCCAGGCCCTCATTGAGCGGGCGATCGACCGCAGGAACCATCAAGTTGTCACAGGGTTCTCCTCCACCAAGGAGGAGATCAGTCAGGATTTTGTGCCGGACGCAGTCGAGCGTATTGAGCTGGAGTACGGACAGCTCCACCAACGCAGGGACGCGATTGCTCCCCATGGCGTCCTTTTGACGGACAGCGGCTCGGAGATCACCATCAAGAAATTCACCATCACCGATGCCGGCGCCAACATAGAGATTTCGGAGCAGACACAGCTGGAACACGGTCCGGTGAACGGCGTGCAAGGCCCCGGCGAAGGCTACGTCTACGACCAAAAAGTTGAACTGGCAAAATCCGGGGAAGGCTGGAAGATCGTCCAGTATCTCCCCTCTCAGGCCGGGCAAGCCTTACCCGACGACAATTGTTGATCCAGACACGCTTTAGGCGCTCGGCACTTCGCGTCGGCCGCTGCATAACAGTCGACTTCCGGACGGCGCGCAAAGGCTCGACGGCGACCTCCCGCCGTCGAGCCCTTGCGTCACCAGACGGTGAGGTTAGAGTCCGGTCAGTAGATCCCGCATTTCCCGAATCTCTGCTTCCTGCGCCGTGACGATGTCCTTGCCTAGCTGGACAGCCTCCGGGTTCTTGCCCTGGGCTATCTCGGTTTTGGCCATGGTCACAGCACCTTCGTGATGCGCGATCATCTGCGTGAGGAAGAGCTTGGCCGCTTCAACACCCTGGGCATCCCTAAGCTTCTGCAGGTCCGCCTCGCTCAGCATGCCGTCCATGCCGTGGCCGCCATGCCCCGAGGATCCCATGACAGGCACGTTCCAGCTGTTCAGCCAGCCCGTCATCTTCTCTATTTCGGGTGCCTGCGCGTCTTTGATCTTCACGGCCAAGTCGGTAATCGAGGCGGGGATGTCAGCCTTTGCCAGCATGACGTCGGACATCTCCACCGCTTGGGAGTGATGGGGGATCATCATCTGGGCGAACATGGTGTCTGCGGCGTTGTGCCCGGCGTCGCTGCTGTTCGCAGAGGGGCTGATGGAGGTGCCGGAACTTCCATGGTCCATGCCCGGCATGGAACCGGAGCCGGGGTTGGAAGCGCAACCAGCCAGGGCAAGCAGAGCTGCGAGAGCCGCTCCGGTCACAGTGAAGTGAGTTCTGTTCATGAGTAAAAGTCCTTTGCATTTCGGGCGGCGTTGATAGTCAGTCGCCCGGTGGTGAGCAGGTGGTGAATGGATGTGCGGTCCCGGCTGTTACCGGACCACCCAGTGCTCACGTGCGGCTGATGCAGAGTTGCCCGGGTGTCGGACCGTGGGGTTGGTAGGACCAGGACGGAAAGATGGTGGGCAGTTCCCACGATGCAGGGGTGACTTCGCCTGTCGTGCCGGGTGGGGGAGCGCTCAGAGAAGCTGATGTGAGGGATGGGATGCAACCGGCAGCCTGAGTGCAGGAGCAGCTTCCAAATTCCGTGCCGTGATCGTCGTCAGCCGAGGCACCGCTCACCTCATGAGAAGGGCCGTGCGCGTGGTGGGATGAGGAGGTGCTCACTACAGGTGATGCCGCATGAGACGCATGCGTTCCCCCTGCCCCATGCGGACCGCTGATGATGTGCATTCCGAATATGCCTGCAATGACGGCCGTTACCAGAAGTAGAAGCAACGCCCGCACGAGGGAGGCGGCAAGAGCTTGAAGGGACAGCAGTTTGCTCACGATGCTTCACCACCTTCGTCTACTTCCGATGCTGACAGTATACCCCGGTAGGGTATAAATGAGCGATTCATTTTCTGCTGGCGCTGCCTGCCCTTGGCATTCCTCCGTTGTCCGCTGCGCCATTGCGATTCGCGGCCTAGAATCGTCGAATGGGCCTTCTAACGTTCAGCATCAACGTCACGCTCGATGGTTGCGTGGACCATCAGGAGGGCATCGCCGACGACGAGACGCACGCCCACTTCACGCGTCTCCTGGATCAGAGCGGCGCAATGCTCTGGGGCCGGACTACCTACGAAATGATGGAGGTTTACTGGCCCTTGGTTGCCCGCGGCGAAGTAGAAGCGCCGCCAGCCCTACGCGAGTGGGCGATCACCTTGGAGGGAAAACCCAAGTACGTCGTTTCCACAACGCGGAGCGACTTCCCCTGGACCAACAGTCATCGGCTGGTTGGCCAACTGGGTACGGCCGTTCAGGAGCTTAAGGACAGGACTCCCAAAGGGGTGCTTGTTGGCAGCGGGAAACTAGCAACAGAGTTGGACCGATTGGGCCTGATCGACGAGTACAAATTCCTCATCCACCCCATGATCACAGGCCACGGACCCACCCTTTACCAAGGCGGACTGCCCAGCACCCGGCATCTTGAGCTGATCTCAGCAGAGCCGCTCAGTAACGGAGCGGTGGCGATGCATTATCGCCGGGCTGAATGAGGAATGTGCAGGCAACATGACAACACCAACCATCCCCATGAACTCCGGTTTTAGAAATCTCCACCGGGATATATGCCCTCGGGCAATGTGAAGCACGGCGAGCCCGATCGAACCTGCCGCGAGCAACAACGCCATGGCACCGCGACGCGCCCTCATCGAGCCACAATGCCAAGCCTGTCTTTGAGTACTTGCTTGCTTGTCTTCGCTTGTGGAGGCGATGAGGTTCTGGTTGCTCATGAGGATCTAGAAATCCCCACCCGGGTAGATGCCCTCGGGCAAAGTGAAGCAAGGCGAACCTGATGCAATGCGAATGACGCCGGGATCGTCCTCCCTGATGAGATACATTTCCGAGGTGGCCGGATCGCTTATCTCAACACGAAAGGTGCCTTGTATGGTCCGGTCGCTTGAGACCTCAAAACGATGATCCGTGTAGTGTGCCCGAGCAGCCGTCTCAAGTTCTTTCACGACAGATTCAGCTTCGCTTCCCTGAGTCAGCGTGATCGAAGTCGAACCGTTCCAGTTGTGTTCGGTATTGCTGCAGGATAGGAGAACGCCCGTCTCTTTCTGGACTATGGAAGTAATCTTGTCCTTTGGGATCAAGGCCGCGATCTCCAGCGCTTCCTTTTCCGTGCTTGCTTTAGCTTCCTGCCACCTCACTTGCGTAACCACGTTATGTTCCTCTCTTGGAATGTCCGAAGTTGCGCAGCTTGAGACGCCACCAATGGTCACGATCGCGGCGATGTAGGCTGCAAAGTTGGAAATTTTCATCGTTTCAACACCTCAGACACTTCATCCAAAACCCTCCGGTTGTCCTTGCTGTTTGAGGCGATGAGGTTGTGGTTTTCCATGAGGATGTTCCCTTCTTCGACGGTGTTAATCGCCCTAAGTTGGTCGTCGTGGGGGCCGCGGTAATAGTGCTGTTCGAACTCATCCCGATGAATGGGGTTATTTCCATCCCACACCACCCCTCTCTTCGTGATGAGGTTGGGAACTCCCTGACCATGGACGAGCAGATCATAGTAGTACAGGTTCGAGTATTCCGTGGTTGGCTGTGGTTTCCAGTCCGGGAGCATTCCGGCCCCGGCGAGGGATATTACTTTGTCATATCGGGCTCCGGCGACTTCGGAGCTGGTGAGGTTCGCCAGGCCCCAGCTGTGTCCGATGCCGGTTTGTTCGGCACCGTTCAGGTAGGGGTCAGTGCGCATCCCGGTCTCGAAACCTGCCAGTTGCTGCCCCGAGGTGCGTGCGAGTTTCTCATCGTTCGCCTCACCAATTCTCGCCAGGTTGGGGCCGCCGGCGGTGTCCGCCTCTCCGGGGAACCGCCCATCCTTGTAGACGAAAGCCACCGTCCCCGGCACGTTGCTATTGAGGTATTTCGAGACCTGCTGTACGCCGCCTTCGTAGAAGATGTTCAGTCCGGTGAACGTTCCCGGGACGTAGGTGATCACATGCCGTGTGTTGGGGTCTGGGGTGCCGATCATTTGCACAATCCGGGACTGGTCCCGGTCATAGAGGTAAAGCCGTACGTCCCCGGCTTCCACCTGCTTCAGGTAGGCCACCTCATTTTCCAGCATCTTTGTTCGGTTCGGGTCGTGGTGTGCTTGCCCGATCCCCGACAGCTTCCGGGCTGTTTCCAGGTCTTTCTCCGCCGCACGGAGCAGGCTTGGCGAGTTCAACCGGTTGGCCCGGACCCTGGCCAGTGCGGGCATCCCGTCCAAAGCGCCGAACATGGCCGGAGCCGCAGCCAGCAGGAGCTCCTGCACCTGCGTGAGCCCGGACTCGTTCGCTGCAGGGTGGGCTCCCGCGTTCATGCCCGCCCACCAAGTCCCGATCTTCGATGGGTCCAAGCCTTGCAGGGTCTGCTGCCATCCGGGCATTGTGGCCAACGCTTTGACGTCAGCCTCCGTCGCAGTGGACAAGTAGCTCAGCAGAGCCACACCCGATAAGGACATCGGCACCGTGGCAAGCACCAGAAGGCCGTTCGATACCGTTACCTGTCCGACGTCTCCGCTGCCACCGGCAGCGCGGAACGTCGAAGCGATGTCGGAAAGCCGGGTCGCGTCCTGATGGTTGTCTTCCAAGAACCGTCGCAGCCCGCCACGGACAGCGTCGAGATCAGAGTGCACCCAGGAGCACTTGTCCTCGAACTCGGACCCAGCTGCACTGACTCTGTCAGCCGCACCCCGGTCTGAGCCGTCCTGGATCCTGAAGGTTGACACTGCGGATTCCAAGGTGTCCGGATCAGCGGAACTCGCCCCAGCAGTGCTTCCACTCGCCCAGACACGCAACCCCTGCCGCACAGTGTTCACGCTCACCACCGGACGGTCAGTCTCCTCCATTGACGGGCGCGGCTCCACATTCACTCCAACACCGCCGCCAGCACGCACCCAGCCGGAGGCAAGCACCCACTCCGTCACGTCATCCAAGCGACGCTGCTCAACCTCCGCGGCGCTCTTCGCATCCTGGACCTGACGGGCAACATCTTCCAACATATGGACCAGCTCCGAACGGGCCGCCCGTTCAGCGGCAACGTTCTCCCGGAAACAGTCAGCGAACACGCCCCGGAATTCCGTAAGAGCAGCAGTCGAGATCGATTCCCGTCCGCCGCGTTGATCCTGCAGCGTACGCGCTGCGTCTCGACCTGCACCGATCAGACGATCGGCAACCCCCGTGTCGAAATTCATTTTACTCCATCGAATAGATAAACCCCCGACGGCTCCACTATACCTAATGCGCTCGACGATTCCTGAATCACTTTCAGAAGGCGCTGAGCGGTGGGCGAGCGGCTCCGTGGAATTCTCCGGGCCCCCGCGGAGTTGTCCCGAACATGCACAACAAACGGATCGGTTTCCTCTCCTTCGGTCACTGGGCCCGCGTCCCGGGTTCCCTCGTGCCAACGGCTGGGGAGGCCCTGAAACAGGGCATCGAACTCGCTGTGGCCGCTGAGGAACTGGGCATCGACGGGGCCTTCTTCCGAGTGCACCACTTCGCCCGGCAGCAAGCATCGCCCTTTCCACTGCTGAGCGCTATTGCGGCACGGACCAGCCGGATCGAAATGGGCACCGGCGTGATCGACATGAGATACGAAAACAGCCTCTACATGGCCGAGGAAGCAGCAGCCACAGACCTCATCAGTGATGGGCGGTTGCAGCTCGGAGTGAGCCGTGGTTCACCCGAACCCGCACGGAACGGAGCAGCGAACTTCGGCTACGTCCCCGAGGACGGTGAGGACGGTGGCGACATGGCCCGCCGCCACACTGCATTGTTCCGCAAAGCCATCGCCGGGCACGGGGTGGCCGAAGCGGACCCCCATTACGCCGGCGGGGCCACAGGTCTGCTGCCCATCCAACCCCAGTCACCCGGCCTCCCGCAGCGGATCTGGTGGGGCGCCGGAACCCGCAAGACGGCCGTGTGGGCAGCAGAGCAAGGCATGAACCTCATGAGCTCAACCCTCCTCACTGAGGACACGGGAGTGCCTTTCGATGAACTGCAAGCCGAGCAGATCCGAATGTTCCGCGAAGCTTGGGCCGCCGCAGGGCACGACTTTGAACCAAGGATTTCCGTCAGCCGCAGCGTCATCCCCATCGTGGACGACGTCGACAACCACTACTTCGGTCTGCGTGCCCAAGCGGACAGCCAGGACCAGGTGGGAATTCTCGACGGCGCCTTGTCCCGCTTCGGGAAAAGCTACATCGGCGAGCCGGATCAACTGGCGGACGAACTGGCGAAGGACGCAGCAGTGCAAGCAGCCGACACGGTCCTGCTCACAGTGCCCAACCAGCTTGGCGTCGACTACAACGCCAAGCTGCTGGGCAACGTCGCCAAGCACGTCGCCCCTGCTTTCGGTTGGAGCGCCAAAGTCTAGGACGCCACCGCCACCAGCTCGAGAACAGAAGACGAAGCAGGCTCCGCGAACACCCGGTACCCCCGTTCGTGGTCGAACCCATGGATTTCACGCGTATCCAAAGCAGCCATGAATTCGAGGGTCTGCCGGGTGACCACCTGTCCAGGGACCAGGATGGGGAACCCGGGCGGATAGGGCGTAACGAACCCTGCCGAGACCACTTCCTGTCCCTTGGCCACCGCCGCAGCCACCTCAGCCGCGGACAGGTACACCGTGGAATCGGGTTTGTAACTCTCAAAGTAGGCGGCCCGGATATCACCGTCCTCGCAGGAATCATCCCTACGGAAGCGCGCGGCGAAGGTGCTGAAGTCCGGGAGCGGGGGAGTCGGGCGGGGAGCGTCGGACGAGGCAGGTAGCGTCCGAGCCCGCGCCGAAGGATGCGGGTTCTCAAAGCCTTCAGCGAGTTTCACCAGGACCTCGATCAGGTACGCCACGGAGCTTCGGGACGTGCCGATGTTGGTCATGAACAGCACAGTGTTCCGTGACGTCTTGTTCACCTGGATGCCGTGATCGTCCATGAGGTAGCTGTGGCGGAAAGTGTCGCCGTCGATCCCTGTTTTGCTGATGTCCAGCGTGAGGCGGCTGGGATCGATGACGAACTCGTCCCGCTGCCAGGCGTCCTCCAGCTCCGACAGCCCATCCCGCAGCGGCATGCTGGAGCCGGTTTCCCTATAGCGCGGACCGATGAGGTCCCGCGAGGTCAGCACACGGAAGTACTTCTTCAGCAGGGGATGCCGGGCCACGGCTTGGGCCACGGATACGGCAAGGTCGGATTGCCGTTGCACCAGGCCGAAACCTTCCAGTTCCACCTGTCGTCTGCCAATGTCCAGGGAAGCCAGAATTTGGTAGTTGGGGGAGGTGGACGTGTGGGTCATGTACGCCTCGCGGAAGGACTCCCGGTTGGAGTCGGCGAAGTCTTGGTCATACACGTGGATCATGGAACCCTGCCGCAACGAGGTCAACGTTTTGTGGGTTGACTGCGTTGCGTAGACCCGGAGGCGTGCCTTGGCAGGATCCGGAATCAGCCTGGTGTTGAGCCAGGCTTCGTCATCAACGGGTTCGCCGGTGACCGGGTCATGAAGGGCGGCGGCCTGTTCCGCGTACCGGGTGGCGTAGGCAGGATCGCTGAAGGAAGCTTCCAGGGCGGCTGCTGCCGCCATGCCGGTTCGACGGCGGTACACCGGATGGGAGCGGGCGAAGGCAAACCACGCCTCATCCCATAGGAAGACGAGATCCGGTTTGATGGCCAGGCATTCCTCCATGACCCTTTCGACGTCGTACACAACGCCGTCAAAGGTGCAGTTGGTGAGGGTCACCATTTTCACCTCGTGGAGCCGGCCCGCCCGGCGATACTCAAGCAGCCTGCGCTTCAGGCTGGCCAGCGGGACAGCACCATAAAAGGCGTACTTGTCCAGGGGATAGGCATCCAAGTAGGACACACTGGCACCGGCAAGCACAAAGGCGTAGTGGTGCGATTTGTGGCAGTTGCGGTCCACCAGCACAACATCGCCCGGGGCAAGCAGGGACTGGTGCACGATCTTGTTGGCCGTGGATGTGCCGTTGGTGACAAAGTAGGTTCGTTGCGCCCCAAAGGCCCGGGCGGCGAGTTCCTGTGCGCGTTTGATGGACCCGTGCGGATCCAGCAAAGAGTCCAGACCGCCCGAGGTGGCGGACGTTTCGGCCAACAGCAGGTTTGTCCCGTAAAAATCGGCCATGTCCCGGATCCACGGTGACGTTCCTACAGACGCACCCCGGGAAATCGGCAGGGCGTGGAAGACGCTGGCCGGGCGGCGGCTGTAGTCCTGCAGCGCCGTGAAGAACGGTGTTTCGTAGCGTTCGGCCACGCCGGACAGCAGTGACAGATGCAGGTCCAGATGATCCTGTCGCCGGAAAATCCGCCGGAACTTCCTGGTGAGGGATCCCGCCAGGGACTCGATGGAAACCCCTGCCACCAAGTAGACGTCCAGTTCCGGCCGCAGCCCGGAAATTGCATCGGCCAGCGCAAGGATCCGTCTGATGGGTCGCGAGTCCTGCAAGTCAGCCGAGGTATGCCGGGCCAGGAACCGCTGGAGGTCGCTGCCCAACAGATGGGAGCTGCGGAGGGAAAAGCCCGGGCGAAGAACAACGGACTGGATATCGGGGTTTAGCATGATGGCCACCAAGGCATCCTCATAGCTGGGAACCACGTTGACCGTGTACGTGAACGCATCCGAAGGACGGCGCTGCGCAGCCATGGTGTTCTTGAGCGCCTCGGCTTCTTCGGGCTCCATGGTGTCCACCACCAGGACCTCAAAGCGTGGCCGCTCCGCCGGCTCGGGCTGGTCAACAGCTTCCTCGTCCGGGAGCTCAGCGCGCGGCACCGCAGCTGTTTCCCCGGCAGAGGCGAGCGGGAGGTGGGACAAACCGCCCAGAAGCTGGAGCGCGGCCTGGGGTTCGCCGTCGTCGATTAATTGGCGCAACTGGGCCACGGCGTTGACTCCAGGCTCGGCCCAATAGGGTTCCACCGCCGCCAGGAGGGCAAAAGTCCGGTCGATCTGGGACAGCAAACCAGACTCCTGGTGTCGGGCCGAAGCGAGCTGCCTGAGGGCGTATCCCAAAAACTCCCACGCATCGGCACGGGACCGCCAGGCCCTGCTGGGGGTGCCGATTCTGGGGGACGGGGAAGGGTTGCTCATGTGTTTCACTTTCAAACTGAAAAGGGGTCTAGGACATCAGGGCTGTGCGGATGCGGCCGCGATACGCGTACCAGCCGGCGATCAGCAGCGGAGCCAACACCAGCAACGAGGTCAGCACCCAGCGACCTGTTTCCGAGAACCCCATCGTGACCAAGACAAAGGCCAGGAACCCGAGCGTGAGGTAGGAGGTAAAAGGCGCTCCGAACAGCCGGAAGGCCGGGCGTACCACCTTGCCGCTGCGTACCCATCGCTGGAGCTTGATGTGGCAGAGCATGATGGTGGCCCAGCCGCCGATGATGCCCACGGCCGAGACTTCGAGCACGATTTCGAAAACCTGTGATGGGACAACGGCGTTCAATCCAACGCCCACCAGGGTGATGACCGCTGTCAGGAGGATGCCACCGTAGGGCACTCCGGACGCGCTGATCCGTCCGGTGAATTGCGGAGCGGAGCCGTTCACAGCCATGGAGCGGAGGATGCGGCCGGTGGAATAGAGACCGGCGTTGAGGCTGGAGAGCGCGGCGGTGAGGACCACGAAGTTCATCACGGACGCGGAGATGGCTCCGGCCTGCGGATCGCCGAGGTGCGAGAAGAAGGTGACAAAGGGGGACTCGCCGGCCTTGTAGGACGTGAAGGGAAGCAGGAGCGAGAGCAGCAGGACGGAGCCCACGTAGAACACCCCGATGCGGATTACTACGGTGTTCACGGCCTTGGGCATCACCTTGTGGGGGTTGGCGGTTTCGCCGGCTGCAGTGCCCACGAGTTCCACGGCGGCATAGGCGAACACCACGCCGCTGATGGCCAGGAGCGGCGCCACGGAGCCCATGGGGAACATGCCGCCGTTCTCAGCGATGACGTTGAAGCCCGGAACGCCAACGTCCGTCCGTCCGCCGAAAACAATGAAGAAGATTCCCACCACGAGGAACGTCACCAAGGCGCCCACCTTGATCATGGCGAACCAGAACTCCATCTCGCCAAAGATCTTCACGGACACCAGGTTCAGGGAGAGCACCACTACCAAAGCGATCAACGCGATCAACCACTGCGGGATGTCGTTGATGGGTGCCCAATATTGGCCCCAGAACTTCACGTACAGGGCAACCGCGGTGACGTCCACTATGGAGGTCATGGCCCAGTTCAGGAAGTAGAGCCAGCCCGCGGTGTAGGCCATTTTCTCGCCGTAGAACTCGCGGGCATAGGAAACGAACGAGCCGGAGGTGGGGCGGTACAGCACCAACTCGCCCAGTGCCCGCAGGATCAGGAACGCGAAGAATCCGCAGACGGCATAAACGAGGACCAACGCAGGTCCGGACCCGTTCAGGCGGCCTCCGGCGCCCATGAAGAGCCCGGTACCGATCGCACCTCCGATGGCGATCATCTGGATCTGCCGGGGCTTAAGGGTTTTCCGGTACCCGGTTTCCTCTTGGGCGAAAGCGTTCGACGACGGACTGGCAGCCAGGTCTATCGGGGAGGGAAGGGTTTGTGTGGACGCAGGGGTGGGTATCACTTCGGGGGTCTCCTTTGACTCCGTTGCCACCACAGGGTGGCTCAATACTCCACAACGTGGGGCTGGCTGCCTCGCAGTTGTGCCTGAAATTGGCCGCGCTGCAGTCAGTCTTTGTGGTGTGTGGGACAGTCACCAACTCTAGGTCGCTGCCGTCACCAACAAATTGGCTGGCGAACCAAATTCAGGGCCCGGCTCTTGTGCCGGGGGGACAACACTGGTGTTCTGAAGGGCCGGTAATGTTTCTCGCTGTGCGTGCCTGCGCACATGTACCGGCGGAGCCCCTCAATGGCGAGGAAGCGTACTGCTGAAGAAACTGATGTGGAGAGGAAGCGATAGCTTCGTTGAAAGCCCTGGAAATTGACGACGACGGAGTCGTCACCGTATTGAGCGACGTCATGGAAGACCTGGGTGTCGGCAACGCCCGGTTGCTGCTGGCCCCGGCAGAGGACAACAGAACCGTTCGCGAAACTGTCATTGTTGATGCTGAAGACGACGACGAGATCCGCCCAGGCGCCCTGGTCATGTTGATCGGTGTTCGCGGGCGTGCGGCGCTCCCTGCACTCCGCCGCATCATGGTGGGCCGCCCCACAGCAGTTGCTGTCAAGGGCAGTGAACGCGAGTTGGAAGCCGCAGCAGAGTTGCTCCAACCGACCGGCATTGGACTGGTGGCTGTTGCCCCGGGGCTCCGCTGGGATAAGTTCGAGAGCATCGCGTTGGACCGGGTCCGTGAGAACGATGTGCCAGGCGAAACCCCCACGTCAGTTCACCGCGACTTGTTCGCGATCGCCCAAACCACGGCCACGCTGACCAATGGCCACGTGGTGATCGAAGATCCGGGCAACAGGGTGCTTGCGTACTCCCCGGCATCCAATGACGTTGACGAGCTCCGCCGGCTGTCCATCCTGGCGAGGCGTGGCCCTGAAAAGTACCAAAAACTCCTGAAGGAATCAGGGGTCTATAAGCACCTGCAGGCCACTGAAGCGCCTGTCCATGTGGAAGCCAACCTTGATGCGGGTCTTCGTGAACGTGTGGCAATCGGCATCCACGCGGGCAGCCGTGTCATGGGATACATCTGGTTGCAGGAAGGTGCTGAACCCTTGGCGGCCAACACAGACCGCATCATGGTGGGTGCGGCCCGGCACGCCGCCATCGAGTTGGTACGCCACCGCAATGAGCAGTCCCAGTCGATGCGCGAGGACCGGGTGTCCAGCCTGCTCAGTGGCACCGCCCAAGTCCATTCGCAGGCCCAATCGGCAGGCATCGATCCGTCGAAACCAGCGGCTTTAGTGCTGATCTCGGCGGGCGGGCTGAGCCAGAGCGCGGCGGGGCTTCAGCTCCGCAGGGGAGAGCTCTCCAAGGTGGCATCAATCCATGCAGCAGCCTACCGGCCAGGCGCGGTGGTAGGGGCCCTCGGAATGGAAACGGCCATCATCCTGCCCGACGTGGATCCACTGAAATCCCTCCCCGCCATCAACCGGCTGGTCAACACCATAGTTCGTGATGCCACCACCCACCTTCATTTCCAGGTGCAGGCAGCAGTTGGTCCCATCGTTCCGCGCCTTGACGCCCTGCACGCCACCCTTGATCACGTGCGCAGCGTCCTCAAAGTCATGGAAGCAACACCGGACGTGCGCGTGGCCTCGTACAGCGACGTGGAAACAACAGTCCTGACCAGGGAATTGTTGGAGCTGCTGGAATCGCGGACCACCCTGCGTCATGCAGGAATTACCCGGCTGTGCAGCCGTTATCCGGAATTCGCGCTGACCCTCCTGACTTATCTGGAGTTCTTTGGCGACGTGAACCGGTGCGCCGAGGAATTGGCTGTCCACCGCAACACCGTTCATTACAGGCTCCGCCGTGCCTGCGAGGTGGCTGGCCTGGACCTGCACTCCGCAGATGAACGCCTGCTGGCACACCTCCAGATCAGGCTCTGGACCTACGCAGGGACCAAGGTCTAGAAACCATGGATATCCAGAATCTCCTCGACGACATCGTCGGGGCCGTGCAGCCGCATGTCGGCCAAGGAAACGTGGCTGACTACATCCCCCAGCTTGGGGCCGTGGATGCCCAACAATTCGGCATTTCGGTGGCCACCCGTGACGGCGAAGTGTATTCAGCCGGAGACGCCCACGTGGAGTTTTCCATCCAAAGCATCTCCAAGGTCTTTGCGCTCGCCTTGGTGCTGGCCTTCGACGGGGACAGCATTTGGAAACGGGTGTTCCGGGAGCCGTCGGGCAACCCCTTCAATTCATTGGTCCAGTTGGAAAGCGAAGACGGCATTCCCCGAAATCCGTTCATCAACGCCGGTGCAATAGTTGTGACGGACCGGCTCCTGAGCCTGACAGGAAACGCCGCCCACGCCGTGCGGGATTTGATGCGCCAGGAGACCAGCAAGGACAGCATCGATACCGATCACCACGTGGCTGGCTCGGAACTGGCCAACAGCCACCGCAATGCTTCCTTGGCCCACTTCCTGGCAAGCTGCGGCAACCTGGAGAACCCTGTGGAGGATGTCCTGGACTCTTATGCGAAGCAATGCGCAGTGGCCATGACGTGCGAAGACCTTGCGCTCGCAACCCGGTTCCTCGCCTCCAACGGCCTGGGCGCAGACGGGACACTGCTGTTGTCACCGGCGCAGACCAAGAGGATCAACGCCGTCATGCTCACGTGTGGAACGTACGACGCCGCGGGCGAATTCGCGTACCGCGTGGGCCTTCCGGGCAAGAGCGGCGTGGGCGGCGGCATCGTGGCCGTGGTTCCGAACAAGTGCTCCATCAGCGTGTGGAGCCCCGGTCTGGGAAGGTCCGGGAATTCGGTGGCGGGTGTCGCAGCGCTGGACGAATTCACCACACGTACTGGCTGGTCGGTGTTTTAGGCGCATGATGGAGGGATGACCCCCAAGGCAGGGAAGGCACCCAAAGCGGCGTTGGCGCCGGGAACCGAGCCCACCGCCGTCGAGTTCCTCGCGCGGCTCCAAGCCCGGCAGTCCGACGTCGAGCAGGCCAAATACCAGCGCTATTTCAAGACCGGCAAGGGTAACTATGCCGAGGGCGACTTCTTCCTGGGCGTCCGCATGGGCGAGGTTTTCACACTGGCCAAGGAATTTGCAGCCATGCCACCGGAGGAGATCGAGAAGCTCCTGGAGCAGGACATCCACGAGGCCAGGGCTGGAGCCGTGAAGATCATGGCACTCCAAACGCAGAAAAAGAAGACCACGGAACAGCGGCGCCGCACCCTCTACGAGATGTACTTGCGCCGCCACGATCGCATCAACAATTGGGACCTCGTGGACCTGGGCGCGGGAAACGTGGTGGGTGGCTGGCTCATGGATAAGCCACGGGATCCGTTGTATGAACTGGCGCGCTCGGAGGATATGTGGGAGCGCCGGACGTCCATCGTCGCGACGTCGGCATTCATTCGTGAAGGCCAACTGGACGACACCTTCGTCATCGCAGAGATCCTGCTGCATGACAAAGAAGACCTCATCCACAAAGCAGTAGGCGGCTGGGTCCGCGACGCAGGGCGCAGCAGCCGCGAACGCCTGCTGGCGTTCCTGGACGAGCACGCCGCCACCATGCCTCGGACGGCGTTACGTTACGCGATCGAGCATCTGGGCAAGGAGCAGCGGGCCCACTACCTGACGCTTAAAGACAGGGTTTCCCCGAACTAGGCCGGGAATTATGTGACGTTGGATTACCCAGCGTTACCGGGTGTTTCCGAGCCTTTGAAGCATGTTACGGGGCCGCCCTACAGTTTTTTCATGGCAATACAGGACATTTACCCCACCGCGCTGCGGCTGCTTGGCCGCCCGGTGCTGGTGGTGGGCGGCGGCCCCGTCGCGGAGCGTCGCGCCAAAGGGCTGCTCGACGCCGGTGCGAAAGTTACCGTCGTCGCGCCCGTTGCCACCGAAAACCTCCACGGACTCGCCGCTTCCGGGCTGCTCAACCTGGAACAGCGCGAGTACCGCACGTCAGACCTCGACGGCGTCTGGTTCGTTCAGACAGCCACTGGCACCGCCGCTGTGGACACCCAGGTATCGGCCGACGCCGAGGCGCAGCGCCTCTGGTGCGTCAATGCCTCGGACCACGAAGCGTCAGCCGCGTGGACACCCGCCGTCGCCGTGGTGGACGACGTCAAGATCGCCATCAACGCCGGGGGAGACCCACGCCGTGCCATGGCTCTGCGCAATGCTGTTGCCACTGCCCTGGAAACAGGTGACCTGCCGCTGCGACGCCACCGTAAGCCGGACGCCGCTGGCAAGACTCCGGCTGGTTCTGTCGCCTTGGTGGGCGGCGGTCCGGGCGACTCGGGACTCATCACCGTCCGCGGTCGGCGCCTGCTTGGCCAGGCCGACGTCGTGGTTGCAGACCGACTTGGCCCGCGGGAGCTGCTGAAGGAACTTGCCCCGGACGTCCGCGTCATCGAGGTAGGCAAGACGCCCGGCCACCACCCGGTTCCGCAACTGGAGATCAACCGAATCCTTGTGGACGAAGCCCTGCAGGGTAACCGCGTGGTCCGCCTCAAAGGCGGCGACCCCTATGTCTTGGGGCGTGGTGGCGAGGAAGCAGAATTCTGCCGGCAGAACGGCGTCGAGGTTGAAGTGGTGTCCGGCGTGACGTCGGCAATCTCGGTTCCGGCCGCTGCCGGTATTCCCGTGACGCACCGTGGCTTGGCCAAGGGCTTCAGCGTGGTGACCGGCCACGAAGAGCTGTCCGAAGTCCCCGCACGCCCCGATCACACTGTGGTGTTGCTCATGGGAGTAGCGCAATTGCGTGATTCCGCGGCTGCGCTGGCAGGCTCGGGTCTGCCTTTGGACACACCAGTAGGTATCGTAGAGAACGGGTATTTGCCGGAACAGCGCGTCACCATTGGCACCTTGGGGACCATCGCGGACCAGGCAGAAGCCGTGGGCGTGGCCAATCCAGCGGTCATCGTGATCGGCGATGTTGTCCGTGTCAGCCCCTTTGCACCGCAGCACTTCAAGACCGCTGACTACAGCACTATTACTCCCAACCGTCCCCGCGTCCGCAGTAACTGAGAAGAAGAAGGAACACAGCCGTGTCAATTAGCACCCCCGTAGGTTCTGCGGACCGTCCGCTTCGCGTCGCCGTCATCGGCTCCGGCCCGGCCGGCGTGTACGCAGCTGACATCCTGACCAAAAGCGAAGCCGTCAAGAGCGGCGAACTCACCGTCAGCATCGACCTCTTCGACCGCTACCCGGCACCGTACGGCCTGATCCGCTACGGCGTTGCCCCGGACCACCCCCGCATCAAGGGCATTGTCAACGCCCTGCACAAGGTCCTGGACCGCGGCGACATCCGCTTCTTCGGCAACGTCGACTACGGCACGGACATCTCCATCGAGGACCTTCGTAAGCACTACGACGCCATCATCTTCGCCACTGGCGCCATCAAGGACGCGGACCTGAACATCCCGGGCATCGAACTCGAGGGCTCCTTCGGCGGCGCCGACTTCGTCTCCTGGTTCGATGGACACCCGGACGTTCCCCGTGAATGGCCGCTCGAGGCCAAGGAAATCGCCGTTCTGGGCAACGGCAACGTGGCCCTGGACGTGGCCCGCGTCCTGTCCAAGCACGCCGATGACCTGCTGGTCACGGAAATCCCGGACAACGTTTACGCCGGCCTGAAGAGCTCGCCCGTCACGGACGTGCACGTCTTCGGCCGCCGCGGTCCCGCCCAGGTGAAGTTCACCCCGCTGGAACTGCGCGAACTCTCGCACTCCAAGGACGTGGACATCATCCTCTACGCCGAGGACTTCGAATTCGACGAAGAGTCCGACCGCCAGGTCCAGACGAACAACCAGATCAAGACCATGGTTGGCACGCTGACCAACTGGATCGCCGAGCAGCCCGAGGACCTCTCCGAGCTCAAGGCTTCCCGTCGCCTGCACCTGCACTTCCTGCACAGCCCGGTGGAGATCGTGGACTCCGCCGAAACCCCGGGCAAGGTTGCGGGAATCAAGTTCGAACGCACTGAACTGGATGGCACGGGCAACGCCCGCGGCACCGGCGAGTTCATCGACTACCCGGTCCAGGCCGTGTACCGGGCCATCGGCTACTTCGGTTCGGCCCTGCCGGACGTCGAATTCGACCACAAGAAGGGTGTTGTCACCAACGACGGCGGTCGCGTCCTGGACGCCGACGGCCAGCACGTTCCGGGCCTCTACGCGACGGGCTGGATCAAGCGCGGGCCGGTCGGCCTCATCGGCCACACCAAGGGCGATGCCCTCGAAACCGTCACCTACCTCCTGGAAGACCGCGAGAACCTGCCGGTTGCCGAGGTCCCCGCCGCTGACGCAGTGGTGGAACTCCTTGACTCCCGCGGCGTGAAGTTCACCAGCTGGGAAGGCTGGCTGGCTCTGGACGCCCACGAGCTCGCGCTCGGTGCAGCAGCAACCGAGGCCGGCACCTCCCACGGTGTGGAGGTCAAGCGTGAGCGCATCAAGGTTGTGCCGCGTGAGGACATGGTCAACATCTCCCGTGATGGCGTAGCCGCACAGGTCTAGCTTCTGTAATGGCAGGCGGGGTCACGCACTTCACGTGTGTGGCCCCGCCGCTGCTTTTAAAGGGGTCAACCTTCAGCGGTACCCTGAACCATGGACGTCGTCGTCATCGAAACTCCCCAACTGGGGGACCGCAGCTACCTCGTGCATGACGGCACTGTGGCGTTGGTCATTGACCCTCAACGGGACATTGACCGGGTTGAAGCCGCAGCCTTGGCAGCCCGCGTCCGGATCACGCACGTAGCGGAAACCCACCTCCACAACGACTACGTCACAGGCGGCCTGGTTCTTGCCGGGAAGCACAGCGCTGACTATCTGGTGAACGCTGCCGATGAGGTTTCATTCGCCCGTGTCCCCGTTACCGACGGCCAGGTTCTCCATGTTGGCCGGCTCTTGGTAACAGTGGTGGCCACGCCGGGTCACACCCACACGCACCTCTCGTACGTGGTCCGGGATGACACGCACGACGCCGGCCGGGAGGCCGTGTTTTCCGGCGGCAGCTTGCTCTACGGTTCGGTGGGGCGGACGGACCTGGTCTCGCCGGACGACACCGCGAAGCTGGCCCACGACCAGTACTCGTCGGTCCGCCGATTGGTGGACTCTGCGGATCCTGATGCGGCGCTCTACCCGACCCACGGCTTCGGATCGTTCTGTTCCATCGGCCCCGCGAGCCACCAGGAATCATCAACGATCGGCGAGCAGGCCAAGTCCAACCACGCCTTGACGGATCCCAATGAAGACCATTTCGTCTCGGAATTGTTGGAGAACATCACGGCCTACCCTGCGTACTACGCCCACATGAGCCCGCTCAATGCCGCCGGTGTTGGCCCGGCAACCCTTGACGTTCCGGACTCAGTTGATCCTGAGGAACTGAGCCGTCGCTTGCGGGCAGGGGAGTGGGTGGTGGATCTGCGTCATCGCGTGGCCTTCGCGGACAGTCATCTTCACGGCAGCGTGAGCTTCGAGTATGGGACGGGCGACAACTTCACCAGCTACCTTGGCTGGGTGATCCCGTGGAACCAGCCGCTCACGTTGCTGGGCCCGGTGGAAGAGGTTGAAAAGGCGATCCGGGACCTGGCGAGGATCGGCATCGACAGTCCGGATGCCGCCGTCGGGCTTCACGCCAAGCCCTTGGATCTGGGTGCGTTGGCGCCCGGGTCTCCACAGGTGGGCTACCCGCACGGGGACTGGACTGCGTTGCTGAAAAGCCGGGAGCCGGAAGACATGGTTTTGGACGTCCGCCGGCCGGAAGAATTCAAGGTCTCGCATGTCAGGGGAGCGCGCAATATTCCTGTCTACGATCTGCTCGGCAGGATCACGGAGTTACCGGATGCCCGGATCTGGGTACACTGCGCCACGGGTTACAGGGCGAGTGTTGCCGCCAGCCTGCTGGACCGGGCCGGTCGGAAGGTGGTGCTGATCAACGCCAGGTTCAAGGACGCCGCAGGGGCAGGGGTCGAAACGACTCCGTAAACCGTTGCTGAGCTAACGCGGCGCCTGATCCGAGCAGTAGTCCAGGTTTCGGTACACGCTCTGCACGGCGGCATCGGGATCGTGGGCTTCCAAGGCGTCTACCAGCTCGTCATGGCCTTCGCGGGGGATGCCGTTGAAACCGCCCTTGCGCTGCTGCCGGAGGAGGTCATTGTGGAACACCCCGCCAAACGAAACATACAGCTGGTGCAGCAAAGGATTACCTGATGCCAAGGCAACCCGTTCATGAAATTCCCAGTCGGCGCTGGCCCACGTGGGGTAGTCCTCGGCCTGCCAGGCGTCATGGCGGAGCGCGAGGAGTCGGCGCATCTCGGCCAGGTCCTCGGCCGTGGCGTGCTTGGTGGCCAGGCGTGCTGCCTGCGTATCCAGGCCGAGCCGGACTTCCACTATGTGTTCCTGTGTGTGCTCCAGGTACATGCGCTGGGCTGCGCCTGACATTTCACTGTTTGCCCGAACATACGTGCCGTCTCCCCGGCGGACCTCCAACATGCCCGAGTGGGCCAGTGCCTTGATGGCTTCGCGCAGGGTTCCCCGCGAAACACCCAAGGTGGACATCAGCTCAGGCTCAGCAGGGATGCGTTCCTGGAGCGGCCATTCACCGGACTTGATCATGTCCCGCAGCTTGACGGTGATCTCCTCGGCCAGGGCCGGGCGATGCGAAGGGGTCAGGGTCATGCAGTCCTCGGTCCGGTCTTGGTGGCAGTGCGCTTGCTGGTGAGCATGTGGCAGGTAACCATGAGCGCCACGGCCACGATGGACAGCAGGCCCAGGGGCAGCACCCAGCCGCCGGTGGCGCTGTGGAGCAGGCCCATGCCAAACGGGCCGATTGCCGCAATCAAGTATCCCAGCGATTGGGCGATGGTGGACAGTGCGGTGGTTTCCGCAGTCGACCGTCCGCTGCGGCTGATGATGACCAGGACCAGCGGGAAGATGCCCAAACCAAAACCGAACAGCACCGCCGGAACAACCGCCAGTGACGTCGGCAGCCAAATCATGGCGGCAATCGCCAGCAAAGTGGAGCTGCTGGCCAGGTAGAGGGCGGGGCGGAGCATGCCGGGCCGGGAGCCGAAGGCGAGCAGGATCATGCCGGCGGCCACGGAGACCAACTGCATCACGCCGAACTGCAGGCCGCTCTCAGAGGCGCTGAGGCCTTGGGAGGTCAGGATGTAGGCGAACCAGCTCATCACTGCGTATGCCAGGAAAGCCTGGAAGGTGAAGATCGCGGTAATCAGGATGCCCAGCCGGGTGCGGAGCAGCGGCCACATGGAGACCCGCGGCCGATCAGTCTTGGTGGTGTTCCGGTGGGTGTGCAGGACTATCGGCAGGAAGCCGAGGAGGGCTGCGACACCCAGCAGGCCCCAGGCAGCCAGACCCATGGAGGGTGACCCGAGTTCCTGCGCCAAGGGAACGCTGACGACTGCGGCGAAGGTGGCGCCACCGGACATGGTGAAGGTATAAAGGCCGGTCATCATGGAGGTGCGCTCGGAGTAGTGCTCGCGGATGAATGACGGCATGGCCACGTTGCATACTGCCAGTCCGGACATGGCCAGGACGGTGCCACCGAGGAGGGCGCCCGTCACCGGAACGCCACGCACCAGCAATCCGCCGGCCAGCAGCGCTAAAGCAATGGCGATGGCTTTCTCCACGCCGACCCGCCGAGTCAGCCAGGACGTTCCCATGCCCGCGACGGCGAAGCACAAAAGCGGAATGGAAGGCAGGATGGAAGCCACCAAGGCCCCATACCCCAGGACCTGCTGCAGTTCGTGGAACAGGGCTGCGGCGCTGGTGATGCCGGCCCGCAGGTTCAGGCCGATGAGCACCACGGCAATAATGCCGACGACGGCGACGACGCGCGTCTTGGGGACTGCCGGGCTTGCCGAAAGCCCGGGCGTCACCTGGGCAGGGCTAACAGTAGGGATGTTTCCAGTGCTGGGGGTAAGAGGAGTCGTCGCGGCCATACCTAAAGGTTAGACGTTTGACGTCTAATGTCTAGAGTTATGTGGCGAAGCTCTCCGCATATGGTCGCGGGAGGCGTTTCAGCGCGGGTTGCGCGAGCCCAAACGCTGCACCGCCAAGGCCAGCCACAGCTGCACACGGTCCGGCGTTTGGGAGGGGTCGTAGCCCGTCAATTCGGTGATCTGTGCAAGGCGGTACCGCACTGTATTCCGGTGCAACGTCAGGGCTTCCGCCACTGCAGCCACTGACCCGTTGTGGTTCAGATAGCTTTCCAATGTGGCCACCAGTTCGGCCCCGTGGGCGGCGTCGAACTTCCGCAGTGGTGTGAGGGACTCGCTGGCCATGTCCGCGAGAGGAACGTCCTCGCTGGCCAGCAACAGGGATGTCAGGCTGAGGCGTTCCGGCTCGTTGACCGGCAAGCCGTGCGCCACGGCGTCGCGCGCCTCAAAGTAGCTCCATCGCAAACCGTTCGGCTTGGTGTAGGCGCCGCCGATGCCGATCACGGCATGGATTCCGGCCTCCTGAAGATGATCGCTGAGGCTCTTGGCCAAAGCCGTGGCGGAACTGCCGTCATCGCTGACCACCGTGACCAGGTCCTTTCCGACGACGGCGCTGACGCCCGCTTCAAGCGCTTGGGGCAGCGAAATGCTGACCAGTTGCTTGTGGTGTGCGGTGGATTCGGCAACAAGCACGACGTTCTTCCTGGTGCTGTTGATGCCAACGCCGGCCAAGCGGCGGGCGGCCTCGATGGTTTCCAGGGTGCCGTGGATAACATCGTCCAGAACCTGCCCGGCCATGGCCCGTTGGGACTGGCGCTGCTTGACCATGTTATTGAGCTCAACGCTGATGAGGTTCTGCGCGTAGCTGACGATTCCGGAGTCCACAAAGGGCTGCCTGAGCCAAAGTGTGCAGGCGTCCCTGCGGCCGGTGGGAATCGGATACGACGCCCAGCCATCCGCCGTCGGGGCCGGCTTCCCGGCCACGCTGTTGTAGAGCTGCGCGCTGAACTGGGTGAGCACAACCTCAGTGCGGAGCATACTTCCCAGCTGTTTGAGGAGTTCGTTCAAGCCGCCGCCGGTGAGGAGCGAGCGGGCCAGGATCTGGTGTCCGGCCAGGAGTCGTTCCAAATTGGAATAGTGGTCCGCCGAGTGCGACTCCGCCACGAGCTTTCCGATGGCGATGAAGGGGATTTCGTAGGGCACCTGCACGAGCGGGAGGCCCCAGCGGTTGGCTTCGGCAATGAGGGCTTCCGGAACCGCCTCGTGCGTGAGGCCGATGCCGAAACCGATGCCCACGGCACCTGCGCGCTGGACCTGACGGACAAAGCGCCGCTGGTCGGCAGCGCTCTTGAGGCGCAACCCCGTGGTGAGGACCAGTTCCCCGCCGCTGAGGAAGCGCTGTGGGTCCTCCAATTCCGTCACGGCAACCCAGCTGATGTCCTGGTTCCACGTTGTCTCGGCGAGGCCGGCTTGGCGGAGTTTCAGGGAGGGGACAGCGACGAGGGAAGCGAGGGACATTGCCATGCTTAAAAGCGTAACCCGGGGCTGGTCAAGCGCACTAAGCCGGGGGTTGTTGTGTGTGCAGCTGACTATTCCTTGCACCCCCTCCCTGGCATAGGCTCTGATCAGCTAAAACCCATGCCCAGACACCGAAAGAGGTTGCACACCGTGGTTCAAACCTTGCAGAACTTCATCAACGGCGAATTCGTTACGCCGGCAGGTACGGGTCTTCTGGACATCGTGAACCCCACCAATGGGGAAATCGTTGCCAAGTCGCCGATTTCGGTGCAGGCCGACGTCGATGCCGCCATGACCGCAGCGGCCGACGCGTTCAAGACCTGGAAGCACGTTACCCCCGGCCAGCGCCAGCTTATGCTGCTCAAGCTTGCCGACGCAGTGGAGGCCAACAGCGACGAACTCGTTGAGGCCCAGCACCGCAACACCGGACAGGTGCGCTCCTTGATCGCCTCCGAAGAGGTCGCCGCAGGTGCAGACCAGCTCCGCTTCTTCGCCGGCGCTGCACGCATCATGGAAGGCAAGTCGGCAGGCGAGTACTTCGAGGGCCACACCTCCTACGTACGCCGCGAACCGATCGGCGTCGTAGCCCAGGTTGCTCCGTGGAACTACCCGTTCCTCATGGCCATCTGGAAGATCGGCCCCGCCCTGGCTGCCGGCAACACCGTTGTCCTCAAGCCCTCCGACACCACTCCGGAATCCACCCTGGTACTGGCACGCCTCGCCGGTGAGATCTTCCCGGCCGGCGTCCTCAACGTCGTCCTCGGCACCGGTGAAACCGGCGCCATGATGGTGGACCACAAGGTCCCCGGCCTGGTCTCCATCACCGGTTCCGTCCGTGCAGGCATCGCCGTGGCAAGCGGCGCAGCCAAGGGCCTCAAGCGGGCACACCTGGAACTTGGCGGCAAGGCTCCGGCCATCGTCTTCAAGGACGCCGACATCAAGAAGAGCGCCGCGGCCATTGCCGAGTTCGCGTTCTTCAACGCCGGCCAGGATTGCACCGCCATCACCCGCGTGCTGGTGGAAGACTCCGTTCACGACGACGTCGTGGCAGCCATGGTGGAACACACCAAGACGCTGCACACCGGTTCGCAGAACGACGAAGACAACTACTTCGGCCCGCTCAACAATGTGAACCACTTCAACGCCGTCACCTCCGTAGTGGAGCACCTCCCGGCCAACTGCAAGATCGAAACCGGTGGCCACCGGGCAGGCGAGAAGGGCTTCTTCTTCGAGCCCACCATCATCTCCGGGGCCAAGCAGACCGACGACATCGTGCAGAAGGAAACCTTCGGTCCGGTCATCACCGTGCAGAAGTTCAGCACTGAAGCCGAAGCACTCGAGCTGGCCAACGACGTCGAATACGCCCTGGCGTCCAGCGTCTGGACCACCGACCACGGTACGGCCATGCGCATGAGCCGCGACCTGGACTTCGGTGCAGTCTGGATCAACACCCACATCCTCCTGACGGCAGAGATGCCGCACGGTGGCTTCAAGCAGTCCGGCTACGGCAAGGACCTCTCCATGTACGGCGTTGAGGACTACACCCGCATCAAGCACGTGATGAGTGCACTCGACGCGTAGCGCGTTCGCCCCACCCGTACGAATTTCCCAGAAAGGCAACCACCACATGACCACCACCGCGAACGAACTCTCGTACCGCATCGAGCAGAAGCGCAACATCAACGGCGCCTTCCCCGGCCCCAAGTCGCAGGCACTGGCAGAGCGTCGCTCCGCCGTCGTAGCTGCCGGCGTCGCCTCGGGCGTCCCCGTCTACGTTGAAGACGCCGACGGCGGCATCATCCGCGACGTCGACGGCAACTCCTTCATCGACCTGGGCTCCGGCATCGCCGTGACCAGCGTCGGCGCGTCCGACCCCGCCGTCGTTGCCGCTGTCCAGGAAGCTGCCGCGCACTTCACGCACACCTGCTTCATGGTGACCCCGTACGAGGGCTACGTTGCAGTTGCCGAGCAGCTCAACCGCCTCACCCCGGGCGACCACGCCAAGCGCACCGTGCTGTTCAACTCCGGCGCTGAAGCCGTGGAGAACGCCGTTAAGGTTGCACGCCTGGCCACCGGCCGCGACGCCGTCGTAGCTTTCGACCACGCGTACCACGGCCGCACCAACCTGACCATGGCACTCACCGCCAAGGCCATGCCGTACAAGACCAACTTCGGCCCGTTCGCGCCCGAGGTCTACCGCATGCCCATGAGCTACCCGTTCCGTGAAGAGAACCCGGAGATCACGGGTGCCGAGGCCGCCAAGCGCGCCATCACCATGATCGAGAAGCAGATCGGTGGCGACCAGGTTGCCGCGATCATCATCGAACCCATCCAGGGCGAGGGCGGCTTCATCGTTCCGGCCGAAGGCTTCCTCCCGGCACTGTCCACATGGGCCAAGGAAAAGGGCATCGTCTTCATCGCCGACGAGGTCCAGTCCGGCTTCTGCCGCACGGGCGAATGGTTCGCCGTTGACCACGAAGGTGTTGTCCCGGACATCATCACCATGGCCAAGGGCATCGCCGGCGGCCTCCCGCTGTCCGCGATCACCGGCCGCGCCGACCTGCTCGACGCCGTCCACCCGGGCGGCCTCGGCGGCACCTACGGCGGCAACCCGGTTGCTTGCGCAGCAGCACTGGCAGCCATCGACACCATGGAACAGCACGACCTCAACGGCCGCGCCCGCCACATCGAAGAGCTCGCCTTGGGCAAGCTCCGCGAACTGGCTGCTGAAGTTTCCGTGGTGGGTGACATCCGTGGCCGCGGCGCCATGCTGGCCATCGAGCTCGTTCAGTCCGGCTCCAAGGAACCGAACGCAGAGCTCACCAAGGCTGTAGCTGCCGCTTGCCTCAAGGAAGGCGTCATCATCCTGACCTGTGGCACCTACGGCAACGTGATCCGTCTGCTCCCGCCGCTGGTCATCAGCGACGAACTGCTGATCGATGGCCTCGAGGTTCTCGCAGCCGCCATCAAGGCACACGCTTAAGTCTTCACGCTGTAGACAGGAGGAGGGCCGGGATTTCCCGGCCCTCCTTTTGTGTCTCTGCGCCGAGATCGCGGGAGCGCGTCGTGTTCGCCGGAGCTTTCCGGGCGTGTTGGCGCCGTTCCCGCGATCTCGGCGCTGGGAACACTGAACGCTCGACGGCGGATCGCGCCTAGCTGCCCAGCGTCAGGTTTTTCTGGTGGCCGTGTCCGTCGAGTTGGACCTCGATGACCAGCGGATTGGCGCTCACCAGGGACACCCCGGCATCGGAATCCACCAGCGTGGACCTCGCCGAGTCATCGAGAGTGATCCGTACTGAAGATTGCGTCCGGGACGGGTCTGCCACGGACAAAGTGAGCTTGTCCCCGGACTGCATCGCGGCCACCGTGCACGGCGCGGACGCTGTGTATCCGCCGGCGGAACCTGTCGCGAAGAAGTTGGCCATCACCAGCTTGTCCTTGGCCACTTCCACCATCTGGACCCCGGCAGAGTTGGCCAGGACCTTCACGTCGGGGTTTGCGGACTGGGAGAACGTGGTGGAGTGGCCTGCTGCCGGCAGGACCATATACGCGTAGCCGGACGCCACCGGGTCTTTGCCATGGCGGTGAGTGATGGTCACATAATCCCGCGAGACGGGATCGGTGGTGCCGCCGGTGTCTGCCCCTGAATTGACGTCGAACCAGCTTCCCGTCCGGCTGACGACGGCAACCTCGGGTGTTCCCGAAACGCCGGGTGCGTCGAGGAACACGTAACCTCCGTGGCCTTCGAGGTGCACGGAACGCTCCACGACAACGGGTGTATCACCGGCGCCCATCCGACGATTTCGGGAATCGGTCCTCACAGCCGGCACTGAACCTGCGGCGAACGACCTGTTCTCCACAGTGGTCATGACTGCCGTACCTCCCGTGCCGGTGATGCCCGCGCCGAGGCAGACCACCGCGTCATCCAGGAAGAACCACGACTTCCGGCCGGAAAGCGTCTTGTTGTGGTTGAGGTGGTCCATGCCGATCACACCCCAACGGCCGTCTACTGTGAGGCCGCCGGCGAAGGCTTGGAAGGCGCGGGGGATCCCGGTCCCTGCTCCCCCTGCACCGCTCGCCCGGACCTGGTCATTGACGGTGGTCCCGGGCAGGGCATAGGGGTCCACGGTGGGCCAGAAGTCAGCGCTGAACTGGGACGGATCGGTTCGCGTGTACAGGAAGGTCATGCCATCACCCTGGTACCAGCCGAGGTTGTTCTCGCTGTTGCCCCATTCGTAGCGGCCGATCCTCTTGGAAGAGAGGTTCACCGTGCAGCCCCACTGGGGGCGGTGATGGACCAGTCGGTCCTGGTCGGCGAACATGCGGCTGTAGACGGGCGCCGGGACAGCGACTACGGCGGAATCGGAGAGGACGCCCAGGGACAGCAAGGACTTTGCCAGGCTCTGCGTCGGATGCCCCACGAGTTTCTGGTCCGCGCAGCGTTCCAACCAGCCCTTGGCCAGAGCCAGGAATCGTGAACGGTAGGGCTCGTCGCAACCCGGTGCCAGCAACAGGACCGCAGAGATGAGTCCGAACCCGCTGACGTAGTCGGGTTCGCGCTGACGGGAGACCGCACGCCCCCGGATGGTGTCCATGATGCGGCCGTCCCACACGAACGGGGCGTAGGTGTCCTCCACGGCGTCCAAGAGTACGGAACGTTTGGGGTCGTTGATTGCCCAGGTGCTGCCTCCCAACATTGCGATGATCTCGGCGATCCCTGCCAAGGCCACCACTCCGTATGTTCCTGCGTAGGGGAGGTAGGAGTGCTGAACGTAGGAACCATCAGCGTAGAAGCCGTCACCACTGGTCACGTAGGTAAAGACGCTGTTGGTCCCGCCGCGCACGGTATCGCTCAGGGCGTCCCGGCCCAGCGTGATCTCGTCCGCCCTGTTGTCCAGTATGCCCCGCATGGAGCAGGCCAGTGACTTGTCCACCCGGTTGGCGCCGGTTTCTGCCAGGGATGTAGCACGGCCGCGCCAGTTGGGGTTGGGGGCGAACCAGCGGACGGCTGCCAGCAGGGATGTCCGCAAGGCTTCCGGGACTTCCGCATGAAGCAGCGTCAGGATGTCCACGGTCTTGCGGGGGACGCCAATCTCCCAGAACCACCAGTTCCCTGCTGCTTTGATGGACGGCTTGTACGCAGTGCTGCTGAGAAGTTGAAGCCCGGCAACAATGTCTGCGGCCAGCTCAGGGTTCCCTGCGTAGGGGTTGCCCTGGACCGCGTATCCAAGTGCCATGTCGTAGAGCCGGTTGAAGTGCAGGCCCATGTTGCCGGTAGCTGCGGCGGACTGTCCGATCCCGGTCAAAGGGATGTCGCTCCACAGCGACGTTCGTGCAGCGGTCTTGTCCATGGACGTCCACCACTTTTCGGCGGTCTTGCCCATTCCTTCAAGCTGGGCAGCGAGTTCGGGGATGTCTGCTGCGCTTCGGCCACCTGTCAGCACCAGGCGCCTGCGGTTGATGAGCTCCAGCAACCCTGGATCGGAGGCCGCAAAAGACGGTCCGGCGTGGGAAAGAAGTGCACCCGCGAGGGCGGCCGCCCCTGCGGTTTGGAAAAGGGTCCGGCGGCTCATAGTGGGTCCGTTGAAGTTCAAAACTGCTCCGTTCAAGGCTGCGGCCCGGAACGCCACCCCACCCAACAGATATGCGACGGCGGTCTCCCCAGCGATGGGAAGGGCCACGACAAGCAGCTAAGAGGGCGACCAGGCGTTGAAGGCGAGAGGTGGACGTGGTGGGGAAAGTTTCCGCTACCTTATGTCCGAGTCCCGGCTCTCTCAACAGAAATGAACAGAACTGCACAGCCCGTGATGTGGCCAAAAAGCGAGTTCGCGGGAACCGTGCCAGTTCGCCGGGAAACTTCCGGCGAGTTGGCAGGATTCCCGCGATTTGGCGGACTGTCCTCGCGCTTACGCGGCAGCCAGTCGGGCCTTTTTCTTCAGCACCGAGTTCTTTCGGGTGGTGCGGAGCATGTCGATGGTGAGCAGGATCAGGGCCAGCCACACCACACAGAAGCCGATCCAGCGGGCCGTGGTCATGGTTTCGTTGAACACCGTCAGGGCCACGACGAACTGGAGGACCGGGGCAAAGTATTGCAGCAGGCCGATGGTGGTCATGGGCAAACGGCGGGCTGAAGCACCGAAGAAGAGCAGCGGCACGGCCGTGATCACACCGGAAGCCACCAGCAACCAGAAGTGGCCGGCGCCCATGGTGGTGAGTGTTTCAGCGCCTGTCACACCCAGGACCACCATGGTGATGGCCGCGAATGGAGCCAGGACGACTGTCTCAACGCTCAGGCTGGTGAGGGCGTCCACCTTAGGTCCCACACGCTTTTTGACGAAACCGTACAGGCCGAAGCTGAAGGCCAGGATCAGGGCGATCCACGGGAGTTGGCCGTAGGAAAAGGTCAGGACTCCCACTGCAACGAAGCCGATACCCACCGCTGCCCACTGCAGGGGACGCAGCTTTTCCTTGAGAACAAAGACACCCAGGAGGACTGAGACCAAGGGATTGATGAAATAGCCCAGTGACGTCTCAACGGCGTGGCCGGTGGTGACCCCGAAAGTGTAGGTGAGCCAGTTGATGGCGATCAGGCCCGCTGCCAAGGCCAAGGGGCCGAACACGCTACGGTCCTTCACCGCGGCACCGAAAACCCGCCATGCCCGCGTGATGGTGATGAGCAGCGCACAGAAGAGCAGGGACCAGACGATCCGGTTGGCCACGATCTCGATGGCGCTGGCCGGCATCAGGACGAAGAAGTACAGAGGAAGAAGGCCCCACAGGCCGTAGGCGCCTATACCGAAGAGGATGCCCGCCGTCGACTCACTGCGTACTGGCTTGCCGGAACCCTTGCCAAGTTTGCCGACGCCGCCGGTACTTTGCCCGCCGCCCCCGGCTGTCGTCGTCGTGGGCTGGCTTGTAGTGGGAGAGCTGGCAGCTATCTGATCCGGAGTCGACACATTGTCGGCAACACCACCTAGGCACGCAATATTCCGCAATCTTGGTGAATTTCCGTGACTCCTGCCATATAAGCGGCCGGGCGTGGGGTGGACATCTAGAATTGGAACCTGCGCGCCCCAACAACGGCGTGGCTCACTGCTTCGGAAGGGCTAACGGTGTCCAACTCAGCCGCAACCACCCCCCAACGTCCACTTCGCGTTGCCATTGTCGGCGCAGGTCCCGCAGGTGTTTATGCCGCGGACATCCTGACCAAATCCAACGAGGTCAAGGACGGCGATGTGGAGGTCAGCATTGACCTTTTCGAGGCGTACCCGGCGCCCTACGGGCTGATCCGCTACGGCGTGGCTCCCGATCATCCGCGCATCAAGGGCATCGTGAACGCGTTGCACAAGGTCCTGGACCGCGGTGATATCCGGTTCCTGGGAAACGTGACCTACGGCAGGGACCTGACGCTCCACGATTTCCGGGCTTTCTACGATGCCGTGATTTTCTCCACGGGCGCCATCAAGGATGCGGACCTGAACATCCCGGGGGTCGAGCTGGAGGGCTCCTTCGGCGGCGCGGACTTCGTTTCCTGGTACGACGGACACCCGGACGTTCCCCGGGACTGGCCCCTTGACGCCAAAGAGATCGCGGTCATCGGCAACGGCAACGTCGCTTTGGACGTGGCCCGGATGCTGGTCAAGCACCCGGAGGAATTGCTGGTCACGGAGATCCCGGACAACGTCTTCGCCGGGCTGAAGAAGTCTCCGGTCACCGATGTCCACGTCTTCGGCCGCCGTGGCCCTGCACAGGTGAAATTCACCCCTTTGGAACTGCGCGAACTGTCCCACTGCAAGGACGTGGACATTGTCCTGTACCCGGAGGACTTCGAGTTTGACGCGGCCTCGGATGAAGCCATCAAGTCCAACAACCAGATCAAGACCATGGTCAACACCATGACCAACTGGCTGGTGGAAGAGCACACCGAATCCGAGCAGCCCTCCTCCCGACGCCTGCACCTGCACTTCCTGCACAGCCCAGTGGAAATCCTGGACTCGCCGGAAACTCCCGGCAAGGTCTCGGGGATCAAATTCGAGCGCATGCAGCTGGACGGAACGGGCAACGTCAAGGGAACGGGTGAATTCATCGAGTACCCGGTGCAATCCGTCTACCGTGCCATCGGATATCACGGTTCCCCTCTGGAGGAGCTGGAGTACGATGCCCGCCGCGGCGTCATACCGAACGACGGCGGTCGCGTCCTGGGTGCCGACGGCGAGCCCGTACCGGGAATCTATGCCACAGGCTGGATCAAGCGCGGACCGGTTGGACTGATCGGCCACACCAAGGGTGATGCCTTGGAGACCATTGGCTTCCTTCTGGAAGACAGGCTCAACCTGCCCCCGGCCGAAAACCCGGATCCGCAGGCGATTATCGATCTCCTTGAGGAGCGCGGGATCGAGTACACCACCTGGGAGGGCTGGAACCGGCTCGATGCCCACGAGGCTGCGCTGGGTGCCGCGTGGACTTCCGGGGGAGGGCCCGACAGCGAAGGTGACGGCGTGGTCCGTGAGCGCATCAAGGTTGTTCCGCGCGAGGAAATGATCCGCATCTCCCGCGGCTGACATTCTCCCTTCCCCGAACTAGACTTCACCGTACTGTCCCGCCCACCACACGTGCAGAGCACCGTTAGTGCGGACTACCAGGGAGTTCGATGAGGAATCCAATCCATCCGCCTGTTCCAGGCAGCGAGGCCGCGGCGCTGGTGCAGAAGCGTGCCTTGATGGGCCACGAGCGCTTGGACTCCCTCCGTCCCGGAACCACGGCAGCCACCCAGGACATCTCAGGCCTTCGCCGCTTGGTGCGCGAGTCCTGGCAGCGTTCGGCCAGCCTGCAAGCCAACCCCGACGTCGCAGAGGCTCCCCTCGCGATGGACCAGGACGAGCTGGAGGAATACCGCCGGCAGCATCCGCTGGCCACCATCATGCCCGTGATCAAGAAGCTGCTGGTCCAACCCAGCCATGACAGCGGCCTGTTGGTGGCGGTGGGCGACGACGTCGGCCGGCTCCTGTGGGTGGATGGCGACCCGGTGATGCAGCGCCGCGCTGAAAGCATGATGTTCGTGGCCGGCGCCGACTGGTCCGAGGCTTCCGTGGGCACCAGCGCACCCGGCACGGCACTCGCCTTGGACCGAAGCATCCAGATCTCCGGTGCTGAACACTTCAAACGCTCCGTCCACCCGTGGAGTTGCACCGCGGTTCCCTTCCACGACCCCGATTCCGGTGCCGTGCTGGGCGTCGTGGATATCACGGGCACCGAAACCGCCGTCGCCGCGCACACCCTCTCCCTGGTGGAGGCCACGGTCGCCGCTGCGCAGGCCCAGTTGCGGATCGAACGCCTGACGCTGGCCGCGGCCGTCCGCGAGAAACCACGACGCCGGAGCGCAGCCGCCACCTCCGGCCATGCCCTGTACCGCAACAGCCTGCAACTGTTGGGCCGCGACCAGGCCCTTCTCAGCATCGACGGCCGGACCGTGTCCCTTTCCGCGCGGCACAGTGAAATCCTGGCCATCCTGGGCAGCCATCCTGACGGGCTCAGCGCTGAGGACCTCTGCGCCCAGTTGTACCCCGGAGACGGCTACTCGGCCACGTTGCGGGCCGAGATGGTGCGCCTCCGCAAAGTGATCCAGGAGCTTAGCCCGGACGCGGTTCCTGAATCGCGTCCATACCGGCTCCCCGTGGAGTTGCTTCCCGACTCCGGCCAGGTGCTCAACTGCTTACAGCGTGGCGCCCACCGCATTGCCCTGGAAATCTACAAAGGTGCGGTCCTGCCACGCTCGGAGGCGCCCGGCGTCGTGCAGTTGCGTGAGCGGGTTTCGCATCTGCTGCGTGAGGCGCTGCTCAGCGACGGCAGCGTTGATTCGCTCCTGAAGTACGCTGAGCTGCCCGAGGCGAAGTACGACGTCGACCTCCGCCTTGCGGTGCTGAAGCTGCTGCCGCCGCGCTCGCCCAAGCGGGCCGCCGTCGTCGCGGATCTTGAGCGGATCGAAACGGAACTCAAAGCGTGAGCTGACTCACATGGTTGCAACGTAGCTGCAACCTCCCGACTCCTAGGCTCGGATCAATGGCGACAGCCACCGTGATTCGCAGCAAAGGAGCTAGCAATGACTGTTTACGCACAGCCGGGTGCCGAGGGTTCGAAGGTCACGTTCAAGGACCGCTACGAAAATTGGATCGGCGGCGAATGGGTTGCCCCGGTCAAGGGCGCTTACTTCGAGAACATCACACCGGTTACGGGCAAGGCCTTCTGCGAAGTTGCCCGCGGCACCGCCGAGGATATCGAGCTGGCGCTGGACGCCGCCCACAAGGTTGCACCCTCATGGGGCAAGACCTCCGCCACCGAGCGAGCAGCCATCCTGAACAAGATCGCCGACCGCATTGACGAGAACGTGGAGCTCCTCGCAGTTGCTGAAACCTGGGACAACGGCAAACCAGTCCGCGAGACCCTTAACGCCGACATCCCGTTGGCAGCGGACCACTTCCGCTACTTCGCCTCCGCCGTCCGGGCGCAGGAAGGCCACCTGTCCCAGCTGGACGAGGACACTACGGCTTACCACTTCAAGGAGCCGCTGGGCGTTGTTGGCCAGATCATCCCTTGGAACTTCCCCATCCTCATGGCGGTCTGGAAGCTGGCACCCGCGCTCGCCGCCGGCAACGCCGTGGTGCTCAAGCCCGCCGAGCAGACGCCGACGTCCATCCTGGTCCTCATGGAACTCATCGGAGACCTCCTTCCGGCCGGCGTGGTGAACGTCGTGAACGGCTTCGGTGTTGAGGCCGGAAAGCCGCTGGCTTCCAGCTCCCGGATCCGCAAGATCGCTTTTACGGGTGAGACCACCACTGGCCGTTTGATCAGCCAGTACGCGTCGAACAACCTCATTCCGGTCACGCTGGAACTGGGCGGCAAGAGCCCGAACATCTTCTTCGATGACGTCGCCGACCAGAACGATGCCTTCTACGACAAGGCCCAGGAAGGGTTCACGCTCTTTGCCTTCAACCAAGGCGAAGTCTGCACCTGCCCATCCCGCGCCCTGGTCCAGGAAGGCATCTACGACTCCTTCATGGCCGACGTCACGGCCAGGACCAGCAAGATCATCCAGGGCAACCCGCTGGACACCGACACCCAGGTTGGAGCCCAGGCCTCCAACGACCAACTGGAGAAGATCCTGTCCTACATCGACATTGGAAAGCAGGAGGGCGCCAAGGTGCTCACCGGTGGTGCCCGGGCGGAGCTTTCGGGTGACCTGGCAGGCGGCTACTACGTGCAGCCCACCATTTTCGAAGGCCACAACCGGATGCGGATCTTCCAGGAGGAGATCTTCGGCCCGGTGGTGTCCGTCACCAAGTTCAGCGACTACAACGACGCCATCGGCATCGCCAACGACACTCTCTACGGCTTGGGTGCCGGAGTCTGGTCGCGCAATGGAAACGTCGCCTACCGCGCAGGCCGGGAAATCCAGGCCGGCCGCGTGTGGGTCAACAACTACCACGCCTACCCGGCAGGGGCTGCGTTCGGCGGCTACAAGTCCTCAGGTATTGGCCGTGAGAACCACGCCATGATGCTGGACCACTACCAGCAGACCAAGAACCTCCTGGTCAGCTACAACGAGAACAAGCTCGGCTTCTTCTAAACCGTCTTGTCTACCGATCAAAGGAGATCGTCAATGACCACCATGCAAGCTGCAGTCGTCACCAAGTTCGGTACCGACCTCGAGATCAAGGAAGTGGAAAGGCCGACGCCGGGTCCCGGCCAGGCGCTGGTCCGCCTCATCACCTCGGGGGTATGTCACACCGACCTGCACGCCGCCGAAGGCGACTGGCCGGTCAAGCCGACGCCACCGTTTATCCCGGGCCATGAAGGTGTGGGAGAAGTAGTGGCCCTCGGCGAGGGTGTCACGGATGTTGCTGTCGGCGACCTGGTGGGTAATGCCTGGCTCTGGTCTGCCTGCGGTGACTGCCAGTACTGCCGGACCGGGTGGGAAACCCTGTGCGAGTCCCAGCAGAACGGTGGCTACAGCGTGGATGGCTCGTTCGGTGAGTACATGCTGGTAGACACACGCTTTGCCGCTCGGATTCCGGAGGGCTCGGACCCCGTGGAAGTGGCGCCCGTACTGTGCGCCGGCGTCACGGTCTACAAGGGCCTCAAGATGACGGAAGCCAGGCCGGGACAATGGGTCACTATTTCCGGGATCGGCGGACTGGGCCACATCGCGGTTCAGTACGCGGTGGCCATGGGGCTTCGCGTGGTTGCCGTGGACATTGCCGACGACAAGCTGGCTCTGGCCCGCGAGCACGGCGCCGAACTGACGGTCAACGCCCTCCACGAGGACCCGGCGGAAGTCATTCAGCGGGAAACCGGAGGTTGCCACGGAGTCCTGGTGACGGCTGTGCACCCGTCGGCCTTTGGACAAGCGATCGGTATGGCTCGTCGTGGCGGAACGATCGTCTTCAACGGGTTGCCACCAGGAGACTTCCCGGCGCCCATCTTTGAGATCGTCCTCAAGGGCCTGACCGTCCGCGGCTCGATCGTGGGCACAAGGCAGGATCTTGAAGAGGCGCTGGAATTCTACGCCCAGGGAAAGATCAAGCCAACGGTCTCTACCCGGGAGCTCTCCGAGGTCAACGCGGTCTTTGACGAGATGAAGCACGCCAAGATCGACGGCCGTGTGGTGCTGAAGTTCTGATGAATCCCAACGGCTTGGAAGCCGCGGTGACGCTGCCCGGGGAAGACTTCTCCCGGGTGGCGCTCACTGCGGTGTCCGTGGAACTGCTCCGTAAGCTTTGGGACCAGCACGGGCCTCTCATGTTCCATCAGTCGGGCGGCTGCTGCGACGGCTCCGCCCCCATGTGCTACCCGGCGGGGGAGTTCCTGACCGGCGACTCCGATATCCTCCTTGGCAGGTTCGACATTGGAATCGGCGGCGAGCCACAGCCTCTCGAGTTTTGGATGTCCAAGGAACAGTTCAACTACTGGTCCCACACCCACCTCACCGTAGATGTGGTTCCGGGCCGGGGGAGTGGGTTCTCCGTTGAGTCTCCGGAAGGGAAGCGGTTCCTGATCCGTTCAACCCTCATGGACTGGGACGTGCCCAGCATTTAGGGTGGCTGGCTGGTGTGATCGACGCTACGTGCCTTCATCACACCAGCCACACCTGTCACGGGAATTGCGTAGGCGTCTCACTATCTGGGATAAATATGGCCGTCCATTGGCCGGACACTATTCTTGATGAGTCCTATACCACTCCCATCCAGAATGTGGCATTTTTATGAACATTTTCAGGACCAAGTCAATCGAGCAGTCGATCGCCGATGCCGACGAACCCGGTCGCAAGCTCAAGCGCAGCCTGAGCACCTGGGACCTCATGATCATGGGCGTCGCCGTTGCTGTCGGCGCCGGTATCTTCTCCGTCGGCGCCAAGGCCGCTGCCAACTTTGCCGGCCCCGCCGTCACCCTTAGCTTTGCCATTGCAGCTGTCACCTGTGCTTTGGCCATCATGTGCTACGCCGAGTTCGCCACGGCGATCCCTGTGGCAGGCTCCGCCTACGTCTTCACGTACGCCACCATGGGCGAAGTCCTTGCGTGGATCATTGGCTGGAACCTCATCCTTGAACTCTTCACCGCCGCAGCCGTGATCGCCAAGTACTGGGGCATCTACCTCAGTACGGTCTTTGGCTTGATGGGCGTAGAGATGCCACCGTCAATCCAGGTAGCCGGCGTTGACCTCTACTGGGGTGCGTTCCTCATTGTTGCGATCTTCACCGTGCTGCTGGTGCTGGGGACAAAGCTGTCCGCCCGCGTCGGCAACGTCTTTACGTTGATCAAGATTGCAGTGGTGCTGTTCGTGATCGTGGTTGGTTTCAGCTACGTGAAGTTCTCCAACTACACCCCCTTCATTCCAGCCTCCGAGCCCACCGACTCCGGCGCCGCCGACGTTATGAAGCAGTCCTTCTTCGGCTTCCTCACGGGCGCCGCTCCGGCCCAGTATGGAACCCTGGGCGTCTTCGCCGGCGCAGCCTTGGTCTTCTTCGCCTTCATCGGCTTCGACGTAGTGGCGACCTCCGCGGAAGAGGTCAAGAATCCGCAGAAGACCCTTCCCCGGGGCATCTTCGGTGGCCTTGCCGTTGTGACGCTGCTGTACATCCTGGTCTCCCTTGCGCTGACTGGCATGGTTTCCTACACACAATTGGCCGAGGTGAAGAACCCCACCCTGACCACAGCTTTCGAAGCCGTGGGCAACACTGATGCTGCCAAGATCATCGCCTTCGGTTCCCTGGTGGGCTTGACCACCGTGATCATGGTGCTGCTGATGGGCCTGTCCCGCGTGGTCCTGGCAATGAGCCGCGACGGACTCCTGCCACGTTCGCTGTCCAAAACCAGCGAAAAGCGTTCCACGCCGGCCCGTTTGCAGATCATCTGCGGTGCGGCCGTAGCCCTGGTGGCCGGCGTAACGAAGGTGGACCTGCTCGAGGAAATGATCAACATCGGAACGCTGTCTGCGTTCGTGATGGTGAGCCTGGGCATCCTGGTGCTGCGCAAGAAGCGCCCGGACCTCAAGCCCGCCTTCCGCGTTCCGTTCGGCAAGGTCTTGCCGTGGGTCTCAGCAATCCTCTGCCTTTACCTGATGACAAACCTGGCTGTGGAAACCTGGATCTTCTTCGCGATCTGGCTGGTCATTGGCATGGTCATCTACTTCTCCTACGGCCAGCGCCACTCACGGCTCAATGAGAAGTTCGCTGCGGCCAAGGCCTCCGTGAACGGTGCTCCCGGAAGCCGCCAGGTCGACGGCGACGAGGACGAAGACAGCTACACGAAGGTCTAAACCAATCGCGGCAGCTTGTCAGACAGCTGCACTCGTTAGCTCCAGAAGTCGCTCCATGAAGCGCCCGGGAACCATCGGTTTCCGGGCGCTTTTGCGCGTTCCCGCCAACACCAGCGCCATTACGGCGCCGCGTGAACGCCGACCCATTCCACCAGGGGCCTCAGCACTTCCCACCGGGCAGCAATCTCGTTACGGGCTGCGGGAGTGGAGAGCCACTCCGGTTGCCCAACCTCAACGCCGGCCGACAACGACTTGTGCTTGAGGAGCTCTCCGCGTGGATGATCCTTGTCGAATCCCCGCGGGACAGTCTTCAGCTTCTCGCCTTCGATGGCGAAGCCGGCGGCGGCCACAGCACCGACGATCTCCTGCAGTTCCAACCCACTGTCAGGAGCATCCACTGCCGCCCGGAAACGGGCCAGCTGCGCCGGAGTGTGCGAGTGGTAGCCCCCGCCGATCAGCAGGCCATCGGCGCTGATCTGGACGTAGAAGCCAACACCTTCCTGAGTAGCTGCAAAGGCCCCTTGCGCTGTCTTGTACGGAGACTTGTCCTGGGAGAACCGGATATCGCGGTTGGGACGAAAGATCTTGGCTGGCCCGAACTGCGGCTCCAACTCTGAAAGGAGAGCTGTCAGCGGCTCCTTGACCTCGGCGTCGTACGTGGTTTTGTGTTCAAGCCACCACTCACGGTTGTTGTTCTCTTCAAGCTCGGCGTAGAAACGGAATGCGGCGGTAGGGATGCCTTTGAATGTGGTCATAGAAGGATCCTAGGGACGGCGATACCCGGCCAGCCATAGCCAAAGAAGGCTATGTGGAAAAACAAAAAGAACACCCCGCCGCGGAGAAGATCCGCGACGGGGTGTTCCAGGAAATGCTGGAGAGCGAAGACGCTTAGAGCTTGTTGGCTGCTTCGGCGTCGGACTCGGTCTGACCTGCACCGAGGTTGGCGCGGAGCTTGGCGCCAAGATCGGAGTCAACGTTGGTCCAGTACTGGATGGCGCGTTCCTTGATGTCAGCGTTCTTCACGCCGCCAACAGCACCGGTGATGGTGTCCAGGAGGCGGGCCTTGGCAGCGTCGTCGTAGACCTCGCGGTACAGGGTACCGGCCTGGCCGAAGTCGTCGTCCTCAGCGTGCAGGGTGTGGGCGGAGAGGGTGAGCTCGCCGTCGTTCTCCCAGCCACCGGCGGGCGACGTAGGCTCAACAGCAGCCGGGCCACCAACGGAGTTCGGTGCGTACACCGGGGTGGACGGGGAGTTGAACAGGTAACGACCCTGGCCGTCCTGGCTGTAGTTGTTGACCTGGTTCTTGGGCTGGTTCACCGGGATCTGTGCGTGGTTGGTGCCCACGCGGTAACGGTGTGCGTCTGCGTAGGAGAAGATGCGGGCCTGCAGCATCTTGTCCGGGGAAGCGGCAATGCCCGGTACGAAGTTCGACGGCGCGAAGGTGGCCTGCTCGATCTGCGCGAAGTAGTTTTCCGGGTTCTTGTTCAGCTCCATGGTGCCCACGTGGATCAGCGGGTAGTCCGAGTGCGGCCAGACCTTGGTGAGGTCGAACGGGTTGAAGCGGTACGTCTTGGCGTCCTCGTACGGCATGACCTGGACGTGCAGTTCCCAGGAGGGGAAGTTGCCGGCGTCGATGTTTTCCTGGAGGTCGCGGATGTAGAAGTCTGCATCCGAGCCGGCAAGCTGCTCAGCCTGGTCGCCGGTGATGGTCTTGACGCCCTGGTTGGACTTGAAGTGGTACTTGACCCAGAAACGCTCGCCGGCGGCGTTGATCCACTGGTAGGTGTGCGAGCCGTAGCCCTGCATTTCACGCCAGGAAGCCGGGAGGCCGCGGTCGCCCATGAGCCAGGTGACCTGGTGGGCGGACTCGGGGGAGAGGGTCCAGAAGTCCCACTGCATGTCAGCGTCACGCAGGTGGCTGCCTGGGAGGCGCTTCTGGGAGTGGATGAAGTCAGGGAACTTGATGCCGTCGCGGATGAAGAAGACGGGGGTGTTGTTGCCAACGAGGTCGTAGTTGCCCTCGGAGGTGTAGAACTTCACGGCGAAACCGCGGGGGTCACGCCAGGTATCGGGAGAACCGTTCTCGCCGGCGACGGAGGAGAAACGGATCAGCATGTCCGTCTCGACGCCCGGCTGGAGGAAGGCTGCCTTGGTGTAGGCCGAAACGTCCGAGGTGGTCTTGAACGTACCGAATGCGCCGCCACCCTTGGCGTGCACTACACGCTCCGGGACCCGCTCGCGGTTGAACTGTGCAAGCTTTTCCACCAGGTAGTGGTCGGTGAGGATGATGGCACCGTCAGCGCCGACGGACTTGGAGTGCGCGTCGGAGGTAACGGGGGCACCTGACTGGGTAGTTGAAATGGCAGTCATTGTTCTCCTTTTTCTTGTTTCTGAGTTACGGAAGTTACGGGAAGCTGTTGTTTGGACTGGCAGTCCTGGCAGATGCCCTGGTACAGGACGTCTGCGATCTGGATGGTCATGGGCTTGGAGTTCTCATCCCAGTGCGGGGTGAGGCACGGTGCGTGTCCCACGGCGCAATCGACGTCCTCCACTTTGCCGCAACTGATGCAGACGGCGTGGTGGTGGTTGTCGCCCACCCGGGTCTCGTAAAGGGCCGGGGAGTGCGGAGGCTCAAAGCGTCGCAACATCTGCAGGTCCGTTAGGTCGCTGAGCACCACGTAAACGGACTGCGCCGTCAGTTCAGGAAGCTCTTTGCGGGCAGCGGCAAGGATGCCTTCAGCCGGAGAGTGCGGATGGTGCTGGACCGCGGCGAGCACTGCCAGCCGCTGTTTGGTCACACGCCGGCCGTGGGCATGCAGGGCAGCTGCCCATTCTGCTTGCTCGGCTGTGTGATCTGTCATGCATTCATTGAAACACTTATTTTGAGGAGTTCACAATAAGGCAAGGCTAACTTCCGGTGAATTGAACAGATCTTCCAGGGGATTGTGGTCTTCGGCTGCCGATCTGCGGACCGCATGGACCCGAACAGGGGCACTTGTGCCCGCTCCTTCCAGGGCCACGCAACTGACACCGCTGAAGCCGCCAGCCCGGGGGAGTGCGGTCAGGGCTGCACCCATCGCCAGTAACTCGACCGGCCTGACCTCGCTGACGGCCGCCACGTTCCTGACTGGTTCGAGGATCGTATGGCGGGGACCCGCGTCCACAGCCCGGACCAGCGGTTCCGGCCCGGAAAAAGGCTCGACGCCGGCACGCACCGTAGCGTCGGAGCCCACCATGGTTTCCGGTACGGCCAGCCTGAGCGCCTCGCGCAGGGCATCATCGGTGGCTTCCAGATCGTGGTCCGTCTCGCCAACCCGTCGGTGCGCCGGAAGCGAAAGCTGGTGTCCCGGCGTCGTGGTTTCTCCGTCCCATCGGCTGAAGAGGTGGAATGTCGGCGTTGACGATTCCGCTACAGGCTCTCCAATGGCTGAGCCCAGGGGATGCCATTGGTAAGCAAACATGATGGCGCAGCGGGTGGCACCAAGGACGTCGGCCAAGGCGGCACGGACCAGGCCGTGGCAGAAAAGCCAGTCCGTGGCCGAGGGGTGTGCAAACTCTGTTGCGGGATCCGACAACCGGATGACGACATGCCCGGCAGTAAGGGGGTGACGTGGCCTGGCGATCTCCCAAAAAGCCGAACGGTACAGCAATCGTCGCGATGTGACCATGTCAACTCCTTCCCCCGGGTGAGCCTACCAAGCGGTGCCCGCAGGCGGGAGGGTGCGGGGCAGCCGCCGCAACGGTCGTTAAGGTAGGACGGTGGCGAAACTACTGGCAGACATCACCCCGTTGAAGGAGAGCCCGGCTTTCCGGCGGCTCTGGCTGGGCGCATCGGTGGCTGCCATCGGTACCCAACTGACGTTGGTGGCGGTCAGCCTGGAGGTCTACCGGCTCACCCAGGAGAGCTTCTACGTGGGACTGCTGGGCATCTTCGCGCTGGTCCCGTTGGTGATCGCCGGACTCTACGGCGGGTCCATCTCGGACGCCTATGATCGCCGCAAAGTGGCCATCATCGCCTCCCTTGTGCTCTGGGCGACCACTGCGGGGCTTGCCTTGCAGGCATGGCTGGAGATCGGCAACATCTGGATACTCTACGCACTGGTGGCCGTCCAAAGTGGAGCGCAAGGCATCAACGGCCCCGCCCGCAGCGCCATCATTCCGTTGCTGGTCCGTAAGGACCTGCTCCCTGCAGCCAACGCGCTGAGCATGCTGACGTTCGGCCTGTCCATGACTGCCGGACCACTCCTGGCAGGCGTTCTGGTGGCCACCATCGGCTTCGGCTGGACCTACACGATCGATGTCATCAGCTTCACGTTCGCCCTCTGGGGCCTCTTCAAGCTCCCGCCCTTGCCGCCGTCCAAGGACGCTGTGCGGCCGGGGCTGCGATCAGTGGTGGAAGGGTTCCGCTTCCTCGGTACCCGCCCCAACGTCCGCATGACCTTCATCATCGACCTCATCGCCATGATCTGCGCCCAACCCCGTGCCCTCATGCCGGCCATCGGTGCGGTCATGATCGGCGGAGGTGAAACCACGGTGGGTGTGCTGCTTGCGTCCACGGCTGTGGGCGCCTTCCTCGCAGGCCTGTTTTCCGGGCCACTGGGCCGGGTGCGGCGGCAGGGCAGCGCCGTCGTGTGGTCCGTGGTGGGTTGGGGAGCCTCCATTGCGGGCTTCGGGCTGGTGGTACTGCTGGCGGGGGACTCGGGACGCGATGGAGTTACGCCGTGGCTGATTCCGGCAGCCCTGTGCTGTGCCCTTGCCGGTATTTCAGACTCCGTCAGCGCCGTCTTCCGCACCACCATCCTCCAGTCGGCCACCCCGGATCATCTGCGCGGCCGGCTGCAGGGCGTGTTCATCGTGGTGGTGGCGGGGGGACCGAGGGTGGGGGACATGCTGGCCGGAGGTGTCACACAGTTCCTCAGCGAGGGCGGAGTGTTGCTGATAGGTGGACTCCTCTGCATCGTCCTGGCGTGGCTGGCTTCGCGGCTTCAGCCCGGGTTCGTTGCCTACGACGCTAAACACCCGGTGCCCTAGCACTGCCGTCCACGCCGCCGCCGTAGGCTGGGATCGGAACATGACGACCGGCGTCGGCGTTAATCCGTACAGAACCCCTGCTGGAGCCGAAGAAAGAGGCAAGAACCACCGTGCACAAACACAACAATGGACTCAAGACGGCGGCACTGTTCGGCGTGCTGTGGGCGGTGTTGTTGGGTTTGGGCGCCCTCATCGCAGCGGGCACGCGCAGCACCACGCCCATCTGGATCATGGCGTTGATCGGCGTCGGCACCACCGCCTACGGATACTGGAACAGCGACAAGATCGCCATCCGGTCCATGGCCGCCTACCCGGTCACTGAGTCCCAGGCTCCTCATCTGTACCAGATCGTTCGGGAGCTTTCCGTCAGGGCCAACAAGCCAATGCCGCGGATCTACCTGTCGCCCACCATGACCCCCAACGCCTTTGCCACCGGCCGCAACCCCAAGAACGCCGCCGTGTGCTGCACCGAAGGGATCCTGCACCTCCTGGATGCCCGGGAACTCCGGGGAGTGCTGGGGCATGAACTGATGCACGTGTACAACCGCGACATCCTGACCTCGTCGGTGGCTGCTGCAGTGGCCGGAGTCATTACGTCCGTGGGGCAGATGCTGCTGATCTTCGGCAGCGGGGACCGGCGCAACGCCAACCCGCTGGCCACCATCGCCATGGCGTTGCTGGCTCCGTTCGCGGCTTCGCTCATCCAGATGGCCATCTCCCGCACGCGGGAGTACGACGCCGATGAGGACGGTGCCGAGCTCACCGGCGATCCGCTGGCACTCGCCTCAGCCCTGCGCAAGATCGAGTCCGGCGTCACCCAGCTGCCGCTCCCGCAGGACCAGAAGCTCGTCAACGCGTCGCACTTGATGATTGCCAACCCATTCCGGGGCGGCGGCATGCGCCGCATGTTCTCCACCCACCCGCCGATGAATGAACGGATCAGCCGCTTGGAACAGATGGCCGGCCGCCGGCTTTCCTAGGTCCACCATGAACCAGCCCGCCCGGACTACGCGAACAGCCCCTCGCCGATGAAGCCACCTTGCCGGACTGACCTGGATGGGACCATCCGTGGCGCCCGTGGTCTTGGTGTCGTCCGTATTCCCGGGCAGCAAAAAGCCGGGATGCGGACCCCTTGGTGGGCCTGCATCCCGGCTTTTCGAACGGTGTGCGACTAGCTGCGGAAGTTCACGAACTGCAGGTCGGCCTCTTCGAACTTCTTCAGGATGTTCATGGTTTCCTGAAGGTCGTCACGGGACTTGGAGGTCACGCGGAGTTCGTCGCCCTGGATCTGGGACTTGACGGACTTGGGGGCTTCATCGCGGATGATCTTGTTGATCTTCTTGGCGATGTCCTGGGCAATGCCCTCCTTGATGGTGCACTCCAGGCGGAATTCCTTGCCGGAGGGGAAAGGCTCGCCCTGGTCCAGGGACTTCAGCGAGATGCCGCGCTTGATCAGCTTGGACTGGAAAACATCCAGGACAGCAAGGACCCGGTCCTCGGAATTGGCCTTCATGAGGATCTTCTCGCCGCTGAAGTCGATCTCCGCGCCAACGCCCTTGAAGTCGTATCGCTGCGCGATTTCCTTCTGGGACTGGTTCAGTGCGTTGGCGACCTCTTGCTTGTCTACCTTGCTGACGACGTCGAATGTGGATTCGCCTGCCATGACTCTCCTTAGGTTGGGGGCCCTGTGAGGGCGGGTTGGTCTGGCATCCAGCCTAGTACGGAAGGTGCTGCTTGGGGCGGTGGAGGGCATTCACAGTTCGCTCACAGCACATGCAAGGTTGGAACTGAGGCTGCGGGTTGAGAGTTGTACCAGTTGGAAGAACGCATAGTGGAGGATCAGCATGAGCAGCAAGGCCGTCCAGTCCATCAGTAAATCCGCTACTGCAGCGGCTGGCTCCCTTGGCACGGCAGCAGTTGCCGCAGCCAGTGCTGTTGCGGCCGCGGCCGTGGCAGCGTCGATCGTCCTGAGCCCGGTACCCGATGCCACAGCACGCATGGACGGAGTGCACGCTGACCTGCTGCGGGCTGTGCAGCTCAACCAGATCACCGCCGAGCAGGCCGAGAAGTTCGAAGCGAAACTCGCCGGCCGGATCCTCGGGGAAGCCTGACATACCGCCACATACCGGGCGTTTTCCCCCGATTAGATTCTTTGCAGAAAGTTCTGTAAGGTTGTCTCTGCCTTCGGTTACCGGATCGAAAGAAATGGTCTCCGGAAGTGATCTTCTTTTGAAGTTCGGCAGATTACCCGAGCGGCCAAAGGGGGCTGACTGTAAATCAGCTGGCAACGCCTACGGGGGTTCGAATCCCTCATCTGCCACCCAGAGAAAATCCCCGGAACCACTGGTTCCGGGGATTTTTTTGTGTGTCCAGCGAGTTCCCGCCGCCGGATTCCTGCCGGGGGATCGGGCTGTTGGCCGCCTTGCTCGACCTTGCGCGGCATGGGATCCAACGAGCACAGGTTTGGCCGTGCCGCCACCACCTGCTTTGATCGCACGTACCCGTCGACTCGCGGTAACCCAGTGCGTGTCATGGCATCCGGGCTGTCAAAGTAGGTGGTGACGGTACGTGTTCGCGCGGGACGCCGCGCCTAGACCTCGCGCTCCCGCCCGAATTCCGTGGTTTGCCGGACCGCCGTGGCTTCCCGGAGTTCGGCGATCTCCATCCGCAGGGCTGCGATCTCGGTCACCAGGTCAGCCATCTCCGCGCGAACGGGTTCCTCGGCGGCGACCGCCTTCTCTTCGGCTGCCGCTGCCACGCCCTCCGCGTTCTCCTCAATCCGTTGAACCAGCCAGGAAGCGATGGATGCTGTGACAATACCCAGCACCGCGATGCCGCTCATCATGAGGGCCGCGGCCACGATCCTTCCAATGGGGGTCACGGGATACAGGTCTCCGTAGCCCACGGTGGTGATGGTGGTGACGGCCCACCAGGCAGCGTCACCGAAGTTGAGGATCTTGGCGGCGGGGTCGTTCTGCTCGACATCCAGTACGGCCAGTGCGCCGATGAGGATGAGCATCGCGGCCGCTCCTGCCACGTAGGTGGCAACCCGCCCGCGCAAAGTTTCGCCCACGGTGCGCTGGAGAACGGAGAGCAAAGTGACCAACCGCAGCAGCCGCAAGGGCCGGAAGAAGGGGAGCACCACAATCAGGAGTTCGTGCAGGTTCCAGAGGAACCACCGCATCCTGTCTTCGGCAAGCCACAGGTTGACGAAGTAGTCCAGCGCGAAGATGCCCCAGGTAATCCAGAGGACAATCTCGAACGGCACTGCCGCGGCACCGTCCACCCGGCCGATGACCTGCCAGGCATAGGCAGTGAGGAAAATCAGTGCCGTGGCCATGAGGGGCCATTCCACCAGGTCCCGGTATCGCGCTTGTGTCATAGGGGAATACTAGCCACCGCAGGCACCTCAGCCCGGACGGGACTATCGGACGAGCCCCTGCAGGATGAGCCTGCACCGGACGCATCAGGCAGCTGGCGTCTCCAGCCAGTATCCGTCGAGGTGGTGGATCAACTGCCTGCCGAGGCCGCCTTTGAGCTGGATCCACAGCGTGCTGCGGTCCTCGGTCATGCCGTCGATGGTTCCCTCAATGCGGTTGCCGCGGGCGTCCTGAAGGACAACGTTCTGGTGGCGTGAAAGTTCGGGCCAGACCTGGCCCTGTGGCCTGGTGGTTTGCAGCGTGCTCAAAGGGTCCCCCTTGTATGGTCATTCATCAGATGAGTTTCAGATATTCTGCATGGCTTTGATGAACCAGCGGTAAACGTTAGTGCAAACGTTGGACATAAAGCAGGTTATGGACTACCGGCCTGTCCATCATGCGGTCCACGCCTTTCGCCGGAAGTTACCCGCGGGTAACATTGTGGGCATGCATCTGCTTCTTCGCACCCTCATGCTGCTCTTCACTTCTTCCAAGCGCTCGCCCCTGGGTGTCTGGGAGGAGTCCTCCCTTCCCCTGAAAGTGCTGCCGACGGACATCGACATTGCCTTGCACGTCAACAACGGCATGTACTTTTCGCTGATGGACCTTGGCCGCTTCGACCTCATGGTCCGCAGTGGCATTTGGGCCAAGATGCGCAAGAAGGGGTGGACTCCGGTGGCTGCCGGCGAAACCATCGCTTTCCGCAAGTCCCTGCAACTGTGGCAGCGCTACACCATTGAGACCCGCATCATCGGCCTGGATACCAAAGCCATCTACTTTGAACAGCGGATGGTGGTGGACGGTGAAATCTACGCCCGTGCGCACATTGCCACACGACTGGTGGCAAAGGGCAAGCCCGTCACCCAGGAAGAAATCATCGCGGAGTTCGGCGCGCCTCCGGCAGGCCTCGAGTTGCCCGAATGGATCCATGAGTGGCGCGAGAACAATGCGCTCCCCGGAGCACGTCGCCCCGCCCCGCACGTCTGGAGCTAAACACCCACATCACGGTGCCGCAGCGCCACTGCTCCCAGGACAATAAGTACCGCCGAGATACCGAATAGGCCTGCGGCCGCTCCCCAATCAGCGCCGTTGGCTACCGGGGAATTGCCATACGCCCAGTGGTACGGCGAAAGGTTCAGCAACCATTCGACGTCCGGACTTTGCCGTCCCACTGCGTTGAACACATATCCGAGGACAGCGACGGCGGCGCCCGCAGCGATCCCGTACACCTTCCTGCCGCTGAGCGCACCGGCGAAGAGCGCCGCTGTTCCGCTGAGAAGGGCAAGAGCGGCGAACAGCAGCACCGCTCCGGCGAGATGTCCGACGTCGATGCCCAGTTGCGCAGGCCCATTCAGTCCCAGCACCATCAGGAAGACGAGGACGGAAAGGAACGCGATCCGAACCAGGATGGCGAGGGCGCGTTCCAGCACCACCTGCACGCGGGTCACGCTGTGGGCGAGGGTCAGCTCCAACAGCCCCGATTCTTCGTCTCCTCCCACCGCCGCCGCGCCCCAGCCAATGGAGGCCATGGAGGTCAGCAGGAAGCCAATCAGGCCGAACAAGGTGGCTTGTGTGTAGCCGGGGCCCGATGCGATCTGATCGTAGTTCAGGGCTTTGGTCATCTCGGCGGGAAGCGCGTTGATCAGGTCCTGCATCTGCGCGCTGCCGCCGATCGAGGGGTAGAGCGGCAGGTACAGCATGCAGGCCGCCGCCAGGCCCAACGCCCAAGCCAGCGTGGAACGCCAGGAGTCGGTCAGGGCCTTGGTGAAGAGGGGCAGGATCCTAGGCACGGTGGGCTCCTTCCGCACGACGATGAGAGTCAGCCGGACCGGCACCGCCCGTGTCAGCAGCTGGTTCGCTGCCAGCGCCGCCGGTGTACAAGGTCAGAACGGCCTCTTCGAGGTCCGGTTCTTCCAGGACAAGGTCCGTCAGGTCCAGTCGCGCCAATGCTTGGACCAGGGGCCGGACGTGCCCGGAAAGCGTCGCCGTTGCCACCACTGTCCCGGCAGTGTGGCCGTCGGCGGGGAGTTCCCGCACCGCGACGTTGGCGATGCCCGGCACCCGGGCCAGCAGCGCCCCGACGTCGTTCGCTGCGGTACCGGTGCTGTTGAACCGGAGTTGCCGGACGGCCGCCATCCGCAGGGCCTCCACCGTGGACACGGTGACGATTTCGCCGTCGCGGAGGATGGCGACGGCGTCGGCTGCTTGTTGGACTTCACTGAGGACATGGGAGCTGAGGAACACCGTGGCGCCTTCGGCCACTGCCTCGCGGACCATGGCATGAAAAACCTGCTGGACCAAGGGGTCCAGGCCGCTGGTTGGTTCGTCCAGCACCAGGAGTTCGGGTTGGTGCTGGAAGGCCTGCAGCAACCCCAGCTTCTGTTTGTTGCCTTTGGAGAGTTTCCGGGTTTGGCGGCTCAGGTCCAGGTTCAGGCGGTCAGCGAGGTCGTTGACGTGGTGGGGGTCCACAGGGCCGCTGATGGCGGCAAAGTGCTCCAACGTGCGGCGGCCTGTGGTGCGGTTCTCCAAGTGGAGCTCGCCGGGCAGGTAGCCGATCCTTCGGCGAAGGGAGGTACCCGCGCGGCGGGGATTCTGTCCGAGAACCGAGATGGAACCCGCGCTGGGCCGGATGATGTCCAACAGGCAGCGCATGGTGGTGGTCTTGCCGGCGCCGTTGGGCCCGATGACGCCGAACACCGTCCCGGCCTCCGCCGCAAAATCCAGTCCGTGGAGGACCTCGCGGTGACCGAACTTCTTACGCAACCCCTCGACGACGATTGCCTGGGTCACGGGGCATGCTCCCTTCAGTGGTTGATGGTGTCTTGCTGCAAAGCGTCGCGGGCCGCCTCAAGGAACCGCGAATCGGTATAAAAACCGTGGGTGTAGATCTCCAGGGCGGGCAGCGTGAGCTGCCGCAGCAACCCGGGTCCGATTCCGTGGGGCTCCGGAGTGAATTCGCCCAGCGTCCTTGAGAGATGCCTGCCCAGCATGAGGATGGACAGGCTGTTGGAGGCAATCACGACGGCGGTGGATCGGACGTCGTTGAACTTCCGGATGGTTCCTGCCGCGATTCCGGCGTTGATGATGTCCTCTGTTTGCCTCACGACAGCATCAAAGAAGGCATCGCCGGCATCGGACTCGTCACTCAGTGATTGGCGGATGTAGGCGATCTCCTGGGCGTATTGTTCCGGGTGGTTGAGGTAGTCCTGGATCAGTTGGCGTGTTGATCCCGGGTGGGTCTTCTCGCGGCCCTGGCTGGCTGTTTGGGCGAGGACGTGCTGGTCGCAGGCAGCGCGGAGGTTTTCTTTGCTGCCGAAATGGTGGATGACCAGGCCTGGGCTGACCCCGGCCAGCGAGGCGACGGCCCGGACCGTGGCGCGGGCGAATCCATCCCGGCCGAACAGGTCGATGGCGGCGTCGCGGATGCGGGCCCGGGTGGTGAGATCCTCTGCGCTTGAACGCATGTTTCAAACACTAAACACCTGTTCAATGTCCATCAAGTGGCAGGGTCATAACGATGTGACACCATTGGTTGGGTCGCCGGTGTTGAGTGTGCCGGCGTCGCAGATACTTGCCTCAGTGTTATTGATGGGGCAGCAGGTGGGGGTTGGCGAAGTGGGCTTTAACAAGACGGCCGTGGGGCCGGCGCGGGGTTGGTTTCTTGGCGCGGTAGCCATGGGGCTGCTGCTTCCTGGTGCGCTGGGTGCGGCACTTCCCGCGCAAGCCGCTCCCGCCCTCAGCACTTCCGTCCAAGCCTCAGTCCCGCTGGCTGTTCCGGCGGAGACCTCGACGCCGCCCCTTACTGGTGCGATCGGCAACCTGTACAACACCAGCGCGTGGGCACGAAGCGTGCTGCTCCGCCCCACCAGTACCGAGGAATGTTCCGGCAGCGGGAGCACCAGCGGTTGCGTACAACGGTTTGCCGGCGGTGACATCGCTTGGTCCGCGCGTACCGGGGCGCGCGTGGTGGTCAACGGACCGGTCCGTACATCGTGGTGGGCTGCGGGCGGCCCTTCCGGATTTCACGGCTATCCAAAGACAGACACCACCACTGGGCTGCGCAACGGAGGGTCCAAGCAGACCTATGAACGTGGCGCCATCACGTACTCGCCGGGAACGGGTGCGCAGCGGACCAGCGGATCCATCCATCTGGCCTGGGGACGTGCCGGCTTTGAAACCGGTTACCTGGGCTATCCGGTTACCGGGGAAAGTACGGGACTGCGCGACGGCGGCGCCTGGCAGGCTTTCGAACGAGGCTTTGTGGTGTGGTCGCCGGCCACCGGGGCACACCCATCTATGGGGGCCATCCGTGAACGATGGCGGAAAGCCGGCATGGAAGAAGGCGAGCTGGGGTACCCCGCCACGGATGAAGCCCTGGGCCTGAAGAATGGCGGCTCCTCCCAGCAGTACCAGCGCGGAACAATCATCTGGTCACCAGCCACCGGTGCCCGCGCATTGACCGGTGCCATCCGGAGCTACTGGTCCTCCACAGGAGGCCAAAATGGCGCCCTCGGATATCCGGTCGGTGAGGAAGTCCGGCAAAACACCTTTGTCTACCAACTCTTCCAGGGCGGCACGGTCTACTGGTCCGCGGCGACGGGGGCGCATTCCACCACCCACGGCGATGTCCACAACCGATACAACTCGCTGGGCGGAGCGGCCGGACAGTTGGGGCTTCCTCTCACGGACAAGCTTCCGCGTGCCGGCGGACTCGTGCAACAGTTCGTCAACGGCTGGCTGGTGTGGGGGCCGTCCACCGGGGCGCGGATCGTTGGACACCCCACCTATAAAGTGTGGTCCGCCAACCCGGGTGAGTTCGGCTGGCCCGTCCGCGACACCTGGATGGACGGACGCGGAACCCATGTGGCCTTCCAGAAGCTGGAAACCATCTGGAGCGACGCCACGGAAGAGCTCTATTCGGCCGAGGCCGTTGACGCATCCACTGTTGTTTTCCTGGGTGACTCCCAACTGGACCTGGATTCCTGGGGCGAGCAGGGTGCCCGCGGCGCCGGGTACCCACGCCAGGTGGTCCGCAGCATTGGCGGGCTCGGCTACGTTTCCGGAAGTCCCGCCGTCGGGGGTGGCTCAGCGACTGATGCGCTGGCGCAGGACCGGATCCTCCTGCCGCAGGGCAGCCCCGGGCTGGTAGTGGTAACTTTGGGCGGCAACGACGCCAGGATCGGCGCCACGGATGCAGCCATCCTGTCCCAAGCCAACCGGCTATGGGACGAGCTCCGGCGCAAGTACCCCCGCAGCACCATACTGGTCAACGGCGTGCTGTCACGGTACGACTCCAACCACGTCCAGCGCCGGTGGGTGGATGGCCTCGTGACCCGCGAAGCTGCACTTCGCGGTTGGCCGCGGATTTCCATGGCCGGTACGGCGACCATTGCGGGAGCGGCCGGCGACTACCTCGACGACACCCACATGAACCAGACCGGCCACAACAAGGTGGCGCCGCTGTATGCGTCCGCGCTGAAGCACGTGTTGGGCAAGTAAGGAAACCCTGCTTTATTCCCGGTAACGCGGGAAGCGAACAGGGCGCCCCTCCACGGGACTTAGCGGGCAGGGTCGCGTACCGTGGAACCATGGCTACAGTTGACATCACTGGAGAACAGTTCGCATCGACCATCGAGGACAACGACATTGTCCTGGTGGATTTCTGGGCTGCATGGTGCGGCCCGTGCCGCCAGTTTGCGCCCACGTACGGGGCAGCTTCGGACAAGCACTCCGACGTCGTTTTCGCGAAGGTGGACACCGAGGCCGAACAGCAACTGGCCGCCGAAGCGGGAATCACGTCCATCCCCACACTCATGGCTTTCCGCGAGAAGGTCCTGGTCTTCTCGCAGCCCGGTGCCCTCAACGGCCAGCAGCTTGAGCAGGTCATTGAAGCCGTGAAGGGCCTGGACATGGAAGAGGTCCACGCCCACGTTGCCAAGGCGCGTGCCGAGGCGCAGGAAAACTAAGAACGAGCGGCGGTTTGAAACACTGAAACCGCTGGAAACGCACCGAGGTCGCCGGAAATTTCCGGCGACCTCGAGGCTTTAAGGCGTTTTCGCTGTATTGCGGTGATCAGAGCCGTTCGAGCTTGACGGGCTCAGCCAGCAAGGCGCTGAGGGACTCGTTCAGGTCCTGGACAGCGATGCCCTTGGAGTGCTTCTCGAGGAGTTCCTCGGATTCCCAGCGCTCCGTGAGGACGAGCTTTTCCTCGGTGGCCTCGGTCAGTTCATAGCGGATGCAGCCGGGCTCGTTCACGACCTCGTCGATGGCGATTTCCAGGGCGAGCTTCACGCGGAAGAATTCGCCGTCGTTGGGGATGAACGTGGCCTGCAGGTCAATGGGTGCACTCATGGATCCAACCCTACCGGCAGGACACGGCCCCCTTGGAGGTGGTTACGGTTCTGTTGCGCCCCGTCCCTTGGTAGCGTTCCGTCATGTTGTCCTACACTGCCGGAGACACTGACGTCCCGCTGCTCGAAGAGACCATCGGCGCCAATTTTGAGCGCATCGCCGCACAATACCCCTTGCGGGACGCCCTGATTGAAGCGGCCGCGATGCCGGGCGGGGAGGCCCGCCGCTGGAGCTATGAAAAACTAAACGACGACGTCAATCGCCTCGCCCGCGCACTGCTCGCTCTGGGTGTGGCCAAGGGCGAACGGATCGGTATCTGGAGCCCCAACTGCGCCGAGTGGACCATCCTGCAGTACGCAACGGCCAAGATCGGTGCGGTGCTGGTCAACGTCAACCCCGCTTACAGGAGCCACGAACTGGAGTTCGTGGTGCAGCAGAACGGCATGCGGATGCTGGTGGCTGCGCCTTCGGACAAGAACAGCGACTATGTGGGCATGGCCAGGAATGCGGCCGGAAGCTGTCCGGAACTCCGGGAGATCGTCTTCCTCCCGGGAAACCCTTTGCAGGAGTTGGCCGGGGGCGAACCGGAAGCCAACCACGAACTGACGTACGCCCAACTCCTGGCCCGGGCTGACGGCGTCGGGCCTTCCGCGGTTCAGGACCGGATGGCCGAACTTGACCCACACGACGCCATCAACCTGCAGTACACCTCGGGCACCACGGGCTTTCCCAAGGGCGCGACGCTGACGCACCACAACATCCTCAACAACGGACACTCCATCGGCCGGCTCCTGAACTACACCGAACGCGACCGCGTGGTGATTCCGGTGCCGTTCTACCACTGCTTCGGCATGGTGATCGGGAACCTGAATGCCCTCAGCTTTGGTGCGGCCACCATCATCCCCAGCCGCGGATTCAATCCGTCGGCGGCGTTGGAAGCGGTGCAGGACTTCGGCGGGACGTCCCTGTACGGGGTGCCCACCATGTTCATTGCGGAACTGGCTTTGGAGGACTTTGGCTCCTACGATCTCTCGACGCTGCGGACCGGCGTGATGGCCGGCTCGCTGTGTCCCATGGAAGTGATGCGCAGGGTCATCGAAGAGATGCACATGGTGGATGTTGCCATTTGCTACGGCATGACTGAGACCTCGCCTGTGTCCACCATGACCCGCACCGGGGACACCCTCGAACACCGGACCAGCACGGTGGGCCGGACCATGCCGCACCTGGAGAGCCGCATTGTGGACGCCGGCTCGGCAGAGGTGGTGGAGCGGGGCGTGATCGGTGAGCTGTGCACCCGGGGCTATGCGGTCATGAGCGGCTATTGGGGTCAGCCGGACAAAACTGCGGAAGCGATCGACGACGAAGGATGGATGCACACCGGCGACCTCGCCCGCATGGATGAAGAGGGGTACGTGGTGATCGAAGGCCGCATCAAGGACATGGTGATCCGCGGTGGCGAGAACATCTACCCGCGTGAAATCGAGGAATTCCTGTACTTGCATCCCTCCATCCAGGACGTGCAGGTGATCGGCGTTCCGGATGACAAATACGGTGAGGAACTCATGGCGTGCATCATCCTCAAACCCGGGGCTGCGGCCCTGACTGCCGGGGACTTGGCCGAGTACTGCCGTGGGAAGCTGGCGCACTACAAGATTCCCCGCTATGTGGATGTACGCGACAGCTTCCCCATGACGGTTTCCGGCAAAGTTCGGAAGGTGGACATGCGGCAGGAAGCAGTGAACCGCCTGCAGCTGTAAAAGGCGCTGACGCTTCCGCCCATGGGCGGAAGTACACCTAGTTGGTGTTCCGGCTGATGGTCCGGATTCCCACGGCAAGTCCGACGCCGGCAGTTGCCACAGCGGCTACGAGGCCCCAGAACGTGTCCATCCCAATGGTCCCGGAGAAGAGTTCGCGTTCGGCATTGACGAGGTAGGTCAAGGGGTTGAACAGGCTGGCCACCTTCATCCACCCCGGGCCCGCCTCGATGGGCAACATGATCCCGGACAGGATCATGAGCGGGAAGAGCAGGGTTTGCTGGACGCCCCAGAAGATCCATTCCTTGTTCTGCGAAACCAAAGCCAAAGCGTAGGACAACGCGCCGAGTCCGATGCCGAAAATGCCCAGGATCACCAGCCCCAGCAGGACGTGCATGGGGTGGAACACGAAGCCGAACGGGATGCACACCACGGAGATCAGCAAGCCCTGCACCACCAAGGGGGCCCACTCCTTTAGGGCCCGGCCAATCATGAGCGAGGACCGGGACAATGGCGTGGCCAGGATCCGCTCATAAGAGCCGGTCATCAGCTCATACTGCAGGTTGGACCCGGTCATGGATGTACCGAACAAGGCGATCATCACCACCACGCCCGGCAGGAACCACTGGAGGGTGGACTGGCCGCCGAAAGCCGGAGCGCCCACCGCCGCACCCAGGAGCGGACCGAAGAGACCCAGGAACACCAGCGGTTGGATAAGGGAAAAAATCAACGAAAACGGATCCCGCAGGGGCAGCAGCATCTCCCGCCAGAACACGAACCAGGTGTCCGTCACAATGCTTCCGGCACCTCGCTTTTGCACGGCGACTCCCGGCGCCACGGCTTGTTCAATCATCAGACTTCAGCTCCTTCCCGCAGGCTGCGGCCAGTCAGTTCCAGAAAAACGTCGTCCAGCGTCGGTGGTTTCAATTCCAGCGACTGGGCGGGAGCGCCGGCGTCGTGCATGTCCTTCAACAACCCGGGCGCCAGCCGGGAACCGTGGGCCAGCCGAAGACGGAAACGGACCACGCCGTCGTACGCATTTTCCTGGATGTCGCCCTCGGCGGCGGCCCGGCCCAACAGGCCGCGGACTTCTGACGCGGAACCGGCCGCAACTTCCACGGCCATCAGGTCTCCGGCCAGGTTCGCCTTGAGCCGGGAAGCGGTATCGTCCGCGATGATGGTGCCGTGGTCGATCACGATCACGCGCTCGGACATCGAATCGGCCTCGTCCATGTAATGCGTGGTGAGCACGATGGTGGTCCCGTGTTCCTCGCGCATCCGCATGATGTGCTCCCACAGATTGGCTCGGTTTTGTGGGTCCATCCCGGTGGACGGCTCATCGAGGAACAGCAACCCGGGGGAGTGCATCAATCCCAACGCCACGTCCATGCGGCGGCGTTGTCCGCCCGAGAGCTTGATGACTGTTCGTTTGGCGAGGTCGGCCAAGTCCAGGGATGCCATGAGGGTTTCGGCGCGGGCCCTGGCATCGGTGGTGTTCATACCGTAGAAGCGGCCCTGCATAATGAGTTCGTCGATCACGCGGTAGCTGTGGCCGCCGCCGTTGCCCTGGCCGATGTAGCCGATCCGCGCACGAACGCCTGCGGGGTCCTTGGCGACGTCTACGCCGGCCACGGTGGCTGACCCGGAGGTGGGCTTCAGCAGGGTGGTGAGCATGCGCAGCGTAGTGGATTTACCGGCTCCGTTGGGGCCAAGGAAAGCGACCAGTTCGCCGGGACCCACATCAATGTCCACGCCCTTGACGGCCTCTACGGTTTCCTTTTTCACGGTGAACGTTTTGGTGAGTTTTTTCGTGTGGATCACGGTGGCTCCAGGGAGGGCTGGTGATGGCTCGTAGACGCCACGCTATACCCGTGCCTTCGGCCAGTCCACGGCTCTGCGGACAGCTCCCGTCCGCAATAAAAAGTCAGTGCCGGCGATGATCCTGAACGGTCATCCGTGGACCGAAAGTGGGTTTGCGGAAGCCACTCAAATAGAGCATTCTGACCAGCCGCTGCCTCTGCCCGCGCCACGGTTCGAGCAATTCCAGCATGCCGGCGTCATCCGTCTTTTGGCCCGTCAGTGCGTAGCCCACGTACGAGGCCAGGTGGTAGTCCCCCACGGAAATCGAGTCGGGGCAGCCATGCGTCCGTTGGACCACCTCGGATGCGGTCCAGATGCCGATCCCAGGGATGGTTTGCATCCTGGCGCTCGCCTGCGCTGAGTCCAGGCCTGCCAGCCGTTCAAGCGCTGCGGCGGACTGCAGCGCCCGCATCACCGTCGCCGAGCGCTGTGGTCCAACCCCGGCTTTGTGCCACTCCCACGACGGGATGGCCAGCCATTCCCCGGCGGTGGGAGGAACCAGCAGACCTGCGGGGGCCCTGCCCGGGGCAGATGTTCCGTAGCGATACATCAAGTACCGGTACCCGCGACGTGCCTCCAAGGTGGTGACCTTTTGCTCCAAAATGGTGGGCACCAGGGAGTCAACCACGCGCCCGGTGGAGGGCAGCCGCAGAGCCAGGTTCCGGCGTCGTGCTTCTGTGACAAGCCGTGGGAGCGTGGCGTGGAAAGCGGGCTCGTCGAAGGCCGACCAATCATCATGGGCGCCCAGCAAGCGCGGCACTCCAGCAATGGCGTCCCGGGCACCGGGTCCCCAAGCCTGGGCGTCCACAAACGTGTCAGGGCCCACCCCGCCTGCGGATAGCCTCATAGTGACCGGGCCAGACGCTGCGGTGAAGGCCATCCAGAAACCGTTGGCGTGGGCGGCGAATGACGGATCAGCGTTGCAGCGCATCAGCGGAAACATGGTCTGGTCCAGACGGAAGGCACCGCCCGGATGCCACCTTACGGCTGCGTCTGCCGCGGCCGCAACAACGGGCGGGGCGTCTGCGATGGTCATGTTTTCATGGTCCCACGTCCGGCTGACAATCATCTGGCTGGACCCCTTACGACGGCGGCCGCCCGGGTCTAGACTCCCTGATGTGGCGTGGGTGGGCCGCGCCACATCCCAGGTACAAGGAGCGCGAATCGTGGCCGCAATAGTGCATTTCGAGATTCCCACGGACGACAAAGACCGTGCCAACACCTTCTATGAAAGCGCTTTCGGCTGGAACCTCAGCCCTATGCAAGGGATGGACTACACCATAGCCATCACGGCACCCTCCGACGAACAGACCGGTACGCCGAAGGAGCCCGGAGCCATCAACGGGGCACTGTTCCCGCGGACGGACGCGCTGAAGACACCTGTGCTCACCATCGACGTGGACAACATTGATGCAGCGCTGGCTCAGGTGGAGTCTGCTGGTGGCAGCGTGGTCCAGGCCAAGGACGCCGTCCCCACCATGGGCTGGTATGCCTACTTCAAGGACACTGAGGGCAACGTCCTGGGTGTGTGGCAGACCGACACCTCCGCCGGCACGTAGCCAGGGGGCCGAAGCAAGCCCGGCACCTGGCAGGCGGTAACTTTGTACCTATGAAGTACGCCCAGTCCGTGTTGGACCTCATCGGCAATACCCCGCTCATCAAGCTCAACCACGTCACCGAGGGCATCAAAGCCACCGTCCTGGTGAAGCTCGAATACGTTAATCCCGGCGGATCCATCAAAGACCGGATCGCCGTGAAGATGATCGAGGATGCGGAAAAAGACGGCCGGCTCCAACCGGGCGGAACAATCGTAGAGCCGACGTCGGGCAACACCGGGGTGGGATTGGCACTGGTAGCCCAGCAAAAGGGCTACAAGTGCATCTTCGTTGTGCCGGACAAGGTGGGCGAGGACAAGCGTGCCGTCCTGCAGGCGTACGGCGCCGAAGTAGTTGTCACGCCCACGTCCGTGGCCCCTGACAGCCCGCAAAGTTATTACGGCGTTTCCGACCGCCTCGTCAGCGAGATCCCTGGCGCCTTCAAGCCGGACCAGTTCTCCAACCCCGCCGCCCCCGGCAGCCATTACGAGTCCACTGGCCCGGAAATCTGGCAGGACACCGACGGCCGGGTCACGCACGTGGTCATCGGCGCCGGAACAGGCGGCACCATCACCGGCACAGGCCGCTTCCTCAAGGAAGTCTCCGCGGACCGTGCAGAGTCCGACGGCGGCCAGGTCAAGATCATCGGCGCGGACCCGGAAGGTTCGGTGTACTCAGGCGGCACCGGCCGGCCCTACTTCGTGGAGGGCGTAGGCGAGGACATGTGGCCCGGAAACTACGATCCCTCCGTTCCGGATGCCGTCCTTGCAGTCTCCGATGCCGACTCTTTCTCCATGACCCGCCGCCTTGCCCGCGAAGAGGGCCTCCTGGTGGGCGGCTCGTCCGGTATGGCCGTGGTGGCTGCACTGCAGGCTGCCAAGGACCTGGATGAGTCAGCTGTCGTGGTGGTCATCCTCCCGGATTCCGGCCGCGGCTATCTGGCCAAGATCTTCAACGACCAGTGGATGCGCTCTTACGGCTTCCTCTCCGGCGGCGAAGAGTCCTCCGTGGGGGAGGTCCTCAAGTCCAAGACGGGCGAAATGCCGGACCTGGTCCACATCCACCCCAACGAGACCGTCCGCGATGTCATCAACATCATGAACGAATTCGGTGTCTCCCACATCCCGGTCCTCTCACAGGAACCACCCGTAGTCATGGGCGAGGTCGTGGGAGCTGTGGACGAGCGAAGGCTCACCAGCAAACTGTTCCGTGGCGAAGCGAAGCTGTCGGACAAGATCTCCGAACACATGGGGGAACGGCTGCCCGTTATCGGCTCACTGGAGACCATTTCAGCCGCGCGTGAGCTGCTGTCCGACGTCGATACCGTCATGGTGACCTTCGCAGGCGCCCCGGTAGGTATCCTGACGCGCCACGACCTTCTGGCGTACCTGAGCAACTAGGCGCCGGCGCCGGTCCAACCCCGGCGCCCATCCAATCGTCCAACGACCCAAGAGGAGCTTCCATGTCTGCCACCAACAACGCCGGGTTCAACACCCGCGCCGTCCACGCCGGACAGGCCTTCGAACCCCGGACCGGTGCTGTGGTGCCGCCGCTGCACTTCAGCTCCACCTATGCCCAGGACGGCATCGGCAACCTGCGGTCCGGGTACGAGTACGGACGCGGCGGCAACCCGACCCGCGACGCCCTCCAGGAGCAGTTGGCCGCCCTCGAAGGGGGTACCGCAGCGTTTTCCTTCGGCTCGGGCCTGGCTGCCGAGGACTCATTGATCCGTGCGATCGCCCGCCCCGGTGACCACATCGTCCTGGGTAACGACGCTTACGGCGGCACCTACCGCCTGATCAACCGCGTCTTGGGCGACTGGGGCATTGGCAACACCCCCGTGGACATGTCGGACCTCGACGCCGTGGCAGCAGCTGTCGCAGCGAACAACACCAAGATCGTCTGGGTGGAGACGCCATCCAACCCGATGATGAAGATCACCGACATTGAAGCCCTCGCCGCCGTAGCGCACGACGCCGGTGCCCTCCTGGTGGTGGACAACACCTTCGCGTCTCCCTACTTGCAGACCCCGCTTGCCCTGGGTGCTGACGTGGTGGTCCACTCCACCACCAAGTACATCGGCGGCCACTCCGACGTCGTGGGTGGCGCGATTGTGGTCAAGGACGATGAGTTGGCAGAGAAGATCGGCTTCATCCAGTTCGCGGTCGGTGCGGTTTCCGGTCCCATGGATGCTTTCCTCACAACCCGCGGACTGAAGACACTGGGCGTTCGCATGGACCGTCACAGTGACAACGGACAGGCAGTGGCTGAGTGGCTGCTGCAGCGTCCCGAGGTGGAAGCGGTGCTCTACCCCGGCCTCCCTGACCACCCCGGACACGAGCTTGCAGCGAAGCAGATGAAGAAGTTCGGCGGCATGGTCTCCGTTCAGTTCAAGGGTGGCGAGGCAGCGGCACGCACCGTCGCCGAATCCACCTCGGTGTTCACGCTGGCGGAATCCCTGGGTGGCATCGAGTCCCTGATGAACTATCCGTCGGAGATGACCCACGCCTCCGTGAAGGGCACCGAACTGGCGGTTCCGGTCAACCTCCTGCGCCTTTCCTGCGGGATCGAGGAAGCCGAGGACCTGATCGCCGACCTTGAGCAGGCCTTTGCCAAGATCAGTAACGGCTGACACTGTGGCTTCTCCTTCACACCCGGTTTCACAACCAGTGGTTTCCACCACCAAACGCGGCTGGATCCTCACGGTGGCCGGCGCGCTGACCCTCATGGTCGCCGTGTGGTTCCTGTATACGGACTACGAACCGTTCCTCAACGACTTCGAGGTCTACTACTACGGCGGGGGCAAGGTCCTCGAGGGTGGCGACCTCTACGCGGTGCGGGAAGGCTTGCCGTTCACGTATCCGCCCTTCGCTGCGCTGCTCTTTACCGGGTTGGCGGCCATGGGCTTCTTCGCGGGCAGCATGGTCTTCATCCTTGCTGCGCTGGTGGGTGCCGCCGTGGTGGCTGCCTGGCTTGCAAGGCACTACTTCGGCCTGTCGATGTGGCGGGCAGCGTTCGCAGACTACCGCTTCAGGACCACGGCCCTGGTGGTTACGGGAGCCATCCTCCTCCTGGGACCGTGGCGTGACACGTTCGTTTTCGGGCAGATCAACATCATCCTGATGGGGGTGATCCTGGTTGATTTCCTGCTCTACACCAAGGCCAGGGCCGGTGCCCTCCGCTGGCCCGCCGGCCTGCTGATCGGCATGGCCGCGGGAGTGAAGCTCACTCCGCTCGCCTTCGGCCTGTACTTCCTGGTGCGCCGTGACTTCAAGGCCCTGGCGTGGATGGCCGTGGGCTTCTTCGGCTCGATCGCACTGGCCTGGGCTGTTTTGCCACAGGCGTCGCTTGCCTTCTGGACCAGGATCCTGCCGGACACCGGCCGGATCGGTGGACCGGCGTATGTGGACAACCTCTCCCTGAAGGGGATGCTGCTGCACTTCGGCATGCCGGATTCATCCATCACCAACGTGGTGTGGCTGGTCCTCTCCTTGGCCACGGTGGTGTTGGCTGGACTCATCATCAAATGGGCCCTGGATGCTGACGAGAATTTCATCGCAGTATCGGCCACAGCCATCCTGATGCTGCTGATCAGCCCGGTGTCGTGGTCCCACCACTGGGTGTGGGTTGCAGTGGCCCTGCCCAGCATGGCTTTTGCGATGCACCGGGTTCCTTCCCGCAGCGGACGGATGCGCACGGCGGGCTGGGTCATCGTGGTGTGCTCCACCATCGCTTTCTACATGACGCCCAAGAACCTGGCCGTCTGGGCTGGGGCGGCCGAGTGGGGCAAGGACCCGCAGACCCAATGGCAGCTCATCATTTCCAGCCTGGGCGTGGTGTGTGCCATTGCCATGCTTGTGTATTGGGCCCTGGCGTACCGTCCATCCCGGACGGGTGCCCTCGAATCCCGCGCGCGTTCGCTTTCCTCACCGCTCAACGGCGAGTGAGGCGCCCGGGCGCGGGATCCGCTGGCCGGACCTAGCCCGAAATGCCTTCCTGGCCGTCTTCCTCACGGCCGGTCAGGCGTCGCCGGAACGTCGCATCGTCAGCTGACGTCACCTGGATGTCGTACCAACCTCCCAGTGTTTCCCAGCCGATCTTCTTCGTGTGCCCCGGCTTGAGCTTCACGGTGTCGGCGTTTTCGGTGTACTGCAGTGATTCCAGCGCCAAGGTCACGGTCGCGGTGCCGTTGTTGCGCAGCTCCAGTTCCACCGCTTTCTTGCCGCGGCGGCCAGCCAACGCGACGTCGACGCCGGACGCCGCGCCCGCCGTCGTGCCTTTCAGTTCGTATTGGTAGCGGTTGGGGCCGGTGACGATGACATCAAAGGTGCCGGCGGCCACGGGGAGCTCGAGGTTCTGGGTGCCGAGGACGTCGATGTGCCTCGGCTCCGTGACCTCGCCTGCATAGCCGTAGACAGTGAAGTGCGTGGAACGGGAGCCGCTGTTGCCCAGTGCCAGGGTGACCTTTCCGGACTGGACCGCTGCCGAAACCTTCGGCCGGTAAGGAAGTGGCCGGGCAGGGCGGGTTCCGGTTTCCTGGAGTGGCGCTATCTGGACCGTCGGAGGATTCGGGCGCCAGCGGCTGATTTTGGCAGGTACCGCGCCCGGGTGCTCAAGGGCGGGCGGCGTGCCCGGGCTGGTGAAGTTGAAGACGCCGGTCAGGTCGCCGCAGACCTCGCGGCGCCACGGCGAGATGTTCGGCTCCTCCACACCCGTCCAGCGCTCCAGGAAGCGGAGCACCGAGGTGTGATCGAAGACCTCGGAGCTGACGTAACCGCCCACGGTCCAGGGTGAGACGACGGTCATGGGCACGCGGGGGCCAAGTCCGATGGGCCTCGCTGTGGTCCATTCAGTGGATTCGCCTGACGCCGGGCGTGGCTGGACAGGAGGCGGGACGTGGTCGAAGTAGCCGTCGTTCTCGTCGAAGTTCAGGAAGATCGCGGTGCTGTCCCACGTGTCAGGGTTGCTGGCCACGGTGTCCAGGAGTCGGTAGACGAAGTTGGCGCTGCCTACAGGAGTGGATGCTCCCGGGTGTTCGGAATCGGCGGCTGACGGAACCAGCCAGCTGACCTGCGGCAATGTTCCTCCGGTGATGTCTGCACTGAGGCGTTCCAGGAGAGTATCGGGACGCCCGCGCCACATGGCCTTGTCGAAGAGCGACCTTTCAGCCTCTGTGAGAGCTGCGCGGCCCTGCTCCAGCTGGGCGAGAAGGCGGTCCTGTTCGGCGGCAGACTTGCCTGCCAGCTTGTCGTAGAACTCCTCGGTGGTGCGCAGGTTGCCTTCCACGGAGCTGAGCATCTTCCGGCCGATCGCCTTGAAGGTCTGGAAGTACTCCACGGCGTTGTCCGTGAAGTTGTCCCAGTCCTGGTAGATCTTCCACGAGACGCCGGACTGTTCCAGACGCTCGGGGTACGTGGTCCAGTCGTAACCACCGTGGGCATAACCGTAGGCGGCGTTCGTCACTGCACGCGCGGTGCTGCCCGGCTCGGTGCCTGTTGTGCCGCTCCACAGGTAGTTGCGGTTGGGGTTCGTGGAGCCGTTGACGGAGCAGTGGTAGGCGTCGCAGATGGTGAAGGTGTCCGCGAGCTCGTACTGGAGCGGGATGTCCGCACGCTCGTAGAACGTCATGGTGGAGGCACTCTTGGCCGGAATCCACTTGTCGCACCAGCCGTTGTTCCACGCCGTGGTGGTGCCGGCGAAGGAGTGGTCGAGGTCGCCCAGGTACTGGATGTCGGAGCCGGGCCTGCCTGCCAGTTCGGCGGCCTTGCGCAAAGAGAAGGGGAGGACGGTTTCGCCGGTTGCGCGTGGCTGCTCGAACATCGACGTGCCGCTGCGCAGTCGGGCTATGGATTTATCCCCATAGCCACGGACGCCGCGCAGCGAGCCGAAGTAGTGGTCAAAGGAGCGGTTCTCCTGCATCAACACGATCACGTGCTTGATGGATTGCAGGTTTCCGGGCGGGACCGGCTTGGCCATGGCGGCCTGCACCGAGGGTGGCAGCAGGGATCCCGTGGCTGCCAGCGCCGTCGCGGCAGCTGCCGTGCCGAGGAAGCCGCGGCGGGAGAATCCTTGCGCTTCGGTTGAACGATTAACCATGTTAGGGGAGTTCGAGGACATTCAGGAGTGCCTTTCGTGGTCAGAGATGACCGGGTAAGCCTAAGCAGCCCGGATGAACCTCGGGTGAAACAGGGGCAAACCGGCGGGGTGTGTCGCGCAGATCACACAGCAGCCGCCCAGCCCCTAGTTGAGGGCGATCACCAGCATCTGGTTGGTTCCCGGGATGCAGGTCTGCAACACAGCTTTGGGAAAGCCGCCGAAAACTGCTGAGACGTCACTGGTTGTCCCGCCCAGTGGGACCTGTCCACGCGCGTGCGCCGTGTAGGTTCCATAACCGGCCAATGTGACCGTTTGGCCCACGCCGATGCCGGAGAACCGGTCCCATCCGCCGCAGTAGTCGTGCTCGGTGATGAACACCGCGAAGGCATCGGTCGGGGTGTAGTGGACCGGGCCGATGCACGCGTCCACCAGCTCCTGGCCGCCCGATCCGGCAATGTAGATGGTCCGGGCGGCCAGCTTGGCGGGTGCTGGGACCGGTTCGCTGACGGGTGGGACATATTCCGTTGGTGGAATCACGACGGCGGGTGGCTCGGGTGCGGCGGGTGGCTCGGGTACGGCGGGTGGCTCGGGTGCGGCGGGTGGCTCGGGTGCGTGAGCAGGGGGCGCGGCGGGTGGTGGAGGTGCCGGGGCAGGAGGTGCTTCCTTGGGCGTGGCACGTTCCGCCGGTGGGCTCACGACGGCGGGTGCGACTTGCCGCTCAAACGATGCTGCCTCGAGAGCCATGGAGGATCCCGGGCGCGTTAACTCCGGGCGCGTTGCCGGAGCAGCGCTTTGACCGGAGAGCGGCGGCGTCATGGCGATGGCTGCAATCATGGCGCCGGCCAGCACCAAGGCCTTGACGGTACTGCGCGGCCCTGCCCGGTGGAACCGGAGCAGTGTGCCCGTCGGCGGCGTTGTGTGCGGTTCTGGTTCGCCCTGCAGAGTCATGGGAACTCCAAGCGGGAGTGGATCCGCTGTGAAAGCCGGAACGGATATTCAGGAATCCCCAGACACTTTCGATTGTAGGAACTCCCGGGCCGATATGAACCGGATGCGGATACTCGTCTTTCCGGCGTGCACTACTTGGTTGCGCGTCACGAAGGCGATACACCGTAGCTTTCTTGAGAAAAGTCAGCTACTTTGTCCCCATGCCTCTTCGCTCCGACTGGTCCGCCCGCACGTGCAGCCTGGCCCGCGGGCTCGATGTCCTTGGCGACCCTTGGGGAAGCCTGGTCCTCCGCGAAATCTTCTTCGGCAACGGCCGGTACGAAGCCATTAAGCAACGATTGGAGGTTGCGGACAACGTCCTGAGCAAACGGCTTGGCTGGCTGGTTGAGTCGGGTCTGCTGGACCGGCGCCCCTATCACGACGGCACGCGCACCCGGCAGGAATACGTCCTCACCGCCAGAGGCGAAGACGCGCTCCCCGTCCTGAACGCCATCATCATATGGGCCGAGAAGAACCTGGACGCACCCAACGAGGTGTCGCACATGAAGGTGGTCCACACCGACTGCGGTCAGTCAACATCCTCAGCCGATACCTGCACTCACTGCGGCACCGCGCTGACTGCCGCCAACACCAGCTGGCACAGCTTGACGCGCAGCGAGCATCCGCTGCCACTGGCCGTCGCGCCGGAAACCCGCCTGCCCCCATCCCCTGAAACGGAGATCCCCGCATGACCCCGCCCGAAAAGACAGACCAGGACAAACCAGCGGGTGCTCCCACCGGCAGGCGACGCCGGATCCACCCCGCCTGGATCGTGGCAGCGGTGGCCTTCCTGGCGTTGGTAGGGGCAGCAGGATTCCGTGCGGCACCCGGCGTGCTCATGGTTCCGTTACAGGAGGAGTTCGGCTGGTCAACCACAGTGTTGTCGCTGGCCGTCAGCATCAACCTGGTCCTGTTTGGCCTGACGGCGCCATTCGCGGCAGCGCTCATGGAACGCTTCGGCATCCGCAAAGTAACCTCGCTGGCGCTGTGCCTCATCGGTTTGGGGTCGGCCCTCACCGTGTTCGTGAACCAGTCCTGGCAGATCCTGCTGACCTGGGGTGTGCTGATCGGCCTCGGCACAGGCTCCATGGCCCTCGTGTTCGCGGCCACCATCGCCAACACCTGGTTCGCCAAGAGCCGTGGACTGGTGATCGGGATACTGACCGCCGGGAGTGCCGCCGGGCAGCTGGTGTTCCTCCCCTTCATCGCCGCCCTCGCCCAGAACCCGGGGTGGCGCGGGGCCTCGCTCCTCATCGCCGCCGGTGCGCTCGCCGTGGTGCCGCTGGTGCTGCGCTGGTTGCGGAACTCACCCGCCGACGTCGGGGTCCTGCCGTACGGCGCCGAGGAACCCGTGACGCGGGAGCCTCGTGCGCACGAAGCTGACCCTCAAACAGCCGACGCCGGAGCAACTACGACGGCGACGAAGGATTCCGCGAACGCGGCTGTCCGTGCCTTGCAGGTCCTCAAACGGGCCAGCAAAGTCCGCACCTTTTGGGCCTTGGCGGCGGGCTTCGCGATCTGCGGAGCAACCACCAATGGACTGATCGGCACGCACTTCATTCCGTCGGCCCACGATCACGGCCTGCCCGAGACCACAGCGGCTGGCTTGTTGGCCGTCGTCGGGATTTTTGACATTGTGGGGACCATTGCTTCCGGCTGGCTGACCGACCGATTCAACCCCAAGGTGCTGCTGGCGGTGTATTACCAATTCCGGGGAATCGGGTTGCTGGTGCTGCCTTTGCTGCTGGGCTCGACCGTGGAGCCGAGCATGATCATTTTCGTGGTGGTCTACGGGCTCGACTGGGTTGCCACCGTGCCTCCCACCGCAGCCATCTGCCGCTCGGTTTTCGGCGCCGACGGCTCCGTGGTCTTCGGCTGGGTGTTTGCTGCCCACCAGCTCGGAGCCGCAGTGGCAGCACTGCTGGCAGGATTCATCCGGGACGCCACAGGTCATTACAACTATGCATGGCTGGGTGCGGCTGCCATGTGCACCGTGGCTGCGGTCATCAGTGCCACCATCCGGAAGGACGCCGTGAAGAAAGAGCCCGTGCAGGTTGCCTGACGCTGCGGTTCCTGAAGGTTGTGGGGCCCGCTCTGCGTGCCATCCCCACCGGGAAGGACGCAGAGCGGGCCCCACAACGCTCCGTCTAGCTCGGCTTGCCTGCGTCAGTGATCCGGAACGTCAGCGTCCGCGCTTCGGGGCGCAACGCGTACTCCGGCCAAACGTCCGGCCCGCACGCCCTGGATCCGAGGCCGTGCTGGGCAGCATCGAGGTAGAGGAAGCTGCCCTTGCTTGCCGGCAACTCGTGCGGATGACCAGCTGCTGAGATCTCCTGCGCTGTGTGCCGGGAGAGAGTAAACCCGGGCAGGCGGCCACGGGAGTCCGGGGCGGCATCGAGCGTCAGCCAGGGTTGCCCGGCCTGCTGCAGGTCAAGCGAGCGTATAGCACTGCGATGTCCCGATTCCTGGGGCTTGGCGTACGGCACCGTGAGGTCATCGATGCCTGCTCCGTACCGTCCCACCAGCGTGGCGTGCATGCTGTCCGGGTAGGATTCCCGTGGTCCGGCGCCGAACCACGACGCTTGGTCCACGGACCCGGGCAGGTCGAATCGGACTCCTATCCTTGGCCAGATGATGTCCCAGCCAGTGCTTGGGACGATGTCCACACGCAGGAACAGTTCGCCACCGGAGAGCTGCCAGTTTTCCTCTACGGACACCCATTGGGCAGCATCTGCAGCGGCGTAGCGGGTTTGGACCACAACCCCGGATTCGGCGGCAGAAATTTTTTCCACGCGGGCTGTGAGCCGGTCCAGGCCTGCAGCCCGCCACACCTCTTCCATGGACGGGGCAGGGGTGCCGTTGCCGTTGTTGAGCCACGGATCGGCGTGGTCGTAGCTGCCACGGCCCGCACCGGCGTCGTTGTCCGTAGGTGCGCGCCATAACTCCAGCCGCGGTCCGGAGACCGGCAATCCGGCAAGGGAGACCAAGCGGCCGTCGGCAAAGGTGGCAGGACCCAACGAAAGTGTTCTCTTGGCAACGTCAGCCGCACGTTGGGAGGATGCTGCAGGGCGCGGGGCGCTGAGACGCGGACGGGCTTCGGTCAGTTCGAGCTGCGCCACAGAGATCACATGGCCGGCTTCAGCCCACGAGGTGTCCTTGCGGAGGACAACCTCCGCCGTCAGCCAGTGCTCGCCGGCTCCGGCCTCAAGGGTGGTGAACTCCGGCAGCCCGATCAGTGCGGTGTCGCCGGCGGCGAGTGGCCCGCCCGCTGAAGTGACGACGTCGAGCTCTCCGGAATCAACAAGTACACCGTCCACTTCGGTACGCCAGCGCAGGACGACGTCGGACGCGTCCGCCGTGTGCCGCAAATTGGCGACGGAGACGTAACGGCGCGTGCCGCCGTCGGACGCTTCCGTGGAGAAGCCCAAGCGCAGGGGAGAGACGATCTGCTTGTACTCGAAGAGGCCAGGGCTGGGCGTGGAGTCGGAGAGCACCATGCCGTCCATCACAAAGTTGGCGTCGTGCACAACCTCGCCGAAATCGCCACCATAGGCGAAAAACTCCGTGCCCTCGGCCGTCGTGGTGCGGATGCCGTGATCCCGCCATTCCCAGACGAAGCCGCCATGCAGGCGGGGGAAACGGTCCACCAGATCCTCATACTGGTCGATCGCGCCCGGACCGTTGCCCATCGCGTGCACGTATTCGCACAGGATGAACGGCTTGCTCCGCTGCCGGGCGGACTCCGCCGCGGAGCAACCCAGCAGGAGCGAGCCGGAATCGTCGCGGCCAATCGCTTCAGTTTCGGGAACGGAGGAGTACATCCGTGAGTAGACGTCGGTGTAAGCGCCGGTGTAATCGCCTTCGTAGTGGACAGGCCGGCCGCTGTCCCGGGCGTGGGTCCACGCCGACATTGCCGCCAGGTTGGAGCCCGTGCCGGATTCGTTGCCGAGGGACCACATGACGATTGAGGGGTGGTTCTTGTCCCGCTCCACCGTGCGTTCCATCCGGTCTACGTAGGCTTCGCGCCACGCGGGGTCGTCGCTGGGGTTGCCCACCCAGCCGTGCCGTTCAAAGCCGTGGGTCTCCAGATCGCATTCGAGGATCACCCAGAAACCCATCTCATCCGCGATGTCCAGCAAGCGCGGGTGTGGCGGGTAGTGGCTGGTCCGGATCGCGTTGACGTTGAACTGCTTCATCAGGGCAAGGTCGGACCGGGCGAAGTCCTCATCGAAGACCCTGCCGCGGTCCGGGTGCGTCTCGTGCCGGTTGACTCCGTGGAACACCACGCGCCGGCCGTTCACCAGGAACTGGTCACCCTTGATCTCCACGGTGCGGAAACCCAGGCGCAGCGATATGGTCTCGCCTCCGCTTGCCACGGTGGCGTTGTAGAGGCGCGGAACCTCCGCGGACCAGGGTTCGACGTCGGTGATCGCCACCGGGCCGACGTCGGCAGGGGAGTCCCAGACGACGTCGATGTCCAGTTCCGGAACTGACAGCCGAACCGGGTAGGCGGCGTTGTCCGCGGTGATTTCCGGGTCAATAACGCCTGAGCCGGCGGTGTAGGACGTCCGCAACCAGACGTCGTCGATGCCCTTCTTCGGGCGGGCCTGGAGCGTCACGTCGCGGAAGATGCCGGGCATCCACCACTGGTCCTGGTCCTCCACATAACTCGAGGCCGACCATTGATGGACTCGGACAGCAATCACGTTGCGTCCCGGGCGGAGTGCCTCGGTCACATCAAATTCCTGCGCCAGCCGGCTGCCCGTGCCAACGCCGATTTCGACCCCGTTGAGCCAGACCTTGTAGCGGGACTCGACGCCGTCGAACCTCAGCACTGTCCTCCCGGCGTCGTTCCAGTGTGCCGGGAGTTCGAATGTACGGCGGTAGTCGCCCGTAGGGTTCTCATCCGGGACGTGCGGCGCATTGGCAGGGAAGGGGAACTGGACGTTGGTGTAGATGGGGCGCCCGTAGCGGCCCTCACCCTCCAAGACCCAGTGGGCCGGAACCGGGATGGTGTCCCAGCTGGAGTCGTCCAACGCTTCATCGGCAATGGCTTCGATGTCCTCATCGGGAGGAAGGACTCCACGTCCACCCGGCGTACCGGGTGCGCCGGGAAGAAGCCGGAACCGCCACTGGCCGTTGAGGGACAGCGTGGGGGCGTCAGTGTGGAGCCAGGACCGGGCCGGGACTCTCTTGCCGGTACCGGGTCCGGTATCGGTGATGTAGTTGACGTCGGGTGACGGGGTCATTACTTAACGGCTCCTTCTGTCAGCCCGCCACGCCAGAAGCGCTGCAGGACAACCATGGCGATGCTGAGCGGAATGATGGAGAGCAGTACTCCACCGGTGGTCAGTTCGTAGAATTCGGGCAAACGGTCAACCTGGCTCAGCCAGTTGTTGAGGCCGAGCGTGATGGGGTAGAGCTCCGAGTCGGACAGCATGACCAGGGGCAGGAAGTAGTTGTTCCAAATGCCTACCAACTGGAACAGGAACACGGTGACCAGTGCCGGCGTCAGCACCTTCAGCCCAATGGTGTGGAAGATGCGGAGCTCACCGGCGCCGTCGATCCTGGCGGCCTCAATCAGCGAGCTATCCACGGTGGCCTGTGCATAGATCCTGCAAAGGAACAGGCCGAAGGGGGATACCAGCGATGGCAGCAGGACGCTCCAGTAGGTGTTCGCAAGGCCCATCTGGCTGAACAGCAGGAAGAGCGGCAGGGCGGTGGCCGTGCCGGGAACCAGTACACCGCCCAGGATCGTGCCGAACACCAGGTTCCGGCCACGGAACTGGTACTTGGCCAAGGCATAGCCTCCGGCTGCGGCAAAGTACGTGGCCAGGAGGGCGCCGACGCCCGCGTAGATCGCGGAGTTCAGGAACCACCGGCCAAAAATGCCGTTGTCGTAGCTGAGCACACGGCCGATGTTTTCCCACAGGGAGAATGTCGGGGCGAACCAGAATCCGTTGGTGGAGAAGAGATCGGCCGTGGACTTGGTGGAGGCCACGACAACCCAGTACACGGGAATCAGGAAGTACAGGGCAACCACCACCAAGAGGGCGGTGACAATGATGGTGGACGAGCGTCGTCGTCCGGCGGATCGGTCCGGGCCCGCGGGTGGTGTGCTGCGGACCGGGGCTGTGGGTTGTTTGGTTGCTGTGCCGGTCATGAGGACTTCCTGTTCGTCAGTGCGAGGAAGGCGAAGGAAAGGGCGAATGCGGCCACGGCGATGATGACCGACTGGGCTGCGGCGACGTTGTAGTCGTTGTACGCGAAGGCCGTGGTGTAGGCGCTGAGGTTGGGCGTGTATTGGCTGTCGATGGCGGGAGCGACCGTCTTAAGGACCTGTGCTTCGGCGAAGAGTTGAAGGGTTCCGATGATGGAAAACACCGTGGTGAGCATTAGGGCCGGACGAATAAGGGGCAGTTGGATGCTCCTGGCCACGCGCCAGGTGGAAGCACCGTCTACCTTGGCTGCTTCATAGAGTTCCACCGGGATGGCTTTGAGCTGCGCCACGATGATCAACATGTTGTAGCCCGTGTAGCTCCACGTGACGATGTTCGCGATGGACCAGAGCACGCTGTTGGCGCCAAGGAAATCGGGGGTGAGGCCCACCATCTTCGCGGCGTCGAACAGGGGGCTCAGGCCGGGAACGTAGAGGAAAGACCACAGGATGGTGGCGATGACGCCGGGAACGCCATAGGGCAGGAAGTAGGCGGCGCGGAAGAAGCCCGGCCACTTTGCCGAGGCTGATTCGAGCATGAGCGCCAGCACCGTGCACAGGACGATCATGACGGGCACCTGGACGACGCCGAACAGCAGCATCCTGCCGATGGACGCCACGAAGCTGCCGTCGGCCAAGGCCTGGGCGTAGTTGCTGAAACCGGCGAACTCACTCCTCACGCCGGCCTCGCCGAACAGCCCGCTGCGGGTCACTTTGGTGAAGCTGGACATGATGGCCACCACTATGGGCAGCAGGAACGTGAGGACAAAGAGGGCAAGGAAGGGTGCAAGCAGCAGCCAGGGGGCGCGTGCGGCAGCGCCGTTCCTCTTGCCGGCCTGTTTGACGGAGCGGCCAGGGGCGGCGGGGCGGCGCACTGGGGGTGCGGTGCGGGTGGTCGTCATGCCGTTTCCTTCCGGATGGTGAGGCCCTTGTTCTTGAAAACGGTGATGATCTGCTGCTCCGAAGCGGCGATGGAATCCACCAGCGACGTCCCGAAGGCCTTCTTGCGGAAACCGTCGCTGAGGATGTTGAAGGACTGTTGGGTCACCGGCCACCAGGACCAGTCCGGGTTCTGCTGTTCGGTGGCCGGGACGAAGACTTCCTGGTTGTATCGCTGGCCGCCGAAGAACGCCGACGGCTGTTGGCGGGCCGTGCCAATGAAATCGGGGTTGGGTGACCAGCCGATGCCACTGTGTTTGATTTGGGCGTCGATACCCTCTGTGGACGTGGTCAGCCACACCGCGAACTCGAGTGCTTCCTGAGGGTGCTTGCTGTTGGCAAGGACTGCGGCCGTGGAACCGCCAAGGTAGCTCGAACCGAAGCCCGTGTCACCCCACGTGGGCATCGCTGCGGCGCGCCACTTTCCCTCGGAACCGCTGACACCCTGAACCAGGGCATCGCCCCAGCTGCCGGTGATGGTCGAGGCAATCCCACCCCGGCCGGCAGCCGCAAACCAGCCGGGGGAGAAGGAGCCGTACGCTGTGGTCACGAGGTCGTCGTCGATCGCTTTGTCGAAGAAACGCGCGGTGTTCAGCGTGGCGTCGTCGGTCATGTTGATGATCCAGCCATCCTCCTCCGGGCGCAGCCACTGCGCACCGGCCTGGCCGGCGAAAGAGGCAAACGGAGAGGCGTCGCTGATGGGGAAGCAGTCCAGGTAGCTGTCCACGGAGCGAAGTTCGGCGGCCAGGGCGGCCCATTCGTCCCAGGTTTTCGGGATGCTGCCCCCCACTTTGTCCAGGATGGCCGGCTGGTAGAACATGCCCATGGGGCCCGCGTCCTGGGGGATACCGTAGACGCCTCCGGTGTAACTGACCTGCTTCCACAGGGTGGGATCGTACAGGTGGGCGTGGTCGTTGGCGCCGTAGCGCGAGAGGTCCACCAGTCCATTCACCAGCATGAACTCCGGTATGGACCGGAATTCGACCTGTGCCAGGTCCGGGCCGCCTCCTGCTGCCAAGGCCGAGTAGAGCTTTTGATACCCGCCGGAGTTGCCTCCCGGAATCCACACCACGTCCACTTGGATGGTGGGGTGGGCAGCATTCCAGACGTCTGCAACGTTTTGGAAGTCCTTGAGCCAAGCCCAGTAGGTCAGCCGCACGGGCTCTCCTGCGGCGGGAATGGTGGGGGCAGCGTTAACGGACTGCATTCCTGGAGTTGCGCACCCGGTCAGCAAGCCCATGGCTGCTGTTCCCAGGCCAGCGCCCAGGAGTTGTCTTCGCGTGAATCGGGTCATAAGCCTTCACCTCTTCGTGTCAGGTTGACGATGCCGCGCTCTGGGATTTGTGGGTCCCGCCGAGGCAAGTGTGACCACGGTAACAGAAAATTCGAGTAGCCACTCGAATTTCATATGAAGGCTGTAACGCGCATGTACACTGGCTAGCCATGACCACAAAGGACGTGGGCCGCGCAGCGAGGCGGGGCCCCTACGCGAAATCCGAGGAACGCCGCCGGACCATCCTGGATGCTGCCCACGAGGTGTTTGCTGCCCACGGGTACCGTGGCGGATCGCTGCAGGATGTTGCTGACCGGGTGGGGATGAGCCAAACCAGCCTGCTGCACTATTTCCCATCCAAGCGGGATCTCCTGATGGCAGTCCTGGAGCGGCGCGACGAGATCACCGGCGACGCCTTTCCGGACGACATGGAAGAAGGCCTGGTTGACTCGGTCATCCGGACGGCGCTCTTCAACGAGAACATTCCGGGCGTGGTTGAGCTGTACATCGTTCTGTGTGCGGAATCCGTCACCGACTCGCACCCCGGGCGGGTGTACTTCACCGAACGCTTCGAACGGCTGCGTAAGAGCTACGCGCTGCGCTTCGCCGAGCTGGCAGCCGAAGGCAGGCTCAGGCCCGGCGTGGACCCTGAATTGGCTGCCATGTCCCTGGTTGCCCTGTGGGACGGGCTGCAGACGCAATGGCTGCTGGCCCCCGACGAGGTGGACGTGGTGAAGGGCCTGCGCGGCTATTTCACGCTGGTGGTCCTCCCCGAGCCCTGACCCAACTGCGACTTACTTGGGTGAGTTAGCCGCGGAAGGCCCCGATGCCCGTGATGTGCTGGCCCAGGATCAGCGTGTGGACCTCATCCGTGCCCTCGTAGGTCCGCACGGATTCAAGGTTGTTGGCATGCCGCAGGGGTGAATAGTCCAGGGTGACGCCGTTCCCGCCCAGGATGGTGCGGGCTTCCCGGGCGATCTTGATGGCCTCGCGGACGTTGTTCAGCTTGCCCAAGGAAATCTGCTGGGGCCTAAGATGGCCGGCGTCCTTCAAACGGCCCAGGTGAAGGGCAAGCATGGTGCCCTTCTGGATCTCCACCAGCATGTTCACCAGTTTCTCCTGGGTCAATTGGTAACCGGCCAAGGGGTGGCCGAATTGGAGCCTGGTGCCCGCGTACTCCAGGGCAGCTTCGTACGAGTCGCGGGCAGCCCCCATGGCCCCCCATACGATGCCGTAACGCGCCTCGTTCAGGCACGTGAACGGTCCGCGAAGTCCAGCGGCGCCCGGGAGGATGGCCTCAGGACCCAGCCGCACGTCGTCGAACGTTACATCGCACTGAACTGAGGCACGCATGGAGAGCTTCGGCTCGATCGGCGTCGCCGTTACCCCGGCTGTTCCGGCGGGTACAAGGAAGCCCCGGATTCCATCCTCCGTGTTGGCCCACACCACCATGACATCCGCAATGGACGCGAGCCCGATCCAGCGTTTGGCGCCATCCAGGACCCAGCCATCAGCAGTTTCACGGGCGAACGTGGTCATGGATGATGGATCCGAACCCGCGCTGGGTTCCGTTAGCGCGAAGCATCCAATCAACTCGCCGGCCGCCATCCGCGGAAGCCACTGCTCCTTCTGCGCCTCGGAGCCCCAGCGGTGGATCGCCGTCATGGCGAGGGAACCCTGCACCGAGACGAACGTGCGGATCCCGGAGTCTCCGGCCTCCAATTCCATGGCTGCCAAACCATACTCGACGGCGGACCTGCCGGGACAGCCGTACCCCTCAAGATGCATCCCCAGAACCCCGAGCTCGCCCAGCTCGGGGGCGATCTCCCTCGGGAAATGAGCGTCCTCATACCAGCGTGCGATGGCGGGACGGATCCGTTGGCCCGTGAAATCACGGACTTTGTCGCGGAGAGCCAGCTCCTCCACCGTCAGCAGGGAGTCGAGGGCCAGGACGTCGGAGGTGTTCGTCGTTGAATCGCTCATTCCAGCATCCTAGGCGGCTGGCCCGCCGGTCTGGACCATGCAGCCCGCCGGCCGGGGAATCCCCTTCAGTAGTATGGAGGCGGGGGTCGCACACGTCCCCCTCTGCGATTTGGTTAACTTGGGGGATTTTGCATGGCACTGCCTGACGTCGATTTAAGGGCCGAGGCGGCGGCCGCACCACCGCGTACACAACCATCCTCGGTGCTCCTTCGCCTGCTGCCGCTGGCCGTGGTGGCGGTTCCGGTATGGATGATGCTCGCCGACTGGGCCAAGCAAGGCCTGGACTTCAGCGTCTACTGGTTCGGCGGAAGCATCCTGAACCAGTCCGGGACGTCGCCGTCGGACCTGTACGGCCCCACTGTCGCTTCCGCCGGCGGCCCGCAGCTCCCCTTTACGTACCCGCCGTTCGCGGCCCTCGTGTTTGGTGTGTTGGCCCGATTGCCACAATCATCGGCGCTCATGTTGTTCAACGTTGCAGGCGTCGCCGTGGCGGCCTGGGTGTCTGTCACCATCGTCCGGTACTGGTCATCGAAGCCAGATCTTCGGAGTGCGCTGTCGTCCAAGAAGAACTGCTGGATAGCCGCCGCGTTGTTCCTCGGAGTCCTGTTCCTGGGGCCGTGGCGCGAAACGCTGGCGTTCGGGCAGATCAACATCATCCTCATGGGCCTGATGGTCATCGACCTCCTGGGCGGTCTGTCCAAGCGGCGGGGCTTCCGGGGCGCAGGCTTCCTGGTGGGTGTTGCGGCCGGCATCAAGCTGACGCCTTTGGTGTTTGGCCTGTACTTCCTGATGCGCAAGGACTGGCGTGGGCTGGCGAACATGTCCATCGGCTTTGCCGGCACGGTGCTGCTTGGCTGGTTGTTGAGGCCTGCGGAGTCCTTGCAATTCTGGTTGGAAATCCTCCCCGATACGTCCAGAATCGGCGGCGCCGGCTACGTGGACAACCTCTCCATCAAGGGCGCCCTCCTGCACTTCGGCGTCCCGCACGACGCCGTAACCCTGCCCTGGATCGTCTTGAGCGTGGCCACCGTGATCCTGGCGGCTTTGCTCATCAAGGCGGCCAGTGACCAAGGTGCACGCGTTATTGCCCTTTCGACGACGGCACTTGCCATGCTGCTCATCAGCCCGGTTTCGTGGTCCCACCACTGGGTCTGGATGGCCGTCATCCTGCCGGCGTTCGCCTGGACCATCAAGGAAACACCGGCCCGTTACCAGGCCCAACGGGTAGTGATGAGTGCCGTGCTGGCTGTTTCAACACTGGTGTTCTTTTTCTCGCCCAAGACCATCGGCACCGCCCTGGGTTCGCCTGACTTGAATGTCCAGACGCCTGGTTTATGGATTATGGCGTCCAGTGCAGGTGTTTTCTGTGCCGTGGCCATCCTCGTCTGCTGGTTCGTTGCCCTCCGGCGTCACTCAGTCCGGATTGAGGACGTTCCGGATGTGCCGACCCGCCTGCGTCAATGGGCCGCAAGGCAACGCTGAGCCTGCGTTCCTTTCCATTTGGTCCCGGCTTCCAGCCACAGAACCAAAGAAAGGGCCGGAAACACCCGTGTCGCGGGGGTTTCCGGCCCTTTCTGGAGGACTAACCGGGAAGGTGCGCCAAGACTATTCGCCGCGTACCACTCCGGCCTCGGGCCGCTCACCGGTGAAGTAGCCGCGGGTGGACGGTGCGAAGCGGCACACGATGGCCAGCACAACACCAAGGGCCAGCAGCAGTACGCCGCTGACAAATGCCCCGCCGATGCCGAAGATCTGCGTGTCCCCGTACGACGGGTCCCACATCTGCACTGCCGAGATGAAGAAAGCCGCCGTCAGGGACAACGCTCCGAGGAGTGGCAGGATGCCCCGGAACCACAGGTTGCGGGCAGAATCCTTCAGCGTGGAGCGGAAGAACCACACACAGGAGAAGCCGGTCAGGGCGTAGTAGAACGCGATGAACAAGCTGATGGCGCTGATGGAATCGGACAGCAGGTTTTCGCTGAGGAAACTCATGGCTACGTAGTACACCACGGCCACCGCACCCATGACCTGGGTGGAGAAGCCCGGGGTCATGAAGCGCTCATGGACCTTGCCGAACCGGGCGGGGAGCGCACCGTGCACGCCCATGGACAGTGTTCCGCGCGCGGTGGGCAGGATGGTGGTTTGTGTGGAAGACAGGACGGACGCCAGCACAGCCACGATGATCAGCCAGCCCCAGGGACCCAGCACTACGTCTTTCATGGCCAGGAAGACGTCATCCTGGTTGGCCTCATTGCCCAGGCCGATGCCGTCAGTACCGATCGTGGCGTACATCATCACCAGCAGTGCTACGGAAACGTAGATCGCCACCAGCACGGAGGCTGAGATGACGGCCCCTCGGCCGGGGGTCTTGGCAGGGTTTTCGGTTTCCTCGTTGAGGGCCAGGCACGTGTCCCAGCCCCAGTAGATGAACAACGCCAGCAGCACACCATGGACCACTGCGCCGGGGTCGGCAAATGCGCCGGCCGGGTTGAACCATTCAAAGTCGAACGCCTGTCCTTCAGGCGCTCCGCCGGCAATGCGGAAGACAATGGCCACCGCGAAGATACCCAGTGAGATGTACTGGATATAGGTCAGGGTGCGTTGGACGTGCTCGCCCAACCGGATGCCGCGATGGTTCACATATGTCATGAATACGATGAACAACACGCCGGTGGCCGTCACCAGCCACGTGTTGTCGGCCAGGGAACCATCGCCGATCAGGAGCCAAAGGTACTTGCCGGCAATCTGCGCCAGGTTGGCCAAAACCACGATTCCGGCGAGGGCCACGCCCCAACCGCCGAGCCAGCCGGCCCACGGGCCGAAGGCTTTGCGGGCCCAGAAGAACGTGGTGCCGCAGTCCGGCATGGCGCTGTTCAGCTCACGGAAGGCGTAGGCAATGAACAGGACCGGGAGGAAGCCGAGGATCAGGATCAGCGGCGTGTAGTTTCCGTTGACGGCAACAATGAGCCCCAGCGTGGCCGCCAGCGAATAGACGGGCGCGGTGGATGCCAGGCCCAGCATGACGGAGTCGCCAAGGTCAAGGATCCCGGCGTGAAGGCCTTTTGAGGGCACGACGGCGGTGGGGTCGCCGCCCGCTGAGCCGCCACCCGGCGTCGAGGTTTCAGTGCTCATAGTGCAGCTCCGTAGGAAGTAGCAGGGGGCGCGATGGGCGCCGGGGCGTCAATGGTATTGGGGACAAAACGGCAGAAGTAGTCCGTGATGGGGCCGTCCGATTCCCGGATGCCGCAACCGACGGATTCGCCATCCACTACCCATAGACCCAGGACAGGATGGTTGCCATCGAAGTCGGGCAGGGAGTGGTATTGCTGGAAGCACCAGCCTTCACGGCCGTAGCCGCCTGGCTGCTGGATCTCAATGCCGGGGGCGTGGATGCGGATGTTGTCGCCTTCGCGTCCATGCAGCGGTTTGGCCACCCATTCCTTGAGTGGGCCGGGATCGCCGAGGTAGGCCGGCAGCAGGTTTTCGTGGTGGGGGTACAGATGCCACAGGGCCGCCAGCAGTGCTTTGTTGGACAGCAGCATTTTCCATGCCGGCTCAACCCAGCGCGGATTGTGGGCGCGCTGCAGAAGGCGCTGCCCGAACGGCTCCTTCATCATCAGCTCCCATGGATACAACTTGAACATGGTGCTGATCATGAAGTTGTCCAGGTCCACGAACCGGTTCAGGTTGGGGTCCCAGCCGATGTCGGACATGTTGATGCCGATGGTGGTCCAGCCACCCTGGCTTGCGACATCCCGCATGTAGGCCGCCGTCATCCAGTCCTCGCCGGATTCCTCCGCTTCGGAATGGGCTACGTGGAGCGTGCTCATGCCCGTGCGGAACTGCAGCTTCTTCCACTGCCGGATCAGGGCCTCATGGATTCCGTTCCACTGGTCTTTTTCCGGAAAGACGTCCTGGAGCCAGAACCATTGGGCCACGGAGGCTTCGATCAGCCCGGTAGGGGTATCGGCGTTGTACTCCAACATCTTGGCGGGGCCGCCCTTGCCGTCATAGATGAAGTCAAAACGGCCATAGACGTCCACATCCGCGGCCAGCAGTGACTCGCCTGCCAACTCCAGGGCTTGCTGCCCAATGCCGAGGTCGCCCATGGCGCCGGTGGCCAGGTACTTGGCGGCCTCCAGGCACATGATGTGCATTTCTTCCGCGGTTTTCTCGAGGGTCTCCACCTCGTCCACGGTGAATTCGTAATACGCCGATTCGTTCCAGTATTCGATTTTGCGGCCGTCGGGCATGGTGGTGGTCGAAAAAACCAGGCCCTGTTCTTCGATCTTTTGCTTCCAGTCCGGCCTGGGCTCGGAGGGCAGTCGACGCACGCCTAGCCTCCCGAGCTTCCGCCGCTTTTGGAGCTGCTGCCAAAGCCGCCGCGGCTGACCGTTCCGCCCTTGGTGCTGTAGCCCGTGGAGGACTTGGCTCCTGTTGGGACGTTCTTGGTGTAGCTCGGGTAGGCGTTGCGGTTTTGCCCCACAGCAGGCACGCTGGCGCCGCGGGAGTAGAAGTACCAGGCGTAGACACCGGAGCTACGGCCGGCCGAGCTGCTGTTGTTGCACTCGTTGTCGTCAACACGCTCGCCGGTTTCCTCATTGAAACAGACCTGGGCGTAGTCAGCTTCCTGCTCGTTGCTGGCAACGATCGCGGTAATGGTTCCAGCCAACAGTGCTGTCACGCCAAGGCCGACGACGACGGTGCGGCGCTGCGACCGCTTCTTCTTCTTCGCTGCCTCGGCCTCGCCGCGTTCGCGTTCCTTGGCGAACGGATCCACCACGGGGAGGGGCTGCCCCGGTTGAGGAGCTCCGGTCGCGCTGGGAGCAGCGCCTGCAGGTGCTTTCCTGCTCTTCCGCGTCGGTTTGTCCTGTTGCGGGTTCTCCTGGACAGGAGTGAACAGCTCAGGGTGGAGTTCTGGCTTGGGCACCTGCCAAGGTGGGGGCTTGGGCGGATTGTTGCCCGCTCCGAAGTCGCTGTTGTTGTCCCTGCTGCTGCCGTTGTTGCCGGCTGCGTCAGGGCTGTCTTTCGGGCCCATGTATATCCCCCTGGATAGACCGTTGAAGTGTCCGGCGGTACACCGGACCGGAATGCTCAGAGCAAGCCTAGTCCTTGCGCGCCGTGCAGGCACGGATGACGCCGGTAAATGGGGAGAACTCCCCACCGCGGGAAGCGTGTAAGGATGTAGCCATGGCGGCACCTGAGACCTACAGCAACGGCGACGACGGCGTGCTGCTCCGGCTCCCGCCGGTTCGAGGCATCGGCCGGGGGCGTGTGGTGACAGGTTTGGTGCTGGCACTCATGCTGCCGCCCGCCGTCGAACTCTTGGTGACGTTACTGAACTTCCGTAACTTCGCCATGATCATGCTGCTGCAGTTGGCCGTGGCGGTTGCGGTCGCCGCGATCGGCGGGTTGTGGCCTGCAGTGGTGGCCGCGGTTTTGGGCAGCTTCCTGCTGAACTACTTCTCGGCCGATCCGGTTGGCTCGCTTTCCATTGCCGACCCCACCACGCTGTTCACCTTGGTGGTGTTCCTGGCAGTGGCCTGCGGTGTGGCGCTCGCGGTGGGCCTGGCCAGCAGGCGGGCCCAGGAAGCAGCACGATCCGAAGCCGAAGCCACTGCCCTGAGCGAGTTGGCTCTTCGGATCCTGAGTTCGGATGGAAGCCTGGAGACCTTCCTTGAGAAGGTCCGGAGCAACCTTGGCATGGAAGCGGTGACGTTGTTGGGCTCCGCACCCCCGGGCGCGGCAGCCACGCCCGGGGCGGCTCCCGCATCGCAGGTCCTGGCGAGCGCCGGCCCCAATCCGCCGGTGACCCATGCCGCCGCCGACCATGCCGCCGTCGTCGATCCCCAGTACACGCTGCTGCTGCGCGGCGGACCCCTGACACCGCAGCGCCAGCGGCTGCTGGCCGCCTTCGGAGCCTTTGTGGTGGCCGTGCGCGAGCGGCAACAGTTGGTGAAGAGCCGGCGGGACAATGTCCGGCTGTCCGAGGGCAACAAGATGCGGACATCCATTCTGCGCGCCGTGTCGCATGACCTGAGGACGCCGTTGGCCGGTATCAAGCTGGCTGTCAGCAGCCTGCGCCAGGAGGACGTGAGTTTTCCTCCAGAGGTGGAGCGGGAACTGCTGGAGACCATCGAGGATTATGCGGACCGCCTGGATCACTTGGTGGATAATCTCCTGGACATGTCCCGAATCACCGCAGACGCGGTCAATCCGCTGCTGACCGGGATCGGCTGGGCTGAGGTACTGCCGCAGGCCCTGCGAGGTCTTCCGCCTGAGCGCCTCCGCAACGAACTGCCACCCAACCTTCCCCCGGTGCAGGCCGATGCCGGCATGCTTGAGCGCGTGGTGGCCAATATCGTTGAGAACGCCGTGAAGTACGCACCGGAATCGGATGTGGTCCTGACAGCACGGGCTGGTGCCGGCATCACCTTGGGTGACCGGCCTGCCGGCGAACTGCGGATTGTCGATCATGGCAGGGGAGTGGGCAGTGAGGAAGTCCTCACCATGTTCCAGCCGTTCCAGCGCTTCGGTGATTCGCCGGCGCCCGGACACACTGCCGGCGGCGGGATCGGGCTGGGCCTCGCAGTGGCCAAGGGGTTCTGCGAGGCCATGGGCGGGAGACTCGCTGCGGAGCCGACGCCGGGTGGTGGCTTGACCATGGTGGTCACTTTGCCGCTGTGGACTGGTGGCGCGCAATGACGCTGGTACTTATCGTCGAGGACGAGGCCCGGATCGCCCGCGCCATGCAGGTCACGCTTCAGGCCCATGGCTACCAGGCGTTGTCGGTAGGCAACGGTGCCGATGCCCTTCAGGCCGTTGCCAAGCAGCCTGTGGAGATCGTGGTGCTGGACCTCGGGCTGCCGGATATGGACGGCGTGGAGATCATCCGCCGGATCCGCGGCTGGAGCAGCATGCCCATCATTGTGCTCTCTGCCCGGCACGCGTCGGAGGACAAGGTGGAGGCGCTCGACGCCGGTGCGGACGACTACGTGACCAAGCCCTTCGGTTTGGATGAGCTGCTTGCCCGGCTTCGGGTCGCCTCGCGCCGTGTGGTCACCGGGCATGAGGAACCAACGCTGGCCACCACCGACTTCATGGTGGACCTGGCAGGCAAGAGAATCGTGAAGGACGGGGCTGAGGTCAGGCTGACGCCTACGGAGTGGAACATCCTGGAGCTGCTGGTCCGTAATAAGGGGAAGCTGGTGAGCCAGCAGCAGATCCTCACCCAGGTGTGGGGGCAGGCCTACGCCAAGGAAACCCAATACTTGCGCGTGTACATCGCCCAGCTGCGCCGGAAGTTGGAGCGGGATCCGGCAGAGCCCCGCCATCTGCACACGGAAGCGGGCATGGGCTACCGTTTTGATCCTTAACCCCGCCCCGGACCGTCCGTAGACTGATCCCATGAACACTGCTTCCCTCCTGGCCGTCTGCCGTGTCCACCAGCTGTTGCCCGACTCCGGCAGTGTGGGAGTCACAGCCTTGGACAAGCGCCCCGTCGAAGGACCCGTCAAGGTTCATAAACTGGGCGTCCACGGGGATGTGCAGGCGAACCGCATCGACCATGGTGGAGAAGACCAAGCGCTGTATGCCTATTCGCAGGCGGATGCCGATTACTGGGCGGGCGAGCTTCAACGGGAGGTGCCGGCCGGTCTCTTCGGCGAGAACCTGCGGGTGGCCGGCATCGAAACCACCGGTGCGGTCATCGGGGAACGGTGGCGGATCGGCCTGGAAGTGGAGGTCGAAGTGACGTCCCCGCGGGTTCCTTGCGCTACGTTCCAGCGGGTTCTGGACGAGCCGCAGTGGGTGAAGCGGTTCACGCAGGCCGGACGTGTGGGCACGTACCTCCGGGTGATCAAGACAGGGACCTTGTCCGCAGGCGACCATATTCACCGGACGTTCGTCCCGAAGCATGGCATCACGGTGGGCCAGTGGTTCAGCGAGCCGACGCCGGACCTTGTCCAGGCGTTGCTCGATGCGCAGGCCGACGGGGAGATCCGGCTCCAGGACGACTACCACTCCACGTTCGACAAAGTCCTGCGCCGTCACGGCCTTCAGTAGTTGCGAAGCGGCGCCGACAGCAAGGGTGTGAACAAGCTCACCGCCCTTCCTTGAGGCTTAAGTCGCGGTGAGGCCACCCCGTGCCCTACACTTGAAATATCCCCCACTCCGGAAATCCCTTTATCCTGCCCAATTCTTGAGGCAGGACTGGTAAGTGTTGGGGCCCGCAATTGTGTGCGGGCATTTTCATAGGGAGAGCCGGCTAAAGAAAACGCTGTACAGACTGCTGGGATAGCAGCCAAGAGATGCAGCGGGAAGTCCTGCCATGGGATTGCGATAGCGCCGGACTTCTTGCGAGAGCAGGGCACTTTGCCTGCCTTCGCGACGAGTACTGCGGCCAAGCCCAACCGGGCCGCGCCGACTACCCTATGGATGAGGAATTTCCCCCTATGACCGAAAATCTCAACGAAAACTTCGACGCCCAGACCACTGAGTCCGCTGAGTCCGCTGTTGCAGCAGAGACCACCGCGCCCGCCGAAGCTGAAGCACCGGCTGCTGCCGCTGCCCCCGTCGAGAACGCTGCAGCCGAGTCTGCAGCCCCCACCTTCACCGAAGCTCCTGCTCCCAAGGCAGAAGAAACCGAAGCTCCTGCCCCCAAGGCAGAAGAAGCGGAAGAAGAAGGCGTACGCTTCGTCGATCTTGGCATCGACGGCCGCGTTCTGGCCGCGCTGCAGGATGTCGGCTACGAGAAGCCGTCACCCATCCAGGCAGCCACCATCCCGCTGCTCCTCGAAGGCCGCGACGTCGTTGGCCTCGCCCAGACCGGTACCGGCAAGACTGCAGCTTTCGCTGTTCCCGCCCTGTCCCGCCTGGCAGAACTCCACGACCTCAACGGTCCCTCACGCAAGACCCAGGCACTGGTCCTGGCCCCGACGCGTGAATTGGCCCTCCAGGTTGCCGAGGCTTTCACCTCCTACGCCAAGCACATTGACGACTTCACGGTCCTCCCGGTCTACGGTGGCTCGGCTTACGGCCCGCAGCTCGCCGGACTGCGCCGTGGCGCCCAGGTTGTTGTCGGTACCCCCGGCCGCGTAATCGACCACATCGCCAAGGGTTCCCTGGACCTGTCCGAGCTCCAGTACCTGGTGCTGGACGAAGCTGACGAAATGCTGCGCATGGGCTTTGCCGATGACGTTGAGCAGATCTTCCAGCAGACTCCGGAAACCCGCCAGGTTGCGCTGTTCTCTGCCACCATGCCGGGCCAGATCCGCCGCATGTCCAAGCAGTACCTGAACAACCCGGCTGAAATCTCGGTGAAGTCCAAGACCACCACCGGCGCCAACACCAAGCAGCGTTACCTCCAGGTCATGGGCCCGCACAAGCTGGACGCACTGACCCGCATCCTCGAGGTTGAAGAGTTCGACGGCGTTATTGCCTTCGTGCGCACCAAGATGGCTACCGAGGACCTCGCCGACAAGCTGAAGTCCCGCGGCTTCCAGGCTGCCGCCATCAACGGCGACATCCCGCAGCAGCAGCGCGAACGCACTGTGGACGCGCTGAAGGAAGGCCGCATCGACATCCTCGTCGCTACCGACGTCGCTGCCCGTGGCCTTGACGTGGAGCGCATCAGCCACGTCATCAACTACGACATCCCGCATGACACCGAGTCCTACGTGCACCGCATTGGTCGTACGGGCCGTGCAGGCCGTTCCGGCGACGCGATCCTGTTCATGACGCCGCGCGAGAAGTACCTGCTGCGTTCCATCGAAAAGGCAACGCGCCAGCCGGTGGAGCAGATGCACCTGCCCACCGCCGAGACCGTGAACACGCTGCGCCTGGGCAAGTTCGCCGAGCGCATCACCGAGACCCTTGCGTCCGAGGATGTTGCAGCGTTCCGCGACCTCATCTCCTCCTACGAGGAAGAGCACAACGTTCCGGCTTCCGAGATCGCTGCAGCCTTGGCCGTCATGGCCCAGGGGGGACAGCCGTTGCTGGTCAAGGAACTGCCTGCCGCTCCTGAGTACCAGAAGCGCGAGCGCTCCAAGGACGGCTTCGGCTCGCGTGGCCCGACCCGCGCACTCACCGAGGGCAACGCTACCTACCGGATCGCCGTCGGACGCCGTCAGCGTGTCATGCCGGGCTCCATCGTTGGCGCCATTGCCAACGAAGGTGGCATTTCCTCCGCACAGATCGGTGGCATCGACATCCGCTCGGACCACTCCCTCGTGGAGCTTCCGGCAGACCTGAGCGCGGATCAGTTGCGCGCTCTGTCCCGCACCCGCATCGGTGGCGAACTGATCCACCTCGAACTGGACAACGGCCGCAAGCCCAGTGGCGACCGCGGCAGTTACTCCGGTGGTGGCGCCGGTGGACGTGGTGGCTATGGCGACCGCGAGAACCGTGGTGGCGGCAACTTCAAGGGCAATGGTGGCTTCAAGAAGGACTTCCGCAAGTCCGACGGCGAGCGTACCTCCGCTGACCGTGGCGGCCGCTCCTACAGCGACCGTTCCGAGCGCACTGCAGGCAGCTACGGCGACCGCGATCGCGGCCAGGCCAGCGGCTCACGCTTCGGCGGTCATGGTGACGGCGCCCGCAAGCCCCGCACCGGTGGAGAAGGCGCAAACCGCGACTTCAACCGCAAGGGCAAGTGGTAAACACTTCCTGGTGGTAAACACCACCACATGCTGGACACTCAGTTATTCCCGTCAGGGGGTCGGCTTTCGAGCCGGCCCCCTGCGGCATTTAAGGTCGATGCTCCATCGCCCCCGATCCCGCTCCCTGGCGTCCCATAAGGGCACGGGTTCCCTGTGGCCCCGGCCGGCCGTACGATCGAGGCACGGCAGAACGCAAGTAGAACGCAGGAGGGTGCTCCATGGGATTGCTGGACAACGTGAAGAAGAACCTGGGCCTGGGTGACAAGGGGCGCGGCGATCAATTACTGCACGGCGACAAGGATCACAGGGATGATGCAGGGTCCGCTGCCCGCGACGCAGCTCCCGCCGAGGCCACCGCTCCAGCAGCCCCATCAGCCGGAAGCCAGGCCGCGGAGGACGCTGCCGCCGTCGGGGTGTCAGCAGCTGACCGGGACGCCGCCGAGGCCGCTGCAGCCCAGGCGGCCCAACAACAGGCAGCCGCGGACGCCGCAGCAGCCCAGGAGGCCCGTCAGGAAGGGCTGGAACCCGATGCCCCCGAAGTCCGGCTGCAGGCGCAGGAGGCGGCCTCTGAGGCCGCTGTCGGGGCAGGACAGCAGGGACCTGTGGCCCCGCGCGTCACGGAGGTGGTGGTGGAGCAGGGAGACACCATGAGCGGCATCGCCGCACAGTTCGGAGTGGATCTCGGTGCTTTGATCGCGACCAACGCCGATACTGTGCCCAATCCAGACCGGATCTACCCCGGACAGGTCCTTCGTCTGCCCTGATTCGGGCAGTCGAAGAGGGCGAAAATAGATCAAGGAAACCGCGTCTTCGCAAATTGTGTCGACGCCTGTTTTCCGCGTGCTTTCGCCGATTTGTAGCTTCTGAAAACGTCCGGTAGAGTATTTACTCGTTGCCCCCCTAGCTCAGTGGTAGAGCGCGTTCTTGGTAAGAACGAGGTCACCGGATCGATTCCGGTGGGGGGCTCTGAATGAGGGCCTGTGTCAAGGCGGTTTTGACCGGCTTGACACAGGTTTTTCTCATTCGTGGCGGTGTAGCTCAGTTGGTTAGAGCGCACGACTCATAATCGTGAGGTCGGGAGATCGAGCCTCCCCACCGCTACAGAGCAAGACCCCGCAGCATTCGCCTGCGGGGTCTTTTTTCGTTCCGTGGGACAGAATGGGTCCATGAGTCGAATCGCAATCATTGGCGGCCACGGGAAAGTGGCCCTGCATCTGTCCCGCATCCTCAGTGGCGAAGGTCACGACGTCACGTCTTTCATCCGAAATCCCGATCATGTGGCAGATGTCACGGAAACCGGCGCAAAAGCGCAGGTGCTTGATGTGGAAAACTCGACGACGGCGGAACTCGCCCAGGCGCTCGACGGCCACGACGCCGTGGTCTGGTCCGCAGGGGCCGGCGGGGGCAACCCGGACCGGACCTATGCCGTGGACCGCGACGCCGCCATCCGATCGATGGACGCCGCCGCACAGGCCGGCGTCAAGCGGTATGTCATGGTGTCCTACATCGGCGCGGCGAAGGACCATGGGGTCCCAGCTGACAATCCATTCTTCGCCTACGCGGAGGCCAAGGCTGCTGCGGACGACTACCTGCGTGCCACCGACCTCGATTGGACCATCCTGGGCCCGGGAACCTTGACCGACGAGCCTGCAACGGGCTTGATCCAGACCGACCCCGAGAACCCCGGCAGCGGAACACAGACGTCGCGGGCCAACGTTGCGTTGGTGACGGCCGCCGTCCTGGAACTGCCCGGCACCATCCACCGGACCATTGCGTTCAAGGATGGCACCGCGGACGTGGTGGACGCGCTCACGGAGGACTGACCCGGAATCGGAGGCGTGGACCGTCCATCCGCGTGGACCGTCTGCACTCCCGGGATATGTTGGTAGGGAACTTTTTCGGCTTTGTCCGGGGAGGGCCTTACAACGTCTGGGGAAGCAGGAACATGGATCAGTTGGCGCTCATTGTCGGGTTGCTGCTGGCTACGGTGGTGGCAGTGGGCCTGGGGGACCGGCTCCGGCTTCCGTACCCGGTCCTGATGCTGCTGCTGGCTGTGGCGTTGACCTTCATCCCGGGCTTCCCTGAGTTTGAAATTTCGCCTGAGCTGATCCTGCCGATCTTCCTTCCGCCGCTCCTGTTCGCCACCGCCCAGAAGAGCTCGTGGGCCGTCTTCAGGGTGCGGTGGCGGACGCTCCTGCTCCTGGCCGTAGCTCTGGTGGTGGTGTCAACGGCTGTAGTGGCCGGTGCTGCCTGGCTGATGATCCCGGGCATCGGAATCCCGGCGGCCATCGCTTTGGGTGCCATGGTGGCCCCGCCGGATCCCGTTGCCGTTGAGTCGGTAGCCGGCCGGGTCCACATGCCGCGCCGCCTCATCACGGTCCTGCAAAGCGAAGGGCTTTTCAACGACGCTGCTGCCATCGTCATCTTCCAGGCTGCCGTGGCGGCCACCGTGTCCGGGAAGGAAGTGGGCCCGGAGGTCATTCCGCAGTTCATCATCGGAGCCGCGCTGGCTGTGGTGATCGGCATCGCCATGGGTTGGCTGACCAAGTTCATCACCACGTTGGTCACGTCCATGGTGGCCCGCAGTGCCGTCACCTTGGTGGTTCCGTTCGCCGCCTACATTCTCGCGGAAGAGTTGCACGCATCAGGTGTGGTGGCCGTCGTCGTCACCGCCTTGGAGTTGCAGCGCCATACGCGGCCGCAGGATGCCGCTGAACGCATTACGCGGACGGCGTTCTGGGATGTGGTGGAGTTGCTTGCCACAGGCCTGGCGTTCGGCCTGGTGGGGCTGGAGATCCGCCACGTTATCCGGGACGAGGGGACTGCGATCTTCGGGATGATCGGCATGGCTGTGGTTATCTGCATCCTGGTGTTCGTCGTCCGGTTCTTGTGGCTGGGCCTGCTTGCCCTGACGGCCCGGAGGCGCAGGAACCTCCTGCAGCCCACCTCGCCCAAGGAAGTGCTGATCCTGACGTGGTGTGGCATGCGCGGCCTGGCTACGTTGGCGTTGGCGCTGGCGCTTCCCTTGACCCTGCCGGATGGCAGTGACTTCCCGGCCCGGCACGAGATCCTGGTGATTGCCTGCGCCGTCCTTCTGGCAACCCTGGTGCTTCCCGGCCTCACCTTGCCATGGCTCATGCGGGTGCTGAAGGCCACCGAAGATGGTTCTCACGAGCAGGATGCCGCCAAGGTCCTCGCCAAGCGCGCCCAGTCGGCTGCGGTCGCCGCCTTGAAGGACCACGACCTGATGAAGGAACTCCCGGCGGAGAAGGTGGCGCTGGTCAAGGAAAAGATGCGCAGACTGCATGCGGAGTTGCTCGATGGCACCCTGCAGAACGAGTCGGTCGCTGAAAAGCGCAAGCGCGGACGGGAGTTGTCCATCGCGGTGCAGACCATCGCGTTGGATGCTGCACGGCAGGAAGTGGTGGCGGCCCGGAACGAGCTGGGTACTGATCCGGAAGTCGCAGATCGCGTGCTGAGGCAACTGGACCTGCGCACCATGTCGATGCCGGACTAGCCGAATTCCGGACTGGCCGCCTGCCGGGCCGAGCGGCAAGAAGCGGTCAGCCGGCAGCCTCGTGTTTCGGCAGCGACGCGGGGTAAAGGTCCAGGGCATGTTCCTCGACATAATCCAGTGCATGCCGGATCGCGCCGAGGGACACGATCCCATCGCCCAAGGGTGAGGTTGCCAGGCGCGGGGGAGTGAAGGTGAACTCCGTCATCTTCTCTTCAATGCCCGGAATCAGTGCGTGGGCCGAGGCCGCCACGGCCCCGGCTATGACCACCAGGTCTGGGTTCACCAATGTACTGACTGAACCGATGACCCGGGCCATGCGTTCAGACAGGCGGTCCAGCACGGTTCGTGCGGCGTCATCGCCCTCTGCTGCGGCTTCGAAGACCATTTCGGCGCTCAGGGATTCAGGATCGCTGCCACAGAGAGTGTGCAGCGAGGTAGTGGTGCTGGCTTCCATGGCTTCGCGGCCCCACCGGGCAGCGTAGTGGGCAATTCCGTAGGTGTCTCCCACGCCTTCCACGGTGTCCAGATAGCCCAGTTCACCGAAGCCTCCGAGCTGGCCGCGGAGCAGGCGTCCGGATTCAAGGATGCCCGAGCCCAGGCGGTCACCGGCCAACATCACCACAAAGTTGTCCACTCCTTGCGCGGTGCCCTGCCACCGTTCGGCCAAGGCGGCCAGGTTGGCGTCATTTTCCAAGAGGACATGCCAGCCGTGCCGCTCAGCGACGATCCTGCGGACGTCGAAGGACCTCCAGAATTCCTGGACGGTGAGGACTTCGCCGTCGCGGCTGACCGGTGCGGCAACGCCCACGGCGACCGCCAGCACTGAATCCGCAGTGACTCCTGCCTGCTTCAGGGCGTCTGCGGCAATGCGGTCCAGCACGTCGGCGCGTTCATCGGCAGGGAGGTTGAAGGTGCGGAAAGGCATGGTGACCCTGGACAGGGATGCCCCTGCCATGTTGGCCACGATTGCCGTGATCTTGGTGGCGCCGATGTCGATGCCGATGACGCTGGCCGCGTCATCGTCGAACACGAAGCGGCGGGCCGGGCGTCCCTTGACGTAGTCCCCGGTACCCCGTTGGTTCTCCAACTCCTGGAGCCAACCGAGCCGGACCAGTTCATCGCAGATCGATATGACGGTGGCGCGCGAGAGCCCGGTGGAGTCCATCAACTCGGTTCCGGTGAGGACACCGGCGCCGCGCATGGCTTTGAGCATTGCGCTGGCGTTGACCCGGCGTACCAGTTGGGTTGACGGTGCAGTCCCGCTCAGCATGGGGTACTCCAAACTCTTGGGCGTCTATCGGGAGCGATAGAACGATCTCTCTAAATTTAGTACATAAATTTAGATTGTGACGCGCTTCCGTTAAAAGCTTGACCCTGTGGCGCACGTCACTCAAACTAGCGATAGGTCATAAATTTATCTCCTATCTAAACTCGGGATGGTCAGCAGCGACCACCCCGGGCACGGCGGCCACAGCGGTCCGCACGACGAAAGGACCACGGAGTCTGTGAAACCTACGCGTAAGAAGCGCCTTGCGGCGATGAGCCTCGGACTGGCCCTGCTGGCCGGTCTCCTCTCCGGTTGCACAGGGGAATCGGGCAAGGAAACCATCCGCTTCACGTTCAGCAAGCGCGAAGCCATTGGCTTCATGACCAAGCTCGTTGCCGACTACAACGCCTCCCAGAACGACACCGAGGTTGTCCTGGACACCTCGGGGGTGGATGTGGTGTCCGCGAGCTTCGTCCGGGGAAATCCGCCGGACATCGCCTTGGCGAACTACAACATGGAAACCTCACGCTTTGTCCAGCGGGGGGCCTTGAGCGATCTCTCCGGTACGGCAGCGGCGTCAAGGATCCGCGAAGATCTCCAGCCGTTGATGGACCAGTACGGGACCTACCCGGACCGCACCAGCGCGCTGCCCTACTCGATCATGGCCTCCTCGGTCATCTACAACAAGGAAATCTTCGCGGCCAACAACATCAAGGTGCCCACCACCTGGAGTGAGCTGACCGCAGCATGCGATCAACTCAAAGCCGCTGGAGTGACGCCTTTCTACGCCACGTGGAAGGACGACTGGACCATCGCCCAGGGCTGGTTCGACTACTCCGTGGGCGGCCAGGTGGACACGCTGGACTTCTTTGACAAGCTTTCCGCCGAAGGCACCAACGTGGGGCCAAAATCTGCAGTGTCCTTCCAGAAGGACTTTGAAAAGCCTGTTGGCAAGATGCTGGAACTGGCCTCGAAGTACGTGAACAAGGATGCAGCCAGCCGGGCCTACGGCGACGGCAACCTGGCGTTCTCCCAGGGCAAGGCCGCCATGTACCTGCAGGGTCCGTGGGCCTTCAGCGAGATCGCGAAGACGGCCCCTGACCTGAAACTTGGAACCTTCCCGCTGCCCATGACCGAAGACCCCCAGGACCTGCGTGTCCGGGTGAACGTGGACCTTGCGGCCTGGATACCGGAAGCGTCCAAGCACAAGGAGGCCGCAAAGGACTTCCTCGAGTACCTTTACCGGCCCGAAGTGATCGATGCCTACAACAAATCGCAGTTGGGCTTCACTCCCACCAAGGATTCAGCTGCGGCTCCCGATCCCCGGATTGAAGGAATGGTGCGGTACTACGAGCAATCCCAGGTCTACCAGGGTCCTTCAGTGCTGGTACCAAAAACCATCCCGATCATGAACTACACGCAGGCCCTCGTTTTCGGCGCCAGCCCCACCTCCACCCTTAGCACCCTCGACGCAGACTGGGCGCGGCTGGCTTTCCGCCAGTAGCGCCGAAGCAGGGAGTCAACATCATGTCCATCATCACCACCCCCACTACGTCCGGGCAGGACGGCCGGAAGCAGGTTTCGGCCAAGCAGGGCCGTCAGCGGCAGGGCAGCACGCGCCGGGTCGAGCCGATCTTCTACTTTTTCCTCGTCCCCAGCCTCATCCTCTTCACGTTGGCCATCACCATTCCGGGAATCATCGGCATCTTCTTCAGTTTCACCAACTCGATCGGAATCGGTGACTGGGAATTTGTCGGCCTGACCAACTACGTTGCCATCTTCACCGACCCCGCCATCCTGCAGAGCTACCTGTTCACGTTCGGGTTCTCCATCGTCACCGTGATCGCCGTCAACGTGGTGGCGTTCCTCCTGGCCGTCGGGCTGACCTCGCGCATCAGGATGAAATCGGCGCTGCGGACCATTTTCGTCATCCCCATGGTGGTCTCGGGCATCATCATCGCCTACGTCTTCAACTTCCTGTTCTCCAACTCGCTGCCCTCCCTTGGCGCCGCTGCCGGGATTCCCTGGCTGGAGAACAGCCTGCTGGCAAACCCGGACCTCGCCTGGGTAGCCATTGTGCTGGTCACTGCCTGGCAGGCTGTGCCGGGTGCACTGCTGATCTACATCGCAGGACTGGTGGCCGTGCCGGGGGACGTCTATGAAGCTGCGGAAATCGATGGAGCCAGCAAGTTCCAGCAGTTGGTCAAGATCACGCTTCCGCTGGTATCGGGCTACGTGGTCATCAACATCATCCTGGGGTTCAAAGGCTTCCTGAACGCCTACGACATCATTGTTGGCCTGACCAACGGTGGCCCGGGCACGTCAACCCGAAGCATCGCGATGACCGTCATCTCGGGCTTCAACGGCGGCGACTACGCCTACCAGATGGCCAACGCCACGATCTTCTTCGTAGTGGCCATTGTTATCTCTCTCGTACAGCTTTCGCTGACTCGCGGACGGAATGCACTCTGATGACCAATCAAGCCACCCTCGCCATCACCGAGCCCACCACCCAGCCCACCGGAAAGAGCCGACGCCGGTCCGAGTCCGCCGTCGAACGCGTCAACTGGCCGGCAACCACCATCCTCATCCTGTGCGCCGTCACCGTGCTCCTGCCGCTGTACGTCACAATCTCCATGGCGCTGAAGACCCAGGGGCAGGCGGTGGATGGCAGCGCCTTCTCCTTCCCGGCTCCCTTCAGTTTTGACGGCTTCGTCCAGGCCTGGACGCTGACAAACTTCCCTGTTGGCGCCGCGATGTCCTTGCTGGTGACTGCCGGGACGGTGGTGGCCACCATCATCCTTGCGGCCTTTGCTTCTTATGCGATCGTTCGAAACTGGGAGCGCCGGCTCTTCCGGTATTCGTTCTTCTACTTGCTGGGGGCAATGTTCATTCCGTTCCCCGTGGTGGCGCTGCCGCAGATCCAGCTCACGGGCCGGTTGGGCCTGGACAATCCGTTCGGTGTGATCCTGCTGGCCACCATGTTCCAGCTGAGTTTCAGCGTCCTTCTGTTCACCGCATTTCTCCGGTCCATCCCGATGGAGTTGGAGGAGAGTGCAAGGATCGACGGCGCTACCACCTGGCAGACCTTTTGGAAGCTGATCTTCCCGCTTCTCGCTCCAATGAGCGCCACCGTGGGAATCTTCGCCTTCCTTTATGCGTGGAATGACTTCATGATGCCGTCGCTGATCATCTCCGATCCGTCCCTGCAGACACTCCCAGTGCGGCAAAACCTGTTCCAGACCCAGTTCAGCAACAACTACCACGTGTCCTTCGCGTCCTACCTGATGGCAATGGCCCCGGCGATAATTGCCTACCTGTTCACGCAGCGGTGGGTCATGGCAGGGGTTACCCAGGGGGCCGTAAAGGGCTAGGCCTGTTGACCTGCGGTGTCCGGCCGTTTCATACTGGTCCGGGATATAAATTTAGATACTAAATCAAAGGAGTTTCGTGAGCACCTCCGCCACTCAGGCACACCATACCGATGTAGACCGCATGGCCGACCCCAACTGGTGGCGCCAGGCGGCTGTCTACCAGATCTATCCCCGCAGCTTCCACGACGCCAACGGCGACGGACTGGGCGACATCAAGGGCATCACCGCCAAAGTTCCCTATCTTAAGGAACTGGGAATCGACGCCGTCTGGCTGAGCCCCTTCTACCCTTCAGCGCTCGCTGACGGCGGCTACGACGTAGATGACTACCGCAATGTGGATCCGAAGCTGGGTACGCTTGAGGACTTCGACGAGATGGTTGAGGCCCTGCACGCCGCCGGCATCAAGATCGTGGCGGACATCGTCCCCAACCATTCCTCCGACCGCCATGAGTGGTTCAAGGAGGCCTTGGCTTCACCCAAGGACTCCGCTGCCCGCGAGCGCTACATCTTCCGTGACGGCCGGGGCGAGAACGGCGAGCTGCCGCCGTCGGACTGGGACTCCGTCTTTGGCGGCCCCATTTGGGATCGCATCACCGAGCCGGATGGCACTCCCGGCCAGTGGTACCTGCACATTTTTGCCAAGGAGCAGCCGGACTTTAACTGGGAGAACCCGGAGATCCGTGAGGACTTCCTGAAGACCCTGCGTTTCTGGTCGGACCGCGGCGTTGATGGTTTCAGGATTGATGTAGCCCACGGCATGGCCAAGGATCTGTCCGAGCCGTTGCCCATGAAGGCCGATCTCGAAGCCAAGGCCCACGGAACTGATGGCTTCACCGATGGTTCCCACCCGTTCTGGGACCGCGATGAAGTCCACGAGGTGTACGCGGAATGGCGCAAGCTCTTCAATGAGTACAACCCGCCCCGTACGGCTGTCGCCGAGGCCTGGGTCCACGAGTCCCGCCGTGCCCGCTATGCAAGCCCCGAAGGACTGGGCCAGGCGTTCAATTTCGATCTCCTGCAGTCCGACTTCGACGCTGCATCCTTCCGGAAAATCATCACGGACAACCTCGTGGCAGCCAAGGAATCAGGTGCTTCGTCCACGTGGGTCTTCTCCAACCACGACGTCGTCCGCCACGCCACGCGGTACGGCCTTCCCAAAGGCGGCTCCGTTGCGCAGGGAACCAACGCGGCCCAGGACATCACCGGCGGCAAGCCCAAGGGCCAGGATGGCAAGGGCTGGCTGCTGGCCGGCGCGCCGGCTGAAGAGCTCGACGTCGAACTTGGCTTGCGTCGTGCCCGCGCCGCCACGCTGTTGCTGCTCGCGCTTCCCGGCTCGGCCTACCTTTACCAGGGTGAAGAGCTCGGTTTGCGTGAAGTCTCGGAAATCCCTGACTCGGAACGCCAGGACCCGTCCTTCTTCCGCAACCCGGGCGTGGAGATCGGGCGCGACGGATGCCGGGTGCCGTTGCCGTGGACGGCGGAAGGTCCGTCGTTTGGCTTCGGCGCGGGCAAGGCGCACCTTCCCCAGCCGGAGTGGTTCAAGGATTACGCAGTATCCACCCAGGACGGCGTGGACGGTTCCACGCTGGAGCTCTACCGCAAGGCGTTGGGCCTGCGCAGAGAACTCCAGACGGCTGAGGAACTTGAGTGGGTGGAAACCCGAAACCAGGACGTGCTGCACTTCAGCCGCCCGGGTGGCTGGCATACCGTCACGAACTTTGGCGGCGAGCCTGTTGAGCTGCCTGAAGGTGACGTGGTGGTCGCCAGCGGTCCGCTGGAGAACGGCAAGCTGCCCTCCGACACCACTGCCTGGGTAGTCAGCAACGCGTAGCGCTGCGGCAGAAGACTGAAGTTATGACGAATGCGAACGGGCGGGGACGCCTCATCTATGGCTGCATGGGACTCGGTGGCCCGTGGGACGGAACGTCCTATGGCGCAGCTGAGATCGATCAGGCCGCCGCGGTGGTCGACGCCGCCGTGGGCATCGGGATTGAGCTTTTCGATCATGCTGACATTTACCGCAACGGAAAGTCCGAGGCCGTCTTCGGTGAAGTCCTTGCCCGTTCGCGGGGCCTGCGTGAAAAGATCCAGCTGCAAACCAAGTGCGGTATCAGGCTGGGGGAGCGTGGGTTGGCGACGCATTACGACCTCAGCCGGGAAGCGATCCTCGAACGGGTCAACGGGAGCCTGAAGCGGCTTCAGACCGACTATGTGGACGTGCTGCTGCTGCACCGCCCCGATCCGCTGATGGACCCGCGTGAGGTGGCGGCCGCCGTCGGAGAGTTGACGGCGGAAGGCAAGGTGCGGCAACTGGGTGTGTCCAACATGTCCGGAGCCCAGATCGCGTTCCTTCAGGACCAGTTGGAGACGCCCCTTGTGGCGGACCAATTGGAAATGAGCCTGCTTCGCCGGGACTGGCTGGAGAGCGGTGTGCTGGTCAACCATGCGGAGGGGGTGGGGTACAGCTTTCCGCACGGGACCCTGGAGCACTGCATGAGACACGGGATTGAACTGCAGGCCTATGGGTCCCTGGCGCAAGGGCGTTACACCGGAGCGAAGCCGGAGGAGCTCTCACCGGCCGAGTTGGCAGTAGCGGAGATGCTGGAACAGATGGCAGGGGAGAAGAACACTACGCCGGAATCAGTGTTGCTGGGTTGGCTGATGAAGCACCCGGCCAGGATTTCTCCGGTAGTGGGAACCACCCATCCCGCCCGGATTGTGGCATGCGCCGACGCGGCAGCTGTCGCGGAGGAGATGACCCGTGCCCAGTGGTATGGACTGTGGGTGGCGGCCCGGGGAAACAACATCCCCTAAACCCGTTTTAACCCAACTGAGTCGCAGTTGTGCGCGTTATGAGGCCTCAAAACGCGCTGTACTGCGACTCAGTTGGGTGGGAACAGCAACACATGGAGTGCGCCTACGGTGTGTGGCTGATCGGGGCCACTACCGAGTAGGTGCTTGAGTCACCCTGGATGGCCTGGCTGGGCTTTCCGTCGATGCTGACGGGAATGTCGCCGGCAATGGTGACGCGGTTGAGCTTGCGCGGCTGGCCATCGTAGTTGTCCGGGGCGTAGTGCTGGGTGATGCGGTTGTCGAACAGGACTACCTGGTTTGGCTCCCAGTTCACCCGGACCACGTTCTCCGGACGCGTCACGTACGCCTGCAGCAGACGGATGATGTCCTTGGATTCGGTGTTGGACAAGCCCACGATCCTCAGCCGCTGCGCGAAGCCCCCAATGAACAATCCGCGCTCGCCGGTCAAAGGGTGCACCCGTACCACGGGGTGGGCGGTCTCGAACTTCAAACGGGTGAACTCCTTGCGACGCTCTTCCGCATTGGAGTGCTCAAGGTTCTTGGGTACCGAGTAGTCGTAGTCATTGGTGTGGATGGCCCACAGGTTGTCCGCGAACGTTCGCAACTCCTCCGGGAGATCCTGGTAGGCGCCGGCCGAGGACGCGATCAACGTCTCGCCGCCGTAAGCCGGAAGGTCGATGCTGCGCAGCGTGGACGCCTGCGGCGGGTTGACCACAAACGTGACGTCCGTGTGCCAGTTGTTGGCAGAGCCGTTCTCGCTGTCAACGGGAAGGACGTTCTCTTCGCCATCTACGGAAGCAACCGTGGGGTGCGCCTTGGTCAGTGGTCCAAAGTGCGAAGCGAACCTCACCTGGGCTTCGTCGGTGAGGATGTTGGCCTCGCGGAAAACCAACGCCTTGTGCTCGTTGAGGGCTGCCCTGATCTGGGCCACGGTGTCCTCGCTGAGGTCTCCGCTGATGTCCAGCCCGCGGATTTCGGCGCCGATGCGGGAGCCCAGCTTGGCGAATTCGAGTTTGGTTTCGGTAATGACGGTCATGATCTGTTTCCTTACTGGTTGTGTTGGATCCTGTGGTGATGGGTTGCGGCGGGTACCGCGTGGGTGGGTCAGGAAGCGTCGGCACCAACAGCGGTGCGCCAGCGGGAGAAGTGCCGTTCAAGGGCTACCAGGAGGAAGTTCACGCCGAGCCCCAACAAGGACACCGTAAGAATGCCGGCGTACATGTCCGGGATCAGGAAGCTGCTCTGCGCGTTCACGATCAGATAACCCAGGCCGGCTTTGGCTCCCACCATTTCCGCGGCGATCAGCACCAGGATTGATGCGGTGCCGGCCATGCGGATACCCGTGAAAATGGTGGGCACGGCGGACGGGAGAATGACTTTCTGGAAGAGTCGGAAGCTGTTGAGCCCCAACGAGCGCGCCGCCCTGATCAGCAGCGGGTCCACGGTCTTCACTCCGGCAATGGTGTTGAGGAGGACCGGGAAGAACGCAGCGTAAGCAACGATGCTGATCTTCGATTCCTCGCCAATACCCAGCAGCAGCGTAAACACGGGCAGCAAGGCCAGCGCGGCAGTGTTGCGGAACAACTCCAGCAGGGGGTTCAGGACCGAGTTCAACCGCCCGTACCAGGCGATGAGCAATCCCAGCGAGACACCTGCCACCAGTGCGGCGCCGAAGCCTGCCACGGACCGGGTGAGGCTGGCAGCAATGTGGCCTTGGATGGTGCCGGCCTCGAACAGCTTGCCCCACGCCAGGAGTACTTCGTGCAGCGGTGGCAGGAACACCCTTGTTGAGGGGCTGGCCAAGTACGTCGGCCCGAGCTCCCACAGTGCCAGGAACGCCAGGACGGCCGTGGACTTCCAGAGAACTGAACCGGCCGCGGCGGCGACCCGTCGCACTTTGCCGGCTGCCGGCGTCGTGCCTTTTGCAGCATCCTGCGGTGAACGCTCGACGGCGGCAGCTGGGTTTGTCGCGGTGCCCGCCGTGGGCGCGGCTTCTGTATGAATGAGCGTGGTGGTCATCAGGCCGCGCTCCTTTCCTTGGTGATGGTTGCGGGTTCGTCCGGTGCGCTGCCGTCCGGCAGGATCTTGCGGTGGCCGGCGTCCTGGGCGCGGCGGACTTCATCGTGCAGGAGCGTCCAGACCTGGTGTCGGTGCTCCACAAAGGCGGGATGGGAGCGGATGTCCTCGTCGCCGTCGCGGTCGGGAATATCGATGTCCACGATTTCCTTGAGCCGGCCCGGGCGCGCGCTCAGGACGGCGACGCGCTCGCCGAGGTATACGGCCTCGTCAATGCCGTGGGTGATGAAGACGATGGTCTTGCCCGTGGCTTTCCAGATCCTGAGGAGTTCATCCTGCAACTGCTCACGGGTCTGGGCGTCCAAAGCGGCGAACGGCTCGTCCATCAGCAAGACGTCCGGCTCGTAAGCCAGGCTCCGGGCGATGGCCACGCGCTGCTTCATGCCGCCGGAGAGCTCATGCGGATAGCGGTCCTCGAAACCCGCCAAGCCTACGAGTGCCAGGTATTCGCTGGCCTTCGCTGCCCGCTCGCGGCGGTTCAGCTTCCTGCCGTCCGGGCCCACTCCTTCAAGTCCAATGGAGACGTTGGCCGACGCTGTCCGCCAAGGGAACAACGCGTACTGCTGGAACACCACGGCGCGGTCCTTGCCGGGACCGGTGACGGCCTTGCCATCCACCAGGACTTCACCGGACGTCGGCGTCGAGAGTCCGGCCAGCAAGTCCAGCAGCGTGGTCTTGCCCGAACCACTGGGGCCTACCAAGGTGAGGAACTCGCCGTCCCGGACATCCAGGCTGAGGGAATCGATGGCGGTGAGCCGGGTAGCGCTGGTTGTCTTGGTGGCCCGGACCGTGAATTCCTTGGTGACGTTCCGCAGGCTGATTTTCGCGGTCATGGCTATCCCTTCTTCGCGGCGAGCTCGTTGAACTCGTTCGTGTAGTACTTGGACGGCGTGAGCTTGTCCTTGACGATTCCCGATGCGTTGAGCCAGTCCTCCCAGCGGGTGAAGTCCTCGTCCTTGATCACCCCTGCGTCCGGGACCCCGGGGCTCTTCCAGAATTTCAGGTTGGCGGTGCTCTCATTGCGTCCGCGGCCATCGATGATCTTGGTGAAGCGGGCAATGACCTCGTCGCGAGGGGTTTCGGCAGCCCACTTGATCGCTTTGGCAACACCTGTTGTGAAGGTGCGGGTCGTGTTCGGGTTCTTCGCGATGAAGTCGTTCCGGAGCACGATCTGTCCGCCTGCGAAGGTACCGAACAGTTCCACGTCGCTGAACAGTGAGCGCAGTCCTCCGGCTTCGATGGCCCTGTCCTGCAGGACGCCGCCAAGCGTTCCGGCGTCCACCTGCCCACGACGAATCGCTTCTTCGGTGTCGTTCGGTGCCAGCGGGACCAACTGGACCTGCTTGATCTCGTCCTGGCTGAGGCCGTTCTTGGTCAGCCAGGTGTTGATGACGGCTTCGTGATGGGCGCCCAGCGTGTTGACAGCGATCTTCTTGCCGATCAGGTCCCGCGGTTCCTTGATGGTGCTGTCGGCCTTCACGTAATAGCCGCTGAAGGTCTTCTCGTCGGAGCCGTAGTAGTTGGTCACGCCTGTGACTGGCGCGCCGGCCTCAATGAGTTTGACCACCGCTCCGGAGAACGCGCCGCCGAAGTCGGTCTGGTTGGTCGCCGCAGACTGGATGTCCTGCGGACCACTGGTTGTGTTGCCAACCCAGTTCAGCTTCAGGTCGCCCAGATATCCGAGGTCTGCAGCCAGTTCAGGGAAAGTCACGTTGTTCGCCGAGCCTTGGTACCGGAGTTCCTTGACCTCGGTGCCTGCCTGGTTGGCTTGACCGGCTTCGGCAGCGCCGCCGCAGCCGCTCACCGTCAGCGCTAGTACGACGGCGGCCGCGACGCTCAGCAGGGGCAGATGCAGTTTCATGGGAGCTACTTTCGATGAGTGGTGATGTGTTGGGTGGGCCGGCTTAAGCGGGAGCTTGGAAGCTGTGCAACGGCTTGGGAACGATGAAAGCCCATTTCGACGGCGGCTGGGAAGTGCCGGGGTAACGCCTGGAAACGCTGCGAAACAGCCCGACACGCGACGAAATCCTGGGCAATTCCCGGCAACGGGGGGACACAAGTCGCCGCGTTGAGCCTCATGAACAACAGCGACTGGCGGGCCTGGCATGACTGGCGCGTACCGCCGTCGGACCTTCATACTGTTGGACCCCACAGTCATATGGGGTTTAGTTCGTATTGATCCTCACAACCGGCCGTATTTCTTCGCCCTGTGAGCCGCCGGGCGGATACGGTAGATACATGACGTCTAGCATCGCCGCCGAGTCCATTCGGCCTACCCGCAACATTCCCGCTGATATCGCCCGTTCCTGGCTCCTTGTGAACGCCATGAAAACGGAGCTCTTTGACGAATCTGCGGGTTCACGGGCAGACGCCATCATCCTGGATATCGAAGACGCCGTGGATCCTTCCCAGAAGGACCAAGCACGCGAGAACGTCGTTAACTGGCTGACCGCCGGTGGCCAGGCGTGGGTCCGCATCAATGACGCCACCAGCCCGTTCTGGGCCGACGACCTCGCCGGTCTCCGCGGCACCCCTGGTCTGCTGGGCGTGATGCTGGCCAAGACCGAATCCGCTGACCAGGTCACCGAGTCCTACCACCGCATGGACGGCAAGACTCCCGTGGTCGCGCTGGTTGAGTCCGCCCTCGGCATCGAGGAAGCCAACCATATTGCCCGTGCCCAGGGTGCCTTCCGCCTTGCTTTTGGCTCCGGCGATTTCCGCCGCGACACCGGCATGGCGGCTACCCCGGAAGCCATGGCCTACCCGCGCGCCAAACTGGTTGTCGCCAGCCGCGTGGGTAACCTGCCGGGCCCCATCGACGGCCCTACCGTCGGCACCAACCACCCCATCCTGCGCGAGCAGACCGGCATCACCGTGACCATGGGCATGACCGGCAAGCTGTGCTTGGCCATCGATCAGACCACCGTGATCAATGAGGTCATCAGCCCCACGCCGTCCGACGTCGCCTGGGCCACCGACTTCATGAACGACTTCGAAGCCAACGGCCGCGTCATCCGCGACGGTTCGGACCTCCCGCGTTTGGGCCGCGCCGAGAAGATCATGAAGCTTGCCGTGGCCTTCGGAGTCCAGCCTTCCCTGTAAGCATGCTGGTTCACGGAGTCGTTTGGGACTCCACTTCGCCTGCATTGAGGTTGTTCGCGCCGGACGGGGAGTTCAGTGATGTTGCGTTGGGCCGGGGCTCAGCCCTGGGCCTGCGCGTTATCCCCGGTCTGTGGTGCCTGGGCCATACCAAGGTCCACGGTCCGGGGGACCGCACGCATGTTCCCTGCCGCAGCAGTGCCCCGGCGGAGCGCGGCAAACAATGTGGGACCTGCTTTGCCCGCGATGATTCCCGGCTCATGCACGACTTTCATCGCGGCACCTCCGTTCCCACCGGCCTGCGGGCCTATCTGATGCAGCCACACTGGCTCTACGTGGCAACTTTTGCGAACGGTGCCACCAAAGTGGGCACGGCCTCTGCGCAGCGCAAATGGAACAGGCTTGCCGAGCAGGGGGCCGTGCACGCTTCCTACGTGGCCCATGCCGAGGATGGCCGTGTTGTCCGCATTCTTGAGGACATGGTCACCCGCGAGCTGGGCCTCGTCCAACAAGTCCGTTCGGCCTCCAAGGTGGCAGGCCTCGTGGAGCCGCGTGCCGGCGTCGAACTCTTGGCGTTGAACCGTCAGCACGCCGGGCGGGTGCGCGGGATGCTGGGCGGGCTCGGGATGACAGGCTGTTCCGTTGTGGAGGAAGAGTGGGACCGGCCCGCGCTGGCGGACCGGCTTTGTGATGGCGCCGGCGAAGGGCGTCGCCACCCTTACCCGGTAACGTTCGACTCCGGCGGGCACGGTCTGCGGGTCCACGCACTGTCCGGGGCCATCGCCTTGGCAGGTCTTCCCGACGCGTCGGGGGCAGAGGTGGAGGGCAGCTTTGTGGCAGACCTGGGCGCGCTGAAGGGCCGCAAGATCGAGTTCGGCCCGCACCTCACAGAAATCCCGGCGCTGCAGGACTCCCTTTTCTAGTCCCACGCACGCCCCGGTAGACTTGGACGGTGCTAGACGAATTCTGGGCCAACGCCTCCACTGCCTACAAAGTCCTGGTTTTCAGTGCCATGGGGCTCATTGCTGTGGGACTCATCCTGTCCATTGTGGGAAACACTTCGGGCAACCAGGGCCTCGCCATGGCATCGTTGCCGGTCATTGGTGTGGGGCTGCTCCTCCATGTGGGCGGGCTCGTGGTCCGGGGCCAGAAAATCCGTAAGGGCTACAAGAAATAAACGGCACCACTCCGTACCCCGCGGCCCGATAGGGTTGGACCATGAGTATCAATCCGGACCTGCAGGGCCGAAGCTACCCTGCCGCAGAGGTATATGACGTCGGCCGCGAAAAGATCCGCGAGTTTGCCAAGGCTGTGAAAGCCAACAACCCCGCACATTTCGATGTGGAAGCCGCCAAGGCCTTGGGGCACAGCGACCTCGTAGCGCCGCCAACATTTGCCATCATCGTTGCCCAGCGTGCTGATGCCCAGCTGGTGGAGGACCCGGAATCGGGGATCGACTTCTCCCGGGTGGTCCACGCTGACCAGCGGTTCACGCACCACCGGGCCATCGTTGCAGGTGACCAGTTGGTAGCCGAACTTCATGTGGACGGCGTCCGTGCCATGGGCGGGGGAGCCATGATCACCACCCGCTCCGAGATTTCCACCGTGGCAGGCGAAAAAGTCGCCACCACCACCTCATCCATCCTGGTCCGCGGAGAGGGACAGTAACCATGAGCCCCACATTTGAAGAACTGACGGTCGGCCAGGAAATCGGCACCCGCAGCATCGAGGTCACCCGCCAGGACCTGGTCAAGTACGCAGGTGCCTCCGGGGACTTCAACCCCATCCACTGGAACGAAGCATTCGCAACCTCTGTTGAGTTGCCGGGCGTTATCGCGCATGGGATGTTCACCATGGGTGCCGCCGTGCAGTTGGTCACCGACTGGGCGGGCGACCCGGCCGCCGTCGTCGATTACCAGACCCGCTTCACCAAGCCGGTGCTGGTCACCGATACAACAGGAACCGATGAGGCCGGCGCCGTCATCGACGTTACCGGTGTAGTGGGAGCGCTCGACGCCGATGCCCGCACCGCCCGCGTTGACCTCACCGTTGTGGCAGCAGGACTGAAGGTCCTCATGAAATCGCAGGCGGTCGTGAAGGTCTCTTGAACCCACTGAAGGCTTCTCCGCGACGCGCCACCCCGACTGAAATGTCGCGGTGGCGCGCCGCTGTTCTTGCTTCCTACGCGGCCAGCGGCATCGCTTTTGCCACCTGGGTGTCCCGCCTGCCCGCCATCCGCGACGGACTGGACCTCACGCCGGGCGGCATTGGCCTTCTGCTGATGTGCATGACCGTGGCCTCCTTCATTTCCATCTCGGCCTCGGGACTGATCGTGCTCAGGCTGGGGCCCAAACTCACTACGAGGATCGGCAGTTGCATGGTGGGCGCCGGCTTGGTCACCGTGGGATTCGGCGCTTCCGTCGCGGCGAGTCCGCTGGTGGTGGCAACGGGCCTGGTGGTGCTCGGTCTGGGCACGGCGAGTTGGAACACCGCCTCAAATGTTGAGGGAGCTGCGCTGGAACGCGCCTTGGACCGGCACATCATGCCGCACCTTCATGGGGCATTCAGTCTCGGCACGGTAGCAGCCGCCGGTTTTGGTGCCTGGGCTGCTGCGGTGCACATGCCGGTCTTCTGGCACTTCCTGATCTCAGGCGTCGTAGTTACTACGTCCGTAGTGACTGCCGGCTTCTGGTTCCGTGCGGAAAAGACAGCTGCTGCTACACACACGTACCGGCCCGATGAAACGGACACTTTCCAAGACCCCTCCACCGGTCCACTGCCCATCATCACAGGGTCCCCGGAGACGCAGCCCAAACCAGGCAAGGCCGTTGCCCCACTCGACAACAAGCGGCTCGTGGCCCTTGCCTGGCGCGACCGTCGAACCCTCCTGATCGGTGTCCTGGTCCTCGGGCTGGCACTGGCCGAGGGAGCTGCGGGGGACTGGGTGGCGCTGGCGCTTGCCGACGGCCACGGGCAGTCCGACGCCGCGGGTGCAGTGGGTTATGGCCTGTTCGTCACCTTCATGACCATCGGCCGATTCGCCGGCACGTCCATCCTCGACCGGTTTGGACGTGTGGTGGTGATGCGCTGGTGCTCAGCGACCGCCGTCGTGGGTCTTGCGCTCTTTGTCTTTTCGCCGGTTCCGTGGCTGGCCTTCGTTGCATTGGCTATCTGGGGCCTTGGCGCATCGCTCGGTTTCCCGGTGGGGATGTCAGCAGCCGCCGATGACCCCGTCCACGCCGCTGCACGGGTTTCGGTAGTCTCCACCATCGGCTACGGGGCTTTCCTTTGCGGGCCGCCACTGTTGGGCCTGTTGGCCGAACACTTCGGCATCCTGCACTCTTTGTTGGCGCCCTTGGTGCTCCTTGTGGTCAGTTTCTTCCTGGCCCCGCTCTCCGGGCAGCAGAAGGACAAGTCCGTCCAGCCCAACGAAGCCCGTTAGGCTTAATGGGTGACCCAAACACTGCTTTCCGAACTGACCACTGCCGCCGTCGGCGGCCCCGCGGGCAACTACGTTGAGGCCCGTACTGAGGCAGAGATCATCGATGCCGTCCGTTCGGCTGACGCTGCGGGCCAGAAACTTCTGATCATCGGAGGCGGGTCCAACCTTCTGATCTCGGACGAAGGCTACCCGGGGACTGTGCTGAAGATCGCCTCCCACGGCTTCACCGTGAACTCCGAGGACAGCTGTGGCGGTGTATCGGTGGTGGTACAGGCCGGACACAACTGGGATGCGCTGGTGGAACACTCCGTAATGCACGCCTGGTCCGGGCTGGAAGCTCTCTCCGGGATCCCCGGTGCCACAGGAGCTACTCCCGTGCAAAATGTGGGCGCCTACGGCTCAGACGTTTCACAAACAATCGCCGCCGTGCGGACCTGGGATCGTGAACGCAACGCAGTTCAGACCTTTACCAATTCCGAGCTCAAATTCGGGTATCGCGACTCCATCCTGAAACAGACCACGGTTGAGGGCTCGCCCCGGTACGTGGTGCTGACAGTGGAGTTTCAGTTGCCGCTGGGACGGATGAGCGCCCCCATCCGTTACGCCGAGTTGGCCCGGGTGCTGGGCGTGGAGGCAGGCAAGCGCGCCTACTCCAACGATGTCCGGAGGGAAGTCCTCCGGCTCCGCGCTTCCAAGGGCATGGTCCTGGATGCAAAAGACCGGGACACGTACTCCACAGGTTCCTTCTTCACCAACCCGATCGTGGAGGCAGAACGCGCTGCAGAGTTGCCGGAGAACGCGCCCAAGTATCCCGCGGGCGACGACGGACTCATCAAGCTTTCCGCTGCCTGGTTGATCGACCACGCCGGGTTCGGCAAGGGCTTTGGGCTGGAGGAATCGAGTGTCTCAGGCGGCAGGGCATCCCTGTCCACCAAACACACCCTCGCTATCACGAACCGGGGGACAGCATCGGCCGCGGATATGGTGGCCATCGCGCGCGAGGTGAGGGCCGGCGTCGTCGAACGTTTTGGCATTGAACTGCACCCGGAACCGCTGCTGATCGGCCTTTCGTTCTAAGGCACGTACAGCTCGCGAGGGGTGAGCTCTCGGGGGTATCCGGAGGGTCTTTCGGTCGAGATCCAGCCCCTCGGCGTAGCGCCGGGACGGAAACCTAGCGTGTTCGCCGCTCGGCAATCGGCAGGATCTTGTTGAGCAGCAGGAATGTCAGCCCACAACTGACCGAGCCCAGCAGGAAGATCTGGCTGAACGCGATACTCTGCGGCGATGGCCCGCTGGGCATGTACAGGCTTGCAGCGGCGAAGCCCACCAAGCCCAGGAGCATGACGATGGCTCCAACGAGGAAGCTGCGGACCTGTGCTGCGGCCGCCGGGTAGAACCAGGGTTCAGGAGCGTCGTCGTTGCGGTCGGAAACGGGCTGGCTTGCCGCGGCGGTTCCGATGAGGAGCGCGGCGGCGGCGGTTGCTACGAGGCTGGCTGTCTGGATGGCCCGCATTGACGGGGAGAGGCTGACGCCTGTTCCCACGGCAACGATCAGCCCGGCGCCAAGTCCCACCAGAGTGCAGAACCAGCCGGCGGTAGCCAACCACCGGCTCATCGGCCGCACAAACGGGGCAAGATCTCCAAAAAGCATGAATCCATCCTAGGATCCGCTGCTGGGTGAGGGCTGGGAGGCGCGGCAAGGTTCCCTGTGCATGCCGGCCCTTTTAGGATGAAGCATGCCTGCAGCCCACAAGAATCCCAGTCCGCGCGTCATGGGCCGTTTACGGCTCGCAAGCCAAGGCCTTTTGTCTGGGGGCTTTCCCTCGGTTGCTGATGCGGTTCGTTGGATGACGGCCATGCAGGCCCAGGACCTTGGCCACGCGCTATGGGCTGTGGGGCAGCGCGTGCCCGGCACCCGGGCCTCGGACGTCAGGGCTGCCCTCGACGCCGGGACCGTGGTCCGTTCCTGGCCCATGCGCGGGACGTTGCACCTCCTGGCCCCCGAGGATCTCCGGTGGATTTTGGGCATCACCAGCGACCGCCTCATGTCCACTGTGGCCGGCCGGCACCGTGAACTCGGCATTACCCAGGACGACATCAGCCATTGCCGGGACATCGCGGTTAAAACCACGGAGGTGCTGAAGGCAACGGAGGGCGCACACGGCGCAACCCGGGAGCAGCTGTTCCAGGCGTTTGAGGAAGCCGGCCAGACCACCACAGCACAGCGTGGGATCCACTTGCTGGGGAGCTTGTGCCAGCGCGCTTGGCTGGTGCAGGGGCCGATGGCGGCATCCAGCGGAAAGGCTGGGGTGCAGCAACTGTTTGTGCCATTTGAGGAGTGGATACCTGAGTCCCGGGAACTTGGCCGTGAGGAGGGCATCGCGGAGCTGCTGTTCCGCTATCTCAGGAGCCACGGCCCGGCCACCATCAAGGATTTTTCGTGGTGGAGCCAAGTGCCGCTCACTGAGGCGCGTGCGGCTCTTACTACCTTGCATGACCGGCTGGTTGAGGTGCCGCTGGACGGCACCAGTTATTGGTTGTCGCCTGAGACGGCGGCAATGCTCGACGACGGCGTCCCCGGCTCACGCTCGTTGCTGGCTCTTCCCGGCTTCGATGAGTACCTGCTCGGTTACCAGGATCGGAGCCTGGTACTCGCGCCCGAGTACGCCGAACGGGTAGTGCCGGGCAAGAACGGGGTTTTCAAGCGCATCATCGTCTCCGGCGGGGAAGTGGTGGGAACGTGGGCCAGAACCGTGAGCGGGAAGTCTGTGGGCGTGGTGCCGGAGCCGTTCGCGGGGGAGTTGGGGACAGGCGCTGGCCGTTCCTTCGAGGCTCAGGGGAGGGCGTATCTGAAGTTCATGGCCGGCTGAAGGATGTTGGCCGATCCCGCCGGCTGAACACACCCTACGACGCGGAAAACCCGCTGTTCCGTTGCTGGGCAGCAGCGGAACAGCGGGTTGTCAACAAACCGGTGCGTGAAGCCTAGAGCTTGCCCGTCACGATGTTGAGCATGCGGCGCAGCGGCTCGGCTGCACCCCATAGGAGCTGGTCGCCCACGGTGAAGGCGCTGATGTATTCCGGACCCATTTCAAGCTTCCGGATACGGCCCACGGGAATGTCCAGCGTGCCGGATGCTGCCACGGGGGTCAGGTCCGCCATGGAGGCTTCCTTGGTGTTGGGAACAACCTTGGCCCACTCGTTGTCCTTGGCCAGGAGGTTCTCGATTTCGGTTACGGACAGGTCTTCGCGCAGCTTGAGCGTGAGGGCCTGGGAGTGTGAACGCATGGCGCCGATGCGGATGCACAGGCCGTCCATGGCGATGTGGTCCTTGCCGGCGGTGCCGTTTCCGGTGCCGAGGATCTTGTTGGTCTCTACTCCGGCTTTCCATTCTTCCTTGGACTGGCCGTTGCCGAGGTCGGCATCGATCCAGGGAATCAGGGACCCTGCCAGCGGTACGCCGAACTGGGTGGCGTCAACGCCGGTGCGCTGTGCGGCGAGGACCTTGTGGTCGATTTCGAGGATGGCCGACGCAGGATCATCCAGTTCGCTGCGGACCTCATTATTGAGGGTGCCGAACTGGTTGAGGAGTTCACGCATGTGGCGTGCACCGCCTCCGGAGGCGGCCTGGTAGGTCATGGAGGTGCCCCATTCGACCAGGTTGTTCTTGAAAAGGCCTCCGAGGCCCATAAGCATGCAGGAAACCGTGCAGTTGCCGCCGATGAAGTCCTTCACGCCGCCGGACAGGCCGGCGTCGATGACGTCACGGTTGATGGGGTCCAGCACGATGATGGAATCGTCATTCATGCGCAAGGTGGAAGCGGCGTCGATCCAGAGGCCGTCCCAGCCACGGCTGCGGAGTTCGCCGTGGACCTGCTTGGTGTAGTCGCCGCCTTGGGCGGTGACAATAATCGGCAGCTTGCCCAGCGTCTCGATGTCAAACGCATCCTCGAGCTTGCCGGCCCCATCAGCGAAGGACGGGGCGGCACCTCCTGCGTTCGAGGTGGAGAAAAATACCGGGTTGATGTTGGCGAAGTCGTTCTCGTCCTGCATGCGCTGCATCAGGACGGAGCCGACCATGCCACGCCAACCGACCAGTCCAACGGACGGATTAGCTGCTGTAGTCATTCACCCAGTCTAAACTTTCGGGGCGCAGAGCCGCTGTTGGTTACGTCACCACCGGAACGTACGACGACGCCACTCGCCACAGCGGCCCGCACGCCGACCGCGCGGGCTTAGCTGCCGGCGTCGGGCTCCCGCAGCAGGACGGCCTTGCGCTTGCGCAGGGCGAAGAAGGCACCAAAAGTGAATACCTGCGTGACAACGATCAGCACAATGATTCCGGCAATCCGGTTGCCGCCCAGGATCATGGTCAATCCCACGATGGCGGAAATCAGGGCGAAGAGTGGCAGGAGCATGTAGCCCAGCACGAACAGGGTTTCAGGTTTCTTCAGTATTGCCTGCATATCCTGGGCTCCTAGCTTTCGGTCCGGCGCCACGTGGTGAACCGGTAGTTTGTGCCGTTGTTGGCGGTGAGCCAGCCCTCGGGCGGCGCCACGGTGTCGAAGGTCCAGTCGGGGCCAAGCTCTGGAGCGTAAGTGTCGCCCTCCAGATCCGCATCGATGATGGTGATGACCGCCAGGTTGGCGATGCCCATGGACTGCTCAAAGATCTCGCCGCCGCCAATGATCCACACTTTTTGGCCGCCTGGAGCGAATTGCGATTCCAGCAGGGCGGCGTCAAGGGATGAAACCACGACGGCGCCCTCGGCTTCGGGCGTTGAAGCCCACTCGGCGTTACGGGTCACCACGATGTTGGTGCGGCCCGGGAGCGGGCGGTACTTTTCCGGGAACGACAACCAGGTCTTGCGGCCCATGATGACGGGGTGGCCCGAGGTGAGTTTGCTGAAGTGCTTCAGGTCTTCAGGCAAGTGCCATGGCATGGAGCCGTCCTTGCCGATCACGCCGGACTTGGTCTGGGCCCATACCAGGCCGATACCCGTCATGCGGGCCGCGGTTTCCTGGGTAAAGACGACGCCGGGCAGCGGGGAAGGAGTCTCGGAAGAAGGGGTGCTCATACCGCGATCGGCGCCTTGATAGTGGGGTGGTGGCGGTAGTCCACAACCTCGAAGTCGTCCAGGGTGTAGTCGAAGATCGAGTCCGGCTTCCGGAGGATCTTGAGCTGCGGATATTCGAAGGGCTCACGGCTGAGCTGCTCGGCAACCTGGTCCACGTGGTTGTCGTAGACGTGGACGTCACCGCCGGTCCAGACGAATTCGCCCGGTTCGAGGTCCAGTTGCTGCGCCACCATCCGGGTCAGCAGCGCGTAGGAGGCAATGTTGAACGGCACTCCGAGGAATGTGTCCGCTGAGCGTTGGTACAGCTGGCAGGACAGTTTGCCGTCCGCCACGTAGAACTGGAAGAACGCGTGGCAGGGCGGCAGGGCCATGTCCTTGAGCTCGGAAACGTTCCACGCGGACACGATGTGCCGGCGGGAGTCCGGGTTGGCGGCAAGGTTGGTCATGAGCTCGGACATCTGGTCAATGTGCCCGCCGTCGGGGGTTGGCCAGCTGCGCCACTGCACCCCGTACACCGGGCCGAGTTCGCCATCAGCGTCAGCCCACTCATCCCAGATGGAGACGCCTTGGTCCTGCATCCACTTCACGTTCGAGTCACCGCGCAGGAACCAGAGAAGTTCCACGGCAACGGACTTGAAGTGGACCCGCTTGGTGGTGATGAGCGGGAAGCTCCCGGCGAGATCGAACCTCAGTTGACGGCCAAAAACGCTGCGCGTTCCGGTTCCGGTGCGGTCCGACTTGTGCGTGCCGTTCGCCATGACGTCACGCAGAAGGTCTTCATAAGGGGTGGGGATGCTCACGAGTCCAGCTTACTTGCCAGCCGGCCTCTCACCAGATCTATGAGAGTGTCGTCACGAATGCCTGCGTCGCGAGCCGTCCGGATCAAACCGTCGACGGCGGCCATCACCGCAGCGTCAGCCCGGACCGTGCCGTGGGGCGCCGGTGGCGGGCCGACAACGACAGTCCCGTTGCGCCGTCGTGATTCAATCAGTCCGGCCTGCTCAAGCTCCTTATAGGCGCGCGCCACGGTGCCCACCGCGATGCCGAGGTCGGAGGCCAGGCTGCGGACTGTGGGCAAGCGACTCCCGGGCTCCAGGACTCCCACTGCGATCAGGGAGCTGAGTTGCCGGCGGATCTGCTCGTACGGAGGAACAGGATCCGAAAGGTCCACCGTGATCCCTGCGGTCATTGTGCGTGTTCTCCCTGTTTTGCGACCCGTCCCCGTGGAATGGTGCGGAACAGGCTCCGCACTGGTGTCACGGAGACAAGGACCGCGATGACGGCGAGCGCTATGCCAATGAGGGGAAGTGGGCTGGGACCGATCGGATCCGGGCTTGCAGCGGAGGGGAATACGTCATACCAAAGGTTGCCGGTACCGATCAGCAGCGCGGACGCTTGCCCCAGGCAGTACGCGGCCAGCGTCCTTACTATTCGATACATGCTGATGGCCCTCAACGCCGCGTCCAGTCCAGCGCCGCTTTCGCCTTCCGGGATGCCACGACGGCGGCGCACGGCAAGGATGGCTGCGGCGCCGGCCAGCGCCACCAGTATGGTGACGAGAACGGCGGCAGGCCAGGTCTTGGGACCAAACGGGCGCACTTCACCGGCCACGGCGAATGCGATCGCCACACCCAGTACCAGGGCGCTGCCAATGGCAAACGAGAGCAGACCCCGGGAGACGGGTTGCCGAGGCCAGTGGTTTGGAGCGTCGGATGTTCCGTAGTTCCGGGCGATCAGGAGATCGCCTGCTGCGATGGCTGCCAGGAGGAGTAAGGCCACTGTTCCCGTCAGAAAAGGAAATGCCCATGGTGCAGTTGTTTGCGCAGGCAACAGGATCACTGCGTAGCCGGCCACCAGGGCAAGCCCGCCCACGACCCCCAGTACCGCACCGATGGAGATGCTGAGCCGGGCTGCCCGGTGGGTACGGGGATCAGCGCGAAGCGTAGCGGCACTGGCGGTCTTGGCCGCCTTGAGCAGCGACGGCAGTTCAGGAACCCGCCACCACCACATCATCAGGAGCACCACCATGTTGAACAGGCCAAGGGCGTTGAACCAGGACGACTGCCATATGGCGCCGGGGGCCGGTTGGGCCGCAAAGTTTCCAGCGATGGCTGCCAGCCCTGCGGCGATGGTCGCGACCGTCCGGAGCAAGCGGTTGGTGGCGATGATGCGGAGGACCCGGTTATCGTCGCTGTCGAGTGTTTCCAGCTGACGGCGGCGGGCGATGAGGAGGAGTATCAACCACGTTCCGACGGCAAGAAGCAACAGCGCTCCGCCCAGCCAGATGGCCAGTTCCACACCGGGGATCCTGCCTTCTTGTCCCTGCCCTATGTAGCCGTTGGGCGATGTCGGGTCCGGGGGACTGGAAAGGTCCGGGGGAGTCGGGAGCACCGGGACGTGCTCAGGCAGCGCAGCCACCCAGGCGATGACCACGGTTGCGTAGGCGAAGATCGAGGCGGTGGTCCACGCGAGTTTGCGGGGGAGGAAGTCCCTGATCCTGCGGACGGTCAGTTCTGCGTACCTTCTGGGTGCCTTGGGCGCGGGGTAGCTCAGTTGACCCAACGCATGGACGGCGAGGCAGGCGAGAATGGGCCAGCCGAGTGCGCCGGCGATCTGCTCGGGAGTGGAAGGTGCGCTTGCCCCGACGGGATTGACGCGAAGGATCCCCGCGTTCATGGCTCCTTGCAGGGAACTGGCCATCCACCCGATGATTCCCACCCATAGTCCATGCGAGGCAACGGATTGGGCATCGGGCTTGGACCACACCTGCAGGCGAAGGAAAAGATAAACGATCACGGCGCCGACTGCAGGCCCAAGGAAAAGCAAAGGCGGCAGGTTTACATACACGGACAAGACCCCCATGTCTTTTGTATCAATGTACTAAGTATTTGATACAAAAGACTGGGGGTCAAGCTCCGGAACCGTGTGGTCCTAGTCGTCGAAAGGCTTGACCTGTTCCACGGAAACAATCTTCCGCTCAGATCCACGCGCCACCTGGCAGACAATCACTTCACCTGGTGTCAGGTATGGGTCTGATTCCGGCAGGAGGGCTTTCAAGCCGTGCGACATGTGTTGTCCCAGCTGTTTCAAGGCAGTAGGAAGCGCAGGGCGGTGAGTGCAGACGGCGATCGGAACCTGTTTGTCGAACAAAGCCTCCACCGCTGCAGCAGTCTTCTTGGGGGAGCGGTGGTGGCTGTGCTCCGTGAGTGCCTCCACCAGTTTCACCTTGGCCCCGCTGGCTTTGGCATAAGGGGCGATCGTGGCAACACACCGTGCCCAAGGGCTGGTGACCACCCGCTGCGGCTTCCAAACCTCCAGGAGGCGTTGAACGGCAACTGCCTGCCGCTGGCCCGTCGCTGCCAACGGACGGTCGCCCTCAGCCTTGGTCCAGGACGACCGGGGCTTGGCCTTGGCATGGCGGATCAGCACCAGTGGCCAGGTGTCCAGCTCACCGCGGATGTGCGCTTTCTCGAGGTATTCGAGCGGCTCCGTATCGGTGGGGTTGCTCAGGAATGCGGCCGCCCTGTCAGGGCTGCACCACATGACGCTGTCCACTTCCTTGCCGTCGGGCCTGAGCTGGGCTCCGTTGACCCGGACAGCCCAGTAGCGGACCACCTTCAAACCCGCAGACACATGGTAGTGAATGGCGGGAAGCGGTATGCCCAAGGGAGCCTGGAGGCCAATCTCTTCCCACACTTCACGTGCTGCGCACTCAGGAACTGTTTCGCCGGCGTCGAGCTTTCCTTTAGGCCAGGACCAATCGTCGTACCGAGGCCGGTGGATGAGGAGAACCTCAAGGGCACCCTTGTTGATCCGCCACGGAATGGCGCCGGCTGCTACAACAGCCACCGACTCGCCGGGGTGGTCAGTTTGATCCGCCACGGGGGTATCGCTGTTCAAGTGGTTCCTCTACCGCCGTGCCGATGCCCGCTGGCGCGAACGGGAGGCCAGGAGCCAGGATTGCATGTCCAGCAATGGCTTGCCGTCCTGGTCCAAGTGGTGCCTGGTCCAGTGTCCGTGATCGTCCAGGTGCCAGCTGGCGGTCCCGTCATCAACATAGCGACGCAGCAGGTCCATGACAGTAGCTGTGTCTTCCTTGCTGGCCAGCTGCACCAGCGCCTCTACGCGGCGGTCCAGGTTGCGGTGCATCATGTCGGCGGAGCCGATGTACACCACGGGATCGCCACCGTTGCCAAAAGCAAAGACGCGTGAGTGTTCAAGGAAGCGACCCAGGACGGAACGGACCCTGATGTTCTCGCTGAGTCCCGGCACGCCAGGGCGCAGGGAGCAGATGCCGCGCACCACGACGTCAACCTTCACACCGGCCTGTGAGGCCCGGTAGAGGGCATCGATGATGGCTTCGTCCACCATCGAGTTGACCTTGATCTGTACCAATCCGGGCACGCCGGCCTGGGCGTTGCGGATTTCGGTTTCAATCCTGTCCATCAAGCCGGCCCGCACGGACCGCGGCGCAACGAGCAACCTTTTGAACGTGGACTTCGGCGCGTAGCCGGAGAGCTGGTTGAACAGTTTGGACAAGTCCTCGCCCACTTGTTCATTGGCCGTCAGAAGGCCAAGGTCTTCGTAGTAGCGGGCCGTGCGGGGGTGGTAGTTGCCGGTGCCGATGTGGCAGTAGCGGCGGAGGCCGTCCACTTCCTGTCGAACCACCAGGGACAACTTGCAATGGGTTTTCAGGCCCACGATGCCATACACCACGTGAACGCCCGCCTGTTCCAGCTTGCGCGCCCACGATATGTTGGCCTGCTCATCAAAGCGGGCTTTGATTTCAACAAGGGCCAGGACTTGTTTGCCTGCCTCGGCGGCATCGATGAGGGCGTCAACGATGGGGGAGTCACCAGACGTCCGGTAAAGGGTCTGTTTGATGGCCTGCACCTTGGGATCCGCGGCCGCTTGTTCCAGGAAAGCCTGGACCGAGGTGGAGAACGAGTCATAGGGGTGGTGGAGCAGGATGTCTCTGCGGCGCATCGCGGCGAAGACATTGGCGGCCTTCGAGGTCTCGGACTCGTTAAGGTAGCGGGACGTGTGCGGGACATGCTTGGGGTAGTGCAGATCCGCGCGGTCAATGGCGCTGATGGCTGACAGTCCGCGGAGATCCAACGGTGCGGGAACGGAGTAGACCTCGGACTCTTCAACCCCGAGTTCACGGATCAGCAGGGCCTTGATGTTCGGGTTGATGTCCGTGGTGACTTCCAGCCGTACCGGCGGGCCGAAGCGGCGACGCAGCAGTTCCTTCTCCAAGGCCTGCAGGAGGTTCTCGGCGTCGTCCTCTTCAACTTCCAGGTCCTCATTGCGGGTGACACGGAAGGTGTGGTGCTCCAGGACTTCCATGCCGGGGAAAAGCTTATCCAGGTGGACGGCAATGACCTCTTCGAGCGCGATGAACCGGGCTACGCGGCCCGGAATGGCGCCTGCACGCGGTCCGTCCACGGAAATGAGGCGGGGAAGCTGGTCCGGTACCTTGACGCGTGCGAAAAGCTCTTTGTCGCTGATCGGGTTGCTGACGATCACGGCAAGGTTGAGGGAGAGGCCGGAGATGTAGGGGAAGGGGTGCGCTGGGTCCACAGCAAGCGGTGTCAGGATGGGGAAGACCTTCTCCTGGAACATGATGCTGATCCGGTGGCGGGCATCCTCATCCAGTTCATGCCAGTGCATGATGTGGATGTGCTCGTAAGCCAGTGCAGGTCGGATCTGCTCAGCGAAGACCCTTGCGTGACGCTCCTGAAGCCTGTGGGCCTCTTCGCTGATCTGTTCCAGCACCTCAATGGGGCTCAGCCCGGCCGGGGAGGGCACAGCCAGGCCCGTGGCGATGCGCCTCTTGAGGCCGGCAACGCGGACCATGAAGAACTCGTCCAGGTTCGAGGCAAAAATCGACAGGAAACTGACACGTTCCAGCAGGAAAAGTTCAGGATCTTCGGCGAGTTCCAGCACACGGGAGTTGAAGGCCAGCCAGCTCAGCTCGCGGTCCAGGAAACGGTCCGGAGAGATGTCGCCTTCCGGCTCCAGGCTCGGTGCGAATTCCGGAATATCGATGCGGTCCTGGGTGGCACGCGAGGCCGGCACTTCCGAGGATCCGAAGCGTGGGGGCAAGGTTGCACCCTTCGAGGTGGATCCGGCGGTGCCGACGGGGTCCGGCTGCATGGGGTTCTCCTAAGCTCAGGACGGGGTTTCCTCCCACATTACAAGCAATTGGGCTGCCCGAATCATAGATGTCACCGGCATTCCGTCCGGCAATCACGCCGGGTTAATTTTTGGTTAAAGGTCCATACATCACATCGGTGTCCCAGCGAACGAAACCGAGTTTCTGATATAGGGCTACCGCTGCCTGGTTGTCGGCGTCCACGTACAGCATGACTGCATGCAGTCCTTTTTCCTGGAGGTGCTTGATTCCAGCGACCGTCAGGGCCTTGCCCAGCCCCAGCCCTTGCGCCGCTGGAGTAACGCCCACCACATACACCTCGCCGATGGCCGGGTGCGGACCCTGCCGGGGATGGACTTTGGTCCAGTGGAAACCCAGGAGCTCCCCGTCGGTGTTGACGGCCAAGAGGAACCCTGCGGGATCGAACCAGTCCTCAGCCTTCCGGGCTTCGAGGTCCGCCAGGGTCATCGATCCCTGCTCAGGGTGGTGGGAGAACGCAGCGCGGTTGGCTGCCAGCCACGCTTGCTCATCCTGGCCTGGAACGAAGGCCCGGAGGGAGACCCCGTCCGGGAGGCCGGCGTCGGGCAGTGCTGACGCAGAGGACATGAGCCGCATCTTCCACAGCTCACGGACCGGTCCGTATCCGAAACGGGTGGCGAGCTCGGCGGCGGCCTCGTGGTTCCCATGCGACCATGCGCTGAGTCCGTCGAGGCTCCGCTTGTCCTGCAGGGCGCCCAGCAGCCTTCCGGCCACACCCTGGTTGCGATAGCTCGGGTGGACGGCCAGCTCCAGCACGCCGCTTGAGTCGGGCGCCTCAACGACGACGGCGATTCCCGCCAGGTCTTCAGCCGTGGCCGGATCGGAATCTTCGTCCGGTGCGTAAAGGGCCAAGGACAAGACCGAGTGGTCTCCGGAATCGACGCCCCGCAGCATCACCAGCGTCTGCTCCGAAAAAGGCGGGTTCCCGTCGGACTCCCCGGCTGCGGCGGCGAGGGTCTTGACGTCCCTGAGGAGATCGGGGTCCAAGGCGCCGGCGATGATCAGGACGGGCCAGTTTTCCGGGTGCGCGTGACTCATGATGCAAGGCTATACGTCCGGGGCAAGCCCCGTGATTTGAAGTCCCGCTGGAACGGGGGTAGTCTCGTTATCTCGTTCGGCTTTGAGGCACAGTAAGTCAGCTTCTTAAGCCAGCGCAGGGGGGATCCACCAGTGGGGTGGCCTCGATACGTTCGACCCGTATGTCCTCCACCAAGAAGATAAAAGAGGCCGGAATCCGCAGGGATTCCGGCCTCTTTTATGTGTCGTCAGGTTTTGGGGATCGTGCCGGGGCCGCTCAGGCCTCCGAGAGTTCGTCATCCGGGAGTCGCACCAGCGTGAGCCGGTAGCCCACGTTGCGGACCGTGCTGATCAGGTTCTCGTGATCCACTCCGAGCTTGGCGCGGAGCCGCCGGATGTGGACGTCCACGGTGCGGGTGCCTCCGTAGTAGTCATAGCCCCAGACCTCGGTCAGCAGTTGTTGGCGCGTGAATACCCGTCCCGGGTGCTGCGCCAGGTACTTCAGGAGTTCAAATTCCTTGAACGTCAGGTTCAGGGGCTGGCCGCTGACCCGGGCGGTATAACTCGCTTCGTCAATCACGACGCCGGCAGCACGGATCTCCGTCTGGGTTTCCTCTTCGCCGGGAACCGCCCTTGCCATGGCGAGGCGGATACGGGCTTCCACCTCGGCCGGTCCGGCGGAGTCCAGCACAATGTCATCCACTGCCCAGGCCGAGGAGACGGCAGCCATGCCGCCCTCCGTGAGGATGAGCATGAGCGGAGCGCTGAGCCCGGTGGCTTTCAGCAGTTGGGTCAAGGAGCGGGCCCCCACCAGATCCTTGCGGGCATCAAGGAAAACGATGTCCGTGGGATCGGTTTCAAGCAGGGCCGTGGGTTCTGCCGGGAGAATGTGTACGCGGTGGTTCAGCAACTCCAAGGCAGGCAAAATGTCCACCGATGAGCCGGTGCTGTTCGTCAGGAGCAGGATGTGCGACATAGTTCCTCCAATGGGCTGTACGCGCATCATCGGGCGTCGAAACCGGAGATTCCCGGCCGGTCACAGCGCATTGGCAGCCTCTGCCCGTTGTAACGGGATCAAGGCCAATACAGTGCACCGTTGAAGTCTGAGTATACCCATCAGTGCCCTGCGACACATGGATTCGTGACGGGCGGACACCGGAATTACGACATATTGGGCCGGCATAAGGCAGGATTGTCGAGAGGTCGTAAGGCGCATCGGATTGAGGTCGGCACACAGTGAAGTCTTGGAGCATCGGGGTATTTGGACTCGTGGCGCTCACAGCCATCGTGGCCAGCACCTTCGTTTCCCGGGAAGCCATGGTGGGCGTCGGCATTGCTGCCTCCGCGGCCGTGGGGATTGGCTGGCCGCATTTCCTTGGTGTCCCTGCCAAGAAAACGCTGGCGGCGGTGATCGGGTTGGCCGGTGCGGGATCGGCAGTGACCGCAGCCTACCTTCCGGCTCCTGGATTCCTGGAAGGAACGCCGGCCTTCATTGCCGTAGGCGTGATGGCGGTCTTCGTTGTCCAGCTTGTCCGCGGAACGGGGCAGGCGCAGCGCCTGGAATCAACACTCGGATGCTGTGCCGGCGTGCTCTTGAATTGCCTGGGCGCAGGGTGGATTGCCGGCGCACGGTTCAACGGAGTGAAGGAAATGGTTCTGGTGGCCGGCCTGAGCGCGGCAGTGGCCCTGATGGTGGGAATCATCCGGTGGCCTGACCGTATCGTGGCTCCGCTGGGTGTCGTCATGGCCGGACTCATGGGTCCCCTCGCCGGTCTTGTATTCTCTGATATTGCAGTACTTCCCGCGGCGTTGGTTGGCGTGGTGGTTGGCTCCGTCCTCGTGTCCTTCCGGCGGATGACTACCCTTCGGCGCGGCCGCCTGAACATTCCGGCAGCCGTGGGAATGGGAGTTGCCCCCGTCTGGGCGGTGGGGGCCTTGGTGTACTTCATAGACAAACTACTCATCTACTAACGGTTAGGATGGCATCATGTCTGTACTCGCATTTGAAATCTTCTTCCTCGTCCTCCTTGGCCTGGCCAGCGTTGCCATGGCATGGTTCGCAGGTTTTGTCGTTTACCGCCTTTTCAAGGGCCAGAAGTAAACTTTCCGGTCCTGCTCTCCAACAGAGGTAGTCGTTGTGCCTATTGAGATCCCTACTGATCTGACGCCTGAACTCGTCCCCCTTTCCTGGCTCATTGGTGAGTGGGAAGGACGCGGCCGGCTCGGCAGCGGTGACGAGGATTCCGAGCATTTCGTCCAGCACGTTTCCTTCACCCATAATGGCTTGCCCTACCTGCAGTACAGGGCCGAGACCTGGCTCAGTGACGATGACGGCGCAAAGTTGCGTCCGTTGACTGTCGAAACCGGGTTCTGGGCCTTGGAGCGGAAGCTCCAGGAAGGCGACGGCGGACCCGGCCTGATTCCTGCGGACATCGTCCCGGTTCTCAAGACCGCCGACGATGTGGAAGAGCGCCGCAACAAAGACGGTGGCTTCGACATCTCGGTGTCGATTGCGCACCCCGGTGGCATCACCGAGCTTTACTACGGTCAGATCAAGGGACCCCAGATCCAGCTGAGCACCGACATGGTGATGCGTGGGAGCCACTCCAAGGAATACACCGCAGCCACCCGGATCTTCGGCCTGGTGGACGGGAACCTCCTGTGGCGGTGGGATGTTGCTGCCAGCGGCAAAGCACTCGAAGCCCACGCCTCGGCATTCCTGCACAAGGTGTCCTGACCCGGGGCTTCACCGGACGTTCCAGCAAGCAGCCAGCAGAAGGAGCAGAAAGTGAACACCCACCTCAAGCCCGAAGGCTACGAGGGCCTCAAGGCCGTCTTCTTCAATGGCACGCTGAAGCCTTCACCGCAACCCAGTAACACTGACGGGCTGATCAAGATCAGCCGGGACATCATGGAGAAGCAGGGTGTCACTACCAAGCTTGTCCGGACCGTTGACCATGACATTGCCAGCGGTGTCTATCCCGATATGCGCCAGCATGGCTGGGCAACGGACGAGTGGCCCGGGATCTACCCTGATGTCCGCGAGGCCGACATCGTGGTAGTGGCCGGCCCCATCTGGTTGGGTGACAATTCCTCCCAAACCAAGAAACTCATCGAGCGGCTGTATGCCCACTCCGGCGAGCTGAACAGCAACGGCCAATGGGCGTTTTATCCCAAGGTGGGCGGTTGCCTCATCACGGGCAACGAGGACGGCATCAAGCACTGTTCCATGAATGTGCTGTACAGCCTCCAGCACATCGGCTTCACCATCCCACCCCAGGCGGACGCCGGATGGATCGGTCCCGTGGGTCCCGGTCCCAGCTATCTGGACGAAGGATCGGGTGGTCCTGAGAGTGATTTTACTAACAGGAACACCACGTTCATGACCTGGAACCTGCTCCACATGGCCAAAATCCTCAGGGATGCCGGGGGTATCCCGGCTTACGGCAACCTGCCGGAGGAATGGAAAGCGGGTACCCGGTTCGACTTCGAAAATCCTGAATACCGCTGACCTGAAATATCGCCACCCCCGGAATACTGCTGAGCTGCAAGGACTTCTACTACATATGACTTACACGAGCCCTCTGTTGTCGCGCCCTGGCGCCGTCGAGGACACTGGCCTGGACGCCGGCGTCGCTGCCCACTATGGCGAGCCGCTGCGTGAGCAGCGTGCCTTGGCAGCCGGCACCGCCGTCGTCGATCTTTCGCACCGGGGTGTGGTGACCGTGTCCGGACCGGACCGGCTCAGCTGGCTCAATACGCTGTCGTCGCAGCAGCTCAGCAACCTCCAGCCTGGCGTCGCCAGCGAACTGCTGCTGCTCAGCGTCCAGGGCCGCATCGAGTTTGATGCCAGGGTTATCGACGACGGCGAGACCACTTGGCTGATCGTGGAGGCCGCAGAGGCTGCACCTCTGGCCGAGTGGCTGAACAAGATGAAGTTCATGCTTCGGGTGGAGATTGAGGACGCTTCGGAGCAGTGGGCAGTTCTTGGCGCCACCAAGCCCGTGGAGCAGTTCTCGTCCCGCCTGGTGTGGGAAGATCCCTGGCCGCATGTCAGCCCGGGCGGCTATGCGTACAGCATTGTCCCGGAGGAGTCGCACCCTGGGCTCGAGCGGCCGTGGTTCGAATACCTCGTCCCTGCGGCGGAGCTTGAGCAGACGGTTGAGGGCCTTCCCCTGGCTGGAGCGATGGCTGCGGACGCCCTGCGGGTCGCGGCATGGAGGCCGCGCCTGGGTGCCGAGACCGACGAAAAGACGATTCCCCATGAACTGGATCTCCTGAGGACCTCGGTCCATCTGAACAAGGGCTGCTACAAGGGGCAGGAGACCATCGCCCGCGTCCACAACCTGGGCCATCCGCCGCGCCGCCTCGTGTTCCTGCAGTTGGACGGTTCGCAGCACACGTTGCCGGCTGTGGGAAGTGTTGTATTTGCCGGGGAGCGCAAGGTGGGTACTCTGACATCGGTGGCGCAGCACTTCGAAATGGGACCCGTGGCTTTGGCCGTGATCAAGCGTTCCGTTTCGGCAGAGGAGTCCCTGACGGTGATGGATGGCGAGGAGCCGTACATCGCCGCCCAGGAAGTGATCGTCGCCCCCGACGCCGGCCAGGTTGTCGGGCGCCAGACCGGATTCCTGAAGGGACCCCACCGATGAGCCAGCCCACAGGCCCTGCCGGCCACGACGCAGGTGTCGACGACGAAACGTTGGCCCTTGCCCATGCATTGTTTGATGCTGCCCGTGAAGGCGACACCGACGTGCTTCGGAGCTACTTGAATGCGGGCGCTCCCGCAACCCTGACCAACGCTGCCGGTGACTCGCTGCTGATGCTTGCGGCCTACCACGGGCACGAGGAAGCCGTGCAGGTGATCCTCCATCACGGCGCGGACGTCAACGCCGCCAATGACCGCGGCCAGACGCCCCTTGCCGGGGCGGTGTTCAAGGGCTACACGGCCGTCGCCCGGGCGCTGTTGGATGCAGGAGCAGACCCCGACGCCGGAACCCCCTCCGCGCGTGATGCTGCAACCATGTTTGCGCGGACGGAGATCCAGGCCCTCCTGGGCTGAGTCCTCAAGCACTCAAGCCCGACCGCCCACAGCGGTCGGGCTTATTTGCGCCCCTATATTCCACGTGGAATAGTTGTGGTGGAATATTACTTGCGGAAAGAGGTTTGGCATGCCCAAAGCTGCTGAGCTGACCCCCTTGGGTGTCGCGTCTCTGGCGCTCCTGGCGGAACAACCTATGCATCCCTACGAGATGTATCAAGTGCTGATGGCGCGGCACGAGGACCGCCTGGTCAAGGTCAGGCCAGGGACGCTTTATCACGCCGTTGGCCGTCTGGAGGAAAGCGGGCTGGTCGAGGCAACAGGCACGGAACGGGAGGGCAACCGTCCTGAGCGGACCACGTACCGGATCACTGACGCCGGACACGACGCCCTGGAAGCCCGGCTCCAAGCCATGCTGTCAACCCCGGTCAACGAGTACCCACTCTTTCCGCATGCCATCGCCGAAGCGCATCACCTCCCTTCCAGCACGGTGGCGGAGCTGCTGGAAGAACGGGTGGTAGCACTCACTGCCGATCTCGACTTCCTGGTCCGGGCGGAGGCCACGGTGACGGCCAAGGGACTTGCCCGCAAGTACTGGATTGACATCACGTATCAACAAGCAATGCGCCGAACGGAGATCGCGTGGATCCGCGGCCTCCTCGAGGAGTTGGGCAACGGGCACCTGCCCTGGGACGAACCCCTGCCGGCTCCATCAGACACTTCACACAAGCCAAAGGAATCCCTTGGAAAACGTAGCTAAGCCGTGGCCCGCGCTGTGGTCACTCGTGGTGGGCTTCTTCATGATCCTCATCGACACCACCATCGTGTCGGTCGCGAATCCGCGGATCATGGAGGGCCTCAACACGGACATCAATGCCGTCATCTGGGTCACCAGCGCCTATCTGCTGGCGTACGCAGTGCCCCTGCTCATCACCGGGAGGCTGGGGGACCGGTTCGGACCGAAGAACCTTTACCTGATAGGCCTGGTGGTCTTCACCCTTGCGTCGTTGTGGTGCGGTCTCTCCGGTGACGTCACCATGTTGATCGCCGCCCGTGTCCTCCAAGGCCTGGGTGCAGCCATGATGACGCCCCAGACCATGGCCGTCATCACCCGAATCTTCCCGCCGGACCGCCGCGGTGCGGCCATGGGGCTGTGGGGAGCTACCGCCGGCATGGCCGTGCTGGTTGGCCCTATTCTTGGCGGCGTGCTGGTGGACAGCCTGGGTTGGGAATGGATCTTCTTCGTCAACGTCCCCATTGGGATCGTGGCCTTCATCCTGGTGATGCGTTTCGTACCGAAACTGACCACCCACACGCACTCGTTCGACGTTCTCGGCGTGGTGCTGTCCGCCGTCGGCATGTTCCTGCTGGTCTTTGGCATCCAGGAAGGCCAGACCTACAAGTGGGGAACGGTCACCGGATTCGTCACCGTTTGGGGGCTGATCATCACCGGACTGGTGGTCCTGGTTCTATTTGTGCTCTGGCAATGGCTCCTTGAACGCCGGGGCGGGGAACCGCTGCTGCCACTTGGCCTGTTCAAGGACCGCAACTTCTCCCTGGGCAACACCACCATCATGGCCGTCGGTTTCACGGTGACGGCGTTCCCGCTGCCCACCATCTTCTACTACCAGACGGTCCGCGGATTGACGCCCACCCAGTCGGCGCTGCTCATGATCCCCATGGCCGTTATTTCCGGTGCCCTGGCACCGTTCGTAGGCAAGCTCATTGACCGGGCGAATCCTCGATACTTTGCCTCGTTTGGCCTGCTCTGCATGGCAGGAGCCCTCTTCTGGACCGCTGCCCTGCTGGGACCGGACACTCCCATCTGGATGTTCCTGTTGCCCAGCGCGCTGCAAGGTGTTGCCAACGCCTTCATCTGGGGACCGGTGTCCAACGCCACCACCCGCAACCTGGAACCGCGGCAGGCCGGTGCAGGCTCCGGTGTCTTCAACACCACCCGCCAAATCGGTGCTGTCCTGGGTTCAGCGGCCATCGCTGCCCTGATCCAGTCGCGGCTCTCCGCGGAATTGCCCGCAGCCCCGGCCGGTGCTCCCGTGGGCGAAGCGTCCATGGGCGGCGTACTGCCGGAAGCCCTTCATGCAGGATTCTCGACGGCGATGAGCCAGTCCATCCTGCTGCCCGCCTGCGCGATCCTGCTGGGCGCGGTGGTGGCGCTGTTCTTTGGGAAGCCGAAGTCAGTAAAGGGTTGGGGCAGCAGGTCCGCATCCGCGCCGGAAACTGCCAAGGCTGACCTCAACACCTAGGGTCTTGTCCACCTGATGCCCTGAAGAAGACTCCTCAAGGGCATCAGGTGGACAAAATCTGGGGGAATCAGCCGAGCAGCACGCCAGCGTGGAGCCCACCCGTGGCAAAGCCAAGGCTGCGGGCCATCGCGAGCGCTCCGGTGTTGCTGACATCGGCTTTCCACTGGAGGGTCAGCCCGGACGCCAATGCTTCGTGGGCTGCAATGGACGCCGCCAGGGTTCCCAAGCCGCGGCGACGCCACGGAGGCGCCACCAGAACGCCCATGTTGGCCAGGATGCCTTCCCATTCGGAGTAGGCACCGCAGGCCACGGGGGTGGGCGGTGCCTCGTCAGGGTGCATGATGGTGAACCGGTGTTCCAGGCCCTGCAGCCCCACCTCATTGACATCGTCCGGAGGGCACTGCCCTTCAAGGCTGATGGCCTCCGGGTTGCCCCGGGAGACTGTGAGGTCGTCGGAAGGTTGCTGCAGCGGCAAATCGTCAGCGAAGAACAGGGCCGTTGATCCCAGCCCGTGCCCTCCATGGGACCGGGTCAGGGTCAGCAGGGTCACGTGTTGGGCGAGCTCTGTATCAGGAAGTCCGACGGCGGCGTCCAAGGCCCACTGCGGCCCCACCATTGCGGAAACTCCGAAGAGCCTGAGGAAGACCACTGCCCGGGCTGATTCGTCCACGCGGGTGATGCGGTGTGCGGGGTCGCCGGGGTCCGTTGTCGAGTTGGTGAGCCGGGCTGCGGCGGTGGCGAAAGCGTCGTCGTCGAGCCCCAAATGGCGAGCCCACGCCAGCTGGATAATGGCAGCGGACGTGGGCTCAAGAGTCATGGATTCAGCCTAGCCGACTAGCCGAAAAGCACGGACGCTTCGTCGTAGCGGTGCTGCGGTACGGTCTTGAGCTTGCCCAGGGCTTCCTCGAAGCCTACGTGGGAGATGTCCGTTCCCTTCAGGGCCACCATGGTGCCCCATCGTCCGTCCACTACGGAGTCGATGGCGGCCATGCCCAGGCGGGTTGCCAGAACGCGGTCGTAGGCGGTGGGGACGCCACCGCGCTGAATGTGGCCGAGGATAGTGGCGCGGGTTTCAATGCCCGTGCGGGCCTCGATCTCGGGGGCCAGCTGGTCCGCAATGCCGCCCAGGCGGGGACGGCCAAAGGTGTCCAGCCCGCGCTCGGAGTGCGGGGACTCCATATGTTCCGGAACGAAGCCTTCGGCAACCACTACCAGGGGCGCGCGGCCACGATCGTGGGCTTCCTGGACCCACTCAGTGATCTCCTCGATGCTGACCTTCTGCTCGGGTATCAGGATGGCATGGGCGCCGGCGGCCATGCCGGCGTGCAGGGCGATCCAGCCGACATGGCGGCCCATGACTTCGGCGATCATGCACCGGTGGTGGGACTCCCCGGTGGTCCGGAGGCGATCAATGGCCTCCGTGGCGATCTGGACTGCGGTATCGAAGCCGAAGGTGTAGTCGGTGGCATCGAGGTCGTTGTCCACGGTCTTGGGGACGCCGACGATTTTCAGGCCTGCATCGGTGAGGCGCTTGGCCGCTGCCAGGGTTCCCTCGCCGCCGATGGCGATGATCGCGTCAATGCCCAGGCGTTCCATGTGGGCTTTGATGACGTCCGGGCCACCGCCGTTTTCGAACGGGTTGGTGCGGGATGTGCCCAGGATGGTGCCACCCTGCTTGGCGATACCGCGGACCATGGTGCGGGGGATGTCAATGACATCACCTTCCACAACACCACGCCAGCCGTCACGGAAGCCTACAAATTCCTGGCCGTGGATGGCGATGCCCTTGAGGACGGCTCCCCGGATCACTGCGTTGAGGCCGGGGCAGTCGCCACCGCTGGTCAGAATGCCAATTTTCATGTTTGCTCACTCATGGCTTGGAGGAATACGTGCAGAGCGCCACGCTGAGCTCCCCATGATTGTAGACGCGCATGTGGGGTGGGACACAAACGGTTACTTTTGAACCCGGCCGTGCGGTATTGGAAACGTGTCTGAAAACAAAGGAAGCGCCCCGCCTGGTGGCGGGACGCTTCGTGTGCTTTGTGACCGGGACTTACCGGGAACGCTGGCTGATGAACGATTCGAGGGCGATCTTGTTGTTCTGGTCCGGCAGGATCAGCCAGCCAAGGATATAGATCACGAACGCGGGTCCCGGCAGCAGGCAGAAGAGAAGGAATGCCACCCGGACGTATGCCACGTCCACCCTGAGCTTGGCCGCGATTCCTCCGCAGATCCCGCCCAGCCAGCGTTGCGGTCCACGCTTCAGGCCGAAGCCCCTGACGATGCTGAAGAACTTGTCCATGGCTACAGACTTCCCTGTTGTAGTTGCTTTGTCACTTCGTAGTGGTCACTTTTTTGGAACCTTTGCGGGCGGAGAGGAGTCCTCCCACTACCAAGGCCGCTCCTGCACCGATCATCAGGCCTATCAGGACGTACGTGCCGTTCAGTGTGACCCAACCGAGCGTTGAGATGACGATCAAGGCCGCCAGGGCTATCACGATCAACCCCCACACCACGGTGCCGATCCGGGCTTGCCGGGGCTCGTCGTCGTCCGCGTGCTCCACCTGGAAGCTGCGCTCCAGCGGTGGCGTCAGCGGGATTTCCTGGAGCCGTGGCTTGGGCAGGGCCTCGGTGGGGTTGGTTTCTTTGGGCAGGGGCACTGTGGGCTGGGCTTCGTTGGCCTTGCCGGGCTCGTTGGTGCTCATGTCAGTTTCCTTCCTGGATGGTCACGTTGCTGAACGTGCCGTCGATTTCCACCACGAGGTTGGCTCCGGGCTTCCCGGTGTTGTACAGGGTCCGCTCGTCCTGGAGCCGGCCGCCGCGGTCCGAGCCACGTTCGTTGAGGTTGCCGAAGGTCATGTCCGCCCTGACTTCCACAGGCACGTCGTCGGGAATGATGACCGTCACGTTGCTGGCGGTCGCATCAACGGGGATCAGGACTTCGGAGATCAGCGGGGGATTCATGGTGATGTCGGTCAGGTCCACCACCCCTTGGGCGCCGGTGACATCGATCCCTTGCCGCGCTTGCTCCAGGGATGTGGGTGCCCAGTTCACGTCGTGGAAAGTGAAACGGTCTCCGTCCCTGGGGACCACGTTGAAGATCCCGCCGATGATGAGGGCAGCCACTGCAAGGAAACCAAGGAACCCTGAGGTCCGGCCGCGGAGCCCCGCCACCAGAATGCCAAGGCCCAGGACTGCGGCACCCGTGGCCCACACCACGGCGTTGGCGGAGTTGCCCAACTCAATGACGTTCCCGGCGTCGAGCGCTTTCAACGTACCGCCGGCCAGCAACGCAGCTCCGGCAGAGACTGCCACGATCGCAGCCCCGGGTCCCTTGCGCTTGGGGGCGGCGGGCTGGGGCTGCCAGTCCTGCGGGGGAACGGGGCCCTGCGGCGGACGGGGGCCGGACGGATTGGACGGGCTGTAAGGACCCGACGGCGTGTACGGGCCCGATGGCGGTACGGCGCCGGCGCTGTGACCATGGAGGTTTGTGCCGTGCTGGCCGACGCCGTAGACAGGGACGCCCGTGTTGCCCGCGCTCGAAGTCCCATACGCGGCAGACGGCCCGTAAGTGGTTGACGGCCCGTGGGCCACTGGCGTCCCCGGTGCGGGGGTTCCGTACGCGGAGGTCTTCCCGGGTGCTGCGGAATAGTTCTGCTGACCCATGGGCGGAGTTCCCTTCGAAGCTTTGTTGCGTTGGACCAGGAAGTAGATGAGGTAGAAGATGCCACCCATCCAGAACAGCGTCCAGAACAGGCCAGGCAATCCGTCCCAGCCCCAACCCCAGAATCCCCGGCCCAGGCTCGGGAGTCCGATGATCGTGGTGATCAACGCGCCGGTCATGCCTCCGGACCAGCGGCCGGCAGCTGCTTCCTGGACGTGGATGCGGCCATCGGGCTCCGGCAGGAGGGCCCAGGCAATGCCGTAAAGCAGCACCCCAACGCCGGCGAAGAGCGCCAGGACGATGAAGATGCCCCGCACAATCAGCGGATCGATGCCGAAGCGGTGGGCCACGCCGCACGCGACGCCGCCAATCCAGCGGTCCGGTCCGCGGCGGATGCCTTGGTTGCGGATCCAGTCGAAGAAGTTCTCCTGGGAAACGGCCGGAGCGGCGCCGGCCGGCGGGTAGTTGCCATTGTCCGGACCAGTTCCCGCGGAAGTGCCGGCGGTGGGTCCTTGCTGTGCGCCGGACGTGCCGGCAGTGCCTGGCGTTCCGGGTTCCTCTGGATTGATGCTGTTCGCGTTCATACTTCGATCCTGCCGCCCCGCCCGTCCTTCCCTCTACTGGGGGATACCCTGAATGACCCCTGAGGGACCCCCGAACTACGCTGGTTTCCAGTCCGGGTCACCCTTATCCGTGTTTGGATTGGTACATGACTACCGCTGTACAACGCCCCGTGCTGGTTCGCAGCAGCGACCGCATGATTGCCGGCGTCTGCAGTGGGCTGGCAGATCACTTGGGCTGGCCGGTCAAGTTCGTCCGGCTTGGCATGATCCTGGCGTGTTTCGCCGGCGGCGCCGGCGTGGCTTTCTACGCGTGGCTGTGGACCATGGTTCCCACGGCGGATGAGAGCGCCAAGCGCAATGCCCGCCGTCCGGCGTCGCCCATTGCTCCTGCCGTAAGCCTGCCGCCCGTACCTGGGCCCAATGGTGGAGCCACGCCTGCCGGATTCACGCCAGGCGCTGGAAGTCACCAGGCATCGAAAACGTACGACGCCGGATGCCCACCATCGACGGCCGGCGCACCTCCTGTCCTTGGTTCCGTCCCGGTGGGCGGGCCGTTTCCCGGGGCAGCTGCTGGCCATCCGGTCCCGGGCGGCAGCGACGCCGTGGGCCGTGGTCAGGTTCCCGCTGCTGAACCTGCAGGGTTTGGCAGTCCCACCGCCGCGTGGGACTGGGCGGGCAGCGGCGGTGGGGGCGGCTTGGCATCCTGGTTCTCCTCACGGCGTATCCAATATGGCAAGGAGATCCTTCTCGGCGCGGCCCTGCTCCTGGTGGCCGCCATCCTGATTGCCCGCCAGTTCGGCGTCGACGTTCCCCTGGGGACCCTCATACCGGCTGCGGCCATCCTGGGCGGTGCGGCTATCGCCTGGATGCAGCTCGACGAAACGCGCAGGGCCGGACTGGTGGACAAGACGAAAGCCGATCAAGCCGGGGGCTGGGTCCGGCTGGCAGCCGGCCTGGCGCTGGTGGTGGCGGGCGTCCTGGTCATGGTGTCCGGCTCGGGATCGTGGGAACAGACCTGGCTGGCGCTGCTGGCGTCCGTGGCCGTCCTGGGTGGGGTTGCCCTGGTTTTGCTGCCCTGGGGACTGAAGTTTTGGAAGGACCTGGAAACCGAACGGGCAGGACGCATCCGCGAGACAGAACGCGCCGAGATTGCCGCCCATCTGCACGATTCCGTGCTGCAGACCTTGGCGCTGATCCAGCGCAGGGCTGGGTCGGAGCAGGACGTCGTACGGCTTGCCAGGGCACAGGAACGCGAACTCCGGGCCTGGCTTTTCAGTGATGCAGCCAAGGAATCAGGGCTCCTGGCCGAGCGCATCAAGGCTGTCGCAGCGGAGGTTGAAGACTCCCAAGGCCATGCGGTAGAAGTGGTGGCGGTGGGCGATACCGACATGACGGAGCGGCACGAGGCCATGGTGCAGGCAGCCCGTGAAGCGATGCTCAACGCCGCGCGGCATGGCGGCGGAGCGGTGTCCGTGTACGTGGAGAGTACTGCGGGCACCACGGAAATCTTCGTCAAGGACCGCGGTCCCGGCTTCGATCCGGAAGCTGTTCCGGACGACAGGCTGGGCGTCAAGGAATCGATCATTGGCCGGATGAAGCGGCACGGTGGCACAGCGACCATCAACAGCAGCAGCGACGGAACGGAAGTCCGGCTGACCCTGCCGTCCGCCAACGGCGACGCGGGCGAACAACGGAACAGTGAAACCCGGAACAGTGAAGCCCGGAATGGAGAAGCGAAGCAATGAGCACCAACCCCCAGAATGGTCCAGGACGCACGGTGCGGGTGGTGATCGTGGATGACCACACCATCTTCCGGTCCGGGCTGAAGGCCGATCTCGATGCCCGCATGGACGTCGTGGGAGAAGCCGGAACGGTGGAGCAGGCCATCGCCGTCATTGCCGAAGCCCGCCCCGAGGTGGTGCTCCTGGACGTTCACCTTCCCGGCGGACTGGGCGGTGGCGGCCGTGAGGTCATTGCCGGATCGGCCGCGTTGCTGGGAACCACCAGTTTCCTGGCGCTCAGTGTTTCGGACGCAGCCGAGGACGTGGTCTCCGTCATCCGCGCCGGTGCCCGCGGGTATGTCACCAAGACCATCTCCGGCAAAGAGATTTCCGATGCCGTGATCAGGGTGGCCGATGGCGACGCAGTCTTCTCACCGCGGCTTGCGGGCTTTGTGCTGGATGCGTTCGGTACTGCTCCGGCGGATATCGCGGACGACGAACTGGACAAGCTTTCTGCGCGCGAACTCGAAGTCATGAGGCTCATCGCGCGGGGATACAGCTACAAGGAGGTCGCCAAGGAACTCTTCATTTCCATCAAGACCGTGGAAACCCATGTTTCGGCCGTCCTGAGGAAGCTGCAGCTCTCCAGCCGCCACGAGCTCACCAAGTGGGCGGCCGAGCGCCGCCTCCTCTAACGCTCGTTCACTTCCCGTCGGGTTTTCCCGATCGCTCTCTCAGATCCCGCGCCTTAAACGCAAACGCTCTCCCACCTACCGATGGTGGAAGAGCGTTTGCGTTGGCTGGTTGCTTACTTGGCCTTGCCCAGGAATTCCTGAATGCGGCGGACACCCTCGGCGAGGTCTTCGTCGCCCAAAGCGTAGGACAGGCGGACGTAGCCGGAGGGCCCGAACGCTTCACCCGGAACCACGGCTACCTCAACCTCGTCGAGGATGAGGGTGGCGAGTTCAGCAGAGGTGGAAGGACGGACGGGACCGTTCGAAGTCTCAAATTCCTTACCCAGCAGCCCACGGACGTCCGCGTACACGTAGAAGGCGCCGGTCGGCGTCGGGCATTCAACGCCGTCAATCGCGTTGAGTCCGGCGACGATCGCTTTGCGGCGGCGGTCGAAGGCTACCTTCATTTCGTCGACGGCGGTCAGCGGACCCGTGAGGGCAGCGGCGGCGGCCACCTGCATGATGTTGGAGACGTTGGACGTCGCGTGCGACTGCAGGTTGGTGGCTGCCTTGATGACGTCGGCCGGGCCAATCATCCAGCCAACGCGCCATCCGGTCATGGCATAGGTCTTGGCCACACCGTTGAGGATGACAACTTTGTCGCCCAGTTCCGGAGCGGCAGTGGCGATGGAGGTGAACTCCACACCGTCATAGGTCAGGTGCTCGTAGATTTCGTCCGTGACAACCCACAGGCCCTTGGACGCGGCCCATTTGCCGATCTCCGCAACTTGCTCCGGGCTGTAAACGGCACCGGTGGGGTTGGACGGGGAAACGAACAGCAGGATCTTGGTCCGGTCCGTCACGGCTGCTTCCAGCTGCTCGACGGTCACCAGGTATCCCTGTTCCGGCCCGGCGAAGACCTCAACGGGAACGCCGCCGGCGAGGCGGATGGCTTCCGGGTAGGTGGTCCAGAACGGGGTGGGAATGATGACCTCGTCGCCCGGATCCACCAATGTAGCGAAGGTGTTGTAGACCGCCTGCTTGCCGCCGTTGGTCACCAGCACCTGGGAGGGGTCAACCTGGTAGCCGGAGTCCCGCAGGGTCTTCTCTGCGATGGCCTTCTTCAGCTCAGGGAGGCCGCCGGCGGGGGAGTAGCGGTGGTACTTCGGCTGGCCCGCAGCTTCAATGGCGGCCTGGACAATGTAATCCGGGGTGGGGAAATCGGGTTCCCCGGCACCGAAACCGATCACGGGACGGCCTGCGGCCTTCAGTGCCTTGGCCTTGGCATCAACGGCAAGGGTGGCGGACTCGGCAATGGCGGAGATTCGCTGTGAAATGCGGGCGGTAGTTGTTCCGGCAGACATCTATGTACCGTTCTTCGCAGGCAGCTCGTGGGCTGGATGATGGGATTCGACGTAAACTACCTTATGCTGTTCTGCGGACCTCCCGCGTGCCTGCCGGACTTTGTGACTGATAATGCTGATCACAGGTTTTTAGGGCTGGGGGGACCGGAAACGGGCCGGTTCGACTATCGCGAAATTCTTGCGTAGACTGGTTCACCGGTGTTGAAAAGCACCACAGGCTGAAGTGCGGCCTGAAACATGGATTCGATCCATAGGGTAGTGGCGCAATTGGTAGCGCAGCGGTCTCCAAAACCGCAGGTTGCAGGTTCGAGTCCTGTCTGCCCTGCGCAAGCTGTCCCGGCGGAAACGCCGGGGCAAGCGCAGCAACCATGGCTCTGATCAGAGTCGGGTCAACGACTTTGCAAGGTGAGTGAGGACCAGGTGACCGAAACAGCTGCCAGCAGCTCGAAGGGCCGTCCCGCCAAGAAAGCCGATCGTGGCTTCTTCGCCCGTATTGCTCTCTTCGTCCGCCAGGTCATTGGTGAACTGAAGAAGGTCGTTGCTCCCACCCGCAAGGAACTGATCAATTACACGCTCGTGGTGCTGGTGTTCGTGGCCATCATGATGCTCATCGTCACCCTTCTGGACCTGGCCTTCGGCACGGGAGTCAGCTGGGTCTTCGGTGGGTCAGGGGCTACGGACCGCTAAGCGGATCTGTCCGCAAACTGTGTGAAATTCCTCGGTAATTCAGGAGTTTTGCAGGGTTTGCGGAATTGAGCCATTTAAATAGGCATGTTAGGCAATGAGGAAGCAGGAGACCAAGTGTCTGAGCAGGAGCTCGAGGTAAACGAGACTGAGCTGGAAGAAACTGAGGGCGCTGCAGTTGAGGCTGCGGAAGAGTCCGAGGTTGATTCTGCTGCGCCCGAATCTGCCGACGCCGATGATTCCGAAGAGGACTTCGAAGCTGACGTCGACGCCGAATCTGATGACGCGTCCGGCGATGTTGCAGACGAGGACGACGCTTCGGAAGAGTCCGACGGCGACGACCTGGCAGCCGCCGCTGCTGCAGCTCCGGCCGATCCGGCCGAAGAATTCAAGGGCAAGCTGCGCCGCCAGGAAGGTGACTGGTACGTCATCCACTCCTACGCAGGTTACGAAAACCGCGTGAAGGCAAACCTTGAGACCCGCATCCAGACCCTGGACATGGAAGATTACATCTTCGAAATCCAGGTCCCCATGGAAGAGGTCGTCGAGATCAAGAACGCGCAGCGCAAGGTCATCAACCGCGTTCGCATTCCCGGCTACGTCCTGGTCCGCATGGACCTGACCGACGCCTCCTGGGGCGCCGTTCGCCACACCCCTGGCGTCACCGGCTTCGTGGGCAACGCCCACAACCCCGTGCCGCTGCGCCTTGACGAGGTCTTCTCCATGCTCGCCCCGGTCTTCGAGGAAGAGCAGGCAGAGCAGGGCAAGCCGGTCAACAAGCAGAACCAGGCTCCCGTGGCCGTCGACTTCGAGGTCGGCGAGTCGGTCATCGTCAAGGAGGGCCCGTTCGAGACCCTTCCGGCAACGATCTCCGAGATCAAGCCCGAGTCCCAGACCCTGGTGGTCCTGGTCTCGATCTTCGAGCGCGAAACCCCGGTGACGCTCGCATTCAACCAGGTCACCAAGATCTAGCTGATTCCAAAATTTCGCTCCAGTCCTGCCTGCTTAGCAGTTCGGGAGCGGCCGGCCGCCTCGCCATGGCGGCCAAAAACCTGGGACGCGCTCCTGTGCCCCAGGAAGCTATTGAGAGAAGGACCCTACATTGGCTCCCAAGAAGAAGGTCACCGGCCTCATCAAGCTGCAGATCCAGGCAGGTGCCGCTAACCCGGCCCCGCCGATCGGTCCTGCGCTTGGCCAGCACGGTGTCAACATCATGGAATTCTGCAAGGCGTACAACGCTGCAACGGAATCCCAGCGCGGAAACGTTATCCCGGTGGAAATCACGGTCTACGAAGACCGTTCCTTCACGTTCATCACCAAGACCCCGCCGGCTGCAGAGCTCATCAAGAAGGCTGCAGGCGTCGCCAAGGGTTCAGCTACCCCGCACACCGTCAAGGTTGCCAAGCTGACCCAGGCACAGGTCGAGGAAATTGCTTCCACCAAGATGGAAGACCTCAACGCCAACGACATCAAGGCTGCTGCCCTGATCATCGCCGGCACCGCCCGCTCCATGGGTATCACCGTAGAAGGCTAGTAGTCTTCGAAGGCCATTGTGGCCTTCACCCGCCGGGCAACCGGCATCTGAAACATTTGAAATGTCGCAGGATCCTTGCCGGATCCACGACTGTGGCAGGGCCCAGCGCGGTCCGCAGACCACAACTGCACAAGGAGAAACAGCAGCATGGCAAAGCGCAGCAAAGCATATGAGGCAGCCGTAGCCAAGATCGAGGCAGACAAGGTCTACGCCCCGATCGAAGCCATCACCCTCGCGAAGGACACCAACCCTTCCAAGTTCGACGCAACCGTTGAGGTAGCTTTCCGTTTGGGCGTTGACCCGCGTAAGGCCGACCAGATGGTTCGTGGCACCGTCAACCTGCCGCACGGCACCGGTAAGACCGCCCGCGTCCTCGTTTTCGCAACCGGCGACAAGGCTGAAGCAGCAATCGCTGCCGGCGCCGACTTCGTTGGTTCCGATGACCTGATCGAAAAGATCGCAGCCGGCTGGACCGATTTCGACGCCGCAGTGGCAACCCCTGACCTCATGGGCAAGGTTGGCCGCCTCGGTAAGGTCCTCGGCCCGCGTAACCTCATGCCGAACCCGAAGACCGGTACGGTTACCCCGGATGTCACCAAGGCTGTCAACGACATCAAGGGTGGCAAGATCGACTTCCGCGTCGACAAGCACTCGAACCTGCACTTCATCATCGGCAAGGTTTCCTTCGACGCCAACAAGCTGGCCGAGAACTACGCAGCTGCACTGGAAGAGGTGCTTCGCTTGAAGCCGTCCGCTTCCAAGGGCCGCTACATCCAGAAGGCTACCGTTGCCACCACGTTCGGTCCGGGCATCACCGTTGACCCGAACGTCACCAAGGTTCTCACCGACGCGTAAGCTTCGCGAGCACTGGCTCTGATAAAGGACCGTCCGGCTATGCCGGGCGGTCCTTTTTTGCCTTGTTCCCTGTTCACCGGCAGTGGTGCGCCGTAGGCTGTGGTGCGTGTCGTCGTCGAACCCTTCCATCCCTGGCGGGCTGTCCGTAGAACGGATCCCCGTGCCTGCGCAGCCTGGTGACGATGAGTCGGAATTCAATGCGTTCCATGGGCTGGACATTGCCCACCAGCTGGAGCTCTGGGGCAACCGGGACCGTTGTCCCACGTTGGCTGAAGCAGCTGTCTTTTGGCGGGGGAGTGAGTACGAGGAGCGGCAGGCGTTCCTGGCCTATCTCGATGGTGACGTGGTGGGACGGGGAACGCTGACACTGCCACTGAGGGAAAACACGACGACGGCGGGCGTGGACGTCATCGTCGCCGCACCTTTCCGGCGGCGCGGGTTTGGATCCGCCATCCTTGGCGTTGTGGAGGAACTGGCGCGTGGAAGAGGCCGCATCTCCCTTGACGGGTACTGCGAGGAGCCACTCGGGCCGGCCACGGAACGGGCCCGGTTGCTGGAGGCCAAGTCCGGCACCGGCGGTGTGCCGCTGGATTCCGCATCCACCCTTTTCGCCCTCCATCATGGGTACTCGCTGGAACAGGTGGAAACAAACAGCACGCTGCCCTTCCCGGTCGGGGAGGAGATTCTGCGGGAGCTCGAGTCTGAAGCTGTGCAGCGGGCTGCCGGGTACAGCGTCATCGCCTGGCAGGACCGGTGCCCGGACCAACTGGTGGACGTCTTCGCGCGACTCAAGAGCCTCATGAGCACGGAAGTGCCCATCGCCGGGTTGGGCTGGGAGGGTGAAGACTGGGATGCCGCCCGGGTACGCCAGGAAGAATCCGCCTGGAGGGCGGGCGGTGTTGACCCCGTGGTGGCGGTTGCCCGGCACGACGCCACTGGTGAGCTGGCTGCCTACACAGTCCTGACACATCGCGCAGCCCTGCCTGCAGTGATCTACCAGGAGGACACGTTGGTGGCCCCTGGACACCGTGGCCACCGCTTGGGGATGCTGGTCAAGATCGCCAATCTTCGTCGCGCAAGGGACCTCTGGCCTGACGCCACGTCGGTGATGACATGGAACGCCAATGAAAACCGGCATATGCTGGCCATAAATAACGCCCTGGGATTCAAGCCCTCCGGCTTTGAAGGCGAATGGCAGAAACGGCTGGGATGACTGTAGACGAGGCAAAGACCGTTCACGTCGAGCAGCTGTGGGTGCCTGACACCCTGGACAGCCCCGACGCCGCTGATTTCCTGGACGCTGTGGAAGTAGGCCGACGGGTACGCATGGAGACCTGGGGGAGCGACGACCTCGCCTACACACCCCTGGAGAAGCTGCTGGAGTTCTCCGATCCCTATGAGCGCCAGATCATCCTGGTGGCCAAGGTCGATGGCGCCATTGTGGGCACCGTGGATATTGCCTTGCCCCTGGCCGACAACATGGACCTGGCCGAATTCACCTTGGATATCCTGCCTGAGTATCAAAGCCAGGGCGTCGGACGGCAATTGCTTGAAGCCGCCGAACAACTGGCGCGGGCAGAGGGCAGGACCATGATCCTGGTGGACACCAACCATCCTGCAACATCACTGACTGAGGTCCCCGAGGACCAGCTGATCCCTGGAAGCGGTGCGGGCTTTATTCCCGTGAGCAGCAGGGAAGTGGATTTTGCCAAACGTGCCGGCTACACCCTGCAGCACATTGAGCAGTTCAGCTCCTGCGTCCTGCCCCTCGACTCCAAACTGGTGGGCGACCTGCAGGTGGAGGCCGAGGAAGCCAATGGCGGCCGCTATGTCCTGCACCACTGGACGGACCGCTGCCCTGAACCGTGGCTTGAAGCCGTGGCGGAGTTGGAAAATGCTGCCGGCGAGGTGGTCCGCGATGAGGGGGAAGAAGATGCCCCCGAGGTCGAGGCAAGCGGCATGGTGTTCGATCCCGTTGTCCTGCGTGAAACAGAAGACGCAGCCCTGGCGCAGGGACGACGCACGGTGGTCACCGCCGTCGAGCATAGTGAGAGCGGACGTTTGGTGGGCCTGACCACCATCAGCGTCCTGGCGCACCGCCAGGACGTGGTTTTCCAAGACGACACCTTGGTCCTCCAGGAACACCGGGGCAACAAGCTGGGCCTGCTGATCAAGGTGGCCAACATGGAACGGCTCAGCGAGCAGTTCCCTGATGCCCGGGTGATCTACACGTGGAACGCGCCCGAGAACCGCTACCTCCTCACAGTGAACAAGCAATTGGGATTTACGACGGCGGGCGTCACCGGACTCTGGCAGAAGGAACTTCCCGGACGGGGCAAGGACACGACGTCGTCGGACTAGTACCGCCGTCGATTTGGTTTGGGGAACACTCTCCCGTAACCTTGAAATACCAAAGACCGTCGGTTGATGGGAATCCACTCTTTCGAGCGAAGCTCAATTCTGCAGCTACGCCCTTGAGGCTAAAGTGAATTCCTTGACGAAGGACCCTGAACATAGGGCGGCCGGCGCAGGTGAACGAAGCAAGTCTCCACGGATTCAGTCTGTGTTGAGCCAAGCCCCGTGCATCTGCGCGGGGCGTTTTTAGTTTTAGCTCTCGTGAGCGGGGACCCGGAAGACCGGCTTTATTCCCCGGAAGGAGGGTTATGACAACGCCTAGCAAGATCTCCGCAGTTGCAGAGATCACCAACGATTTCAAGGAATCGAACGCGGCTGTCCTGACCGAATACCGCGGGCTCACTGTTGCACAGCTCAAGGAACTGCGTGTTGCGCTCGGCCAGGACACCAAGTTCTCGGTCGTCAAGAACACCCTGAGTGCCATTGCAGCCAAGGAAGCTGGAGTTGAAGCATTCAACGATCAGCTCGCCGGCCCTACTGCAATCGCCTTCATCAAGGGTGACGCTGTTGCTGCTGCCAAGAGCCTGACGGACTTTGCCAAGGCCAACAAGCAGCTGGTTATCAAGACCGGCGTCTTCGAAGGCAAGGCATTGGACGCAGCAGGAGTTGCCGCACTGGCAGCCCTCGAGTCCCGCGAACTGCAGCTTGCACGCGTTGCTGGTGTCCTCAAGGCTCCCGCATCCGCTGCTGCTCGTATCATCGACGCCCTGCGCCTCAAGCTTGAAGAAGAGGGCGGCGCATCTGCACCGGCCGCTGAAGAAGCTCCGGCTGAAGAGGCTGCTGTTGAGGCTGCTGCTGAAGAGGTTGCGGCTCCGGCCGAAGCCGCTGAAGCTGCAACCGAAGAGAACTAAGTTCTCCCCCCAATCAAACTCCGGTGCATGGAGCGGCCTGGTCCGCATCTGCACCAACTAATGGAAGGACGCCACCATGGCGAAGCTCAGCAACGAAGAGCTCATTGAAGCTTTCAAGGAACTGACCATCATCGAGCTCTCCGAGTTCGTCAAGCTCTTCGAAGAGACCTTCGAAGTTACGGCTGCTGCTGTTGCAGTTGCCGGCCCCGCTGCCGGCGGTGCTGCTGAAGCTGCTGAAGAGAAGACTGAATTCGACGTCGTTCTCGAAGCTGCTGGCGACAAGAAGATCGCAGTGATCAAGGAAGTTCGCGCCATCACCTCCCTCGGCCTCAAGGAAGCCAAGGACCTGGTTGACAGCGCACCGAAGGCTGTTCTCGAAGGCGCCACCAAGGAAGCTGCCGAGAAGGCAAAGGCTCAGCTCGAAGAAGCTGGCGCAACGGTTACCCTCAAGTAACTCGTCTTGCTTGTGGAAGCCCCGCCCGTTCCGACAAAGGAACCGGGCGGGGCTTCCTGCGTTTAACCGCACCCAAGCAGGTGGCAGTTGAGCGCGTTTTGACGGCTCAAAACGCGCTCAATTGCGAGCTAGTTGGGTTCGCTGATGTCCGCTACTACTGCGCCCAGTGCGGCGGTGAGGGCGTCCGCGTCCACGAAAGCGCTCCGGCCGTGCGCACCTGCGCCCATGGAGATGCGACGCCCGCTGATGGTGGCGTCGGCGTACACGGGCCAGGCCGTGGTGCTGCCCAAGGGCGTGATGGTTCCCCGCTCGTATCCTGTGGCGGCCAGGGCGACGTCGGCGTGGGGGAGCGAGAGCTTGTTGACACCCACCAGTGCCCGCAGTTTCGGCCACGAGATCTGGCGGTCCCCGGGAATCAGTGCGAACAGGAAGCTGCCATCCCGGTGCTTGACCACCAACGACTTCACAATATCCGCAGGGCTGATGCCCAGGATTCCGGCAGCTTCTTCGAGGCTGCGCGCTGCGGGACGCTCGACGACGTCAACGTCCAGTCCGCGCGCGGCGGCATCGGACAGGAACCTCTCAGCGCCGTCCGTCACAGGTTCATTCACAACGTTTCCCACCAGTCCTGGTTCGAAGATCTTATTAGTCGCGGTACAGGAGAAGGGCTTCACCCTGGCCGCCACCGCCGCACAGCGACACTGCGGCTTTGCCCGTACCCCGGCGTTTGAGTTCGTGGGCTGCATGCAGCGCGAGGCGTGCGCCGGACGCCCCGATGGGGTGGCCCAGGGCAATGGCGCCGCCATGGATATTGCACTTCTCCAGCGGATAACGCAGGTCCTTGAGGGATTGGACCGCCACGGAGCCGAACGCTTCATTGATTTCAATGAAGTCCAGGTCCTCTGCCGTCCAGCCGGCCCGTTTCAGCGCTTGGGCAATGGCGTTGGAAGGCTGGGAATGCAGTGAGTTGTCCGGGCCGGCAACCTGGCCGGGCTTCCCCACAACGGCCAGGTATTCCAGGCCGTTGTCTTCGGCGAAACGGCGGCTGGTCAGTACCAGCGCGGAGGCGCCGTCGGACAGCGGAGAGGAGTTTCCTGCCGTAATGGTGCCGTCGGTAGCAAACGCGGCCTTGAGCGGCGCCAGGGTTTCCACTGTCGTGTTGGGGCGGACGCCTTCATCCGCGCTGAGGACCAGCGGATCGCCCTTGCGCTGCTTGACTTTCACCGGAGCAATTTCGACGTCGAACGTTCCGTCCGCGATGGCGGCAGCGGCACGCTGGTGGGAGGCAGCAGCAACCTCGTCCTGTGCCTTGCGGTCAATGCCAAGGGTGAGGTTCTTGGTTTCTGTGGACAAACCCATGGACTGTCCGTCGAATGCGTCCGTAAGTCCATCGTGGGCCGCTGCGTCCAAGGCCTGGATGGCACCGTAGGTCCAGCCCTGCCGGGAGCCGGGCAGGAGGTGCGGTGCCCGGGTCATGGATTCCTGGCCGCCGGCCACCACTACGGTGGCGTCACCGCTGCGGATCATCCGCGCGGCATCAATGACGGCAGTGAGCCCGGAGAGGCATACCTTATTGATGGTCAAGGCTGGAATATTCCAGCCAACGCCCGCGGCAATAGCGCTCTGACGGGCCGGGTTCTGGCCCGCTCCGGCCTGGAGCACCTGCCCCATGATCACGGCGTCCACTTGTTCGGCTTTCACGCCGCTGGCGGCCAGGGCAGCGGTGATGGCATGTGCACCAAGGTCGACGGCGGTGAAGCCCGCCAGCTGGCCGTTGAGTCGACCCTGTGGGGTACGGGAAGCGGCAAGGATGACAACGTCATTGTCGTCAGCGGAGTTGGTCATGGTCTCTCTTCCGATCCGGGAGTGGTGGTGCAAGGCTATCGCGGGGCGTGCGCCAGCCTACCCTTTCAACGGTTGTGCCTTCCGCTGCATTCCATCTCTTTTGCAGGAGCTCTTTGGCGGGGGATGCCTGCTGAAGCTTCGGGTTGCGCGGCTGGTGGATGCCTGTGGCGCCCGCCGCTTAGGTGCCTGCAGCAACGGTGCTTGCAATCACGGACGATCTGGGGTAGACAGGAAGGCTACTTTGCCGTATTGTAGATATTTGCGTCTTCCCTGTTAACCTTCAGCCTTCATATAGCGGTGGGCTTTACCTCTCAGCTGCGCCATTGACGTGCCGTTCCTTAACGTGCATAGCCAATGAGTGGACTGGGTCCGGGTCATATAGCGGAACCGGAATAAGTATCCTGCGGAGCACTCTGCGGGATGCAAACGGGGGAGATCTGAAAACGCCTGAAGGTCTGTGGAAGGATCCCTCTTGGTCGCCTCGAGCACCTCTAATAACGAAACCGCTAACACGGCAAGCACCGATGGTGCCACCCGCCGCCTCTCATTCGCAAAGATTCATGAACCGCTTGATGTTCCGAATCTTCTCGCCCTGCAGACGGACAGCTTTGACTGGCTCGTCGGAAACGAACGCTGGCAGGCGCGGGTAGCGAAGGCTGTCGAGGAGGGCGACCTCAGCGTCGCCACCACCTCCGGACTTGCCGACATCTTCGAAGAGATCTCCCCCATCGAGGACTTCCAGGGCACCATGTCCCTGAGCTTCTCCGAGCCGGAGTTCGCTGACCCGAAGTACACCATGGCCGAATGCAAAGACCGTGACGCCACTTACTCGGCACCGTTGTACGTCAAGGCCGAGTTCATGAACAACAACACGGGCGAAATCAAGCAGCAGACCGTGTTCATGGGCGACTTCCCCCTCATGACTGAAAAGGGAACGTTCGTCGTCAACGGCACCGAGCGTGTTGTTGTCTCCCAGTTGGTCCGTTCGCCGGGCGCCTACTTCGAGCGCACCGCCGACAAGACCAGTGACAAGGACATCTTCACTGCGAAGATCATCCCGTCCCGTGGTGCATGGTTCGAACTCGAGATCGACAAGCGCGACCAGGTCGGCGTTCGCCTCGACCGCAAGCGCAAGCAGTCGGTCACGGTTCTCCTGAAGGCCCTCGGCTGGACCGAAGGCCAGATCCTGGAAGAGTTCGGCCAGTACGACTCCATGCGTGCAACGCTGGAGAAGGACGCCACCGAGACCCGCGAAGACGCGCTTCTGGACATCTACCGCAAGCTGCGTCCGGGCGAGCCGCCCACAGTCGAGGCTGCCCAGTCCCTGCTGGACAACCTGTACTTCAACGCCAAGCGCTACGATCTTGCGAAGGTTGGCCGTTACAAGATCAACCGCAAGCTCGGCATCGACCGCTCCCTTGGTGACAAGGAAGCCTCGGTCCTGCACGTTGAAGACATCGTTGCCATGATCAAGTTCCTCGTCGCGCTCCACGCCGGCGAGAAGACCCTCATGGGCAAGCGCGACGGCGAAGACCACGAGCTTCGCGTCGACGTCGACGACATCGACCACTTCGGCAACCGTCGCATCCGCGCCGTGGGCGAATTGATCGAGAACCAGGTCCGCACTGGTCTGTCCCGTATGGAACGCGTCGTCCGCGAACGCATGACCACACAGGACGTCGAGGCCATCACGCCGCAGACGCTGATCAACATCCGTCCCGTTGTTGCAGCCATCAAGGAGTTCTTCGGAACTTCCCAACTGTCGCAGTTCATGGACCAGAACAACCCGCTGTCGGGTCTGACCCACAAGCGCCGCCTGTCGGCACTTGGCCCGGGTGGTCTGTCCCGTGACCGTGCAGGCATGGAAGTCCGAGACGTTCACCCATCCCACTACGGACGTATGTGCCCCATCGAAACCCCTGAAGGCCCGAACATTGGTCTGATCGGTTCGCTGGCATCCTACGGCCGCATCAACCCGTTCGGCTTCATTGAGACGCCGTACCGCCTGGTCTCCGAAGGCGTCGTATCCGACGAGGTCCAGTACCTGACTGCCGATGACGAAGCCGAGGTCCTGATTGCACAGGCCAACGCTCCGCTGGATGCTGACAAGAAGTTCTCTGAAGAGACCGTCCTTGTTCGTGCCCGTGGTGGTGGAGGCGAGCCTGTTCTGGTTCCCGCCGCTGACGTTCAGTTCATGGACGTTTCCCCGCGCCAGATGGTGTCCGTGGCAACTGCCCTGATTCCGTTCCTCGAGCATGACGATGCAAACCGTGCACTCATGGGTGCCAACATGCAGCGCCAGGCCGTGCCGCTGGTCCGTTCCGAGGCTCCTTTCGTGGGCACCGGCATGGAGCGCGCAGCAGCCGTCGACGCCGGTGATGTTGTCATCGCGAAGAAGGCAGGTGTGGTCACCGAAGTCTCCGCCGAACTGGTTGTCATGATCAACGACGACGGTACTGAGACCAACTACCGCATCAACAAGTTCGCCCGTTCCAACCAGGGCAACTGCTACAACCACCGTGTCCTGGTCAACGAAGGCCAGCGCCTGGAAGTTGGCGGCATCATCGCTGACGGTCCCGCAACGGACCAGGGTGAATTGGCCCTCGGTAAGAACCTGCTCGTGGCATTCATGTCATGGGAAGGCCACAACTTCGAGGACGCCATCATCCTGTCGCAGCGCATTGTTGCTGAGGATGTCCTTTCCTCCATCCACATCGAGGAGCACGAAATTGATGCCCGCGACACCAAGCTTGGTGCCGAGGAAATCACGCGTGACATCCCCAACGTGTCCGAGGAAGTCCTTGCAGGCCTGGACGAGCGTGGAATCATCCACATTGGTGCCGAGGTTGAAGCCGGCGACATCCTGGTTGGAAAGGTCACCCCTAAGGGTGAAACCGAACTGACCCCGGAAGAGCGCCTTCTCCGCGCCATCTTCGGTGAGAAGTCCCGCGAAGTCCGCGACACCTCCCTGAAGGTGCCCCACGGCGAGTCCGGTACGGTCATCGGCGTGCGCGTCTTCGACCGCGACAACGACGACGAACTGCCCCCGGGCGTGAACCAGCTGGTCCGCGTCTACGTAGCAGCCAAGCGTAAGATCACCGACGGCGACAAGCTCGCCGGCCGTCACGGCAACAAGGGTGTTATCTCCAAGATCCTCCCGATCGAGGACATGCCCTTCCTTGCAGACGGTACCCCGGTGGACATCGTCCTGAACCCGCTTGGTGTTCCGGGTCGAATGAACGTTGGACAGGTCCTGGAAACCCACCTCGGTTGGGTGGCCAAGACCGGTTGGAAGATCGAAGGCGAGCCGGAGTGGGTCAAGAACCTGCCCAACCTGCCCCGTGAAACCGGCCAGACCACCGTTGCCACCCCGGTGTTCGATGGCGCCCGTGAAGAAGAAATCACTGGTCTGCTTGACTCCACCAACGTGACCCGCGACGGCGACCGCCTGATCGATTCCTCCGGCAAGACCCGTCTGTTCGACGGCCGCTCCGGCGAGCCGTTCCCGGACCCGATCTCCGTCGGTTACATGTACATCCTGAAGCTCCACCACCTGGTGGACGACAAGATCCACGCGCGTTCCACCGGCCCGTACTCCATGATCACGCAGCAGCCGCTGGGTGGTAAGGCTCAGTTCGGTGGCCAGCGCTTCGGTGAAATGGAAGTCTGGGCGCTCGAAGCTTACGGTGCTGCCTACACGCTTCAGGAACTCCTCACGATCAAGTCGGATGACATCCATGGTCGTGTGAAGGTCTACGAAGCCATCGTCAAGGGCGAGAACATCCCTGAGCCTGGCGTTCCCGAGTCCTTCAAGGTCTTGATCAAGGAAATGCAGTCGTTGTGCCTGAACGTGGAAGTTCTTTCCACGGACGGAACCACGATCGAAATGCGTGACTCTGATGACGCAGTCTTCACGGCTGCGGAAGAACTGGGCATCGATCTGTCTCGTGCAGAGCCCAGTTCCGTAGAAGAGGTCTAGCAGCTGTTCCGGCGGGCAGCCTCAACAACTGTCCGTCGGAACAGCTCCCTCTTCCCGTAACCAAGACTTCAGAATTTAGAGAACAAGAGAGAACAGGGACCCTATGTCCAGCGAATCCTCCTTCGGCCTCATGCAGATCGGCCTCGCCACCGCGGAAGACATCCGCGGATGGTCTTACGGTGAGGTCAAGAAGCCGGAAACCATCAACTACCGCACGCTCAAGCCCGAGAAGGACGGCCTCTTCTGCGAGAAGATCTTCGGCCCGTCCCGCGACTGGGAATGCTACTGCGGCAAGTACAAGCGCGTCCGCTTCAAGGGCATCATTTGCGAGCGTTGTGGCGTTGAAGTCACCCGCGCCAAGGTGCGTCGTGAGCGCATGGGCCACATCGAGCTGGCCGCGCCTGTAACGCACATCTGGTACTTCAAGGGCGTTCCCTCGCGCTTGGGCTACCTTCTGGACCTGGCACCGAAGGACCTCGAGAAGGTCATTTACTTCGCTGCCTACATGATCACCAGCGTTGACACCGAAAGCCGTCACGCCGAACTGCCGAACCTCCAGGTTGAGCACGACCTCGAGAAGAAGCAGATGGTGGACAACCGCGACAGCGACATCGCCACGATCGCCCGCGACCTTGAAGACGAGCTTGCCCGTCTTGAAGGTGAAGGCGCCAAGGCTGCCGATAAAAAGAAGGCCCGCGACTCCGCAGACCGCCAGATGGCGAACGTCCGCAAGCGTGCCGACGCCGACATCGAGCGCCTCGAGCAGGTCTGGGACCGCTTCAAGAACCTCAAGGTCGCTGACCTTGAAGGTGACGAAGGCCTGTACCGCGAACTGCGCGACCGTTACGGTCTGTACTTCGAAGGCTCCATGGGTGCCGAAGCCATCAAGAAGCGTCTTGAGACCTTCGACATGCAGGCTGAGGCTGAGTCGCTGCGCGACACCATCCAGAACGGCAAGGGCCAGCGCAAGACGCGTGCCCTGAAGCGCCTGAAGGTTGTCAACGCATTCCTGACCACCAACAACAGCCCGCTCGGCATGGTTCTCGACGCCGTCCCGGTGATCCCGCCGGAACTGCGCCCGATGGTCCAGTTGGACGGTGGCCGCTTCGCGACCTCCGACCTCAACGACCTCTACCGTCGTGTGATCAACCGCAACAACCGACTCAAGCGACTGCTTGACCTCGGTGCTCCGGAGATCATCGTCAACAACGAGAAGCGCATGCTTCAGGAAGCCGTTGACAGCCTCTTCGACAACGGTCGTCGTGGCCGTCCCGTCACGGGTCCGGGCAACCGTCCGCTGAAGTCCCTGAGCGACATGCTCAAGGGCAAGCAGGGTCGTTTCCGCCAGAACCTCCTCGGCAAGCGCGTTGACTACTCCGGCCGTTCGGTCATCGTTGTCGGCCCGCAGCTGAAGCTGCACCAGTGTGGTCTGCCCAAGCAGATGGCCCTGGAGCTCTTCAAGCCGTTCGTGATGAAGCGCCTGGTTGACCTCAACCACGCCCAGAACATCAAGTCGGCAAAGCGCATGGTAGAGCGTTACCGTCCGCAGGTCTGGGACGTGCTGGAAGAGATCATCACCGAACACCCGGTGCTGCTCAACCGTGCACCTACCCTGCACCGCCTCGGCATCCAGGCCTTCGAACCGCAGCTTGTGGAAGGCAAGGCAATCCAGCTTCACCCGCTGGTTTGTGGCGCCTTCAACGCTGACTTCGACGGCGACCAGATGGCAGTCCACCTGCCGCTGAGCCCGGAAGCCCAGGCCGAAGCCCGCATCCTGATGCTGTCCTCGAACAACATCCTGAAGCCGTCCGATGGCCGTCCGGTGACCCTGCCTTCGCAGGATATGATCATCGGTCTGTACCACCTGACCACCAAGCGCGTCGGTTCTGCCGGCGAAGGCCGCATCTTCTCCTCGGTTTCCGAAGCCATCATGGCGTACGACGCCCGTGATCTGCACCTGAATTCCCAGGTCAAGATCCGCCTGGATGACTTTGTGCCTTACGCAGGGTGGGAAGCTCCGGAAGGTTGGGAGCCCGGTCAGCCGGCTCTCGTTGAAACCTCCTTGGGCCAGGTCATCTTCAACCAGACGCTGCCTGAGGACTACCCCTGGGTAGAGGCTGTTGCCGACAAGGGCGAACTGTCCCGGATCGTCAACGACCTCGCAGAGCGCTACCCGAAGGTTGTCACGGCTGCAACGCTGGACAACCTGAAGGACGCCGGCTTCTACTGGGCTACCCGTTCTGGTGTCACGGTTGCCATCTCCGACATCGAGGTGCCTACCTCCAAGCCTGCCATCCTGGCCGGTTACGAGGCCATGGCTGCCAAGATCCAGGGCCAGTACGACAAGGGCCTGATCGACGACGACGAGCGTCGCCAGGAACTGATCGAAATCTGGAACAAGGCAACCAACGAAATCGCCCAGGCGATGCGCGACAGCCTGTCTCCGATGAACACCATCAACCGCATGGTGTCCTCCGGTGCACGTGGTAACTGGATGCAGGTCCGCCAGATCGCGGGTATCCGTGGTCTTGTGGCCAACCCGAAGGGTGAGATCATTCCTCGCCCGATCAAGTCCTCCTACCGCGAGGGCCTGTCGGTTCTGGAATACTTCATCGCCACGCACGGTGCCCGTAAGGGTCTGGCCGATACCGCTCTCCGTACCGCCAACTCGGGTTACCTGACCCGTCGTCTGGTGGACGTTTCGCAGGACGTCATCGTCCGCGAAGAGGACTGTGGTACCGAACGCGGTCTGGTTACCCCGATCGCCGTGCCGGATTCCAACGGTGAGCTCGTCCTGGACGAGAACGTCGAGAACAGCGCCTACGCACGTACGCTGGCTGTCGACGTCGTCGATGCCCAGGGCAACGTCCTGGCTGCCGGCGGCACCGACTGCGGCGACGTCGTTATCGACCAGCTGCTGGCTGCAGGCATCACCGAGGTCAAGGTCCGCTCCGTACTCACCTGTGAGTCCAAGGTCGGCACCTGTGCTCTTTGCTACGGTCGTTCATTGGCCACTGGCAAGACCGTTGACATCGGCGAGGCCGTGGGCATTATTGCCGCACAGTCCATCGGTGAGCCCGGTACCCAGCTGACCATGCGTACGTTCCACACCGGTGGTGCTGTTTCCGCCGGCGGTGGCGACGACATCACCCAGGGTCTGCCCCGTATCCAGGAGCTCTTCGAAGCCCGTACTCCGAAGGGTGTCGCACCGATTGCTGAAGCAGCCGGCCGCATCACCATTGAAGAGTCCGAGCGCCAGATGCGCTTGGTCATCACTCCGGACGATGGTTCCGAAGAGATTGCCTACCCGGTACTGCGCCGTTCACGTCTCCTCATCGAAGATGGCGAGCACGTCAGCGTCGGCCAGAAGCTGATCAACGGTCCGGTGGACCCGAAGCAGGTTCTGCGCATCATGGGTCCGCGTGCTGCACAGAAGTTCCTCGTGGACGAAGTACAGGGCGTTTACCGCAGCCAGGGTATCGGTATCCACGACAAGCACGTCGAGGTTATCGTCCGCCAGATGCTGCGTCGCGTGACCGTCATCGAATCCGGCGACTCCGACCTGCTCCCCGGTGAGCTTGCAGAGCGCGCCCGCTTCGAGGACGAGAACCGCCGCGTCGTGTCCGAGGGCAAGTCCCCGGCTTCGGGTCGTCCGGAACTCATGGGTATCACCAAGGCTTCCTTGGCTACCGAGTCCTGGCTGTCGGCAGCTTCCTTCCAGGAAACCACCCGCGTCCTGACGCAGGCGGCCATGGAAGGCAAGAGCGATCCTCTGCTCGGCCTCAAGGAAAACGTCATCATCGGTAAGCTCATCCCGGCTGGTACGGGCCTGCCCCGCTACACAGAGGTCACTGTGGAGCCGACGGAAGAAGCAAAGGCAAGCCTGTTCACGGGCCCCAGCGCTTTTACCGACTTCTCCTATGACGCACTGGGCGGCGACGGAGCTCCCGAGTTCCACGCCATCCCGCTGGATGACTACGACCTCGGTAACGACTTCCGCTGATCCGTTGTTCGCAAGCCGTCAACGTTGAGTTGACGCGGTAAAAGTCCGGCCCCGTACTCCATGAGTGCGGGGCCGGACCTGTTAACGGCGGCAGCTTTCGCGCGGTCAGCCGGGGGAGTGGAGGACGACGGCGGCAGACGGGTTGCGCCGTCGTCCTCCATACACCCGATTAAGGCCCTAGATCAAGCCGTGCTAGACTTTTGGTAATTGTTCTGTGTGGCAGTGGATGAAGGCCGCCGCAGCATCATTTTGGTTTTGTTCTCATGGTGCTGGGTGGAGCCTGTTTCCGGGTTGCGGGCAACATGCGCAACGAATGCCGCACTTTTGCACGCCTACCGGAGTTTCGGCCGGCTGCACGAGCAACGCCAAAGTTCCCACGTTTACCCAGGCTGGCGCCTGTGTGTGGGGGCAGAGATCAAACAACGGAGAACACGAAAGTGCCTACGATTAACCAGCTGGTCCGCAAGGGCCGCACGCCGAAGGTCTCCAAGACCAAGGCTCCCGCGCTGAAGGGCAGCCCGATGCGCCGCGGTGTTTGCACCCGCGTTTACACCACCACCCCCAAGAAGCCGAACTCGGCTCTCCGTAAGGTGGCACGTGTGCGTCTCAACGGTGGCGTAGAAGTAACCGCCTACATCCCCGGTGTTGGCCACAACCTCCAGGAGCACTCCATCGTGCTCGTCCGTGGTGGTCGTGTGAAGGACCTTCCGGGTGTCCGCTACAAGATCGTCCGCGGCGCACTCGACACCCAGGGTGTCAAGAACCGCAAGCAGGCTCGCAGCCGTTACGGCGCAAAGATGGAGAAGAAGTAATATGCCTCGCAAGGGTCCGGCCCCGAAGCGGCCGCTAGTTTCCGATCCCGTTTACGGCTCCCCGTTGGTCACTCAGCTGATCAACAAGGTTCTGGTCGACGGCAAGAAGTCCACCGCAGAGCGCATCGTTTACGGTGCACTTGAAGGTGCACGTGCCAAGTCCGGCGGCGACCCCGTTGCCGCTCTCAAGAAGGCCATGGACAACGTCAAGCCTTCGCTCGAGGTACGTTCACGCCGTGTTGGTGGCGCTACCTACCAGGTTCCGGTTGAGGTCAAGCCGGGTCGCTCCACTGCCCTCGCTCTGCGTTGGCTCGTGGGCTACTCCAAGGCCCGCCGCGAGAAGACCATGACCGAGCGCCTCCAGAACGAAATCCTGGATGCCTCCAATGGTCTTGGTGCCGCTGTGAAGCGTCGCGAAGACACCCACAAGATGGCCGAGTCCAACAAGGCCTTCGCACACTACCGCTGGTAAAAACTTTCCGGACGCCGCCGGCTCACTGAGCCGGCGGCGAACGTGTAGTCCATCCGAAAGGGAGACCCCGTGGCACAGGACGTGCTTACCGACCTTAATAAGGTCCGCAATATCGGCATCATGGCCCACATCGATGCCGGCAAGACCACCACTACCGAGCGCATCCTGTTCTACACGGGTGTGAACCACAAAATCGGCGAGACGCACGACGGCGCTTCGACGACTGACTGGATGGAACAGGAAAAGGAACGCGGCATCACCATCACGTCTGCCGCCGTGACTTGCTTCTGGGACAAGAACCAGATCAACATCATCGACACCCCGGGCCACGTGGACTTCACGGTTGAGGTTGAGCGCTCCTTGCGCGTCCTCGACGGTGCAGTTGCAGTGTTCGACGGCAAGGAAGGCGTGGAGCCGCAGTCCGAGACTGTTTGGCGCCAGGCTGACAAGTACAACGTTCCGCGTATCTGCTTCGTCAACAAGATGGACAAGCTGGGCGCTGACTTCTACTTCACCGTAGACACCATCATCTCCCGCCTTGGTGCCAAGCCGCTGGTTATGCAGCTGCCCATCGGTGCTGAGAACGACTTCATCGGTGTTGTTGACCTCCTCGAAATGCGCGCCCTGGTTTGGCCTGGCGACGCAAAGGGTGACGTCACCATGGGCGCTTCCTACGAAGTGCAGGAAATCCCGGCGGACCTCCAGGCCAAGGCTGAAGAGTACCGTGCACAGCTCGTAGAGACTGTTGCCGAGGCTTCCGAAGAACTCATGGAGAAGTATCTCGAAGGTGAAGAACTCACCCTTGAGGAACTGAAGGCCGGCATCCGCAAGATGACCATCAACTCCGAGCTCTACCCGGTGTTCTGTGGTTCTGCCTTCAAGAACCGCGGTGTCCAGCCGATGCTTGACGCTGTTGTTGACTTCCTGCCGAACCCGCTCGACGTCCCCCCGATGATCGGTCACGATCCTCGCGACGAAGAGAAGGAACTCACCCGCAAGCCCTCTGCTGACGAGCCGTTCTCGGCCCTCGCCTTCAAGATTGCTGCGCACCCGTTCTTCGGTCAGCTGACCTTCGTCCGCGTGTACTCCGGTCACGTTGAGGCAGGCGCCCAGGTGGTCAACTCCACCAAGGGCAAGAAGGAACGTATCGGCAAGCTGTTCCAGATGCACGCCAACAAGGAAATGCCCGTTGAGGGCGCTACCGCCGGCCACATCTACGCAGCCATCGGTCTGAAGGACACCACCACGGGTGACACCCTGTGCGATGCCAACAACCAGATCGTCCTCGAGTCCATGAGCTTCCCGGAGCCCGTGATCTCGGTTGCCATCGAGCCCAACACCAAGGGTGACCAGGAGAAGCTCTCCACGGCCATCCAGAAGCTCTCCGCTGAGGACCCGACCTTCCAGGTTTCCCTCAACGAAGACACGGGCCAGACCATCATCGCCGGCATGGGCGAGCTCCACCTGGACATCCTGGTGGACCGCATGCGCCGCGAATTCAAGGTTGAGGCAAACGTTGGCAAGCCGCAGGTTGCTTACCGCGAAACCATCAAGCGCGCAGTCGAGCGTCATGACTACACGCACAAGAAGCAGACCGGTGGTTCGGGTCAGTTCGCAAAGATCCAGATCGCGATCGAGCCCATGGACACCGCTTCCGGCGAGCTGTACGCATTCGAGAACAAGGTCACTGGTGGCCGCGTTCCGCGTGAATACATCCCGTCCGTTGACGCTGGTATCCAGGATGCACTGAACGACGGCGTCCTGGCTGGTTACCCGGTTGTCGGCATCAAGGCCACGCTGATTGATGGCGCGTCCCACGATGTAGACTCCTCGGAAATGGCGTTCAAGATCGCCGGACGTATGGCTTTCAAGGAAGCTGCACGCAAGGCGAACCCTGTTCTGCTTGAACCGTTGATGGATGTTGAGGTCCGCACACCTGAGGAATACATGGGTGATGTTATCGGTGACCTGAACGCCCGCCGCGGCCAGATGCAGTCCATGGAAGACGCAGCAGGTGTGAAGGTTATCCGTGCACACGTTCCGCTGTCCGGCATGTTCGGCTACATCGGTGACCTCCGGTCCAAGACCCAGGGTCGCGCTGTGTACTCCATGACGTTCAACAGCTACGCGGAGGTCCCGAAGGCAGTTGCCGACGAGATCATCCAGAAAACCCGCGGCGAGTAATCTCCCGGTAACGGATGCAATTCCGGTATCGGGAAGGCATCTAAGCGCATGAGGCGGGGCTGCGGCGAGAGCCGCGGCCCGGTCCCTGCGCAAACAGGCTCGAGGAACTATTATTGATTCCTGAATCTGCAATTTCACCAAAACCAAGCCCCCAAGTAGACTTGCTAAAGTTTCTGCCGCGAAAAGCGCGGCCGAGGAGCACTTCACTTGAAATCGTTCTAGGAGGAACCTGTGGCAAAGGCAAAGTTCGAGCGGACTAAGCCGCACGTCAACATCGGCACCATTGGTCACGTTGACCACGGTAAGACGACATTGACTGCCGCCATTTCCAAGGTGCTGTACGACCAGTACCCGGATCTCAACGAGCAGCGCGACTTCGCGTCGATTGACTCTGCTCCGGAAGAGCGCCAGCGCGGTATTACCATCAACATCTCCCACGTGGAGTACCAGACCGAGAAGCGCCACTACGCACACGTAGACGCCCCGGGTCACGCTGACTACATCAAGAACATGATCACCGGTGCTGCCCAGATGGACGGCGCAATCCTCGTGGTTGCTGCAACCGATGGTCCGATGGCTCAGACCCGTGAGCACGTTCTGCTCGCCCGCCAGGTTGGCGTTCCCTACCTGCTGGTCGCACTGAACAAGTCCGACATGGTTGATGACGAAGAACTCCTCGACCTCGTCGAAATGGAAGTTCGTGAGCTCCTGAGCTCGCAGGGCTTCGATGGCGATGAGGCTCCGGTTGTTCGCGTTTCCGGCCTCAAGGCTCTGGAAGGCGACCCGGTTTGGGTCAAGTCCGTCCAGGACCTGATGGCAGCAGTCGACGAGTCCGTTCCGGACCCCGTACGTGACCGCGACAAGCCGTTCCTGATGCCGATCGAAGACGTCTTCACGATCACCGGTCGTGGCACCGTTGTTACGGGCCGCGCCGAGCGTGGAACCCTCGCCATCAACTCCGAGGTCGAGATCGTTGGCATCCGCCCGATCCAGAAGACCACGGTTACCGGTATCGAGATGTTCCACAAGCAGCTCGACGAAGCATGGGCCGGCGAGAACTGTGGCCTCCTGCTCCGCGGTCTGAAGCGCGACGATGTCGAGCGTGGCCAGGTTGTCGTCAAGCCGGGTTCAATCACCCCGCACACCGACTTCGAAGCCAACGTTTACATCCTGTCCAAGGACGAAGGCGGACGTCACAACCCGTTCTACTCCAACTACCGCCCGCAGTTCTACTTCCGTACCACGGACGTAACCGGCGTTATCACCCTGCCGGAAGGCACGGAAATGGTTATGCCTGGCGACAACACTGAGATGACCGTTGCGCTCATCCAGCCGATCGCTATGGAAGAGGGCCTCGGCTTCGCTATCCGCGAAGGCGGCCGCACCGTTGGTTCGGGACGTGTCACCAGCATCATCAAGTAGTCACTACTTGTAGATCGGTGACCTTCCGGCTCAACCGGTAGTCATTCAAAAAGGACCCCACCGTTTCGGCGGTGGGGTTCTTTTTGGTACAGTTACTCTATCGATTGGAATAAACGCCGGCGAAATGCCAGATTCCCGTGACATCAAGGAGTAGCCATGGAAGTCCTGCTAGTACTGATACTCCTTGCTGTGACAGCGGCGGTGAGCAGTGCCATCGGTCGAGGCCGGGGCCGGAAAGATGCCGCGGGGACCGCTGCCGCCACAGGTATCGCTGAGCACCGCGCCTACCAGGCAGGCTATCTGGCAGGCCACATGGCCGGCTGGCGCGACGCCGAGGCCAAGATCCACGCTGCAGAGGTGTCGACGCCCCCTCAACCAGCCGCTTCGGCTCCGATAACCTACAGGGCCGGGCCCGCCGTGACGCCTGCATCAGCACCACTGCATCCACCGACGCACGTGGCGGCGCCCTTCCCAGCGCAGGCCCCCAAGCCGCCGTCGGGCGTTCAACCTCCCGCAGTCCCGCAGCGTCCCGTTATGGCCACACAGCCGCAGTGGGCAGCGGGCCAGCAGGTACCGATACGTCGGGAAACTCCCGAGGCAGCCGCGGCCCGTAAGGCCAAACGCGACCAACAAAACATCAACGTCACGCTCTATGTAGCCAGTCTTCTCTTGGTCGCCGCGGGTGCCCTCTTTGTGGGGACAAGCCTTCCTGCACTTTTCCGCTTTGCAGGTATCTGCTTCATCACCACCCTGTTCTACGTTGCCGGTTTGGTCATCCATGCCAAAATGCCGCGGTTGCGTCCAGCCGCGGTCGCCTTCGTCGGCACGGGTTTGGCGCTCATTCCCGTGACGGGCCTTGCCATGTACAACTTTGTGCTGCCCAACGGTCCGGCCGCGTGGCTGGTCACCTCACTGCTGGGAACAGCTGTATATGCGTACACCGCGGTTCGCCTGGACAACAAGGTCCTGGCCTTCCTTTCCCTGAGCTTCGTTGTCTCTACCGCGTGGTCCGGAGTTTCCGTGCTGGGCGGCGCTTTGGTCTGGTACTTCACTGCGCTGATCGGAGTCGCCATCGTCCTGACCCTGGGTGCGCTGATTCGTCCGCGGTGGTTGCCACCGCTTTATGTCCGTCCGCTGATGGTGCTCCATCCCTATGTAGTGCCCTTGGTGGCGCTTGCGGTCACGGTCACGCCTCACCTCCTGGCCAAGGGTGAGTACCCGCTGGTCATGCTGATGTGCGGCATGTACTTCGCCGTAATGGCCTTCATTCCACAGGCCCGGTACAGACTGCAGCACGCCTACGGAGCGCGCGCAACGCTGACGTTGGCGTTGCTGGGAGTGGTTTGGGACGCCACCTCGGACGTCAGTGCAGTGATGCTTGCGGCAGTCATTTGCTGTGGAGTCCAGTCCCTGGGAGTTGCGCTCGGGGGTAAGGGGCTGAAGCTGCGGCACTGGTGGTACGACGCCTTGTCCTGCCTGGGCCTTCAATTGGCGACGGCAGCCATCCTGACAGTGGTCTTGGCCCTCGGGGCTTATGACTTGCCCGCCTATGTTCCACTCAGCGTGACCATGGTGACCGCCATGGTGGTGGGCTGGAAGTTGCGCCACGGCACCGAGTTCGCGCCCGGCGTCGTCCTCGCGGTGTCCCTGCCGTTCATGGGTCTGTTGGGCGCATGGCCGGTGTCGGCGCTCCTGGCGTCTGCCGCACTGTACTGGTCAGTGCGGGCGGCTGCTCATCCGGCATCCTTCCGTCAGCCATTGGTGCTTGCAGCACGACTTGCCGTGACGGTGGCAGCGCCTACCGCGGCTGCCGGTGTTTTTGCCGAAAGCCCGGACAGGATTGCCCTTTCCTTGGTAGCACTTGTGGCTGCGGCTGGAGTGCAGCAACTGGTCAGCGCCTGGCTTGAACGTGCTGGAGTCCACCTTTTGGTTCCGCAGGCGACCCTTGCTGGATTCGGTGGGCTCGCAGTAGCGGGCTTGCTCGTCCTGCCGTTCGTGGACCGAGCTGCGGGTCATCCCCTCGTAGGGACCGCGGTGCTGTTGGTGTTGTTCGCAGGTGCAGCCTCAGGTGCTTTGATGTTCCCGCCCACCCGGCAAAGCAAGGCCAGCGTCGGGTCCTGGCGTCCTACCCTGGGCGAGGTCCTGGCCCCGGCTACGGCCATCGTTGCAGGCGTGGTGGCATCGGCCACGGTGTCGCTGGCGCTGGGCAACGTGGTCCTCCTGGTAGCGGTTGCCTACTTCGCCGCGACCGCCATCCGAATGCCTGTTTCCTCCCACCGCCAGTCCTATTGGTGGCTTGCTCGGGCTGCAGGTACCGTCCTGGCCGGTTCTGCCTACTTTGACGCGATGCAGCATGGCTTCAGCTTCAGCGTGGCTGGCGAGCTACCCAAGGTGGCCTTGGTCGTAGCTGCAGCGGGGGCCCTGCAGCTGGTCCTTCCCTTGCAGCAAAGCAGCCGCAGGCGCTTCCCCCGTGCATCCGTGGTCGACGCCGGAGCGGTGGTGACCGTGATGGCGGGAGCCGCCACCGTCCTGACGGTTTCCATGGCCTCAGGGGAGCAATTCCTGCGCGGAGGCTGGCAGCCTGGGGTTGCAGCAATCGCGACGGCACTTGCGGCAATTCTCTGCGGCGTAGTCCTGCGCCGGCATTCGGCAGCATGGCTTTTCGCGCCGGCGGCATTGGTGTTGCTTCTGGCTCTACGGCTCGGAAGTGTGCGGGATGTTGAGATCCTGCTGGGACTCTTCGCGGCCTACAGCGGCTTCATGGTGGCAGCGGCAAAGGGCCGTTTAGTACGGGGCGCCTACATGCTGGGACTCCGTGTTTTGTCTTTGGCCTTCATTGGCGTGCTGGTGGGGGATCTTTCCGGGTCGACCACCACCGTCTCCATGACCTTGGCTGTCGTCCTCGTGCTGCAGCATGCCGTGACCTGGATCCAGAGAAGCCGTGGGGTGGACATCGCCTTCCAGCAGGCCATGGTGTGGGGTACTCTGGCTGCCCAGCTCCTTCTGCCCGCGGCCTACCTGCTGGCAGGGACCTACAACGGCGGCGGCCGTTGGGTGGTCCTTATCGAGTTGGGACTCTGCGCGGCATCCGCTATGATCGCTTGGCGTCTTCTGGGAATCCAGGGAATCCAATACTTCGGTATCCCTGCCGTGGTCGGGGGCGTGATTGCTTCCGGTCCGTCCTTGACGTTCCCGTCGGGCACCTGGTTGTACCAGCCACTGCTGGACAGGGCCCAGGTACCGGTGGTGCTCCTGGGGCTCGCAGCCGTGCTCGTCGTTGTCCGGGTTGTGCGTGCCACGGTCCGTCCCGGACAAGGTGCCGCCGGCCACGTTGCGGAGCGCTGGTTCTGGTTCATTGCTGCAGTGGCGTTCGTCGTCACCGGTGGTCTGTTGACCCTTGCCGTGTCCTACGCCCTGGCTGGGCTGGCAGTGCTGGTCCTTGCGTCCGTGCTGTTCGCTGCCTCGCACGTTGAGCACTTGCCCGCCCTCTACCTCGGCGCCGCGCCGTCCATGCTGGTTGGTGCCGTTCCCGCCGTCGAAGGTTTGCTGAGGGACATGGCGCCGGGAGTATGGAGCGACTACGCACCATGGCTGGTGGGTGGTGTTGGAACAGCAGTGCTTCTTTACGCGGTGAAGCGGCTCGGAGGAGCAGCAATCAGCGGGGAACCGCTGAGGCGAAACGCCCTGACGGGAACAGCAGCCGTGGCGCTCGCGTCGTCGGCCGCCATTGGTTTGATCAGCGATGAGACATCATGGGTCGGTTTTTTCCTGGTGGTCGCGACCGGTGCGCTGGTAGTTGTTGAGATACCGTACGGCAAGTGGCTTGCTGGAGAAATTGCGGCGCTGGCGTCTTTAGCCGCCCTCCAGCGTGCGGTGCTGTTCGTGGGCGACACTGGGCCGGACTGGTTCTGGACCGTGCAGTGGTACGTCCTGGCCGGGGCTGTTTTAGCAGGGCTGCGCTACATGAGAAAGCAGCGGAGCGAAGGTCTGCTTCGGCTGGTCCTTGCCGCGGGCGCCCTGTCTTTGACATCCTTGGGGACCATCTTTGGCGGAACAGCCCCGCAGCAGTTGTATGTGCTGGTGGGCCACGCGGTGCTTCTGGTCGCCGGGTTGCTGCTGGCCGAACGGGCCATGGTGTGGTGGGGCGCCGTGGGCGTTGCCCTCAGTGTCATGTGGGCGTTGCGCTCGTACGCGTTCGCCATGCTGGCGCTGGTTGCCCTGGCGTTGATTGTCCTGGCAGTGTGGCGCCTGAACCGGAAGCCGCAGCTGCCCGGTGGTGTTCCGCCGCAGAACTTTGCGCCCGGGGGTGTTCCGCCGCAGAACTTTGCGCCGGGTGGTGTTCCGCCGCAGAACTTTGCGCCGGGCGCCGCCAGTACCGACGGCTTCAACCGGGGCAATGCTTCACCCGACAGTGCTCACCCCGACGGTGTCTACCCGGGCAATGCTTCGCCCGGTAATGCCCCGTGGGGACAGGACAGGGACGGAATCCGATAATCTGGCAGTCTACGAAGAGGAGCGCAGTATGGAATTCCTGATTTTCCTGGCAGTCATTGCCGCCATCGGTGGGGGCGTGCTGTGGGGCCGCAAGAACTTCCGGAGCGAGATTGAACGCGCAAAGCGCATCAGGCGTGCCAACAAGAACAAGTAACCCGTCGTTTTAGCAGGACTGGGCTAGTCAGGCGGCCTACGGTTCTTGGGAGCGGGCCCGCTCCAGTGCACGCAACCAGTAATAGGACTCCTTGGGAGTCCGTTCCTGGGTGTGGAAGTCCACATGGACCAATCCGAAACGCTGTGAGTAGCCGGCCGCCCATTCGAAATTGTCCAGCAGCGTCCAGACGTAGTAGCCGCGCAGATCCACATCCTCGGCAATACCGCCCGGACCTGTCGCTGTCAGGGCGTGGCCGAGGTGCTCAGCCAGGTAGGAAATGCGGTTGGTGTCCTGAACGGGGCCGTCAACGTGGGGCGGCTCCGGAAAACTTGCCCCGCCTTCGGTGATGTACACCGGGGGAAGAGCGTCCCCGTACCGGTCCTTCATTTGACGCAGCAGCAGCGCCAGGTACTCCGGTGCAACGGGCCAGCCGAACCCTGTGGTTTCATACTCCTGGTAGGCGGCCAGGTGGAAGGGAACTTCGCTCATCTCCGGTGACTTTCCGGTGGGGATCTCCGCAGGCCCGGGTCCTGCTGCCACCTTCACGGGGTAGTAGTAGTTGAGCCCGTAGAAGTCCAAAGGTTGGCTGATCAGTTCAAGATCGCCGTCGTGGATGGTGCCGAGTGAGCGGAACCACGGCTTCATGGGCCAGGGTGGCTTGGGGTATTGGCCTAGCAGTATCGCATCGGCATAGATGCGGTTGAGGATCAGGTCCAGCGCCTGCGTCATCAGCCGGTCGCCCAGACTGTTGCTGGCAGACTCGACGGGGCAGTGCATGTTAGACACCCCGATCTGCCCTTTGACGCCGGCGTTCCGCAGGGCCCGGACGGCCATTCCGTGTCCCAGTAATTGATGATGTGCGGCAGGCAGGGAATCGAAAAGCAGTTGCCGGCCCGGGGCGTGCACTCCCAAGGAGTACCCCTGCACGGTGACTGACACGGGTTCGTTCATGGTGACCCAGTGATCAACACGGTCACCGAAGCGGTCTGCAGCGGCGGCGCAATAGACAGCAAAGCGCTCGGCAGTGTCGCGGTTCATCCACCCGCCTGCATGCTCCAGTTCCAATGGGGTATCCCAGTGGAACAGGGTAGCCATGGGGGAGATGCCTGCGGCCAGGAGTTTGTCGATGAGGCGATCATAGAAGTCCAGACCGCGTTGATTGATGGAGCCCTTGCCGCCGGGTTGGATCCGCGGCCAGGACAGCGAGAAGCGGTAGGAGTCCACGCCAAGCTCCTGCATCAACGCGATGTCTTCATCGGCGCGGTTGTAATGGTCGCACGCTACAGTGGGGGAGTCGCCGTCGACTATTGCTCCTGGCTTTTCCGCGAAGGCATCCCAGCCCGACGGACCACGGCCATCAGCGGTCAGTGATCCTTCAATCTGGAAAGCCGCAGACGCCACCCCCAGGGTGAAACCCGGACGCAGGCGCGCGGCAAGATCTTCCACTGAGCCTGAATCCTGGACGGTCATGCACCCATCTTCCTCAGGTGCAGGCGCCCGGGCAATGGTCCTGCAGGGGCCCTTATACCGTCGATTGGCCTTTGCCTCATATTTCCGCCATACTGGATGAGTTGTTCAAGCGCTTCTTCGTGTCCCGATCCGGATAATGCCGGGTGTCAGGGTCCAAGTGGAAGACCAAACATAACCCTGAACCCCATGGAATGCGGTCGAGTCTGCGTGGAAATCGCGACACGCCCGACCGCGGGGGTCGGTGCGCCGGCAGGTTGAGGAACCCGGAATATCCGGATTCAGCTTGTGCGGCGTGTGGTGGTAAATCCTCAAACGCTTCGGCGGCCACATCAACAGGTAAGTAAACAGAGCAGCCCTAACTAGAGCAGCACTAGCTGAAAGAGAGTCAGGCGACATGGCGGGACAAAAAATCCGCATCCGGCTGAAGTCATATGACCACGAGGTCATTGATGTTTCAGCGCGGAAGATCGTTGAGACGGTCACGCGCGCAGGCGCAACGGTAGTCGGCCCGGTGCCGCTGCCCACGGAGAAGAACGTTTACTGCGTAATTCGCTCTCCTCACAAGTACAAGGACAGCCGTGAGCACTTCGAAATGCGTACTCACAAGCGTCTGATCGACATCATCGACCCCACGCCGAAGGCCGTCGACTCGCTTATGCGTCTCGATCTGCCTGCAGACGTGAACATCGAAATCAAGCTCTAGGGAGGTGCTGAGAGACTATGACCGCAACCCGTAACGTAAAGGGCCTGCTGGGCACGAAGCTCGGCATGACCCAGGTCTGGGACGAGAACAACAAGCTCATCCCGGTAACTGTTGTCCAGGCTGACTCCAACGTCATCACCCAGCTGCGCAACGCAGAGGTAGATGGCTACGTCGCCGTACAGATCGGCTACGGCCAGATCGATCCCCGCAAGGTCACCAAGCCGCTGGCTGGTCACTTTGAAAAGGCTGGCGTCACCCCTCGCCGCCATGTCGTCGAACTGCGTACCGCAGACGCCGCATCCTACGAGCTGGGCCAGGAGCTCTCTGTTGAGATCTTCGAAGCCGGCCAGAAGATCGACGTCGTCGGCACCTCAAAGGGTAAGGGCTTCGCCGGTGTTATGAAGCGTCACGGCTTCCACGGCGTTGGCGCTTCCCACGGTGCCCACAAGAACCACCGTAAGCCTGGCTCCATCGGTGGCGCATCCACCCCGAGCCGCGTCTTCAAGGGCCTGAAAATGGCCGGCCGCATGGGCGCCGAACGTCACACCACGCTGAACCTCACGGTTCACGCTGTTGACGTTGAGAAGTCGCTGCTCCTTATCAAGGGTGCCGTCCCCGGCGCCCGCGGCCAGGTCGTACTCGTACGCACCGCCGTGAAGGGAGCCTAGTTCAATGACTAGCACTGTCAAGGTAGACCTGCCTGCAGAGATCTTCGACGTTCAGACCAACGTGCCGCTGCTGCACCAGGTCGTCGTCGCACAGCTCGCTGCTGCACGCCAGGGTACCCACAAGACGAAGACCCGCGCCGAGGTTTCCGGTGCAGGTCGCAAGCCGTTCAAGCAGAAGGGCACCGGCCGCGCCCGTCAGGGTTCAATCCGTGCTCCTCACATGACCGGCGGTGGCGTTGTCCACGGTCCGACCCCTCGTGACTATAGCCAGCGCACCCCCAAGAAGATGAAGGCTGCTGCACTCCGCGGCGCCCTGTCTGACCGCGCCCGCAACGGCCGCATCCACGTCATCGCTGAACTGGTAGCCGGCACCAAGCCGTCCGCCAAGGACGCACTGGCTTCGCTGCGCTCCGTCACTGAGCGCAAGAACCTGCTCGTCGTAATCGAGCGCGCCAACGATGTTGCTGCACTTTCCGTGCGCAACCTCCAGGATGTTCACGTTCTGTACGCAGACCAGCTGAACACCTACGACGTGCTTATCTCCGACGACGTGGTCTTCACCAAGGCTGCTTTCGAGGCGTTCGTCGCTGACAAGGCAAAGAACGAGGAGGCCTCCAAGTGAGCGTAACCACCATCAAGGACCCGCGCGACGTCGTGCTTGCACCCGTCGTTTCGGAAAAGAGCTACGGTCTGATCGACGAAGGCAAGTACACCTTCCTGGTGGACCCTCGCTCGAACAAGACCGAGATCAAATTGGCCGTCGAGAAGATCTTCTCGGTCAAGGTTGACTCGATCAACACCATCAACCGTGCCGGTAAGCGCAAGCGCACCAAATTCGGCTGGGGTCAGCGCAAGAGCACCAAGCGTGCAATTGTCACCCTCAAAGAAGGCACAATCGACATCTTCGGCGGTCCGCTCGCGTAGCGGAGACCACTTTAACGAGGAAATAAATTATGGGAATCCGTAAATACAAGCCGACTACCCCGGGCCGTCGTGGCTCGAGCGTAGCCGACTTTGCTGAAATCACGCGATCGACTCCGGAAAAGTCGTTGCTGCGTCCGCTGCACAAGACTGGCGGCCGTAACAACTCCGGTAAGATCACCACCCGTCACAAGGGTGGTGGGCACAAGCGCCAGTACCGTCTGATCGACTTCCGTCGTCACGACAAGGACGGCGTCAACGCCCGCGTTGCCGAAATCGAGTACGACCCGAACCGCACGGCTCGCATCGCACTCCTGCACTACGTTGATGGCACCAAGCGTTACATCATCGCTCCGAACAAGCTGTCCCAGGGTGACTTCGTCGAGGCTGGTCCCGACGCTGACATCAAGCCGGGCAACAACCTGCCGCTGCGCAACATCCCGGTTGGTACCGTAATCCACGCAGTTGAACTGCGTCCGGGTGGCGGCGCCAAGATGGCTCGTTCCGCAGGTGCTTCGGTACAGCTCGTTGCCAAGGAAGGCCGTTTCGCCCAGCTGCGTCTGCCCTCCGGTGAAATCCGCAACGTTGACGTGCGCTGCCGCGCAACCGTCGGCGAGGTGGGCAACGCCGAGCAGTCGAACATCAACTGGGGCAAGGCCGGCCGCATGCGCTGGAAGGGCGTTCGCCCGACCGTCCGTGGTGTAGCCATGAACCCGGTTGACCACCCGCACGGTGGTGGTGAAGGTAAGACTTCCGGTGGACGTCACCCGGTTAACCCGAACGGCAAGCCCGAGGGCCGTACCCGCCGTCCGAACAAAGAGAGCGACAAGCTTATTGTTCGTCGCCGCCGTACTGGCAAGAACAAGCGATAGGAGCCTGGACACATGCCACGCAGCCTGAAAAAAGGTCCTTTCGTTGACCAGCACCTCTTTGTGAAGGTCGCACGGGAAAACGATAAGGGCACCAAGAACGTCATCAAGACCTGGTCCCGCCGTTCGATGATCATCCCCGACATGCTCGGGCACACGATCGCCGTACACGACGGACGCAAGCACATCCCGGTGTTTGTCACAGAGTCGATGGTCGGGCACAAGCTCGGCGAATTCGCTCCCACGCGGACATTCCGCGGCCATGTTAAGGACGACCGTAAGGGCAAGCGCCGCTAGGCGCCTGACTTTACGTCTTAGACGAGAGAAGGAAAGCAATGGAAGCCAAGGCTATTGCGCGTCACATCCGCGTAACGCCTATGAAGGCCCGGCGCGTCGTCAACCTTGTTCGTGGTAAGCAAGCGAATGAGGCTCTGGCAATTCTGAAGTTTGCCCCCCAGGCAGCTTCGGAGCCGGTATTCAAGGTACTTCAGTCGGCAATGGCCAACGCACGTGTCCTCGCGGACCGTGACGGCGTTGCATTCGACGACAGCGACCTCTTCATCACCGAAGCATTTGTTGATGAAGGCCCGACCATGAAGCGGTTCCAGCCGCGTGCCCAGGGCCGCGCCTACCGCATTAGGAAGCGGACCAGCCACATCACGCTGGTTGTCGCAACCCCGGAGAAAGAGGAGGCTCGCTAAGTGGGACAGAAAGTAAACCCGCACGGGTTCCGACTCGGCATCACCACCGACCACGTTTCGCACTGGTTCGCTGACAGCACCAAGCCCGGACAGCGCTACAAGGACTTCGTCCGCGAGGACATCAAGATCCGTCAGCTCATGTCCACCGGCATGGAGCGCGCCGGCATCGCCAAGGTCGAGATCGAGCGCACCCGTGACCGTGTCCGCGTGGACATCCACACGGCACGCCCGGGTATCGTCATCGGCCGCCGCGGCGCTGAAGCAGACCGCATCCGCGGCGAGCTCGAGAAGCTCACCGGCAAGCAGGTTCAGCTGAACATCCTCGAGGTCAAGAACCCCGAGATGGAAGCACAGCTTGTTGCCCAGGGCATCGCTGAGCAGCTGACTTCCCGCGTGGCTTTCCGCCGTGCGATGAAGAAGGCAATGCAGTCCGCACAGCGTGCGGGTGCCAAGGGCATCCGTGTTGCTTGCTCGGGCCGTCTGGGTGGCGCAGAAATGTCCCGCTCGGAGTTCTACCGCGAAGGCCGTGTGCCCCTGCACACCCTCCGCGCGAACATCGACTACGGCTTCTACGAAGCCAAGACCACCTTCGGCCGCATCGGTGTGAAGGTTTGGATCTACAAGGGTGACGTAACTGCCAAGGAACTGGCTCAGCAGGCAGCTGCTGCTCCGTCCCGTGGCCGTGCAGGAGACCGTCCGGGCCGCCCGGGTGGCGACCGCCGTCGTCGTAACGACCGTCCGGCAGCTGAGGCAGCACCCGCTGCCGTTGAAGCACCGGCCGCTGAAGCTGCTGCTCCCGCAGCAGAAGGAGGACAGGCTTAAATGCTTATCCCACGTCGAGTAAAGCACCGTAAGCAGCACCACCCGGGTCGTTCCGGCGCTGCTACGGGCGGCACCAAGGTCAGCTTCGGTGAGTACGGTATCCAGGCCCTGAGCCCGGCATACGTTACCAACCGTCAGATCGAGTCCGCTCGTATTGCGATGACCCGCCACATCAAGCGTGGCGGCAAGGTCTGGATCAACATCTACCCGGACCGTCCGCTGACGAAGAAGCCTGCTGAAACCCGTATGGGTTCCGGTAAGGGTTCTCCGGAATGGTGGGTCGCAAACGTCAAGCCGGGCCGGGTTCTCTTCGAACTCTCCGGTGTCAATGAAGAGGTAGCTCGCGAGGCCCTGCGCCTGGCAATCCACAAGCTCCCGTTGAAGGCACGCATTGTGCGTCGCGAAGGTGGTGAATAGAAATGGCAGTAGGGTCGAAGGATCTCGCACCCGCACAGCTGGACGGTTTCGACAACGAGCGTCTCGTTGAAGAACTCCGCAAGTCCAAGGAAGAGCTGTTCAACCTGCGTTTCCAGTCCGCCACCGGACAGCTGGAGAACCACGGTCGCCTGCGTGCGGTAAAGAAGGACATCGCACGCATCTACACCGTTCTCCGTGAGCGCGAGCTGGGCATTCGTGCCGAGGTTGCCGCACCGGTTGTGGAAGCCAAGGAAGAAAAGAAGTCCAAGAAGGCTGCCAAGGCTGAAAAGGCCGAGGTTGAAGCTGGAGAGGACGCCAAGTGAGCGAGAAGGAAACTGTGACGGAAGCAGCAGCCAGCGCTGAACAGCGCGGTTACCGTAAGACGCGTCGCGGCTACGTTGTCTCTGACAAGATGGAAAAGACCATCGTTGTTCAGGTTGAAGACCGCGTGAAGCACGCTCTGTACGGCAAGGTTATTCGCCGCACCTCGAAGATCAAGGCTCACGACGAAGAGAACACCGCCGGCATCGGCGACCTCGTTCTCATCTCTGAGACCCGCCCGCTGTCCGCTACCAAGCGGTGGCGTCTGGTGGAGATCCTCGAAAAGGCCAAGTAAATCCGACGCCGGGCATGCCTGGCAGTGATTCACTGGAAAGGCCCGTGTTCCCCAGGGAGCGCGGGCCTTTCCGCATCTCCGGCCGTTTCGGCTTCAGGCCGTAAACGTGCTAGGATATTGAGTTTGTATGGCGCCACTTGTGCGCCGTCAACTACCTCGTAAACAATCGTGCCGCTGCATACTGCCCCGCGCAGAGTTTTCTGCAAGGGAAGCTGATGCTTGTGGCACGGGCGTTTAGGCCTGTACTGGCAAAATCCAGGCAGGTCAAGAGACACCCCGATCAACCGTTCCGCAAGGCTCATTCCGTATGCATGATTTCGGTCTGAGAACCGGCGCGACGCAAGGAGTAGAAATTGATTCAGCAGGAGTCGCGACTCAAGGTCGCCGACAACACGGGTGCTAAGGAAATCCTTACCATTCGCGTTCTCGGTGGATCAGGTCGTCGCTACGCAGGCATTGGCGACGTGATCGTCGCTACCGTCAAGGACGCTATCCCTGGCGGCAACGTAAAGAAGGGTGACGTCGTCAAGGCTGTCATCGTTCGTACCAAGAAGGAACGCCGCCGTGCGGATGGTTCCTACATCAAGTTTGACGAAAACGCAGCTGTGATCCTGAAGAATGACGGTGACCCCCGCGGTACCCGTATCTTCGGCCCGGTTGGTCGTGAACTTCGCGACAAGAAGTTCATGAAGATCGTTTCGCTGGCCCCGGAGGTGCTTTAGTCCATGGCTAAGATCAAGAAGGGTGACCTCGTTCAGGTCATCACCGGCGCCAAGCAGGAACGCGGCGGAGACCGCGGCAAGCAGGGCAAGGTTCTGCGCGTATTCCCGGACACCAACCGCGTGCTGGTAGAGGGAATCAACCGCGTCACCAAGCACACCAAGGTCGGTCAGTCGCAGCGCGGCACCAAGACCGGTGGCATTGAGGTCGTTGAGGCCCCGATCCACGTTTCCAACGTTGCTCTGGTTGACCCGTCGACCAAGAAGCCGACCCGTGTTGGTTTCCGTCTCGACACCGTTGAGAAGGATGGCGCTACCAAGACCGTCCGTATCCGCGTGTCCAAGGCCACCGGGAAGGACATCTGATGAGTGAGACACTCGAGACTCCAGTGAAGATCGTTCCGCGTCTGAAGACCAAGTATGCAGAGACCATCAAGAAGTCCCTGCAGGAGGAATTCAGCTACGCGAACGTCAACCAGGTTCCCCGCCTGGTCAAGGTTGTAGTGAACATGGGTGTTGGAGATGCCGCCAAGGACTCCAAGCTGATCGACGGCGCTGTCCGCGACCTCACCCTGATCACCGGCCAGAAGCCGCAGGTAACCAAGGCCCGCAAGTCAATCGCACAGTTCAAGCTGCGCGAAGGCATGCCGATCGGTGCACACGCAACTCTGCGTGGGGACCGCATGTGGGAATTCGTGGATCGTTTGGTTTCGCTGGCTCTGCCGCGTATCCGTGACTTCCGCGGCCTCAACGGCAAGCAGTTCGATGGCAACGGCAACTACACCTTCGGTCTGACCGAGCAGGTTATGTTCCACGAGATCGACCAGGACTCCATCGACCGCGTTCGCGGTATGGACATCACGGTCGTCACCACCGCCAAGACCGATGACGAAGGCCGCGCGCTGCTCAAGGCGCTTGGTTTCCCGTTCAAGACCGAAAACTAACTACGTGACAGGTCCGTCTTCGCAGGCTCTTGAGAGCCGGCGCAGCGGAAACCGGTACGAGGAAGGGCTATAGCCCAAATGACTATGACAGATCCTGTCGCAGACATGCTCACGCGTCTGCGCAATGCGAACTCGGCATACCACGACACCGTGTCCATGCCGTACAGCAAACTGAAGGCACGCGTTGCTGACATCCTGAAGGCAGAAGGCTACATTGCCGGCTGGAAGGAAGAAGACGCCGAGGTTGGCAAGAAGCTGACCATCGACCTTAAGTTCGGTCCGAACCGCGAGCGTTCCATCGCTGGCGTCCGCCGCATCTCCAAGCCGGGTCTCCGCGTTTACGCGAAGTCCACCAACCTGCCGCACGTGCTGGGTGGCCTGGGTGTCGCAATCCTGTCCACCTCTTCCGGCCTCCTGACTGACAAGCAGGCCGGCAAGAAGGGCGTGGGCGGCGAAGTCCTCGCGTACGTCTGGTAACGGGAAAGGAAGAGAATAATGTCACGTATTGGACGTCTCCCCATCACCGTTCCTGCCGGAGTTGAGGTCAAGCTTGATGGCTCCGTCATCAACGTCAAAGGTGCCAAGGGCGAGCTGAGCCACACTGTGGCCAGCCCGATCGAGGTTACCCAGGAAGAGAACACCCTGACGGTCACCCGCCCGAACGACGAGCGCAACTCGCGTTCGCTGCACGGCCTGACCCGCACCCTGATCGCCAACATGATTCAGGGCGTTACCGAGGGCTACGAGAAGAAGCTTGAAATCGTTGGTACTGGTTACCGCGTTCAGGCCAAGGGTTCTGACCTGGAGTTCGCTCTGGGCTACAGCCACCCGGTTAACGTCTCTGCACCCGAAGGCATCACCTTCGTAGTAGAGGGTCCGACCAAGCTCTCTGTTTCGGGTATCAACAAGCAGCAGGTCGGCGAGGTTGCTGCCAACATTCGCAAGCTGCGCAAGCCTGACCCCTACAAGGGCAAGGGTGTCCGTTACGCCGGCGAAGTCATCCGCCGCAAGGTCGGAAAGGCTGGTAAGTAAACCATGGCCATCGCAATTAATAAGAAGCGTACGAACAAGAGCAAGTCTGCTGCACGCAGCCGTCGCCAGCTTCGTATCCGCAAGCGCATCACCGGTACGGCTGTACGTCCTCGTCTGGTCGTCAACCGTTCGGCACGTCACGTATTCGTCCAGGTTGTCGATGACAGCAAGGGTGTAACCGTGGCTTACGCTTCCACCCTGGAAGCTGACCTTCGCGCATTCGACGGAGACAAGACTGCCAAGGCCAAGCGCGTCGGCGAGCTCGTTGCAGAGCGCGCCAAGGCTGCAGGCGTCGAGGCTGTTGTCTTCGACCGTGGCGGTAACAAGTACCACGGCCGCATCGCCGCCGTCGCTGACGGTGCTCGCGAAGGTGGGCTGGCACTGTGACCGTTGAAAATAACGAAAAGGACATTCAGGTGACTGAAGCTGTAGCTGCTGAAGCAACTGAGACCGCACCCGCTGCCGATGACCGCCGCGGCGGACGTCGTGGCGAGCGCGGCGACCGTGGCCAGGGCCGCGGCGACCGTGGTGGCCGTGGTGGCCGCGACGGCGGTCGTGAGGCTGAGAAGAGCCAGTTCGTAGAGCGCGTTGTCACCATCAACCGCGTTGCCAAGGTCGTCAAGGGTGGTCGTCGCTTCAGCTTCACCGCTCTCGTCGTCGTCGGTGACGGCAACGGTATGGTCGGCGTCGGCTACGGCAAGGCCAAGGAAGTTCCCGCTGCTATCGCCAAGGGCGTTGAAGAGGCCAAGAAGTCCTTCTTCCGCGTACCCCGCGTTGGCAGCACCATCCCGCACCGTGTGCAGGGTGAGGCTGCTGCAGGCGTAGTCCTGCTGCGTCCGGCTTCCGCCGGTACCGGTGTTATCGCCGGTGGCCCGGTCCGCGCGGTATTGGAGTGCGTGGGCATCCACGACATCCTCTCCAAGTCGCTCGGTTCTTCCAACGCGATCAACATCGTTCACGCGACCGTTGCCGCTCTGAAGCAGCTCGAAGAGCCCGCTTCCGTGGCTGCCCGCCGTGGCCTGCCGCTGGACGAGGTTGCTCCTGCTGCTCTGGTGCGCGCGCTCCAGAACCAGAAGGCAGGTGTTTAGTCATGGCTAAGAACCTGACTCCCTCCGACGCCAAGTTGGAAATCACCCAGATCAAGGGCGTCATTGGCGCCAAGCAGAACCAGATCGCCACCCTTCGGTCCCTCGGCCTCAAGCGCATCGGACACACTGTTGTCCGCTCCGCTGATGCCGTGACCGTTGGAATGCTGAACACGGTTCCGCACCTCGTGAATGTAGAGGAGGCGAAGTAATGGCAGAGAACAAGACCGCCGCAGAGACTGCTGAGAAGCAGAACGCTCTGAAGGTCCACCACCTGCGTCCCGCCCCGGGTGCCAAGACCGCCAAGACCCGTGTTGGTCGTGGTGAAGGCTCCAAGGGTAAGACCGCTGGTCGCGGTACCAAGGGTACGAAGGCCCGCTACCAGGTAAAGGCTGGCTTTGCCGGCGGCCAGCTGCCGCTGCACATGCGCCTGCCGAAGCTGCGCGGCTTCAAGAACCCGTTCCGGGTTGAGTTCCAGGTTGTCAACCTGGAAAAGCTCAACGAGCTGTTCCCGGAAGGTGGCGCTGTCACCGTTGAGTCCCTGGTTGAGAAGGGTGCCGTTCGCAAGAACCAGCCCGTGAAGGTGCTTGGCACCGGCGACATCACCGTCAAGGTTGATGTTACGGCCCACGCATTCTCCGCCAGTGCTACGGAAAAGATTGCTGCAGCAGGCGGAAGCACCACTGCTCTCTAAGAGCCAGTGGGGCAGATGCCCGTTGTAAAAAAGGATCCCGGTACGCGGGGCTTCGGCCCTGTGTACCGGGATTTTTTTCGTGGTTGAGGACTCTCGATTATTACGACGGCGTCACAAGCAGTTAGACTCGGTTGTTGGGTTTCATTGAGCCCGATCACATCCTTGTACTTTCTACTCAGGAGGACGCTTGCTAAGCGCATTCGGCCGGGCGTTTCGGACGCCTGATTTGCGACGCAAGTTGTTGTTCACGCTGGGAATCATCACAATCTTCCGCTTGGGAGCTTTTATCCCCTCGCCTGGTGTGAACTACCAGAATGTCCAGCAATGCTTGAACACCGGTGACACCTCGCAGGGCATCTACCAGCTGGTTAACTTGTTCAGCGGCGGCGCGTTGCTGCAGGTCTCAGTCTTTGCCTTGGGCATCATGCCCTACATCACGGCGAGCATCATCGTGCAGCTGCTCCGGGTGGTCATTCCCCGGTTCCAGCAGCTCTACGAAGAGGGTTCCTCGGGACAGTCAAAGTTGACCCAGTACACCCGGTACCTCACTATCGCCCTCGGCCTGCTGAACGCCACCACTCTGGTGTCCCTGGCCCGGTCCGGTCAACTGCTCCCGGGCTGCAACCTGCCCATCATCCCCGATGAGAGCATCATGACCACCATCCTCATCATCATCACGTTGACGGCCGGTACCGGCCTCATCATGTGGATGGGCGAGCTGGTGACGGAGAAGGGTGTGGGCAACGGTATGTCGCTGCTCATCTTCACCTCCATCGCTGCAAGCTTCCCGGGTTCGCTGGGTGCCATCTGGGAGAGCAAGGGTCCCGGCACCTTCTTCACCGTGCTGGCTGTCGGTTTGCTGACTGTGTCCTTGGTCGTTTTCGTGGAGCAGTCCCAACGCCGTGTTCCGGTCCAGTATGCGAAGCGCATGATCGGCCGCCGCACAGTGGGCGGTACCAGCACCTACATTCCCATCAAGGTGAACATGGCCGGCGTTGTGCCTGTCATCTTCGCGTCCTCCATGCTCTACCTGCCCGGGCTGATTTCGCAGTTCAACCAGCCGGCGCCAGGGGAGCAGATGGCCCCGTGGGTTGAGTGGATCAACAACAACCTCACCCGTGGCGACCACCCCATCTACATGGCGCTCTATTTCGCCATGATCGTGTTCTTTACGTACTTCTACGTGGCCATCACCTTCAACCCTGAAGAAGTGTCGGACAACATGAAGAAGTACGGCGGGTTCATTCCGGGCATCCGGGCGGGTAAACCGACCGCGGACTACCTGCAGTACGTGCTTTCCAGGATCACCCTGCCTGGAGCCCTCTACCTGGGCTTCGTGGCGTTGATTCCGCTGGTTGCACTCGTCCTGATCAATGCCAACCAGAACTTCCCGTTCGGTGGCACCTCAATCCTGATCATGGTGGGTGTCGGCCTGGAAACCGTCAAGCAGATTGATGCGCAGCTACAACAACGTCACTACGAAGGGCTTTTGCGATGACGAGAATGCTGATCATTGGACCTCCCGGTTCGGGCAAGGGTACGCAGGCTGAACGGATTTCCGAGCGCCTCGGCGTAGTCGCCATTTCCACTGGCGATATCTTCCGTGCCAACGTCAAGGGCGAAACACCCTTGGGCATTGAAGCCAAGAAGTACATGGACGCAGGCGACTTCGTTCCGGACAGCGTTACGAACGACATGGTTCGGGACCGCTTGAGCCAGAGCGACGTGGAGAACGGCTTCCTCCTGGACGGCTACCCGCGTACCACGGCCCAGGTTGATTACCTGGACCAGATCCTCGCCGAAGGCCAGCAGGAGCTCGACGTCGTGCTCCAGCTGACCGCCGATGACGAAGAACTGGTGACCCGTCTCCTTGGCCGGGCCAAAGAGACCGGACGTTCCGATGACAACGAGACCGTGATCCGTCACCGTCTTGATCTGTACCACGAGCAAACCGAAGCCGTTGTGGCCAAGTACGCCGAGCGTGGAATCCTCACGCAGGTTGATGGCATTGGCGGTATCGATGAAGTTACCGATCGTGTCCTCACCGCGATTGAGTCGGCCAAGGCCGTCTAGCTTGTTTTCCACATAGCCGGTTCGCGCGGCTCTGGAGCGAAGGGTGTGTCCCGTACCATTGGTGCGGGGCACACCCATTTTTCGTTTCGCGGCAGACTGTTGGGGGAACCGCATGCACACTGCTTTATCTGGGCACAGCCGGATTTCGGGGCTCGAGGTCTACCTGCCACCCGCCCGGCTGGACACGGCCGCCGTCGAGCGCCGTATTGCTGAGCACAGTCCGGGGTTCCGGGTCCCTCAGGGCCTGATCGGTCGCGTCACGGGAATCCGTTCCCGCAGTGTCATGGCTGAAACCGAACAAGCGTCGGACCTGGCGGCCAACGCTGCGGCCAAGGTTATGGCTGAGTGTGGACTGCAGGCTCCGGAAGTAGACCTCTTGATCTTTGCTTCGGCCAGCCAGGACATGGTGGAGCCGGCCACCGGACATATGGTTGCGGCAAAGTTGGGGCTCGCATGTCCGGTCATGGACGTCAAGAACGCCTGCAACAGTTTCCTCAACGGCGTCGAAGTGGGGGACTCCCTGATCGCTACGGGACGCTATGCCCGCGTGCTGGTGGCCACCGGTGAATCGCCGTCGAGGGCAGTTCGGTGGAAGGTTCCGGACTTTGAGACTTTTGCGTCCAGTTTTCCCGGGTACACCATGAGCGACGGCGGTGCCGCAGTTTTGCTTGAGGCGGCAGACCGGGAGCCGCCAGGTCCCGAAGGGGCGGCCGGAATCCTGTCCATGGCCTTCACGGCGCGGAGCAGCCACTGGTCTGTGGGTACGCTCTCAGCGGGAGGTTCCGCGTTTCCCCGCGATCCGGAAGCCAGCTATTTCAGCATGGACGGTGAAAAGCTGAAGGACGCGTTCCTGGATCTTGGTTCTGAGATTCTTGACCAGACGCTCGAGCGGCTTGACCTGTCATGGACGGACTTCGCAGTGGTGTGTGTTCATCAAGTCAGTGCTCCGTACCGGGCGATCTTCGCTGAGCGTGCCGGTGTCCCCAGTGAGTTGCTGGTCCCTTCCGTGGAGGATTTCGGCAACCTGGCGTCAGTCAGCCTGCCGCTGCAACTGAAACTCGCCATGGACAGCGGACGGTGTGGACCAGGTGACCTCGTCGCGTTGGTGGGATTGGCCGGCGGCGTCAGCCTGGGCATGGCCGTGGTGCGGCTGTGACGGCCATGAACGCACGGCCGGAGCCTGTAAGCCCAGGGCTGGCGAGCAGCGCTCCCACCAGGCCGCTGTGTATCGCTGTTCCGATGCTGAACGAGGAGAAACTGGTACGTCAGACACTGATGTCCTTGGCGGCCCAAGAGCACAAGGATTTCACGGTTGTTGTGGTGGACAACGGATCCACTGATAACAGCCGTGGCATCGTGGCTGAGTTCGCCGCGGAACATCCCGGAATGGACATCCGGCTGCTGACCGAAGGGCAGAAGGGTACTGGGGCGGCGGCGGATACGGGCATGCGCTTCGGTGTGGAGCACGGCGCAGTATGGTTGGCCCGCACCGATTCCGATTGCCTCGCAGCTCCGGACTGGACTGCCAGGATCATGGCCGCCTTCGATGACGGGCTGGAACTGATCGCTGGCCAGCTTAATCCGAGGCTTGATGAGGGAATCAGCGCCGGTGAACGGCGGATGATGTTGCTCGCGGTGGAGGTGGCCTCATTCTTTGGCCGTATCCGTCCCGGCAATAAGGGCGAGGGGTACCTGGGGCCGTACCAAATGCTCCCGGGCTGCAACATGGCCATCACCGCAGATATGTACCACCGGTCCGGCGGATTCCCCCGCTCCAGCATCGAAGACCTCCATGAGGACAGGGCACTGTCCAATCGGGTCAGAAAGCTGACCCGGAACTACGCCCTGCGGCGGGATGTTGTGGTATTCGGCTCCTCACGCCGCGTCAAGGCCTGGGGCTTGAAGAACACGCTGGCGTGGTACGCAGACCACCGGTACCGTCCCGAGCACGTGGATATCCGGTGATGGCGGACGTGGCCACGGCTGAGCAATGGGAACGACGCATCCACCTGGGCGCCCACCCTCTGCTGTATCCGATGATTCGAGGTTTGGGCAGCCTCCGTCCGGTGGTCAAGCTGCCAGGGTTGGGGGTGTTGGTCAGTGAAGCCGGCTTGGTTCGTGAGGTCCTCATGGACCAGCAGAGATTTGTCAAGAATGGCCGCTCGGGTTCAGGCGCCCTCTGGACTCCCGTGGTGGGCCCCAAAGCCTTGGTGAACATGGATGGCGAAGACCACAAGAAATTGCGGCAACGCCTCGGTGATCTGTTCACGCCGCGGTCGGTGGCCGGGATAGTGGAGCCGGCGGCATCCGCCTTTGAGTCACGAATCGCCAAGGAACTGGACGCGGGACGTTCGGTGGACGTGGTGGAATGCGTGAAGGACCTGGCAGGGGGAGTGATCTCCCGGTTGCTGGGAGTGCCCGACGACGCGCCGGGCAGGCTACCCAACAAGGAACTCTTCAACCTGGGCTCTTCCATTTCCTCGCTTGTCCGCTTGGGGCGTCCCTCCCTGACGGCGCGGCAAATCGCGAAGGGGCGTTCCGCCGTCGGAATCCTGGCAGGACCGGCCAGGGTGGCCTACCGGGAGAGTGACCCCGGGACATTTCCCGGGAGGCTCCGGGAACTCGGCATGAGCGAGGAAGAAGCGATGGGCATCATCAGTGCTTTCGTCATGGTGGGCACCGAAACGCTGGTCTCATTCCTTCCTCGGATGGTGGCGCTCCTTACGGACAGCGGACGGGTTGAGGAACTGGCCAACCAGCGCTCAACCGTTCCTGCCGTGATCAATGAGGCCCTTCGCTTCACAGTGCCATCGCCCATGATGATCCGGGATGCAGTGGCCCCCGGAGTCATTGGAGGGACGGAGGTCCGGGCCGGCGACAGGATACTGCTATCCACCGTCCACGCTGCCAAGAGCCTCCGCGGCTTTGACCCGGCAGAGGCCATACCCCCGCAAGCGCGTCAGCTGTGGTTCGGCGCGGGAGCACACTTCTGTATCGGCATGCCGTTGGCCATGGCCGAGATCAACGCAGCCTTGGACGTACTGCTGGACCGGTATCTTCAGCAACCCTGGACCATCCGGAGCCGCCGTGTCAGCAGAGGAGTTCTCATTCCGGGATACAAGAGTCTGGAACTGGCGAATGTCTGAGGAGACAGTTGAGCAGTCAGCGGGCACTGCCGACCTGATCGCCGCCGTATATGCAGCAGCGGAACGGTTCCCGCAACACCCGGCGATCACAGCCCCAGGCAAAGCACGCCGCATCAGGGGCGTGCGTGGTGCGGAGGCAGTGAAACCCGGACAGACCATCACCTACCGTGAGCTGGTGGACGGGATCGAGGCGACGGCGCTCAGCCTCCAGAAGGACGGATTCGGCTTGGGGGAGCGCATGTTGTTCTCCGTACGTCCCAGCCCTGCGGCGTTTGTCCTTGCCTTGGGCGCTGTGCGGGCGGGTGGCTCGGTGGTGTTTATTGACCCGGGAATCGGTCCTTCCCTCTTTCGGGATCGTGCAGGGCTCGCGTCGCCGCAGTGGGCAGCCTCGGAGTCGCTCCTGTACGCGTTGAGCGCCAAGAGCCCTTTCCGTCCCCTTGCACGGAGGCGGGGCCTGCTTCTCCCCAACTATGGCGCCATGGAGGTCCGCCACTACTACGCGGGACCGTGGTTGCCTGGTGTGCCACGGGGCGCGTCGCCGGTGAGGGCCCTGGCGTCGACGCGGATGGCAACGGGGGATGGCAAAATTGGCGGCGACGCCGTGAATGCGTCTTCGCAGGAAGCCGTCATCATCTTCACATCGGGGACTACCGGTGCTCCCAAAGGCGTGATCCACACCCGGGGATCGCTCGCCGCGGGCTTTGGACAACTCACCACGCGCTGCACCTTCAGGGAAGGCGACAGGGTCCACTCGGAGCAACTCATGATGGGCCTGCCCGCGCTCATTGCCGGTGCGCACTGGACCATGCCGGCGTACGGATTCTCCGCCCACATCGATCCTCTCCGGCTTGCGGGCGAACTTGGGCCTGTGGCCGGCCAAAAAACAGCGTACGACGGCGCCACCCACCTTTTCCTTGTGCCGTCACAGTTGGCGCCCATCCTGGACTCGATCGAGGAAGGAACGGTCAGGCTGCCGGCATCGCTGAGGACAGTCATGCTTGGGGCGGCGCCGATCCTGGCGCCATTTCTGAAACGGGCCATGCAACTGCTTCCGGGCATCGAGTTCAAACTGATCTATGGCATGACCGAAGCGCTTCCAATCGCCATTGCCGACGGACACGAGAAATTGGCCTTCGCGTCAGGTGCAGAGGCTGAAGTAACGGCCCCCGACGGCACAGGCGAAGGTGACTTCCTGGGGGAGCCGCTGCCCGCCGTCGGAATCCGGGTGGCTGAAGACCACGAACTGTTGGTCCGGGGTCCCAATGTGTGCCACGGCTACCTGGGCGAAGACCCGATGGTGGAGCACGCGACGGGGGACCTCGTCCGGCTGGACCACGGCAGCGCCGGGCCGCCCAGGCTGGTGATGATCGGGCGTAAGAAGGACATGATCATCCGAGGGAAGACCAACATCTACCCGGCACTCTACGAGCCGGTCATTGCCGGGATCCCCGGGGTCCGGCAAGCAGTGATGGTAGGCGTTCCGGATGACGTTGGAGACGAGTCGGTGTGGCTGGCCGTCGTCGCTGCGGCTGGCGAAAGTGCAGCCCTGATGAAGTCGCGGCTTGCCCGAGACCTCCCCCGGCTCATCGACGAATCCGCGCTCCCGGACCACATTGAAGTCCTGGAGTCCATCCCGTCCGGTGGCCGGCACCGGAAACCTGACCGTGCAGCATTGCGGCAGGAGTTCGCGTCACGCACCCAGCCAGAGGCAGACGCAGACGCAGCGGGAACACGGTGAAGATTGCAGTCACCGGCGCCACTGGGTTCATCGGGGGAGCCGTGGCCGCAGCTGCGGAGGCCCGGGGATGGGAGGTGGTCCGCTTCGCGAGACAGCACGGACCCGGCCTGAATTACTGGGATCTGACCGGGCTGCCCCCAGCGCGGCTTCCCGGCGTTGACGCTGTGGTGCACGCGGCAGCACACGTTGCCGATTGGGGTCCGTCTGCCCTCTTCCACCGGGCCAACGTCCTGGGCACCCGTGCCGTGGCCGAGGCCTTCGCTGGCACCCGCCTGGTCCACATCTCCAGTTCCAGCGTGTACCCGTGGTGGGAATCATGTGTCAACCGGGCCGAGGATGAGGTAGCCACACGCCACCTGAGTGCCTACGGACGCAGCAAGGCGCTCGCCGACGTCGAAGCCCGTCGCCATGGCAATGCCGTGGCACTGCGCCCGCACGGTGTCTACGGGCCGGGGGACCGGACGCTGCTGCCACGTCTGATCAGCAACATCAGGCGAGGCCATTTGCTGAGTGTCGGACAGGCCCAGGTGAAACATCAATTGACGCACGTGGACAATCTGGTGCAAGCAACCCTTGCCGCCTGCCGCTCCGAAATCCGGGGCGCCGTCAACGTGGGGGACGCTGAGCCTGTTGAATTGGGTGGAGTGCTGCGCCAGGTGCTGGACTCCTCTGGATTCCACGGCGTGGACATCAGGTACCTTCCCGAGCCCGCAGCCATGGCTTTAGCCGGCATTTCGGAAGCGGTTTCGCGGACGAGCGGCCGGAATCCACGGCTCACACGTTACGCGGTGAGCCAACTCGGGAGGGAGCGAACCTACTGCTTGGAACGCCTCCGGCACGAGCTGGGAATCGAGCCAATTTCGACCACAGTCTCGGATGCGGGAAAATGGTTCAAGCACGGAGCCTGATCGGCTCCGTCAGCAAACTTTCCAGAGGAGAACATGGCGTTCGGTCAGCCCCGCATTGAATACAAGACCAACGAGCAGATGCGCAAGATGCAGGAGGCCGGGCTTGTCCTGAGCCGTGCACTTGATGCTGCAGTTGCGGCGGCCAAGCCGGGCGTCACCACCAAAGACCTGGACGATGTTTTTGCCGCGGTCCTCAACGATGCAGGTGCCAAGTCCAACTTCCTCGGCTACCACGGCTTCCCCGCCACAATTTGCACCTCCGTCAACGAAGAAGTGGTCCATGGCATCCCCGGGACCAAGGTCCTCAATGAGGGTGACATTATTTCCATCGACGGCGGCTGCATCGTGGACGGCTGGCATTCAGACTCTGCGCGGACGGTCATCGTGGGTACGGCGGATCCCGAAGACCAGCGGCTCTCCGACGTCACTGAGGCTGCCATGTGGCGTGGCATCGCCGCCCTTGCCAACGGAAAATTCGTCGGAGACATCGGCAACGCGATCGATGACTACGTCTCCTCCGTCCACGGCAAGCCCTTGGGCATCCTGGAAGACTACGTAGGGCACGGCATTGGCTCCGAAATGCACATGGCCCCGGATGTCCTGAACTACCGGACCGGCCACCGCGGACCGAAGATCCGCCCAGGCCTGTGCCTGGCCATCGAACCCATGCTGGTGCGCGGGGGCATCGAAACCGCCACCCTCGACGACGACTGGACCGTTGTCACCACCGACGGCAAGCGTTCCTGCCAGTGGGAGCATTCTGTCGCCGTCCACGAAAAGGGCATCTGGGTCCTGTCCGCCCCGGATGGAGGCGCCGAGCAGTTGGCGCCGCTCGGCGTCGTGCCTGTACCGATCCCGTAAGGCTTGTACCAATCCCGTACGCCCCGGAGCACAAGAGCCGGGCTGCTGAAGCAGCCCGGCTCTCTTCATGCCTGGAGGAGAAATCAGGCCTTCAGCTTCGGCTTCACATCCTTGGTGTAAATGCCCTCGAGCGTCTTCTTAAGCTCGGTCATGGTTGCCTGGACGTCGCCCTGCTGCGTGAGGATCTTTGCAGCGGCCTTGGCCATCTCCTGGTCCGCACCCGGCAGGAACACGCGTGCGTTGTCCTGGACCTTGGTCACGGCGAGCTGGTCCATGGCGGTCTTGATTTGCGGTGTCGCGGCGAGGACAGCGGACATGTCGGCCGAGAGACGCGTGGGCATGTACCCGGTGGCAGCGGAGAAAGCGGCGGTGTTCTCCGGTTCGGTCATGAACTTCAGGAACGTGGCCGCAGCAAGCTGTTCCTCCTTGGTGATGCCGCTCGGGATGCCGAGACCGGCACCGCCCGTGGGGCAGACACCGCTGGGCACTTCGGGCCCGCCCGGAAGGAAACCGACGCCAACGTTGAACTTGGCTGCCTTCAGGACGCCCAGCAAGGAACCAGTGGAGGAAATGGTGGACGAGGTGATGCCCGCGGCGAAGTCGTCTGCGGCTTCCTTGGACGAGACGCCCGCCCAGCCGTCCTTGTAAATGGAATCCTGCGCCCACTGCAATGCAGCGACTGACTCGGTGGAATCACACGTGATGTCCCAGTCATTGGACCAGCTGCCGCCCCAGCCCCACAAGTTGTTTTGCAAGGTCCAGCCCGCGTAGCCGGCAAGGGCCGGGTAAATGTAGGCATACTGTGCGCCGGACGTGGCCTTAAGCTTCGGAGCCCACTCCGCGAATTCCTGCCACGTAGCAGGTGCGCGATCAGGGAGGCCCGCCGCCTTGAAATGGTCCTTGTTGTAGTAGAACAGCGGGGTGGACCGGCCGTAGGGGAGCGCCCACTGCTTGTCGTCGTACTTGTAGTCGTCCACCAGCGACTTCTGGAAGTCGTCGATCTTGATGTCCAGCTGCTTCACCAGTCCATCGATGGGGATGATGCTGCCATTGGAGAAGTAGCGGAACCACCACACATCAGAGAGGACAACCAGCGCCGGGAGACCCGTCTTGGCTGCCTGCGAGGTCTGGAACTTCTGGGCGATCTCCTCGTAGTTGGCCCCGGCCGTGACGAGGTTGACTTTGATGTCCGGGAACTTGGCGTGGAACTTCTCAATGATCGCCTTCTCCACGTCCTGCGACTTGCCTGGGTGGTTGGTCCAGAAGTCGATGGAGCCAGCCGGCTTCACGCCGCTGAAATCGATCGCTGCGGTCTCGACGGCGTCTGCCGTGCCCGCCGTCGAAGGTCCGCCACAGGCGGCCAGTGCCGCGGCTCCGGCGCCCAGTCCGGCCAGGCCCAGGAAATGTCGGCGGTCAAGGTTGGTACGCATGGTGCTTCCTCTCAATAACTTCACTAGGGTATTTCGATGCGAATGGTGCCGAGGGAGAAAATCAGCCGGTGACGCTTCCTTGGGTCAGGCCGGCCACGATGTAGCGCTGGAGTGCTGCGAACACCAGCAGGATGGGGACGATCACCAGTACGGCGCCGGCCATGAGGATTCCCCAGCCTGCCCCATTGCCTTCCGAGTTCTGCAGCAACGTCAGGCCCACGGGCAGCGTCATGGTTTCGGGGCGGTCAGTGATAATGAGCGGCCAGATGTAGTCGTTCCATTCACTGACCACGGTCACCAACGCCACAGTGGCGATGGACGGGACCGAGACCGGCACAATGATCTGCCACAAGCGCCGCCAGTGGCCGGCACCATCGATTTCGGCCGCTTCGAGGATCGATGGCGGCAGCGTCAGGAAGTGCTGGCGCAGCAGGAACGTCCCAAACGCTGTGCCGAGGCCGGGGAGGATGATGCCCCACAACGTGTTCTTCCCGCCCATTCCTGCAATGAGGATGTAGTTGGGCAGGATGGACACTTGGGCCGGGACCATGAGGGCTACCAGAATCAGCACGAAGATCACGTTCTTGAACGGGAATCGCACGAACACGAGGGCGTAGGCAGTCAGGATGGCCAGGACGACCTTGATGGATGAGCCGATGACGGTCACGATCAGGCTGTTGGCGAAGAACTGCGCAAACGGGACGGTGGTCATCGCCGTGGCGTAATTTTCCAGGTTCAGGGACTCCGGCAGGATCTTCAAATCCATGGTGACGATCTCGCCCGGCTGCTTGAAAGAGCTCAACAGCATCCACAGCAGGGGCAGGAACACCACCAGTGTGGCAATGATCAACGGGACGTACCCGGTTGCGACAGTCTGGAGCAGGTTGGCGCTGGAGAAGGGACGCGGCCGTTGCGGTTGCTGCGACTCTTGCCGGTTGCCCTGCTGTGCGTCCTGTGAGGAAGGCGCGACGGCGGCTGGTAACGGTGCGCTCATGAGTAGTGGACCTTTCGCTCAACGAACCGCAGTTGGAGGACCGTGATGATCAGCAGGATGGCGAAGAGGATCACCGAGATCGCGGCGGAATACCCGGCCCGGTTATAGGCGCCGAATGCCTGCAGATACGCCTCATAAATCAACGTGCTGGTGCCGTTGCCCAGCGGAGTCATGATGCGGATGAGGTCGAAGGCCTGCAAAGAGCTGAGCATGGTGGTGATCAAGAGGAAGAACGTAGTGGGGGAAAGAAGCGGCATGGAGATGTTGAAGAACCTCCGTACGCTGTTTGCCCCATCAAGCGCTGCAGCTTCCATGACGTCGCGGGGAAGGGACTGCAACCCGGCGAGGTACACCACGGCGCAATAGCCCAGGTTCTTCCAGATGTAGACGATGATGACCATCACCAGCGACAACTGGGGATCGTTGATCCACTGTGGGCTCTGCTGCCCCATTCCCCGAAGAATCCACGCCAGCACGCCGTAGCCGGGATCGAAGATGAACAGCCACACCAGGCCGACGCCCACCCCGGACAGCACGTAAGGGGCAAACACCGCGGACCTCGCAAAGGTGGTTCCACGGACCTTCGAGTTCAACGCCAGGGCAACCAGCAACCCGAGAACCATCGACCCACCCACAGTCACCAACGTAAAGACGGCTGTGGTCCCCAGAACCTTGGACGCATCCTCGCTGGTGAAGAAGGTGACATAGTTCTGCAGCCCCACCACCGTGGCCGACGCCGAACCCAGCGTCCAATCCAGCGTGGAGTAATAGATGTTGTTGATCAGGGGCCAATACGTGAACGTGCCGATCAACACCAGGTTCGGCAAAGCCATGGCAAGGAAAACCATGAAGTCCTTGCGGCTGCGGCCAGACCAGCCCCTTCTTACCGGAGGGTGCTGGGCGGCATCGACGGGCGGAACCGGCGGCGTGGAGTCCGGCCTGCCTGCAGGCGCGGTGCTGCTGTGAATCTGTCGGGTAGTCATGGGTCACTAACGTTTTTTGGCGAACGTGGGGCGCCAACTCCCGGAACGGGGCGGCGAAGACAGGCCTAGCTCACCACACGCACAGCGGCTGAATGGGCCGAATACGCGGTCCGTAGCGATAGTTGTCTGACACTTCCCAACCCGTTTACTCGGCGTTACTCGCTTGTTCGTATTCGAGGCCGGGCTCCCACTTTGCCCTTCATCGGTGGCAGCCAATTGGCTGCCACCCTCTGCGCGCTCGGTCGTTCCTCCCTTAGACGCGCGCTGCCGGGTGCCAGTCAATTCGCTGAGTCCGCCTTCGTGCAGGTGGAGAATGGAGCCATGAATTCGATCACCGATGTTGCCGGCATACGGGTTGGGCATGTGCAGAGGGTGGGGGTGGGGTGGCTGTCCGGAGTGACAGTTGTTCTTCCTCCCGTGGGGACCGTGGGGTCTGTGGATGTTCGCGGTGGAGGTCCTGGGACTCATGAGACCGACGCACTGGATCCCACCACGCTGGTATCCACTGTGGATGCCGTGGTGCTGACCGGGGGCAGCGCTTTTGGGTTGGCCTCGGCTGGCGGGGCCCAGTTGTGGTGCGAAGAACAGGAGAGGGGCTTCGCTGTTCCCGGAACTGTGGTGCCGATTGTGCCTGCGGCCGCCATCTTCGACCTCGGGCGGGGCGGTGACGTGAAAGCTCGACCCGGCGCCGACATGGGATACCAGGCAGCCGCTGCAGCGTTCGCCTCAGGTGACCATGCCGTCGTCGAACGTGGAAACGTGGGTGCGGGGACTGGTGCCGTTGTTGCGCGCGGGCAGTACAAAGGTGGCATCGGAACGTCGTCCATCACCCTCGACGGCGGCGTGATTGTGGGGGCCCTTGCGGTAGTTAATGCGCTTGGTTCGCCGGTGTTCAGCGCGACAGGGCCGCAAGCCTCTGCCGATCCGGGAGTTCCACCGCAGGGGCTCAACACGACGTTGGTGGTGATCGCTACGAATGCTGCCCTTGATGTTGCCGAATGCAAGCGGACTGCCAATGCCGGGCATGCGGGGTTGGCCCGGGCCTTGGATCCGTCGCACACCCTTGCGGACGGTGACACCGTGTTCGCTTTGGCGACCGGCGCCGTCGTGCTGGATCGCAGTACTGAACAGGCGCGGCAAGTGTCGCTGATAACGCTTCAAAGTGCCGCGGCGGAAGCCGTTCGGCTCGCGATACTCGACGGCGTCGGGGCTGCGGAAAGTGTCTCGACGGCGGCAGGTGAATTCCCGGCTTTCAGGCCCGCAGGGGAGTGACGGCGGGGGACCCTTGCGCTACCATGGACGGATTTAACTTTCCGGCCTGATTGGCGTAGAGTTATTTGTTGGTTGTCTGTGCAGCCACGCCCTTTTTAGTGTCGTGGTTCAAGAGAGCCAAGCAAACAAAAAACGTCCGCTGGATCTTCGGTGCCTAACTGAAGGACAGCGGCAAACAACAGTTAGCGGAGGATATGGCCAAGAAGGACGGGGTCATTGAGATCGAGGGCGTTGTGACTGAGGCGCTGCCCAATGCGATGTTTCGCGTTGAGCTCACCAACAAGCACGTCGTTCTCGCACACATCTCTGGGAAGATGCGACAGCACTACATTCGAATCCTCCCCGAGGACCGGGTAGTGGTTGAGCTGAGCCCATACGACCTCACACGTGGTCGTATCGTCTACCGCTACAAGTAAATTGCTGGGCGGCCAGGCAATAGTGCCTAAGCCGCTCCAGCAGATCAACTGCAAAACACGCAAAGGAACGCCATGAAGGTCAAGCCGAGCGTCAAGCAGATCTGCGACAAGTGCAAAGTGATCCGCCGTAACGGCCGGGTCATGGTGATCTGCGAGAACCCGCGCCACAAGCAGCGCCAGGGCTAATTCCCCTTCCGGGAATCAGCGCCCGCAAGGGCAAACCTGGGTTGCTAGCCCACGCAAGTAAATAAAGGCAGCACAAGCTGTGCCAGGACTGCAGTACAGAGCCTGGTCAGCGAACCCCCGGTCGGAGGCTGGGGCCACACGGAACGTGTGGGTGTACTGCCTACGACCTCCGGTTTATTCAAGGAGTACCGCCACTATGGCTCGTCTCGCTGGCGTAGACATTCCCCGCGAAAAGCGGTTGGAAATTGCGCTTACTTACATCTACGGCGTGGGCAAGACCCGTGCACACGAAACCCTGGCTGCCACTGGCATCAGCGCCGACGTTCGCGTCAAGGACCTGACTGACGCCGAACTGGTTCAGCTGCGTGACTACATTGAAGGCAACTACAAGGTTGAGGGTGACCTTCGCCGCGAGGTAGCCGCTGACATCCGCCGCAAGGTAGAGATCGGCAGCTACGAAGGCCTGCGCCACCGCAAGGGCCTGCCCGTACGCGGACAGCGTACGAAGACCAACGCTCGTACCCGTAAGGGCCCGAAGCGCACCGTCGCCGGCAAGAAGAAGGCCGGACGTTAATCCCTCGGGATTGATCCGGTTTTCCCCCGATAACTTTCTGTAGGAGAAACAATGCCCCCGAAGACTCGTGGAGCGGTTCGTAAGCCGCGTCGCAAGGATAAGAAGAATATTGCGCTTGGCCAGGCGCACATCAAGAGCACCTTTAACAACACCATCGTGTCCATCACGGACCCGAACGGTGCTGTCATCTCATGGGCTTCCGCCGGTGAGGTTGGCTTCAAGGGCTCCCGTAAGTCCACTCCCTTCGCCGCCCAGATGGCTGCTGAAGCCGCTGCAAAGCGCGCTCAGGAGCACGGCCTGCGCAAGGTTGACGTATTCGTCAAGGGCCCGGGATCCGGACGCGAAACCGCAATCCGTTCGCTTCAGGCCGCTGGCCTCGAGGTTGGCTCCATCCAGGACGTCACCCCCAGCGCCCACAACGGTTGCCGCCCGCCGAAGCGCCGCCGCGTCTAATTAGGTCTTCCCTGCCTGACTGGCCGGGCCTGCTGTGGAGAGTTTCGACCCTTCATAAGCATGGCCCGGCTGGTCAGGCTGGAAACCGAAGCCGATTTCCACCACCTGTGTTGCGTCATATAGCGGATGCTCGCCGAAAGGAAACCTAAGTGCTCATTGCACAGCGCCCCACCCTGTCTGAAGAAGTTGTATCCGAGAACCGCTCCCGTTTCATCATTGAACCGCTGGAGCCGGGCTTCGGCTACACCCTCGGAAACTCCCTCCGCCGTACCCTGCTCTCCTCCATCCCCGGTGCCGCTGTAACCAGCATCCGGATCGATGGCGTGCTGCACGAGTTCACCACGGTTCCGGGTGTCAAGGAAGATGTCACCGAGATCATCCTGAACATCAAGAACCTTTCGGTTTCCTCCGAGCACGATGAGCCGGTTGTTGCGTACCTGCGCAAGCAGGGCCCCGGAGTCGTCACCGCCGCGGACATCGCTCCGCCGGCCGGCGTCGAATTCCACAACCCGGATCTGCACATTGCCACTCTGAACTCGAAGGGCAAGTTCGAACTCGAACTGACCATCGAGCGCGGCCGTGGCTACGTTTCGGCAGCTCAGAACAAGTCCGGCGACTCCGAGATTGGCCGTATTCCGGTTGACTCGATCTACTCGCCGGTCATGAAGGTAACTTTCCGCGTGGAAGCTACCCGTGTTGAGCAGCGCACTGACTTCGACAAGCTCATTGTCGACGTCGAGACCAAGCAGGCAATCGCTCCGCGCGACGCTGTTGCTTCCGCAGGCACCACCTTGGTGGAACTGTTCGGTCTGGCTCGTGAGCTGAACACCGCAGCTGAAGGTATCGAGATTGGCCCGTCGCCGACGGACGCTGCCCTGGCAGCTGACATGGCTCTGCCGATCGAGGATCTGGACCTCACCGTCCGTTCCTACAACTGCCTCAAGCGTGAGGGCATCCACACCGTGGGTGAACTCGTTGCCCGCTCCGAGGCTGACCTGATGGACATTCGTAACTTCGGTGCGAAGTCCATTGACGAGGTCAAGGCAAAGCTCGTGGAACTGGGTCTGTCCCTCAAGGACTCCCCTCCCGGTTTCGATCTCGCAGCCCGCGCCGCAGCCATCGAAGAGGACGACGCCGCGTTCAGCGACGACGAGCTCTAAACAGCAGATCTTGGCCGCTGGGTCCAGCAATGGACCTGAACGGCTTACATAACAGGAGAAATAACTATGCCTACCCCCACTAAGGGTCCGCGCCTCGGAGGCGGCCCGGCTCACGAGCGCCTGATGCTCGCGAACCTGGCAGCTGCTCTGTTTGAGCACAAGCGCATCACCACCACGGTCACCAAGGCCAAGCGCCTTAAGCCGTACGCAGAGCGTCTGGTCACCTTCGCCAAGCGTGGCGACCTCGCTTCCCGCCGCCGCGTTCTCGGCCTGATCAGCGACAAGGGCGTTGTCCACGAGCTGTTCACCGACATCGCCGGCGCCGTTGCCAACCGCGATGGTGGCTACACCCGCATCACCAAGATCGGCAACCGTAAGGGCGACAACGCTCCCATGGCTGTCATCGAGCTCGTTCTTGAGCCGGTCTCCCCGAAGCAGGCCGTTGTTGCTGAAGCAACCGCTGCCGCTGCCAAGGCTGCTCCGGCTGCTGAAGCTCCGGCTGCTGAGGAAGAGGTCGTTGAGACCGAAGCCGTTGAAGCTGAGACGGAAGAGGCTCCGGCCGCTGAAGCCGACGCTGCTGAAGCTGAAGCTGCTGAAACCGAAGAGGCTCCGGCCGCTGAGGACAAGAAGTAATTCACTGAATTCTTCGCAGTAGACTTAAGTCTATGAACGAACGAAAACCCGCTGCCCCCGTTTTGGGGGGCGGCGGGTTTTTGCGTGTACGGCTTGATCTCTCTTACGACGGCGCACCCTTCAATGGATGGGCCCTGCAGCCCGGGCTTCGTACTGTCCAGGGCTCCGTGGAGGAAGCGCTGGCGCTCCTGCTGCAACGACCCGTCCGCGTGACGGTGGCCGGCAGGACTGACGCGGGAGTCCACGCCCGCGGCCAGGTGGTTCACCTGGACCTGACCGAAGCCGAGTGGCTGTCACTGCCGCGTGGGCACGAACTCGATCCCGCCGTCGCGCTGTTGCGGCGCCTCCGCGGAGCTTTGAGCCGGATCCTCGGCGACCTCACCGGTGCTGTGGAAGTGCACGACGCCGGTCTGGCGCCTGAAGGCTTCGACGCCCGCTTTTCAGCGTTGTGGCGCAGGTACAGTTACCGCATTGCCGACGGTCCCGAACGGTGGGACCCCCTGCTCCGGGGAATCACGCTGTGGCACAAAGCGCCGTTGGATATTTCGCTCATGAACTCCGGTGCCCTGGCGTTGCTGGGACTCCAGGATTTCCGCTCGTACTGCAAGCCGCGCGAAGGCGCCACCACCATCCGGGAACTCCAGAAGTTCTCCTTTACCCGCGACAGCGACGGTGTCATTGTGGCCACCGTTCAGGCCGACGCTTTCTGCCACAACATGGTGCGGTCCTTGGTGGGCTCTGCGCTTCGGGTGGGGGAGAAGTTGGAGGCTCCGGGCTGGCTGCACTCGCGCCTTCTGGAGAGGAAGCGCGATGCCAAATCCGTGCTCGCTGCACCGCATCCCTTGGTGCTGGAGGAAGTTTCTTATCCTTCGGATGCCGAGATGCTGGCCCGGGCTGAGCTGACGCGGGCGCGGCGGGCGTAGTTCTCTTCTTGTTTTGGCGGCTTCCCGGAACGTTGGAGGACCCCCTCCCGGCTCTGGGTACCGGAAGGGGGCCGTTGTGGCACTCCGTGGTCTGGGATCCGCGAAGTGCCGGTCTATTTCCCGAGGATCAAGATCAGCTGAACGCCTGGATGATCTTGATGGCTGCGGGACCCAGAAGGACTATGAACAGCACCGGGAAGATGCAGAACAGCAAGGGGAAGAGCACCTTGACGGGAAGCTTCATCGCCTTCTCTTCTGCATTCTGCCGGCGCTTCACGCGTGCTTGCTTGGCTTGAGCCCGCAGCACGTTGGCAATGCCGATGCCGTACTTATCGGCTTGGATGACCGCGAGGACGAAACTGCGAACGTCCGGAACAGCGCACCTTTCGGCCAAAGCCTCATAGGACTCCTGCCGGGGACGTCCCACTTGGATGTCCTGTAACGTGCGCATGAGCTCCTGGGGCAGCGGGCCCGATCCTTGCATCGCCGCCCTTTCCATGGCTGACTCGAATCCAAGGCCGGCCTCGACAGAGATCAGCATCTGATCGAGGGTGTTGGGGAGTTCCAGCTTTATTGCTTCCTGTCGCTTCAGCCCCGTGTTGTAGACCAAGAGGTCAGGAAGGAAATACAGGAATATGGCCACGAAGAGCCCCAGCACCGCCATTCCTGGTACAGGGCTGAGAAAAAACAGAAGCACTCCTCCGAGTGCGCCAGCCAGCGCAAGGGCGGGTTTCAGGGCTATGAGCTTGGGCAACGGCATCGAGATCGGGCGGCCGGCGAGGGCGAGCCAGTGATCCATTTTGGCTTCGTAACTGCCCGGGGTTAGCTTCCGGGCGACGCCCAGCAGGAGTGGTGGACGTTGTATGTTCACGCCGGCTCCTTGGGCAAAGCCCGAACCAAGGTTGGTCTGAATGGCAACGATGCCTTTACGGTCGATGCTGATGAGAGACCAAGCGAAGTACGCGAGGGGCAGCACGATGAGGGCGATGATGAGCCACACCATGGGAGTCATTCGGTCCTCCTAGAACTTGATCTTTACTGTGCGGCTCATCCAGAAGCCGCCGACGACGAACAGGATCGCGCTTACCACTACCAGCGCAATCCCGACTGGGTGTTCGGCAAAGAGTTTCATGTAGCCGGGGTTCAACGCCGACATGAAGATTCCGACCGCTACGGGGAGAATCATCAGAACCACCGCCGACATCTTGCCCTCAGCGCTAAGAGCACGCACATGGCCCTTGATTTCGCTGCGCTCCCGGATGGTACCGGCGACCTGCTCCAGCACTTCGGCCAGGTCGCCGCCTACTTCCCGGTTGATCTGAATGGCTTGGCCAATCCAACGGAAGTCTTCACTGTCCATGCGGATTGCGCAGTCTTCGATGGCTTGCCGTGCGTCCTTGCCGATCCTTACTTCATTAACGATGCGGCCCAGCTCCTCTGATGTAGGAGCTTGGGCCTCCTGGGCTGCAGCTTCCAAGGACCTCATGATGCTGTGCCCAACGCGTAGTCCACCTATCAACATCTGAATGGTGTCCGTGAGCTGTAACTCAAATTTGGCACGACGTTTCTGGGTCCGTGTGACCAGCACCATTTTCGTCAGAAAAGGTGCCGCAAGCGCCAACAGGATCCCGATAAAGATGTTCAAGAGGAGTGTGCCGACGACTGCCGCGACTATAGCGCTGGCGAGAACCATGACGGTGAAGTCGGCCGGCGCCTGTTTGACTCCGGCCTGGTAAAGGACTTCCCGGTTGAAGGGACCTCCCGAGCGGCCGAGCGCGGTGTCCATGAACTGCACGGCTGTCCCGGAGAACCGCCCCACGGCTGAACTGTCATGTGAAGCCTGCAAGCGACGACGCTCGATGGGGATGCTTCCGTTGCGGGGCTTCAGGACAAAAACGAACAAGATGATGATGGCCGCCAGGCAAAGACCAATGGCGATGACGAAGGGTGCTGGAGAGTCCATTGCTACCGCCTTCCGATCGGTTGCGGAACGACTCCAAAGGTCACAGGCGATACTTGGATGCCAAGTTCTGCAAACCTGTCGAGGAAGCGAGGTCGGATCCCCGTTGGAATTGCCTTGCCCAGGAAGCGTCCTTGAGCGTCCAGGCCTGCCGAGTAGTCGAACAAAAAGGCGTCTTGCAGGGTGACGACGTCTCCTTCCATGCCCTGGACTTCAGTCACATGCGTGACTCGTCGGCTGCCATCACGCAAACGCGTTACTTGAACGATGAGATCAACAGCTGAGGAGACCTGCTCCCGAATTGCGCGAAGCGGAAGATCCATCCCAGCCATCAATACCAGCGTTTCCAATCGTGCAATCGCGTCCCTGGGAGAGTTGGCGTGCACCGTGGACAGGGAGCCATCGTGGCCGGTGTTCATCGCCTGCAGCATGTCCAAGGATTCACCGCCACGGACCTCGCCGACGATGATCCGATCCGGCCGCATGCGAAGCGAGTTACGGACCAGGTCACGGATAGTGATGGCGCCCTTTCCCTCAATATTGGGTGGGCGGCTTTCCAGCCTGACGACATGACGCTGTTGAAGTTGTAGCTCCACTGCGTCTTCAATGGTGACGATTCGGTCGGACTCCGGAATAAAGGAAGACAAAACGTTCAGCAATGTCGTCTTTCCTGTGCCTGTACCGCCCGAAACGATGACGTTCAAGCGTGCCCTTACGCAGGCGCTCAGTAATTCAGCCATCTCCTGGCTCATGGAGCCCCACTCAATGAGATTCCTGACCGTCAGTGGAACGTGGCTGAATTTCCTGATGGTGAGGGAGGGGCCGTTGACCGCTAACGGAGGAATGATGGCGTTGACACGCGAGCCGTCTTCCAGTCGGGCATCCACAAGTGGCGAAGACTCGTCAATGCGGCGTCCGACCTTCGAAACGATCCGTTCGATGACCTTCCTCAGATGATCGTCGGAACTGAACGTGAGCTCCGTCAATGCCAGATGCCCATGACGCTCCACGTAGATCTGGTCATATCGGTTGACCATCACTTCGGTGATCGATGGGTCTTCAAGCAAGCGCTGCAGCGGTCCGAAACCCATGACTTCGTCTGAAATCTCCCGGATGAGCCGTCGGCGTTCCTCGGGGGTCAACGGCACTTGCTCGTCGTCAATGACGGCCGAAAGTTCATCGACCGCAAATGACCGCAGGTCCTCTTCCGATGAAGAGGGGTCACCTATGCGGTTTCCGATGCGCTCAAACAGGGCTGAAGCAGCACGTTGTTTGAGGCCGGCCAGTGCGTCCACTGCGGGAGTAAGGGGCGCTCCGCCAAAGAGAGCTGCACTTGAGGCGGCGGTATTCCGGTCGACGCCAGTTGCCGCATTCTCAGGCTCTGAATCAGATGGTCCAACCACAGCCAGCGGGTTGTTCTTCGAAAGCCTTTCGGACAGTTTCATGACACCACCACCCTCCGGTGGAGCTTGTTCTGCGGAGTCGATTCCAGCCGTGGATCGAATCGCTGAACCAGCTTCCTTAGTCCCTTGATGGCTGAATCCCGCGCCGTTCCTTGAAGAACTGGAATTCCCCGGTTGGTTGAGTAGGGGAGTGACCGGGAGCGTGGGATCACAGTGTCGATAGGAACTCCTATGGTGGCTTCCACATCCTGGACGGAGAGCCCGCTTTTTCGGTCAGCAAAGTTCAACACTGTGTGCCTGCCCTGCGGCAGCAGCTGAAGCTCCTTCAAGACGCTGAAGCACTTTCGAAGTCCCCGAATGCTCGGCACGTCCATTCCACAGACCCAGACGCCGTCGGTGGCCAACTCCAAGGTTGCCAGGCAATGTTCGCCAAGACCCGGTGCAGTGTCCACGACTACGTACTTGAACTCTGTCGCCAGTTGGTTGAGGAGTCGTGTTACGTGCTCGGCGGTGATGTAGTCCGAATCGGAGGGTTTCTGTGGCGCGCAGAGTGCGTAGATTCCGGCTGGGTGGACGGTCAGAAACGCCTTGAGGACCATGGAGTCTTGGGCCGCCGATCCGTGAACCGCTTCGGTGATGGAGTGTTCCGGTTCAAGCATCAGGCCGGAAGCGACATCCCCGAACTGCAGATCGAGGTCCACAATGACTACACTCATCGGTGCAAGCGACCCCAACCCGATGGCTAGGTTGGTAGCTACTGTTGTCTTGCCCACCCCACCCTTCGGGGACATGACGGCAATGACCCGTCCCCTCTCCTGGCCGGACTCTGCGGGCTGCATTCCGCGTCGCCTGCTCGCGGCAGCCAGACATGCGCGCTCGAGGAGTACCCGGAGTTCGTTGACATCAGCTTCAGGAGCAACCACGTCACGGACGCCTGCGTGCATGGCCTTGAGGACGATGTCAGTGCTTGGTTCCGCTACCATCAGCAAGCTGATTTCCGGGAACTGAAGATCAATGACGGTGGCCAGCTTGAAGGCGTCGTCCGGATTCACCCCGGGGCCGAGAATCAAGACCTCGGGTGGAGCGCCGGTCAGTTGCTTGAACAGCTCGTCTGTGCCTGCTTGCAGCACAGTAGGTGGCAGCGTTTGAAGGTCGCCGTGCAAGGCCCCTGTGATGGCTTGGCGTATGCGGCCTTCAAAGTCACGGACTGCGGTGATGGCTACAAAGCGGCTCATTGGACCAGCCCTCCGAAAGTAGTAGTTGGAGGATCGCTCTTGACCGTCTTATCGGTCTGCTTGGACAGCCACAGCGTGCCGAACTCGGCGCCGAAAACCATCTCGGCAGCGTTCGCGTCGCTCAGGGCTACAGTGACGTATGCCGACCCATTGGGGAGGGCGACGCCCTTCTCCGCTCCGGCGGACTTTTCTGCGTCCGGTGCGGCCTGCTGGACAGCAGTAACCAGGACGTCGTGATACAGGAGTTCCGTAAAATCCTTCCAGCCGGTCAGCGCGGCCGGCAGGTTGGCTCCCGCGGGTACGGCCTCGTCCAGCTTGAAGGAGGCAAAGACTGTTACGGTGTCTCCAGCTTCGATCCGGCCACCCAGCATGCGCTCCGGGGCAAGAACGAACGTTGCTTCCTGCAAACCGTCAGGAACAGGAACAGTACCCGGAGCCAGCTCTTTGGGGCTGACCAGTTTTACCCCCAGCAACTGTTCGCCTGGCTGGAGATCGGCCGAGGTGACTTTTCCTTTTTGGTCGCTTAGCGCGTTGATGGTGCCGGGTGCCACTGCCGACTGCGGCAGGGTTTCGACCTTGACCTTGGACTGGATTTCTTCAGCCTTGGTGCCGGCGGGAATGCGTTCCTTAACCACAAGGACGTTTACGGGATCAAGCCCTTGCTGCGCACGCTTGTCGGCTCCCTGAACATAGGTAACCAGCAAAACCGTGCCGATGACTGCCAAAAGCAGTGCTGCAATGCCTCCCAGTAGGCGTGTTTTCACTTTCTACTCCTTTGAGTTTCGTGAGTTCGAGAGCAGCGACTCTGTGAGTAACTACTCGGTGAGCAATACGACCGAAGCCCCATAATTAGGAATGCCTCCGGTAACTTGCATGCCCTCTTCGAGGGACACAAAGCGTGAGAAAAACCCCTGGAGTCCACGGCAGTTTCCCGTGCAGCTTGGTGCCAGGGGGTCCAGCACGGCCCCAGAGCCGCTGAACTTGTATCCGGTGACTTGGAATGCTGCAAAACCAACCAAGGTGTATTTCGCATTGCTGCCATTGCCCGTGGCTGTCTTGAAGAGTGGTATCAGTGCAGGCTCGTCCATGATGGTGGAAAGGGCGGCGTCGCAGGCAGCAGCGTTAGGGAAGTGATTACCGGTTTGTCCATTGACAGTCGCGTCCAGATCGATGTCGGTGGAACAACCGGAATCGGTGACGAGCCAACCAAAGCCACCAGGTTGGTAGCCGTTTTGCACCGCACACCCCGGCACGGTTGGTGCGTTGGTGTCGTAGCGCAACAGCAGGTGCGTTGGTGTCGGATCTCCTGTGAAATTCCCCGTCGAATTAAGGGACGCGAGCTGGGCTGGCGAAAGATACTTCTTGAAAACGCATTCGCTCACCGTCCAAGGCAATGTTGTGGCAGACGATGGGGCTCCCCAGGAAGCTTCGGCAACTGCGCCGATCTGAGCCGTCTCATTACCCAGTGCCTGGGCGAAGAAGAGACTAAAACTGTTGGCGCCGGTTTCGGCGTCCCGGGCGTTGGTGACTACCCGCACCGTGTTTGTAGAGGGGAACGAAACTGCCGCGCCACTTGACGCGTCATTGGCATTGTTGTTGGCGAACGAGTCGCCGGTGGCTGAGCTATTCCCGCAATTACCGTTGGCGCAGTCTGTCGCTATAGCCAGTGCTGCAGCATCGGCGCCGTTCTGTAGCTGGGCCTTCTCTGCGTACATCGCTCCGACATCCACCGCTAATGCGGCAAATCCAAGGAGGACCACCATGAGGCCAGCGACGACGACCGTCGTGGCGCCGCGTTCGTCGTTGGAACGCGCCTCAGCGACGTGACCACGCTTGAGGAGTTTAGTTAGCCGCCGCATCTCATCACCCCGACTCCTGACATGTTGATGGGGAAGATTCCGGAGCCACCGAAGAAGCCGGCATCCAGAAAACCAGTCAACGACTGCAGGGAAACGCTGGTGGTGACTTCCACGTTGGCTCCGGGCGCACAGCTCGAAGCGTTGTCCGAGACGGTGACCCCCAGGCCGTCGAGTGCCGGCGCGGCAGCCAGCGCTGCGCCCGATACGTCCAGTGTGCCGTCCTGGTAGTGCACCGCTGCGTGGCGGGCTCCTTCACGCGCAGCTTGAGTCAGGGAAACCTGGACGTTGTAGGCACGCCCAAACTCCATGATTCCGAACAGGATTAGCAGCAAGAGTGGCAGAATGATGGCCATTTCTACGGCCGCGGCGCCACGCTCATTCGTTTTGGATTTCACATCCGTCTCCCGGTCCCAGATACCAACAGAATGTTGCTTTTAAAGCGGTTGGTTGGTCGTGGTGGCTAAATAGCCGCCACGACCAACCGCGGAACCAGGAGTTAGGCAGCTGGTGCGCCACCGAGGTTGATGCCGTCGAAGAGGCCATCGACCCGCACACCGAGTGCGAAGGCTGCAGCACCGACGACGACTGCGATGGCGGCGACCATGATGCCGTATTCAACCATCGTCGCGCCCTTCTCTTCTTTGGTGAAGCGGTCCTTGACGCCGGCGATGTACGAGGTGATGGTGAACATAAGAGTAGACATTGGAGAGTCCTTCCCAGAATGAATGAACAGGTTGTTTTATAGGTCCAGCAAATTATCGGAATTTGCATTTATACGTTTCCCGAACTACCCCCATGTATCCTTTAGCGGTTCGGAATTCGATGAGATAAGAATTCACCCTGGGCGGTCGGCTGAACAATGCGTAGTTGTACTCGAATTCCTGATAAGGCCGGCACGTGGGCACCCGTAGGGGGTGGGGGGAGTACTCAGTTTCAGGCGGACGGAAGGTCAGGGACTACTTGGTTTTGACAGTAGCCTTATGAAAATCGCACTAAAGGGGAGTCGTGAAAGGCTCACATGAAGGGCGCTATTGGAGTACCAGGATGACGCCGAGGGCCGCAGCGAACATGGCGGGTCCGTGAGCCGTCTCTTTGGGCTTTTCCGCTGATCTCAGGCGCAACATCAGTACCGTCAGCACCCCGCCCACCACGAAACCCAGCAGGCCACCGTAGAGTACTTGCCCCCAACCCAAGTACCCCAAGTACATTCCAACGGGTGCCGCAAGCTTCACATCGCCCATTCCGAGGCTCCCAGGCGAAATAAGTCCCAGAATCAGGTAGCCGGCGAACAGGATCGCCCCTCCCGCGAGGGCCCGGATGAGGTCTGGCCAGCCTGGCGCGAAGGCTGCGGGAGCCAGCAAAAGCAGCAGGCCACCCCCTAGTAAAAGCAATACCAAGGGGTTGGGCAGCAAATGCAGGGTGAAATCAATGCGGGAGAGCTGTACGCCGAAAAGAGCCAACAAAAGAAATGCCGGCAGGTCCAAAGAAGGGCCAAACCGCCACGCGAGCAAGCCAAACAGCAGCGAGGTGAGAGCCGCCGTCGTGATCCGGACCCTCGGGGAAGGTGGTCCGCCGAGCCGCGGCGTCCGCACTGAGATGAGCCACTCTGCAGCAGGGCTCAGGAGGAGGCCCGCGAGGGCGATAATGAGTGGAAAGGCGGGCCCGTCGGTCATGTGCTCTCCCTCAATCAGTGCCCAACCCCCAAGGGCGATTACCCCATTTTGACCCGGGCGGCCCGTTGAAGGTATTGTTTAGAGTCGTTGTGCGTGTCCTATCTCGATGACACATGCCTTACGGGGGATCCAGTTGCAGGATCGCCAACTCCTGAGGCATTTCGAGATTCTGGGATGACTGGTACATAGAGCCCTCACCTCTGCTCCGGTAGCGCATACATAGTAGGTACACGCCTTATTGCGTGTCGCCTAAAACATGAACGCCAGAACAAGAACGAGGCAAAACCGTGCGTACGTACACCCCGAAGCCCGGCGATATCAACCGCCAGTGGCACGTCATTGACGCCACCGACGTTGTCCTTGGTCGTCTTGCCAGCCAGACCGCAACACTGCTGCGCGGAAAGCACAAGCCGACCTTTGCGTCCCACATGGACATGGGCGACTTCGTCATCATCATCAACGCTGAAAAGGTTGCCCTCACCGGCGCCAAGCTGGAGCAGAAGCGCGCATACCGCCACTCCGGTTACCCGGGCGGCCTGACCTCCGTCAACTACGCCGAGCTGTTGGAATCCAACCCGGTTCGCGCTGTTGAGAAGGCCATCAAGGGCATGCTCCCCAAGAACTCCCTCGCCGCTCAGCAGCTGGGCAAGCTCAAGGTCTACGCAGGCCCCGAGCACCCCCACGCCGCTCAGCAGCCGAAGACTTTCGAAATCACCCAGGTCGCCCAGTAGTCCTGGCCACCAACTAAACTTTTTATTACAAGGAGAACCGTGGCTCAGAACGAAGAACTGACCGCCGAAGCCGTCGAGGCTGAGGAAACCCTCACCAGCTACACCTCTGAAAGCACATCTGGTGAAGATGCGCCCAAGAAGGAACGCCCGGCACTGACCGTTGCCGGCGCAGCTGTTGGCCGCCGCAAGGAAGCCGTTGCGCGCGTTCGCGTTGTACCGGGTTCCGGCAAGTGGACCATTAACGGCCGCACGCTGGACAACTACTTCCCGAACAAGCTGCACCAGCAGGATGTCAACGAGCCCTTCAAGATCCTTGATCTCGAAGGCGCTTACGACGTCATCGCCCGTATCCACGGCGGTGGCATCTCCGGCCAGGCCGGTGCACTGCGTCTCGGTGTTGCTCGCTCGCTGAACGAGATCGACGTCGACAACAACCGCGCCACCCTCAAGAAGGCCGGTTACCTGCGCCGTGACGCCCGCGTCATCGAGCGTAAGAAGGCTGGTCTCAAGAAGGCACGCAAGGCTCAGCAGTACTCCAAGCGTTAATTCGCTTCGCCCCTGCATTGGGGCATCGAAAGCCCGTTCCGCCACTTCGGCGGGGCGGGCTTTCGCCGTTAAACACGGGCGTCGCACGGCGCGCATGTGACGCTCCGACACGCTCCTGAACTGATGGTGTCCCGGCGTCGTCTAAACTTGAGCCGATGTCTAGATTATTTGGAACAGATGGCGTGCGCGGTCTCGCGAACGGATTGCTCACCGCCGAGCTGGCTATGCAGCTTGCCCAGGCCGCCGCCGTCGTACTCGGCCATGACCGCACAACCAACGGCAAGCGGCCGCGCGCCGTCGTCGCCAGGGACCCCAGAGCGAGTGGTGAGTTCCTCGCCGCCGCCGTGGAAGCAGGGCTTTCCAGCTCCGGAATCGACGTCTATGACGCCGGTGTTCTTCCCACCCCTGCGGCCGCTTACCTGGTGGCAGATCTCGACGCCGATTTCGGCGTGATGCTGTCGGCCTCCCACAACCCCGCGCCGGACAACGGCATCAAGTTCTTTGCCCGCGGCGGCCAGAAGCTCCCGGACCACGTCGAAGACGCCATCGAGGCGCAGCTCGGCAAAGAGCCGCAGCGCCCGGTGGGAGCCGACGTCGGACGCATCCAGCGTTTCTCCGACGCTGAGGACCGTTACATCGTGCACCTGCTGGGAACGCTTCCCAAGCGCCTTGACGGCCTGAAGGTGGTCCTTGATTGCGCCCACGGTGCTGCGAGCGGTTGTTCACCCCAGGTGTTCAAGGACGCCGGCGCGGACGTCGTAGTGATCGGCGCTGAGCCGGACGGCCTGAACATCAATGAGGGCGTAGGCTCCACCCATCTGGGCCCGTTGAAGGAAGCAGTTCTCCAGCATGGCGCCGACCTTGGCGTAGCCCATGACGGCGACGCCGACCGTTGCCTCGCCGTGGACCACGAGGGCAATGAAGTGGATGGCGACCAGATCATGGCCATCCTTGCACTGGCCCTCAACGAGGCTGGAAAGCTCAAGGACAGCATCCTCGTGGCCACCGTCATGAGCAACCTCGGCCTCAGGATCGCGCTCAAGAGTGCCGGTATCACCATCCGCGAAACCGGCGTCGGCGACCGTTACGTCCTCGAAGAAATGCGTAACGGCGGCTACAACCTGGGCGGCGAACAGTCCGGCCACGTGATCTTCTCCGATTACGCCACCACAGGTGACGGTGTTCTGACCGGCCTGCAGCTTGCAGCGCAGGTTGCACTGACAGGCCGCAGCCTCAAGGAACTCTCCACCGCGATGACCAAGCTCCCGCAGCTGATGATCAACGTCAAGGGCGTGGACAAGGCCCGCGCCGGTACCGACGAAGGTGTGGCGGCCGCTGTTGCTGCAGCCGAACTCGAACTGGGCGAAACCGGCCGCGTGCTGCTCCGCCCGTCGGGCACTGAAGCTCTGGTCCGTGTCATGGTGGAAGCCGCTGACATGGAAACGGCTGAGCGAATCTGCAACAGCCTTGCTGCAGTAGTTAAGGAACGCCTCGGCGCTTCCAGCGAGATGGCTGTCTAAAGAAGCCGGAACGAGCTTCGGCCCGCACCCCTGCCTGGCAGGGGAGCGGGCCGAAGCCATTTAAGGGCTAAAGGTAATCCGGGGCCGCTTCGAGGCCGAAATACTCTTCGAGCGTCACGATGCCCCGCGTGACCATGTCAGTTGCTGCCTCCACCCCGATGTAACGCAGGTGCCACGACTCGTAAAAGTACCCGGTGATGTCGTGGAACATCCATGGGTAGCGGACCACGAAACCGAACTTATGGGCGTTGGCCTTCGACCACACCGCTGCCGGTTGCTCAGCGAAACACGGCTGGAAGCTGCAGGCCCCACCACCGTCGGCAATGTCGAAGGACCAACCTGTTTGGTGTTCGGAGTGTCCCGGGCGGGCCGAGGCGCGGTCGGCTGCGGCTTGGCCCGTGCTGGCGACATAGCCGCCGTACGTGGCCACTTGGGTTGAGTAGGAGCGGTAGCCCGATGCCAACGCCATAACGACGCCTTCCGTCGCAGCAGCACTGAACATCTTTTCTGCGGCAGCCGCCGTCGTGCTGTTCAGCAGGGCGGCTTCGCCGCTGACGGCGAGGCGGATGTTCGGCTGTACCAGATCGGTTGGGACGAAGTCCTGGGGGTTGAGGGGGCGGTGTTTGTTGACGATGACCCAGGGGCTGGCGGGGTCCGACAGCGAATGCTGCGATGTAACTGCGCTGGAGGGCGCGGCACTGGAAGGCGTGGCGCTGGGCGACGGCGCGGCCGTCTCAGGCGCGACCGTTGCCGGCTCCATGGCGGGGGAGCTGGAAGGGGCCGTAGAAGGCGCAGCAGCCCCACTGGCGGCGGTTGCGGCGGCGGGGGAGGGTGCGGCAGCTTCCGGCGTGCACGCGGACAACGCTGCCATCCCAGCGCCAGCGGCGATCAAGCCTGCAAAAGCGCGCCGGCTGGGCAGCGGCTGGGGATCGGCCACCTTAGACCTTCCTCAGCAGCATGCGGCGGATGGAGTGGTCGGCGTCCTTGGTGAGAACCAGCTGGGCGCGCCCACGGGTGGGCAGCACGTTTTCTTCAAGGTTGGGTTCGTTGATGCGCTTCCAAATGCCGCGGGCGGTGGATTCGGCGTCGTCGTCGGAGAGCGTGGCGTAGCGGTGGAAGTAGGATTCCGGCTGCGCAAAGGCGGTGGTGCGCAGTTTGCGGAAACGGTCCACGTACCATTCCTCGATGTAGGAGGTTTTGGCGTCCACGTAGATGGAGAAATCGAAGAAGTCGCTGACGGCCAGTCCTTGTTTTCCGTCCATCCGGGGGCGGGCGGGGGCGAGGACGTTGAGCCCTTCCACGATCAGGACGTCGGGACGCCGGACCACCACTTCCTTGCCCGGCACGATGTCGTACGTTACGTGAGAATACCAGGGTGCGCGGACTTCCTCGGCGCCGCCTTTGACTTCCGACACAAAGCGGAGGAGCCCCCGCCGGTCATAGGACTCGGGAAAACCCTTGCGTTCAAGAAGGTGCCGGCGCTTCAGCTCGGCCAAGGGATAGAGGAAACCGTCCGTGGTGATGAGTTCCACGTTGGGGGTACCGGGCCATCGCCGGAGCATTTCCCGGAGCACGCGGGCGATGGTGGACTTGCCAACCGCCACAGAACCGGCGACGCCAATCACGAACGGAGTGCGCTGGGTCTGTTCGCCCAGGAACGTGGTTGTTGCAGCATGAAGCTGGTGGGAAGCCTCTACATACAGGTGCAGAAGCCGCGAAAGCGGGAGGTAAACCTCCCTGACTTCCTTCATGTCCAAGGGGTCGCCGAGGCCGCGGAGACGGAAGATGTCCTCTTCGTTGAGGGGCTGCTCCATCTGCGCTGCAAGCCTGGACCACGTTTGACGGTCCAGCTCTACAAACGGGGAAGCGCCGTCGCCATTAGCTTCGGTGCGTTGCAAAGTCACGCTCATGATTCTGCCCTCCACGCGGCGGATCAGGAAATGCGCGACGACGGGAGGGTGAATTGTGGGGGCTGGACATCATAGCGGCAAGGGGAAGAGCTGGGATGTCCCACGTCAGTTGTTTGCGCTAGCCGTTAGGCTTGTACCCATGTGTGGAATCGTAGGCTATGTTGGCAATTCGTCTCGCAAGGCAGCTGGTCACAGCGCCCTTGACGTCGTCGTGGAAGGGCTGCGTCGTCTTGAGTACCGCGGCTATGACTCCGCAGGCGTCGCAGTGGTGGCTGACGGGGCAATCTCGTCCCGTAAAAAGTCCGGCAAACTGAGCAACCTGATCAGTGAACTGGAAGCAAATCCAGTACCTGAATCCCTGACTGGCATCGGCCATACCCGTTGGGCCACCCACGGCGGACCGACCGACCGCAACGCGCACCCGCACCTCTCTGACGGCGGCCGCCTTGCACTTATTCACAACGGCATCATCGAGAACTTCGCAGAGCTCAAGCAGGAACTGCTGGCCAAGGGGGTTACCTTCGAGTCCGAAACCGACACCGAGGTTGCCGCCGCGCTGGTTGGCGACATCTTCCGCACCCAGCTCAACGGCGACGGCGGAAACCTCACCGAAGCGATGCGCCTGGCCTGCCAGCGACTCGAAGGCGCTTTCACCCTTCTTGCAGTCCACGCAGACCAGCCGGACGTCGTCGTAGCTGCCCGCCGGAACTCCCCGCTGGTGGTTGGCTTGGGCGAAGGCGAGAACTTCCTTGGCTCCGACGTCTCCGGCTTCATCGACTACACCCGTCGTGCCGTGGAACTGGGCCAGGACCAGATCGTCACCATCACCGCGGACTCCGTGGAGATCACCGACTTCTTCGGCGCTCCCGCCGAAGGCAAGGAATACCACGTTGACTGGGACCCGGCATCTGCCGAAAAGGGTGGCTTCAACTCCTTCATGGAGAAGGAAATCCACGACCAGCCTGACGCCGTTGCGCAGACCCTCCTGGGCCGCTCGGATCTTGATGGCAAGCTGACCCTGGACGAGGTCCGCATCGATCCGGAGCTCCTCAAGCAGGTTGACAAGATCATCGTGCTCGCTTGCGGCACCGCGGCGTACGCCGGCCTGGTTGCCAAGTACGCAATCGAGAACTGGTGCCGCATCCCCACGGAGGTGGAGCTCGCCCACGAGTTCCGCTACCGCGATCCGATCGTCGACTCCAACACACTGGTGGTTTCCATCAGCCAGTCCGGTGAGACCATGGACACGCTGATGGCCGTCCGCTACGCCCGTGAACAGGGTGCCAAGACGATCTCCATCTGCAATACCAACGGTTCCACCATCCCGCGCGAATCCGACGCCGTGCTCTACACGCACGCCGGTCCGGAAATCGCGGTGGCCTCCACCAAGGCATTCCTGGCGCAGATTACTGCCGCCTACCTGCTGGGCCTTTACCTGGCTCAGCTGCGCGGCAACATCTTCTCCGGCCAGATCAAGGACGTCCTCGCGGACCTCAACAAGATCCCGGCCAAGATCCAGAAAATCCTGGACAACGCAGGCCCCCTGCGCGAGCTCGCCCGCAGCATGAAGGACGAAAAGTCCGTGCTGTTCCTGGGCCGCCACGTCGGCTACCCGGTTGCCCTCGAAGGTGCTTTGAAGCTCAAGGAAATCGCGTACATCCACGCTGAAGGCTTCGCCGCCGGTGAGCTCAAGCACGGTCCGATCGCCTTGATCGACGACGGCCAGCCGGTCTTCGTTGTGGTGCCGTCTCCGCGCGGCCGCGACTCCCTGCACTCCAAGGTGGTCAGCAACATCCAGGAAGTCCGTGCACGTGGTGCCCGTACCCTGGTGATCGCTGAAGAAGGCGACGAGTCGGTCAAGGACTATGCAGAGCATGTGTTCTACGTACCTGAAACGCCCACGCTGCTGATGCCGTTGCTCACTACCGTTCCGCTGCAGATCTTCGCTGCTGAACTGGCCGGAGCCAAGGGCTATGACGTGGATCAGCCGCGTAACCTCGCCAAGAGCGTGACCGTAGAATAACGCCATGATTGTTGGCATTGGCGTAGACGTCGTAGACATCGAACGGTTCGGCCGGCAGCTGGAACGGACGCCCGGACTCCGGGACCGCCTGTTTGTTCCTGCCGAACGGGAACTCAACACCCGCTCCTTGGCCGCACGTTTTGCGGCCAAGGAAGCCGTGGCCAAGGTCTTGGGTGCTCCCGCGGGCATGAACTGGCAGGACTGCTGGATCGGTCTCGATGAGAACGGTCCTACAGTCCAGGTCAAGGGAACTGTGCTGGCAGTCGCCGAGGCCAAGGGCGTCAAGCGCTGGCACCTGTCCATGAGCCACGACGGCGGCATCGCTATGGCGACTGTCCTCGCCGAGGGCTAGACGGACTCTCAACAGCAATGATCAGCGCCTTCACCGGACAACAGATCAGGGATGCGGAACAACCGCTCCTTGACGCCGGTGAGGGCGCTGTTCTTATGCAACGGGCAGCGTTCGGGCTGGCCCAAGCGGTGGTGCGCGAGGTCAAAACCCGGCGCAGGCTGGCGGGCACCAGTGTGACTGTCCTGGCAGGCAAGGGCAACAATGGCGGGGACGGTCTCTTCGCCGCGGCCCTGCTGGCCCGCCGGGGGATGCGAACGACGGCGGTACTCGCCTCGGCTGAAGTACACCCGGAGGCGTTGGCTGCTTTTGCCGCAGCCAACGGGAGGACCTTGTACCTCGAACCCGGGAATGCTGAAGAACTCGCGGTCCTGTGCGCCGCTGGCGATGTGGTCATCGATGCCCTGCTCGGGACGGGTGCGCGTGGGGGCCTGCGTGGCCCTTCAGCGGAACTGGTTGCGTGCCTCCAGGAACTGCGTCCACGGTTGGTAGTGGCCTGTGATCTCCCCAGCGGCCTGGACGCCAACAGCGGTGAAGTTCACTGGCCGGTGCTGGAAGCAGACGTCACAGTCACCTTTGGAGGCGTGAAGGCGGGGCTGATGACCGATCCCGGTGAGGGCAGTGCCGGGCGGGTGCACGTGGTGGAGATCGGCATCGAAGGATCGCTAACGTCCCAGCAGCCGGAGCTCCGCCGCCTCACCTCCCAGGATGTAGGGGCAGTACTGCCCCATCCTGGCCGCCGGGCACACAAATACTCCCGGGGTGTCCTGGGCGTCGTAGCCGGTTCGGTTCGGTTTCCCGGTGCTGCTGTCTTGGGTGTGCATGCCGCAGCCCTCGCAGGAGCTGGGATGGTGCGCTACGCCGGCCCCCAAACGGTGGGACAGTTGGTGCTCGCCCAAACCCCCGAAGCCCTCTGGGAACCCGACAAACCCGGCCGCGTCCAGGCGTGGTTGCTGGGCTCGGGCGTTGCTGGGGAAGGGCAGCTGGAGCGCGCGAGGGACGCTGCTGCGGCTGCCCTGGCCGCCGATGTGCCGGTGGTGGTGGATGCTGGTGCACTGAGCCTCCTTCCTGAGCGCTGCCCGCCCCATTGGATACTGACGCCACACGCTGGAGAACTGGCTACACTTCTGGACTCCCTTCCCTCCACGGGGGAGGTAGCTGTGACCCGTGATGACGTGGAGTCGCGTCCGCTGCATTTCGTACGGCAGGCCGCCGAACAAACGGGCGCCACCGTGCTCCTGAAGGGAGCCACCACACTGGTGGCGTCGCCGTCGGGCGTTGTTTTCAGCCAATCCGAGGGCACCGCGTGGATGGCGACTGCGGGAAGCGGGGATGTCCTGGGGGGAGTGCTGGGCGCGTTGCTGGCGCAGAGCGCGGAAACGATCAAGGACGACGACGGCGCCTATGCCGGCTTGGGACTGGACGTTGCCGACCGCTGGGCTGCTGTGGCGGCTGTTGCGGCGAGCGTCCATGGACGCGCAGGAACGGCAGCGTCCGCGGAATTGGCCGGCGGCCCCATTACAGCGTCGGCGATCATGGCAGCGGTACCAGGCGTCATCGGTTCGCTCAACGCGGAATGCGACCGTCCAAGACCCTAAGGTTACTGTCCGTGTCATGGGTCATGAGTAGGCTTGCAGCAGTTGTTCGCATCATCAAGAGGAGAACGCATGGAAGTCTGGCCTGGATCGGCTTATCCGCTGGGTGCCACCTTTGACGGCACCGGCACCAACTTCGCGCTGTTCAGCGAGAAGGCCGAAAGAGTAGAGTTGTGCCTCTTTGACGACGACGGCGGGGAAGTCCGCGTGGAAGTCACCGAGGTGGATGGTTACGTATGGCACTGCTACCTTCCGCAGGTTCAGCCGGGGCAAAAGTACGGTTACCGTGTGCACGGGCCATACGACCCCGACGCCGGTCAGCGCTTCAACCCCAACAAGTTGCTGCTGGATCCTTACGCCAAGGCCATCCACCGGCAGATCGACTGGGACCCGGCGCTGTTCTCGTACAACCTGGGGGACCCGGATTCCCGCAATGATGAGGACTCCGCACCGCACATGATGCTGGGCGTCGTCATCAACCCGTTCTTTGACTGGGACGGAGACAAGCTTCTGCGGATTCCGTACCACAAGTCGGTCATTTACGAGGCCCACGTTAAGGGCTTGACGCAGATGCACCCGGAGGTACCCGAAGAACAGCGTGGTACTTATGCCGGTGTGGCCCACCCTGCGGTCATCTCGCACCTGCAGAAACTGGGAATCACCGCCATTGAACTGATGCCGGTGCACCAGTTCGTCAACGACGGCATTCTGCAGGACAAGGGTTTGAACAACTACTGGGGCTACAACACCATTGGTTTCTTTGCGCCCCACAACAGCTACAGCTCCAAGGGCGATACCGGCCAGCAGGTCCAGGACTTCAAGGCCATGGTGCGTGCCCTGCACACTGCGGGCATCGAAGTCATCCTGGACGTGGTGTACAACCACACGGCAGAGGGCAACCACCTGGGACCCACGTTGTCCTTCAAGGGGATTGACAACTCCGCGTACTACCGCCTGGTGGAAGACGACCAGAAGTACTACATGGACTACACCGGCACGGGAAACTCGCTGAATGTCCGGAGCCCGCACTCCCTTCAACTGCTCATGGACTCCCTGCGGTACTGGGTGACCGAGATGCACGTGGACGGTTTCCGGTTCGACCTCGCGTCCACGCTGGCCCGCGAGTTCTACGACGTCGACAAGCTTTCAACCTTCTTCGAACTCATCCAGCAGGATCCGGTGGTTTCCCAGGTGAAGCTCATCGCCGAGCCGTGGGACGTTGGTCCCGGCGGCTACCAGGTGGGTAACTTCCCGCCGCAGTGGACCGAATGGAACGGCCAGTACCGCGATACTGTCCGCGACTTCTGGCGCGGGGAACCGTCCACCTTGGGTGAATTCGCGTCCCGGTTGACCGGCTCCGCAGATCTTTATGAGCACTCGGGGCGCCGTCCGGTAGCATCGATCAACTTCGTCACGGCCCACGATGGCTTCACCCTGGCCGACCTCGTTTCCTATAACGAAAAACATAATGAGGCCAATGGCGAAGACAACAACGACGGCGAATCCCACAACCGCTCGTGGAACTGCGGCACCGAAGGACCCACCGAGGACCCCACAGTCCTGGGCCTGAGGGCGCGCCAACAGCGCAACTTCATCGCCACGCTGTTCCTCTCGCAAGGTGTACCCATGCTGCTCCACGGCGACGAGCTCGGCAGGACACAGCGCGGCAACAACAACGGCTACTGCCAGGACTCTGAACTGACGTGGATCAACTGGGAGAACGTGGACCAGCCGCTCATCGAGTTCACCGCTGCCGTGTGCGCACTGCGTGCCAAGCACCCCAGCCTTCGACGAAGCCGGTTCTTTGATGGACGCCCGGTGCTCCGAGGCGAAGGCGAACGTCTGCCGGACATCGTATGGTTGGACGCTGACGCGAGCACCATGAGTCCCTCGGATTGGGATGAAGCGCTGGGACGCTCCGTTGGTGTTTTCCTGAACGGCGATGGTATTCACGGCCGTGATAACCAAGGACGGCGCATTACCGACGTCAACTTCCTGCTCTACTTCAACGCGGATCAGGACGAGGTAGGCTTCCGGATTCCCTCGGATGAATACGCACCGGCATGGGATGTCATGATCGACACCGCCGGAGAAGGTGCCGAGGCGGGTGTCGTCAAGCCGGACCAGATCCTCATGGTCGGTGCCAAGTCCCTGGTAGTACTGCGTGCGCACAGCACTCCCGAGATAGAGCCTGACCACTCCGTGGCAGCATCACTGGCTGCGCTGACCCAGACGAGCACTCCGGAAACGGCGTCCATCACGGCTCCTGCTGTGACGTCGCTGCCCTTCGACTACAAGGGAGACGCCCCGGCCGACGAGGAGTCCGGAGCAACGAAGAAGGCGGATTCATGAGGACTCCCGTCTCGACGTACCGGCTCCAGATCCGGCCAGAATTGACACTCCAGGACGCGGCGGAGCTCACGGGCTACCTGCGGACCCTCGGGGTGGACTGGGTCTATCTCTCGCCCATCCTGACCGCGGAGGAGGGATCGGATCACGGCTATGACGTCACCGATCCCTCCACCGTGGATCCCTCGCGCGGTGGTCCCGAGGGGCTCGCTGCACTTTCAAAGGCGGCCCGGGAACAGGGCTTGGGCATTCTGGCCGACATTGTGCCCAACCACATGGGTGTAGCCTCGGCCGGGCAGAATGCCTGGTGGTGGCAGCTCCTGAAGGAAGGACCCGGGTCCAAGTACGCCGAGGCCTTCGACGTCGATTGGGATTTCGGTGGGGGGAAAATCCGTATTCCGGTCCTGGGCAGCGATGAGGACTTGGAGCAACTCACTGTGGTGGACAGTGAACTGCACTACTACGATCACCGTTTTCCCTTGGCCGAGGGCACCTTTGCCCCTGGTGACAGTCCCCAGGACGTCCACGCCCGGCAGCACTACCAGCTCATCGGCTGGCGCAGGGCCGACGCCGAACTGAACTACCGCAGGTTCTTCGCGGTGAATACCCTCGCTGGTGTCCGGGTGGAGATCCCATGGGTCTTCGACGAGTCCCATGAAGAGATCGTCCGGTGGTTCCGTGAGGAACTGGTGGATGGGCTCAGGATCGACCATCCGGACGGCCTGGCGGATCCCGAGGGCTATCTGGCCAGGCTGCGGGAAGCAACGGGCGGCGCGTACCTGCTTGTCGAGAAAATCCTGGAGCCGGGGGAGCAGTTGCCGGACACCTTCGACTGCGAAGGTACCACCGGTTATGACGCCCTCGCTGACGTGGACCGGCTTTTCGTGGACCCCGCAGCTGAGGAATACCTCGATTCCCTCGACGCCAGGCTGCGGGATGCGGATGCCCCGGCGGACTACGAGGAGATGATCCACGGGACCAAGCGCCGTATTGCGGATGGCATCCTGCGGTCAGAGATTCTGAGGCTCGCACGCCTGGTGCCTCCTTCCATGGACTTGCCGGCGGACAAGGTGGCCGATGCCATCGCGGAAGTCATTTGCTGCTTCCCGATCTACCGCACCTACCTCCCGTACGGTCAGGACGTCCTGGTGGAATCCATCCGCCATGCCGCGGAAAACCGTGCAGATCTCAAGGCGGTATTGGAAGACCTGACGCCGTTGCTGCTCGATTCCACCGGCGCCTTGGCCCGGCGTTTCCAGCAGACCTCCGGCATGGTGATGGCCAAGGGTGTGGAGGACACAGCCTTCTTCCGCTACACCCGTCTGGGTACCCTCACCGAGGTAGGGGCCGATCCCACCGAATTCGCCGTGTCCAGCGGGGTCTTCCATGAGCGCATGGCCCGCCGCCAGCAGGTCCTGCCGTTGTCCATGACCACGCTGAGCACCCATGACACCAAGCGAAGCGAGGACGCCCGGGCGCGTATTTCGGTCATTTCCGAGGCCGTCCCGGAGTGGGAACTCTTCTTGGGGACAGTGCAGGAGTTGGCCCCGATTCCGGACGGCCCGTTGGCCGCGCTGGTGTGGCAGTCAATTGTTGGTGCGTGGCCGGCAGACCGCGGGCGTCTTCAGTCGTATGCCCTGAAGGCGGCGCGCGAGGCCGGTAACTCGACAAATTGGACCGACCCCAACCAGGACTTCGAGCGCCACTTGGCTGCCGCCGTCGACTCTGTCTTTGATGTGCCGGAGGTTGCAGCGGCGCTGGCCAACTTTGTCGCTGAGCTCGAACCGTACGGGACGTCCAACTCGTTGTCGGCCAAGCTGGTCCAGCTGACCATGCCCGGGGTTCCTGACGTCTACCAGGGCACGGAATTCCGCGACGGCTCCCTGACTGATCCTGACAACAGGCGGCCCGTTGACTTCCAGGCCCGTATGACTGCCTTGGCGGAGCTGGACAACGGCGCTGCGCCACAGTTCACGGATGAGGCAGCCAAGCTGCTGGTGGTGTCCCGTGCGCTGCGGTTGCGGCGCGATCGGCCTGAGCTCTTCGGCGGATACCTGCCGGTGGTCGCACAAGGTGCGGCCGCAGATCACGTAGTGGCCTTCGACCGCGGAGCTGATCGGCGCGGTGCCCTCACGGTTGCCACCCGACTGCCCAAGCGGCTTGCGCGGGAAGGCGGCTGGCGGGACACAATCATCGAATTGTCCGTCAACGCCCGGGACGAACTCACCGGACACACATACAGTGCCGGCACTGTCCAATTGGCCACGTTGTTGGAGCAGTACCCCGTGGCACTGCTGGTGCCTACGGACTGATCCCCACCACCGCAAACCATCACTGCAACGCACGCTTGAACACGCATAAGGGAGCATGATGCTGGAGCACGCTGCTGGAAAAAACCGCTACGACGTCTGGGCGCCGAACGCCGACTCGGTCCGGCTTGTTGCCGATGGACGTGAGTACCCCATGGAACACCACGACGCCGCCGCCCCGGGCTGGTGGCGGGCGCCGGCTGATGTGGCTGGCCAGGAAAGTGACGGTGTACCGTACGGGTACATCGTGGACGGAGAGGGTCCGTTCCCTGATCCGCGCTCGCGGAGGCAGCCGGACGGAGTGCACGAGTTGTCCGCCACGTTCGATCCCTCCATCCATGAGTGGCAGGACTCGGCTTGGAAGGGACGGCAGCTCAAGGGAGCCGTCATCTATGAGCTTCACCTGGGTACCTTCACACCGGAAGGAACGCTGGATGCCGCCGCTGCCAAGCTGGACTACTTGGTGGACCTTGGCGTGGACTTCATCGAGTTACTTCCGGTCAACGGTTTCAACGGTGTCCACAATTGGGGCTACGACGGAGTGCTTTGGTACGCCGTCCATGAGCCCTACGGCGGCCCAGCGGCGTACCAGCGATTCGTGGACGCCGCGCATGCTGCCGGCTTGGGCGTCATCCAGGATGTCGTCTACAACCACCTTGGACCCAGCGGAAACTACCTGCCCAAGTTCGGCCCCTACCTGAAATCAGGGGAGGGAAATACGTGGGGTGACTCCGTCAACCTGGATGGCCCAGGCTCGGACGACGTCCGGCGCTACATCCTGGAGAACGCGGCGATGTGGCTCCGTGACTACCATGTGGACGGTCTCCGCCTCGATGCCGTCCACGCGCTGCGTGACGAACGGGCCGTCCACATTCTGGAGGAGTTCGGGGCTCTGGGCGATCAGATCGAGGCCGAGACGGGAATTCCCCGGACTTTGATCGCTGAGTCGGACTTGAACAACCCGCGCCTCATATATCCACGCAAGGACAACGGCTACGGACTTGATGGGCAGTGGAGCGACGATTTCCACCACGCCGTTCACGTCAACCTGAGCGGGGAAACCACCGGCTACTACGCGGACTTCGATTCACTGGCGGTCCTGGCCAAGGTGCTGGAGCATGGATTCCTTCACGATGGCAGTTACTCCAGCTTCCGCGGACGGCACCACGGCCGGCCCATCCGCAGGGATCTGGCGCACCCGTCAGCTTTGGTTGTCTGCCTCCAGAACCACGACCAAATCGGCAACCGCGCCATCGGTGACCGCCTCACCGCGTCGCTGTCCTATGGGAAGCTGGCCATCGGTGCTGTGCTGACCATGACATCTCCATTTACGCCCATGCTCTTCATGGGCGAGGAATTCGGTGCGTCTACGCCGTGGCAGTTCTTCACCTCCCATCCGGAGCCCGAGCTCGGGAAGGCTACCGCAGAGGGCCGCATCAAGGAGTTCGAACGCATGGGGTGGGACCCCGCGGTGGTGCCGGACCCACAGGACCCGGAAACCTTCCTCCGGTCCAAACTCAAGTGGGAAGAAGCCGGCGAGGGAAACCATGCACGCCTGCTCCAGCTGTACAAGGATTTAGCACAACTGCGCCGAAACACCCCCGAGTTGGTGGACGGTGGCTTCGGCAGCACAGTGGTGGAATACGACGACGACGAACACTGGCTGCAGATCTCCCGCGGCACTGTCCGGGTGGTGTGCAACTTCGGTGACGAGGCACTCGGGACACCCCTCAGCGGCTCCATATTGTTGGCCACTGACCATGAAGCAGTCCTCGATGAGGGAACACTGACGCTTCCCGGCGGGAGCGCCGCCGTCGTGCGCGTCAACTAAGCCATACACAATCCGGGGTGACGGCGCCCACATGGCGGACACCGCCGTCACCCTGGATTGTGCAGTGGCAGGATAGTACGTATGACTTATTCGGCCGCGGAAAACCGCTACGAAACCATGCCCTACCGCCGCGTCGGACGCAGTGGACTCAAGCTCCCCGCCATCTCCTTGGGACTCTGGCACAACTTCGGCGATGACAAACGTTTTGACGAACAGCGTGCCATCCTGCGCCGCGCCTTCGATCTCGGTGTCAACCACTTCGACCTCGCCAACAATTACGGACCGCCGGACGGCTCAGCCGAGACCAACTTCGGGCGCCACCTGAAGGATGATTTCAAGCCGTACCGTGACGAACTGGTCATCTCCACCAAAGCCGGTTACTACATGTGGCCCGGCCCGTACGGCGAGTGGGGATCCCGCAAATACCTGATTTCCAGCCTGGACCAGTCGCTGGAGCGCATGGGCCTGGACTATGTGGATATTTTCTACAGCCACCGTCCCGACCCCGAGACTCCGCTGGAAGAAACAATGGGTGCCTTGGACTACGCTGTTCGATCAGGCAAGGCGCTCTACGCTGGCATCTCCTCCTACACCCCGGAGCAGACCCTTGAAGCTGCCCGGATCCTCAAGGAGCTCGGAACCCCGCTGCTCATCCACCAGCCCAGCTACTCCATGCTGAACCGCTGGACGGAGAACGGCACGCCCAATCTCTACGAGGCACTGGACCAAGTAGGCGCCGGTTCCATCGCGTTCTCGCCCCTCGCCCAAGGAATGCTCACCAACCGCTACCTCAACGGCGTACCGGCCGATTCACGGGCCGCCAAGGAGCGGTTCCTGTCCGAAGCACAGCTGACCGAGGAGAAGCTGGACCGGGTCCGGGGATTGAACGCCATCGCCGAAGGTCGCGGGCAGACGCTGGCCCAGATGGCCATCGCCTGGATCCTGCGCGACCAGCCGAAGGGCTCGCCGGTGACCTCCGCATTGGTGGGTGCCTCAAGCGTGGCCCAGTTGGAGGACACGCTCAGCGCCATCAACAATCTGAAGTTCACCACTGATGAGCTGACGGCGATCGACGAGTTCGCTGTGGAGTCGGACATCAACCGGTGGGCCCAGAAGTAGCCTCGGAAGTTTCGCCATAAAACAGCAGGGGCCGGCCGGGAACAAAGCCGGCCCCTGCTGTGTTGGTTACAATGCAAGAGTGCGCCGAATGGCGCCGTGCCAATCAGTCGTGCCCTGGACTCAGTCAGGGCTGCGCCTGGCACATGAGGTTTAGTTCTCAAAAGGAGTTCCGTGTCTTCACATCCGATTCGTGTTGCCATTGTCGGCGTAGGTAACTGCGCCGCATCGCTGGTCCAAGGTGTTCAGTACTATCGCGACGCTGACCCCAAGGCCACGATCCCGGGTCTGATGCACGTCGAGTTCGGCCAGTACCACGTCAACGACGTCCAGTTCGTTGCTGCTTTCGACGTCGACAGCAAGAAGGTTGGACTGGACCTGGCCGACGCCATCGGCGCCAGCGAAAATAACACCATCAAGATCGCCGACGTCCCCGCCACTGGTGTCACCGTCCAGCGCGGCCACACCCTGGACGGCCTGGGCAAGTACTACCGCGAGACCATTGTTGAGGCACCGGACGAAACCGTGGACATCGTCGCAGCGCTGCGCGAGGCCAAGGCTGACGTCATGGTTTGCTACCTGCCCGTCGGTTCGGACCAGGCTGCAAAGTTCTACGCCCAGTGCGCCATCGACGCCGGTGTTGCGTTCGTGAACGCACTCCCGGTCTTCATCGCCGGAACCAAGGAGTGGGCTGACAAGTTCACTGAGGCCGGTGTCCCGATCGTGGGCGATGACATCAAGAGCCAGATCGGTGCCACCATCACGCACCGTGTCATGGCCAAGCTCTTCGAAGACCGCGGCGTTACGCTGGACCGCACGTACCAGCTGAATGTCGGTGGCAACATGGACTTCAAGAACATGCTGGAGCGCGATCGTCTCGAATCCAAGAAGATCTCCAAGACCCAGGCTGTGACCTCCAATGTTGAGGCCGAGCTGCACGCCGATGACGTCCACATTGGGCCGTCCGACTACGTTGCCTGGCTCGATGACCGCAAGTGGGCCTTCGTCCGCCTCGAAGGCCGCAACTTCGGTGATGCCCCGGTGTCCCTCGAATACAAGCTCGAGGTTTGGGATTCCCCGAACTCCGCAGGTGTCATCATCGACGCCATCCGTGCCGCCAAGATCGGCCTGGACCGCGGCATCGGCGGCCCGCTGCTGTCTGCTTCCAGCTACTTCATGAAGTCCCCGCCGGAGCAGTTCAACGACGACCTCGCCCGCGAGAAGGTTGAGGCTTTCATCCGCGGCGACATCGAGCGCTAAACACCTCTGTCACACCAAACGCCCCCGTATCCGATACGGGGGCGTTTGCCATTCTCCGAACCTTCTCTCACGTCCCTTGGGTTTGGTGCGGACGCTCGCTCACTTTTCTCAAAAGAGTGAGAGAGCGCTGGCCGGAAGGGCGCGGGATGTGAGAGAGCGTTGGTTGGAAGGGCGTGGGATGTGAGAGAGCGCTAGAAGAGGCCGGTGGGTTGTCCTTCGGGGTCCACGTCCATGCGCATCGCGGCCGGCTCCTTGGGCAGTCCGGGCATGGTCATGACAGCGCCGGTCAACGCGACAATGAACCCGGCGCCGGTCTTGGGGATCAGCTCGCGGACGTGCACGGTGAATCCCTTGGGCGCCCCCAGCCGGGAGGCATCGTCCGTGAAGGAATACTGTGTCTTGGCCATGCAGACGGGGAAGTCGGACCAACCGTTCTTTTCGATCTCCGCGAGGCGTTTCAGGGCGGGAACCGAGAACTCGACGCCGTCGGCCCCGTAGATCTCCTGCACGATGGTCCTGATCTTGTCCTCCACAGGGATTTCCAGCGGGTACAGGTGGTGGAAATCGGAGGGCGCGTCAAGCGCAGCTGCGACCTTGGCAGCGAGGTCGTCACCGCCGTCGCCTCCGCCGCCCCGGCCCCAGACGTCGGCGACGGCGGCTTCAACACCTTCCGCGGCGCACCAGGCGAGCAGCCACTCCAGTTCTTCGGGGGTGTCCGTGGCGAACTTGTTGATGGAGACAATGGGGGAGATACCGAACTTAGCGACGTTGCGGACGTGTCTCCGGAGGTTCTCCACCCCGGCGGCCACGGCTTCGACGTTCGGTCGGCTGAGTTGGTCCTTGGGGACCCCGCCCTGCATCTTGAGGGCCCGGATGGTCGCAACCACCACGACGGCGGATGGCGCCACCGCGGCGATTCTCGCCTTGATGTCCATGTACTTTTCGGCGCCGAGGTCTGCTCCGAATCCCGCTTCCGTGACCACGATGTCTGCGAGTTGCATGGCCGTTCTGGTGGCGATCAACGAGTTGCAGCCGTGGGCGATGTTCGCGAACGGGCCACCATGGACCAAAGCCGGTGTCCCGGCGATGGTCTGGACGAGGTTGGGCTTGATGGCGTCCTTCAACAGCATGGTCAGGGCACCCTCAACGCCGAGGTCGGCAACGGTGACCGGCGCGCGATCGTAGGTGTAGCCGAAGGTGATCCGACCCAGCCGCGAGCGGAGATCGTCCAGGTCCGTGGCCAGGCAGAAGACCGCCATGATTTCGGACGCGACAGTGATGTCGAAGCCATCCTGCCGGGGCACGCCCTGCACAGGGCCGCCGAGGCCGATGACTACTTCCCGCAGGGCACGGTCGTTCATGTCCAGCACGCGTTTGAAGGTCATGCGGCGGGGATCGATACCGAGTTCGTTGCCTTGGAAAATATGGTTGTCCACCAGTGCCATGAGGGCGTTGTTGGCGGAAGTGATCGCATGGAAGTCGCCGGTGAAGTGCAGGTTGATGTCATCCATCGGCAACACCTGCGAGTAACCACCGCCGGTGGCTCCGCCCTTCATGCCCAGGATGGGACCCAAGGATGGCTCGCGCAGGGCGATCATCACTTTGTGTCCCGCGCGTGCCAGCGAGTCTGCGAGCCCCACGGTGGTGGTGGACTTCCCTTCACCCGCCGGGGTGGGGGACATGGCAGACACCAGGACCACCTTGCCAGGTACTGTGCGTGCCGGGAGGACCAGCTTGGCTGGATTGATCTTGGCCTTATAGGGCCCATACAACTCAAGGGCATCCACTGTGATGCCCGCGCGTTGGGCGATGTCCACAATGGGCAGGATGGTGGCGTTGCGGGCAATTTCAAGATCAGACATGACCTTGTTCTCAGACATCGTTGTCCTTCGGCTGGGTGTCCCCGCAGCGGGGTTGGTGCTGCAGGCGTTGGTTCGCTGTGCGCGACAATCTATCAGTCCCGGCGGGGGATCCGGCGAAGACTCAGCGCCGGGGAACCAGCAGGCCACCTACTGCTTCGCGGTAGCTTTCCAAGGTGATGGCTGCCGTCCGTTGCCATCCGAAGGATTCGGCATGGGTGGCCGCCAACCGGCCCATGTCTTCCCGGGTCTGGACGTCATCGTAGAGGTCTTCCAGGGCGTCTGCCCAGTCGGAGGGGTCGTGCCCGTCCACCAGCATGCCCGTGCGCCCGTCGGAAATTGCGCGGGACAGGCCACCCACATTGGTGGCCACCACAGGTGTACCGCACGCCTGTGCTTCCAAGGCCACCAAACCGAAGGATTCGCTGAACGAGGGCATGACAACGACGTCTGCTGAACGGAACCAACTGGCCAGCTCCGGCGCCACGACAGGCGGCCGATGAGTAACGACGTCGGCCAGTCCGGCGTCTTCGATAATGTGTTGAAGGTTGAAATCCTTGGCCCCGCTAAGAGATCCCAGAATGGTCATCTCAAGGTCAATGTCCGGCCTGCGCTTGCGCAGGATTCCCGCGGCTTTGACGAACACCTGGGGGCCCTTGAGCCGCTGGATGCGGCCGGCGAAGAGGATATGGAAACTGTCCGGCCTGACATCCCGCAAGGATCGCGACTTCCGCCGGAAAGACGGTGTGAACACTTTGAGGTCCACGCCCGGCGGCGCGACGTCGATCCGGTCAAGATCGGCACCGTAGTGGGACACCAGTTCTTCGGCCTCGGCAGGAGTGTTGGCCACCAGCCGGGCTGCGCCATCCACAATCCGCTGCTCACCCTCCTCGCGGCGCCGGGGCTCGGGGCGTTCGCCGGATTCGAGGACCAGGTTTTTGACCTTGGCCATGGTGTGCATGGTGTGGACCAGCGGAACACCCCAAAGCTGGGCCAACTCAAGCCCTGCCACCCCGGAAACCCAGTAGTGCGAATGGATGGCATCGTAGCGGCCGTGAAGTTGGCTTCCCCGGATCCTGTCGATTTCTTCCACCATCTGATGCAGGAGGGCAGGCAATTCTTCTTTGGGCAGTTTCCGGCGCGGCCCGGCCATGACGTTGTGGACGCAGACGCCGGGACCTGGATGCTCGACGGCGGCTTGGCCCGCTTTGGTGGAACGGGTAAAGATCTCCACCTCCACCCCGGACTCCGCGAGTGCCATGGCCAACGCCCGGACGTAGACGTTCATTCCACCGGCATCACCGGCACCCGGCTGCTCCATGGGGGAGGTGTGCAAGGACAGGAACGCCACACGACGGATCAACGGCACCGCATTCCTCCTGACACTCACAGCAAACAGCAAACAGCCAACACGCCTTTGCCCTGCAGAAAACACTACTCCTGCTGATCAAAGCCACCCCACGGCAACCCGGTGTTCTGGACAAGGCTGCTAGCGTGGCCGCTGTGAGCCAAGAACAGACTTTCGACATCCGCAAAGCCACCCCTGAAGACTGGCCCGGTATCTGGGCCATCCTGGAGCCGGTAATCCGGGCCGGCGAGACCTTCACCTGGGATCGCGACACCTCCGAGGAAGCGGCCAGGAACAAGTGGACCAAGGACGCTCCCGGCCAGACGTTCGTGGCCGTGGGCAAGGACACGGGCCAGATCCTGGGAACAGGAGAGTTCCACGCCAACCAAGCCGGTGGCGGCAACCACATTGCCAACGCCGGGTACATGGTGGGGGCCAACAACTCAGGCCAAGGCATCGCCCGCGCCCTCTGCGCCTATTCGCTGAGTGAGGCCAAGGCGGCGGGCTTCTACGCAATGCAGTACAACGCCGTGGTGGAGAGCAACGTCCGGGCAGTGTGGCTGTGGCAGTCCATGGGCTTCCGGATCCTCGCTACGGTCCCGGAGGCCTTTGACCACCCGGAGATCGGGTACGTCGGCCTGCACGTCATGTATCGGAAGCTTTAGGGCCCCACAACTGCGCCAGTTCGGGAAAGGCTGCCTCGTACCCGGTGAGGAGTAGTTCGCCCAGCTCCGCCGATCCGATCAATGGATGCGCCGCGAAGGCACCCACGGCAGCGCTGCGCTCTCCATGGGCCACGGCGCGGATGGTCAGTCGTTCCACCTCCTTGACGTGCTGCATCAGCGTGAGGAACTGCCCGCCGGGCCGTGCTTGCGCAAGCGGCAACGCGCCGTCGGGCGTTACCTCGCAGGGAACCTCGACGACGGCGTCCGGCGGCAGCCCGGGCACGGCCACCTCCGCTGTGGCCAGGGCGCCTGACGGCAGCACCGGCGCGTTGGGCACGTTCAAAATCAGCTGGGCAGAACCGCCGCCGGACAGTGCCCGCATCACGGACAACGCCACGCGCTCATAGCCGCCGCCTGCGAGATCAGACTCGTCCCGTTGCTCTCCATGCGTACGCGCCTCGGCCAGGTAACCTTCCTCGCGGGCCCGGCGGGCGCCGTCCCACAGCTCAAAGGCGTGCGGGGCCTTTGCCAGGGCTGGATACAGGGCACTCTGCTGGTGGTGTATGGACGCTCCACGCGTTTCCTGCTGCCGGCGGATGGCGTCGGTAGCCTGCGCCGTTTGGTAGTAGTAGTAAAGGTATTCGTTGGGCAGGCAGCCAAGCTGCAGTAAGGTGTGCTGCCCAAACAGCCTGCCCTCTTCCAGGGACTCAAGGGCCGCATGGTCGGAAAGCAGGCCCGGCAGCAGATCCTGCCCGCCGGGTGCCAGCCGATACAGCCAACCGAGGTGGTTCAGGCCGAAGTAGCCCACGCCGTCGAGCGTTCCTTCTGTGAGCGGCGCGCCAACAGCCCGCGCCGCCCGGTGGACCAGGCCACCGGCGGAATCGCAGATACCGATTACTTTGCGCCCCAGCACCGGCTCCAGTGCTTCGGTGACCATGCCGGCGGGGTTGGTGAAATTGATAAGCCACGCCTCGGGGCAGTGGCGTCGCATCGCCTTGGCCAGTTCCAGCATGCGGGGGATCGAACGCAGGGCATAGGAGATGCCGCCGGCGCCTGTGGTTTCCTGGCCAAGGAGACCGAGGTCCAAGGCCACGCGTTCGTCGGCGATCCTGCCGGCGGTGCCACCGGGTCGGATGGCAGCAAAGACCATGTCCGCCCCAGTGAGGGCCTCCCGCAGGTCCGTGGACACCACGACGACGGGAGTGGAACCGCCGGCCGGGGGCATGTCCCCAATCACGGCCTCGATGGCTGCGAGCCGTCCGGCGTCGACGTCGTACAGCACCAACTCGTCCACCAGTCCGGCGAACGGGCCCGCGCATAAAGCCCGGTAGACAAGGGGTACCCGGAAGCCGCCACCACCGGCGATCATGAGCCGCATGACCCGAGTCTATGCAGGCCTCAACATCTATGCAGCCCACTACGGTGCAGCGTAGTCTGCGGTGCATGGACGCTATGCCCCAGCGACGGTTTGATCCCCTTGCCTCCCTAAGGTCCCCTACGGACCAGCAGTGCGACCTCCTCCTGACCGGAACCGTCTTCCAGGACATCATCTTCACGGGTCTTCCGCACTCGCCTGAGCCCGGCACGGAGATCTGGAGCGAAGGCATGGGAAGCTGCCCGGGCGGCGTAGCCAACCAGGCCATCGCCGCTGCGCGCCTGGGCCTGCGCACCAACCTCGCCGCGACCTTCGGGGACGACGGCTACGGCGACTACAACTGGCAGATCCTTGAAAGCCAGGAACACGTGGACCTCTCGCTGTCCAGAAAGATACCGGGCTGGCACTCACCCGTTACCGTGTCGCTCTGCGTCAACCAGGACCGGTCCATGGTCACCCACGGGCACCCCGCCCCCGTGAGTTCCTCCGAGCTGATAGGACAACCGCCCAAGGCGCTCGCAGCCGTCGCTGACCTGGGTGAGGAACTGGAACCGTGGATGCTGGCGGCGAAGGAAGCGGGCACCAGGCTTTTTGGCGTCGTGGGCTGGGATCCCACGGGGGAGTGGTCCGAAAGGCGCCTGGATCTTTTGGAGAACTTCCATGCATTCCTGCCCAACGCGCCCGAAGCCATGGCCTTCACCGGTAAGGCGGACCCTTGGGCGGCGCTGTACGCCCTGGCAGACCGGGTCCCCGTTGCCGTGGTGACGCTCGGCCCACAGGGTGCCGTGGCGGTGGACTCCGAGACCGGCGAAGAAGAATGGGTGCCTTCCCTTCCGGTGTCCGCCTACGATCCCACCGGTGCGGGAGATTGTTTTGGGGCGGCCTTCATTGTGGGGTGCCTGGCGGGGTGGAGGTTGGGGGACCGGCTCCGGTTCGCGAACCTCTGTGCCTCCCTGGCCGTCCAGGAAGTAGGCGGTTCCCTGGCCGCCCCCGGGTGGGGAGACATCGCCGACTGGTGGCAGCGGGCCAATGCGCGGAAGGAACGCCAATCCAGCCAGTGGCTTCGGCGTTTCGCGTTCCTGGAACCTATCGTCAAGGACATCCCGGCGGAAGCCCAGCGCCGCGCACGGGCGACGATCGCGCATTTGTCGGACGCGCAGTAATGACGCGCAATCCCGACGCGCAGCAGGGAATCGGCTGGCCGGCAGTTAACCCGAATTCACCGGCACCACTAGAATCTCTAGGGTGACTTACGAAGCAGCTGCAGATATCGGTATCGGGTCGAAAGCCTCCATAACAAAGTCGGCGGTGCTGGAACGCTCCGCTGTGATTGACCTCGAAGCCGTGCGGCACAACGTACGTCAGTTCGTCGCCATTGCGTCCCCTGCTACGGTCATGGCCGTAGTGAAGGCGGATGCTTACGGTCACGGAGCCGTCCAAGTGGCACGCGCAGCACTCGACGCCGGTGCCGCCTGGCTCGGTGTCGCGCATATCTCCGAGGCGCTGGCCTTGCGCGCCGCCGGAGTGGATGCCCCCCTGCTCGCCTGGCTGCACACCCGTGAAAGCAACTTCCAAGCGGCAGTAGCCGCCGGCATCGACGTCGGAATTTCCGGCTGGGAGTTGGACGCCGTGGTCGCCGCAGCCCGCGAACAGGAACGGCCCGCACGCGTCCACCTCAAGGTGGACACCGGCCTGGGACGTAACGGCTGCCCCATCGCCGATTGGGACCAACTGGTTGGCCAGGCCATGGAGTACCAGGATCAAGGCCTGCTGCGTGTGGTGGGTATCTTCTCGCACCTCGCTGTGGCTGACGAGCCGCACAGGCCGGAAACCGATGAGCAACTGGCCGTCTTCCGTGAGGCAATCGCCATGGCCGAGGACGCCGGAGTGGACATGGAAGTCCGGCACATCGCCAACACCCCCGCCACGCTGTCCCGCCCGGACTCGCACTTCGATCTTGTGCGTGTGGGCCTTGGCATCTACGGACTCTCGCCCTTCGAAGGGGCAACCTCCGCCGAGCTTGGCCTGCATCCTGCCATGACGGTCCGGACACTGCTGTCCAACTGCAAGAAGGTACCCGAGGGCCAGGGCGTCTCCTACGGCCTCAACTACCGGACCAGCGGGGAAAGCACGCTGGGCCTGGTGCCGTTGGGCTACGCCGACGGTGTCCCGCGCATTGCCACCGGCGGGCCGGTCCGCGTCAACGGCACCAACTACCCCGTAGTGGGCAGGATCGCGATGGACCAGATGGTCATCGACCTCGGAGCGCTGACGCCCGAAGAGGCAGCTTCTTTCAAGGGCGCGGAAGCCGTCATGCTCGGAGACGGTGCCAACGGTGGTCCCACGGCTGACGATTGGGCCGCGGCCGCGGGGACCAACAACTATGAAATTGTTACCCGCATCAGCCCGCGCGTGCCACGCACTTACCTCAACGAGGTAAGTGCGCAGGCAGAGGCCCACAAGGCTGCCGGCCATGCGACAGAGGCGGCAGCACTGTGAGTGAACCCCAATGGGAGCGCACGTTGACGGTCACGACGGCGGAGCAGACGCATGCGCTCGCAGCAGCCGTGGGCGGGGTGCTTGAGGCCGGAGATCTCCTGGTCCTGACCGGCGAACTGGGTGCGGGAAAGACGACGTTCACCCAGGGGCTGGGCGAAGGCCTTGGCGTCCGGGCCGGCATCATTTCCCCCACGTTCGTGTTGGTCCGGATCCACCCCAATCTGGCCGATGGCCCCAGGCCCGGCGGCCCGGACCTGGTCCATGTGGATGCCTACCGGCTGGAATCGGCCGCGGAGATCGACGACATCGATCTGGAAAACACCATGGACACCGCGGTGACCGTGGTGGAATGGGGCAGGGACCGGGTGGAGCACCTCTCGGACAGCCGCCTGGAGGTTGACCTGCACAGGTCAGTTGGTGGGGAAAGCCCGGCGACCGCCACCGCAGCAGCCGGTGACGTCATGGACTTCGATACCGATGACGACGACGAACCCCGCACCCTGGTTTTCCGTGGATACGGTCCGCGCTGGGCCGAAGCTCCACGGCTTCTTGAAACCCCGGCACCAGAGAAAGGCAACTGATGCTGATCCTGGCCATAGACACCTCTGCGGTGGCCAGTGCCGCACTGATTTCCGACGACGCCATGGAAAGCGTGGTGGATTCCTTCGCGACTGAGGACACCCGCAGCCATGCCGAAGTCCTGGCTCCCGGGATCGAAAAGCTCCTGGCCGGAGCGGGCGTCACGGGTGCCGATATCGATGCAATCGTCACCGGAGTGGGACCGGGCCCGTTCACGGGCCTGCGGTCCGGCATTGCGACCGCCCGAACCTTGGCCTTCGTCTGGAACAAGCCCCTGTATGGCCTGATGAGCCTGGACGCGATCGCCCTTGAGGTGGCCGAGTCCACGTCCGCTGCTCCTGAATTCCTGGTGGCCACCGACGCCAGGCGCAAGGAGGTTTACTGGGCGCGCTATACCTTGGCAGACGGCCAACTGCCGGAGCTTGTTGACGGGCCGCATGTGGGTTTCGCATCCGGGCTTCCGGATTTGCCGGTGTTCGGCGCCGGCGCAGGTTTGTACGCCGAGGTCCTGAAGGCCAACGAGGACTTTGCCCAGACCCAACCTGACGCAGCATCGCTGGGCCAGTTTGCCTTGGCCAGGCTCACTGCCGGGCAGGCGCTGCTGGACTCCACTCCGCTGTACCTGCGGGAATCCGACGCGCAGGTTCCCGGGCCCCGGAAGCGTGCGCTGTGAGGGGAGGCGAACTGTGAAATTGTCACCCAAGCTGGAGCTCGCAGGGGTTTCCCTGCGCGACATGACGGAAGCTGATATCCCGGCCGTAGAGACCCTGGAGCGCCGGTTGTTCCCCGTGGACGCCTGGCCGTTGCAGATGTTCTTCGATGAATTGGCGCAGCCCGAGACCCGCCGTTATGTGGTGGCTGAGGTCGCCGGAGAGATCGTGGCTTATGCAGGGTTGATGTGCATCGAGCCGATCGCGGACGTCCAGACGATCGCCGTCGTGCCTGAGTTTGAAGGCAAGGGCATCGGCTCCGCCGTCTTGACCGAACTCATCGACGAAGCCCGGCGGCGCCGGGCGGCTGACGTCCTGTTGGAGGTCCGGGCAGACAACCCCCGGGCCCAGCAACTCTATGTGAGGTTCGGCTTCGAGCAGATCCACGTCCGACCCCGCTACTACCGGGACGGCACGGATGCACTGATCATGCGTCTTGAACTGAACAAACCCCACGAAGGAGACACAGCGTGAGCGGCGCGCATCCGGAACAGCCCCAGCAACCATTGGTGCTCGGCATTGAATCCTCGTGCGACGAGACCGGCGTAGGGATCGTGCGGGGCACCACCCTGCTCACCAACACGGTGTCCTCGTCCATGGAAGAGCATGTACGTTTTGGTGGCGTCATCCCGGAGATCGCTTCGCGTGCGCACCTGGACGCGTTTGTCCCCACCTTGCAGGAGTCCCTGCATGAGGCTGGTGTCACGTTGGACGACATTGATGCCATTGCCGTCACGTCGGGACCCGGCCTCGCCGGCGCGCTCATGGTGGGCGTCTGTGCGGCGAAGGCCTTGGCCGTTGCCACGGGTAAGCCGCTGTATGCCATTAACCACTTGGTGGCGCACGTTGGCGTGGGGCTGCTGGATGCGCGGACATCACCGGATGGCAAGCACGACGCCGGTGCTGCCGCCGGACTGGGTGCCGGAACGTTGCCTGAAAATCTCGGAGCCCTGCTGGTATCGGGTGGGCACACGGAAATCCTGCGGATCCGGAGCATCACCGATGACGTTGAGTTGCTGGGCTCAACCATCGACGACGCCGCGGGTGAAGCCTATGACAAGGTGGCCCGCATCCTTGGCCTCGGCTACCCGGGTGGACCTGCCATCGACAAACTGGCACGCCAAGGCAATCCCAAATCCATCCGCTTCCCGCGCGGCCTCTCGCAGCCCAAATACATGGGTACGGCGGAGGAGAAGGGCCCGCACCGCTATGACTGGTCATTCAGCGGCCTGAAAACGGCGGTGGCCCGGTGCGTTGAACAGTTCGAGGCCCGTGGCGAGGAAGTGCCCGTGGCGGATATCGCCGCCGCGTTCCAGGAAGCCGTGGTGGACGTGATCAGCTCCAAGGCGGTCCTCGCCTGCAAAGAGCACGGCATCACCGATGTGTTGCTGGGTGGGGGAGTTGCAGCCAACTCACGGCTTCGGGAACTGACCGGGCAACGCTGTGCGTCGGCCGGGATCACGCTTCACGTTCCGCCGCTGGACCTTTGCACGGACAACGGTGCCATGGTGGCGGCCCTCGGTGCCCAACTGATCATGGCCGGAGTTGGACCGAGCGGAATAGCGTTTGCGCCGGATTCCTCCATGCCGGTAACTACGGTTTCTGTGCCTGCCTAGGTTAGCGCCCAAGCAGGCACAGTCTCCACCTACGAGGCGTCCGGTCCCTTGCGCATTTGCTGAACGAGGTCCATGACCACTGCCTGCAGGTCCCCGTTGTGCTCGGCAGCAATACGCCGTTGGCGCTGGTAGCTGGCTCCACGTTCGATGATCTTCAGGACGTCTGCCAGTTCCTCGGAGCAACCCAGCTTTTCTGCCACAGGTTCAAGCCGCGCAACGGTTTCTGCAAGGTGTTCGGTGACCAGTTGTTCGTTGCCCTCGGCGTCGAGGATGATGATGGCTTCCATGCCATACCGCGCGGCACGCCACTTGTTCTCCTGCACATGCCATGGCGGCATGGTGGGGATGCTGCCGCCGGTGTCCAGGATGGAGGAGAACTCGTCCACGAGGCACTGGGTCAGCGCCGCAATGGCGCCTACTTCTTCAAGTGTGGCCAAGCCATCACAGATGCGCATTTCGATGGTGCCCAGGTTTGAGACGGGGCGGATGTCCCAGCGGATCTCTGACGTTGAGTCGATGACTCCGGTGGTGAACATGTCCTGGACGTAGGACTCGTACGCCTCCCAGGTTTCGAACTGGAAGGGCAACCCGGCGGTAGGGAGTTGCTGGAACATGAGGGCACGCTGGGAGGCGTACCCGGTTTCTTCCCCTGCCCAGTAAGGGCTGGAGGCGGACAATGCCTGGAAGTGCGGGAAGTAGTTGACCAGGCCGTCGAGGATGGGGAGGACTTTGTCCCGGCGGTCAATGCCTACGTGGACGTGGACGCCGTAGATGACCATTTGGCGTCCCCACCATTGGGTCCGCTCAATAAGTTTGGCGTAGCGCTCTTTGTCCGTGACGGGCTGGAGCAGGGGAGGGCTGAAGGGGTGGCTGCCTGCGCAGAACACTTCAACGCCCATGGGATCGGTGACTTCGCGCACCGCGGCGAGGGAACGGCCAAGGTCCTCTTTGGCGTCCTTGACGGTCTCGCAAATGCCGGTGACAAGTTCAACGGTGTTGAGGAGCAGCTCGCGCTTGATGTGGGGGTGTTCGTCGTCCTCATTGAGGTCCGGGTGGTTGGCGGCGACGCCTTTCAGGACATCGTTCGCCACCGATACCAGTTCCCCGGTACGTGCATTGACGAGCGCCAACTCCCATTCCACACCCAGTGTCGATTGCCTGGATGGCGCAAAATCAATCTGCAAGTAGTCCCCTCAATTTGTACTTTCCGGCCTTGTGTTGTGTCAGCCGGGCACGGTTCCCCGCTGCGGGGCCGCCAGCGGTCGGATCAAGTCTAATGCAGCAGGAACACCGGTGATATCGACAGGAACCGACGTCGCAGCATGCCGTCATTTGCTAATGAGAACTATTCGCATTAGACTCGAGCCATGCACCTCACAGTCGTCAGTTCCCTGGACAGCCAATGCCGGGAGGCAGCCGCCGCAAGGCTCGGCCGAACCCATGAGAACTCCGTGGTTGTCCTCCACGATCTCCTGGACGGTTCGTTGGTCCTTCGACGCGTCTATCGGGGCGGTCAGCTGTTCGAACGCGAAACCACGGTCCTGGAGCATGGTTGCCTCAGCTGCACCGTCCGGCTTGACGTAGTCCCGACGGCGGAACGCCTCGCCGCCTGCGGCTTCGACCACGTGGTCCTGGGCCTCCCGCCGGGAGTTGCCGCAGGCGTGGCCGTCGCAGAACTTCGCCGTGGACTCAGCCAGCCGGCTGTCATGGACAATGCGGTGCTGGCCATGGACCCGGCGGATTTGGATGACCACATCTGGGACCGACACACCCTGTTCGAATCCGGGTTCACCTCCATGCCCCAGGATGAGCGCACCAGTGGCGAATTCCTGATTGGTGAGTTCGGCCAGGTGGACACCGTGATGGTTTCCCCGGGTCTGGGAGCGGTATTGACCGGGGATCCGCGGGAAGGATCGGAGGCGTGGCTGGTCGGCTTGGAACTGCTGGGCCAGTTGGCGCCCCATGCCAATGCCGTCGGCTCGGCCGGGGAATTCCGGCCGGGTTGCTTCGACGATGCTGAAGCAGCGGCACGTAACCGGCCCGGCGTCGTGCGTGTGCCCCTGAGTGAAACACCTGGTCCCTTCCGGACCGTGCTGCACAAAGCGGGCCGTCCCCTTCACCCCGGACGCTTCCGGGATGCCCTGCCACAGCTGGCCATCGGTACGCACTGGCTGCGCGGCCGCTTATGGATCGCCTCCGCGCCCACGCGGCGGATCGCCGTCCAGGGCATTGGCCCCAGGGTCTGGCTCGAAAGTACCGGGAACTGGCTGGCCGACTCTGCAGGGTCCGGCCATGGCGAGGCAACCGCAAAGGCCGGCGCCGACGTCGACGCGTTCCTGGACTGGCACCCACACCACGGAGACCGCGGCACCGTGCTTGCCATCACCGGACGCTCAGAGGACATCGACCCCACGGAAATCCGCGAGCTCCTGGATGGCTGCCAACTGACGGAGGCCGAAATGACACTGGACTCCGGCGTCTGGGACGACCCCCTGGAACTCAGCGACGCCCTCTAAATCGAAGACCCACACCCACATCAAAGGAGAAACACCATGAAGGTCAGGAATTCACTGCGTGCCCTCAAGAAGATCCCCGGCGCCCAGATCGTGCGCAGGCGGGGGCGTACCTTCGTCATCAACAAGAACAACCCCAGGATGAAGGCGCGCCAGGGCTAACCCGCGGCAGGGTAAAAGGTGCAATGAATACACGGCTCTACCAACAGGGCGTTTAATGGGGGAATGCCAATCCTGAACAAAGACATGTCCCTGTGCATTTCGCTTGCGGCCCGGCCCAGCAATATCGGGACCAGGTTCCACAACTATCTCTACGATCTGCTCGGCCTGAACTTTGTTTACAAGGCATTCGCGCCCACTGACATCACCCTCGCGGTAGCGGGCATCCGCGGCCTCCCCATCCGGGGTGCCGCGGTGTCCATGCCGTACAAGGAAGCCGTGATCCCGCTGGTTGACGTGATGGACCCTTCAGCCAAAGCCATCGATTCGGTGAACACCATCGTGAACAACGACGGCGTCCTCACTGCTTACAACACGGACTACATCGCCATTGCCCGGCTCCTGAAGGACCACCAGGTTCCCAGCAGCCACACTGTCCTTCTCAGGGGTGCCGGAGGCATGGCAAAAGCAGTTGCCGCAGCGCTCCGGGACGCAGGGTTCACCGCCGTCACTATCGTGGCGCGCAATGAAACCACTGGACGAGCACTCGCGGATCTCTACGGATTCGGGTGGCAGGACGACGTCAACGGCTCAACAGCGGACCTGATCATCAACGTCACCCCGCTGGGGATGGCGGGTGCGGATGAGACCGCGCAGTCCTTCGACGACGCCACGGTCGCCGCTGCCCAGGTGGTCTTCGACGTCGTAGCGCTGCCTTCTGAGACGCCGCTCATCACCGCCGCCAGGAACTCCGGCAAGAAGGTCATCACCGGTGCCGAGGTCATCGCCATCCAGGCCGAAGAACAATTTGTGCTGTACACGGGTGTGCGCCCCAGTGCCGGGCAGGTCCGCGAAGCCTCGGAGTTCTCCCGTCGATGAGGTGCTAGCCGGTCACCGGCTCCACCACAACAGCCACTCTTTCCTCACCGATCCTGGTGAGGACCAGGGTGGCTGTTTTTGCGTCCTTGCCCTTTGATGGTTTGGCGGGAAGCAATTGCTTGCGCAGCTCCTCGGGAGTCACGGCCGTGCCGCGCTTCTTGATGTCCAGCACGGTGATGCCGTTGGCCTTTACCCACGTCTTCAAGGCCTTGACGTTGTAGGGCATCACCTCAAGCACCTTATAGGCCCGGGCAAACGGAGTGTCGTGCAGTTCGGGCGCGCAGATGTAGGCGATGTGCTCATCCACCAGGTGCCCGCCCAGCCTTTCGGCGATGTCGGCTACCAGGCCTGCGCGGATGACTGCGCCGTCCGGTTCGTATAAGAAACCTTCAACAGGCCCGACGGCGGCTGCGGGACCTGCGTCGAAGTCTTCGCCGCTGGTGATTTCAGCGGCGCCCTGGCTGCCGATGACCAGGGCCGCCCGCCGCACGCCGGGGCGGGCTACGCCGTTGAACCAAAGGGTCACTTCGGTGACGTCCCCGCCCACCGAGACCCATTGGGCCTCACAGCCTGAGGGTACGGAATCATGGGGGATGCCGGGCCCCATTTTGACGCCAATGGCACGTCCGGTGGCTGCCAGCTTCTCCACGAAGGACAAGGGGGGAGAGAAAGCCTCAGGGTCCCAAATCCGCTTGGTCCCCGACGTGGACGTGGTGCGTCGTGCAGGATCCAGCCACACGCCGTCGATCCCGTCCAGCTCCACGGACGTGGCATCCGAGTGCACCACGGTGGCGTGCGGGAACGGGATGAGGTTGATGGTGGCGCAGGCAGCAGTGGTTTCATCCATTTCAACGGCTGTCACTGAGATGTCCATGGACGCCATCGCCATGGAATCGGCGCCGAGGCCACATCCGAGGTCGGCCACATGGGAAATGCCGGCCTTGGCGAAGCGTTCGGCATGCCGGGCTGCGACGTTCAACCGTGTGGCCTGCTCCAAGCCGGCCTGGGTGAACAGCATTTGCCGCGCGAACTCGCCGAACTTTGCCTCGGCTCGGGTACGCAACCGTGATTGCGTCAGGACTGCGGCCACCAACTCGGCGGAGTGGCCGGCTTTGCGGAGATCCGCGTTGGTGCTGAAAGCGTCGGCCTCGCGGTAGGGCCCCAAGGAGGCCAGGAGTTCCCATCCTTCAGTGGTCAGCAAGGGTGCGATCTGTTCCTGCGGTGCGTGAGGCATGGAATCAAGCCTAACGGCGCGGCACTTGACAACGTGACGGGCGAATCAGCCGGATAGGGTTGTTTTCATGGAAGACACCGCAGCCCCGCAACCCTCCACCATGATGAAGTTCGCGCGACCCGCCCTCATAGCGGGGGCCGTGATCGCTGTGGTCTGCATCGGCTTGCTGATCATCATCTTCGCGTTGGATTCCTTCAACGCGGCCACCTATTCCGTCGCCGGCAAGAGCGTCAATGATGCTACCGACGAAGCACGGGACATCCGCGAGCTCTACAGCGGCGCCCGCACCGGTGGGATGATCACCCTGGTGATTTCCGGCGTCGTTGCTGTTGCGGCCGCTGTGCTCCTGTACCTGAACCGCGGCAATGCCCCGCTGGACGAGGATGACGACGGCCAGGACTATGACCTGGATGACCTCACGGGACGGTGAGCTGCGTTCACCCATGACGAAATGCTGGCACTCACCTTGACCGAGTGCTAACGATTTACATAGAGTCTAGTTAGCACTCTCCCCCGGAGGGTGCTAATAAATGCCAAGCGTCTTCCGGCACCGCGACGGCGGATGTACGCTCCGGCACCCTAGTTCTTAGTCCATGAATCAGCTCATGAAAAGGAGAGTCCGAGTGTCGGTCTCGATTAAGCCTCTTGAGGATCGTATTGTTGTTCGCCCGCTCGAAGCAGAGCAGACCACGGCTTCCGGCCTGGTTATTCCGGACTCCGCACAGGAAAAGCCGCAGGAAGGCGAAGTTGTTGCAATCGGCCCCGGCCGTTTCGATGACAACGGCAACCGCGTACCGGTTGACGTAGCTGTTGGCGACGTCGTCATCTACTCCAAGTACGGTGGAACCGAAGTCAAGACCGGCGGCAACGAGTACCTCGTTCTGTCCGCCCGCGACGTCCTTGCGATCGTCGTAAAGTAACTTCCCGGAGCCCCGCACCGCCGTCGCGTTGGAAATCATTTCCGACCGTCAGCGGTGCGGGTTTTCTGTCTTGAAAGGACACAACCATGGCAAAGCAGCTTGCTTTTAACGATGCTGCCCGCCGGTCTCTTGAGGCCGGTATCGACAAGCTCGCCAACACTGTCAAGGTGACGCTTGGCCCGCGCGGCCGCAACGTCGTGCTGGACAAGAAGTGGGGCGCTCCCACGATCACCAACGATGGCGTCACCATCGCGCGTGAAGTTGAGCTTGACGACCCCTACGAGAACCTTGGCGCCCAGCTGGCCAAGGAAGTAGCCACCAAGACCAACGACGTCGCAGGCGACGGCACCACCACGGCCACCGTGCTGGCACAGGCTTTGGTCAAGGAGGGTCTGCGCAACGTTGCCGCCGGCGCCGCTCCGGGCGAGATCAAGCGCGGCATCGAGGTTTCCGTTGAAGCCGTCGCAGCCCGCCTCCTGGAGAACGCCCGCGAAGTTGAAGGCACCCAGGTTGCGAGCGTCGCAGCCATCTCCGCGCAGAGCGACGAAGTCGGCGAGCTCCTCGCCGAAGCGTTCGGCAAGGTGGGCAAGGACGGTGTCATCACCATTGAAGAGTCCTCCACCACCCAGACCGAGCTGGTCCTCACCGAAGGCATGCAGTTCGACAAGGGCTACCTGTCCCCGTACTTCGTCACCGACGCAGAGCGCCAGGAAGCCGTCCTCGAGGACGCCCTCATCCTGATCAACCAGGGCAAGATCTCATCGCTGCAGGACTTCCTGCCGCTGTTGGAGAAGGCACTGCAGGCCAACAAGCCGCTCTTCATCATCGCCGAAGACATCGAAGGCGAAGCCCTCTCGACGCTGATCGTCAACCGCATCCGCGGCACCCTCAACGTTGTTGCCGTCAAGGCTCCGGGCTTCGGCGACCGCCGTAAGGCCATGCTCCAGGACATCGCCACGCTCACGGGCGCCCAGGTTGTTTCCCCGGACCTTGGCCTGAGCCTGGACACCGTTGGCCTTGAGGTACTCGGTACCGCACGCCGCATCACGGTGACCAAGGACAACACCACCATCGTTGACGGCGCCGGCACGGCTGAGGACGTGGCTGACCGCGTTGCCCAGCTGCGCGCTGAGCTCACTCGGACGGACTCCGACTGGGACAAGGAAAAGCTGCAGGAACGCCTGGCCAAGCTGGCCGGCGGCATCGGCGTGATCAAGGTTGGCGCTGCCACCGAGGTTGAGCTGAAGGAAAAGAAGCACCGCATCGAGGACGCTGTGTCCTCTACGCGCGCAGCTCTCGAAGAAGGCATCGTTTCCGGTGGCGGTTCCGCCCTCATCCACGCCCTCAAGGCACTGGACGAGTCCCCGGCCGTCAAGGCACTGGAAGGTGACGCAGCGGCTGCTGTGGGCATCGTCCGCCGCGCCCTGGTTCAGCCGCTGCGCTGGATCGCCCAGAACGCCGGTTTCGACGGTTTCGTTGTTGTTGCCAAGGTGTCCGAGCTCGAAGCCAACCACGGCTTCAACGCCAAGTCCGGCGAGTACGAGGACCTGATCGCCGCTGGCGTGATCGACCCCGTCAAGGTCACCCGTTCGGCTCTCCGCAACGCCGCTTCCATCGCTGCCCTGGTTCTCACCACCGAGACCCTGGTTGCCGAGAAGCCGGCTGAGGAAGAGGACGCACACGCAGGCCACAGCCACTAGCAGCCTGTTTCACTGGAGCCCCGGTCACGTTCGCGTGGCCGGGGCTTCGTGCGTCTTGGAGGCTGCCGGCAGGCACGCCTTCTCCAGCTATTGTGAGCGTTCGACGACGGCAGTAACCTGACGCTTATACGGCGGCTTGGGTGCGCCAACCGGGCTGTTCCCGGTCGCGGGATGAGTAACGACTATGCCGGCCACAACCTTGGATCTCGGACGCTCGGCGTTCTTCGAGCATCGCTGGAGCGATGCCTTGGACTGCCTCGCCCGGGCGGATACCGAAGGCGGCCTGCCTCCCCAGGACATTGAGCTTGTTGCCTCGGTTGCCATGCTCCTGGGCAAGGAATCGGAAGGTGTGGCCTATCTGACGCGGGCACATGACGAGTACGTGACTATGGGGGACATTGCCGGAGCTGCCCGCTGCGCTGCGTGGCTGGTCCTGTACCTTATGAACCTCGGGGAACCCGCACGTGGTTCCGGCTGGTTATCCAGGGCCAAGCAGTTGGTGGATGGGATGGATGACCCCACCGAAGCGGAGGGCTACCTTTTGATCCCATCGGCGCTGGGCGCGCTGTATGGGGGAAACCCGGAAGCCGGCAACGAGCTTTTTGGCCGTGCCTTGGCTGTGGGGCAGCGCTTCCACGACCGGGACCTGACGGCCTTGGGCCAGCTGGGCGTGGGTACAGCACGGATCGCGTTGGGTTTTCCCGCTGAGGGCCTGGAGTTCCTGGACAACGTCATGGTTTCCGTCACCGCCGGCGAAGTGTCGCCCATTCCGTCCGGCATTATCTACTGTGCAGTCATCGGAAGCTGTCGCCTGACCTTGGACGTCAAGCGTGCCCACGAGTGGACAGCTGCACTTGCCCGGTGGTGCGGACAGCAACCGGACATGGTCATGTTCAGCGGGCAGTGCCAGTCGCACAGGGCCGAACTGTTCATCCTCCACGGTGCCTGGGAGGATGCCACGGCCGCACTCCGGATCGCCCAGGACCGTTCCCGCCATGGCGACCCGGAAGCAGTCTGGGGCGCGTGGTACCTCCAGGGCGAGCTGTTTCGCCTGACCGGCCGTGACGATGAAGCCATGGCAGCTTATGCCAAGGCCGCTGAGACCGGATTCGAGGCCCTGCCGGGGCTGGCACTCGTCCTGGCCGGGCAGGGCAAAGAGCCACAAGCCCAGTCCATGCTTCGCCGTGCCCTTTCCCTTTCTGACCCAGCCAACCGCCGTCGACTCCTCCCCGCCGTCGTCGACGTCGAACTTGCTGCCGGAGACGTCAAGGCGGCTCGGGCCGCCGCAGACGAGTTCGGGTCCCCGGAAGGCGGCGGCATGCCCCTCGAGCAGGCGCTCGCTGGCCAGGCGGAAGCCACTGTGCTGCTTGCCGAGGGCAAACCGCACGCTTCCCTGTCAGTGGCGAGAAAGGCGTGGCGTCTTTGGTACAGCCTGGAGGCTCCGTACGGCGCGGCCAGTTGCAGGGTCCTGGCGGGGCGTGCTTGCTCGCAGCTGGGAGATCCGGACTCGGCTGCCATGGAGTTTGAAGCTGCCAAAGATGAGTTTGCCGATCTCGGAGCGGCGCCTGCAGTGGCCCATGTTTTGGAGCTCACGGGCGAGAAGCGTCAGAACAGTTCTCCGCTGACCAGCCGTGAGCTGGAAGTCTTGCAGCTCGTTGCCAGTGGCCACGCGAACCGTACCATCGCCAGGGAGCTGTATCTCAGCGAAAAGACCGTGGCCAGGCATGTCAGCAACATCCTGTCCAAACTTGCTGTGCCGTCCAGGACCGCCGCCACGGGCTACGCCTTCGAGCATGGCCTGATCCACTGAACCCCCGTCACCTCCCGCACCGTTCCACAGGACCCTCTGTCACCTGCTGCGCAGAAATACCCATACCGTGTGGAATCGAATGCGTCATTCTGCCGACGCGACGGGAGGGGCTGGGCTCATAGCTTGGCCCTATGAACATTCCACTGCTTGCCGGCACCGTTTCAACCGTGCTCTTCGCCGCCAGCATGCTGCCCATGCTTCTCAAGGCGGTCCGAACAAAGGATGTGGCGTCCTACAGCCTGGGGAACATTGCCCTGACCAACATCGCCAATGCCGTGCACTCGTTCTATGTCTTTGATCTTCCGGCCGGCCCTGTATGGCTTCTGCACGCCTTCTATGTGGTGGCATCCGCACTGATGCTCGCGTGGTGCCTGCGGTACCGGAAGACGCCCGAGGCCGGGCCGTCTGAGGTGCACGAAGCCAGTCCAGCGGAGGTTCACATACCGCATGGGGTGCATTGACCGGTTGGACCAAACAACAAGTTGGACCAAACAACAAAGGATCCACTGCAACACGAAAGGAGCGCATCATGACATCGAACCAACTTCAAGAGGTAGACACCGTCATCGTGGGAGGTGGCCAGGCCGGGCTCGCGCTCGCATACTGGTTGGCCAAGGAAGGCCGTGACTTCCTCATTCTGGATCAGCACGGAAGGCCAGGGGATGCCTGGCGTCAACGCTGGGACTCGCTCAAGCTGTTCACACCCGCCAAATATGACGGGCTTCCGGGTTGGCCTTTCCCAGGAGACCGTCTTGCCTTTCCCACCAAAGATCAACTGGCTGACTATCTGGAGGAGTATGTGCGTCGTTTTGACCTCCCCTTCGTGTCCCATGTCCATGTGGAGGAAATCAGCTCCGAGGATGGGGGGTTTGTTGTCGCGGCAGGGGACCGGCTCTGGCGCACGCGCAACGTGGTGATTGCGACCGGCGGACACCATCTTCCGAAACGGCCCGCTTTCGCAGGAGAGCTTGATCCGGACATAGTCCAGCTGCATTCCCAGGCCTACAAGAACCCAGGGCAGTTGAGGGACGGAACAGTGCTGGTGGTAGGTCTCGGAAACTCGGGAGCGGAGATCGCCCTTGACGTTGCAGGGTCGCATTCCACCGTTCTTGCAGGAAAGCCAAGCGGCGAAATGCCCATGAAGCACGGCCGTACCGCAGCACGTTTCGCCCTGCCAATAGTGAAGTTCCTTGGCGTCCGGGTCCTAACGCTCAACACGCCGATCGGACGCAAGGCCGCCCCGGGCTTCAAATCCATGGCGGCGCCGCTGATCCGGACCAAGACCAAGGACCTGGCCGCAGCGGGTGTGCAGCTGGTTCCAAGGCTGGCAGGGGTTTCGGAAGGCTTGCCGGTCCTGGAAGACGGGACAAAGGTGGAGGCCACGAACGTTATTTGGTGCACGGGGTATCAGGAGGAGTACTCGTGGGTGAAACTGCCGGTCTTTGACGAACAGGGAGAGCCGAGGCAAACCAGGGGAGTGGCCGAGGACGTTCCCGGCGTGTTCTTCATCGGTCAGGAATTCCTCTTCGCGGCAGCCTCGGCAACACTTCCCGGAGTCTGTCGGGACGCCCGCTACCTGGCCCGCCGGTTGGCAACGGAGCGGCGTCCGGAGCCCGACGGTCGCCGGGCCAAGGAGACCCGCATGCCGACGAGCCGGTAGAACACCAAGACCGCAGCCGCAGCTGACACTATGCCCACCAGGTTGAGTGCCAGCTGCATCGCTGATCCGGCCGCCTTGCTGTATTCACCCAGAACCGCCGCAACGGCGACGTATCCTGCAGCCGGAACAGTCGTGACGGAAATAAACACACCCACCAGAGCTGAGGACCGGTGGCTGATCATGGACAGCATTCCCGCCGCTCCAGCGAGTGCGGCCACGATCAGCGAGTAGGGACCCGGATGGTAGATGAACTCCACGGCTGATCCCCGATCCAGTGTGTCCTCGGGAAACAATCCGAGGGGCACTGAGAGCCAGGCTGCAACGGCCGTGACCAGCATCGCGAGGGGAAAACCGACACCCAGGGCGAGCATCGAGGCACGTACCAATCGCCACTTACGTTCCACCAGCCCCACGGCCAACGCAGCGAGCGGTCCGAACTCGGGTCCCACCACCATTGCGCCCACAATCGCGATCGTTGAATCGGTCACAATGCCGATCGCCGCCAACTGGGCCGCTATGACCAAGAATGCCAGGAAGCTCCACGTCAGTTTCGAGTCCTCGCCGGTTTGCCTGGAAACCTCGTCCCAAATGACGGCGTCGGCCGATTCTCCGGGGGCGGCTGCCTCAGCGTCGTCAGCGCGTTTGGACAGGACGAGGTCCGGCGACGATATGGAGATGGAGCCCAGGTCCGGAACCTTGAGCCCATGAAGCCGCTCGATCAGTTCTTCCGCGGATTCCCGGGCCAGCTGAACGGTGATCACGTCGCCAGGTGGCACCACAGAAGCATCTTTGTGGACGGCCACCTCGGCGGCTCCGGTGTTATCGGTGCAACATTTCACGACGGCCTCGGACAACTCCGTTGGCACGCAAAGGCGCAGCTGCACGATCATGGATTTCCTTCCTCCGACCCGGCTCCAGCGTAGTTGCATCACGTGCGCTTGGCTGTGATTCGGGCACAGGCCACGCACAGGCAGGACTGGGAAAATGCATAGCTGGACCTGGGCTAATTGACCTTCGGAAGACGGTCCACGAGATGGTCCCGACTGGGGTGGGGCCGCTGAACCGCGTATGATTGATGCTTTGTGCCACAGCTTTTGAGGAACTGCCTAACGTGACTATGCCAACGATCCCAGCCCCTGCCCGCGCCGGCAGGCGGTCTTCCGGACCCGTTGCAAAGTCGAAATTCCGCCCCGAGATCCAAGGCCTCAGGTCACTGGCCGTCCTGATGGTGGTCAGCTACCACATCTGGATCGGACGGGTTTCCGGCGGCGTGGATGTGTTCCTCCTGATCTCCGCCTTCCTTATGACGCTGCAGTTCACCGGCCGTTATAAACAGGGCCGGCCCATGGACCTTGTGCGTCACTGGCTGCACCTGTTCCGGCGGCTGCTTCCCGCCGTGGTGGTGGTTCTTCTGGCCACGCTCGCGGCGACGTTTGCCTTCCTTCCGCCCACCCGGTGGGTGGAGGTGGTCCACCAGGCGTGGGCCTCGCTGTTCTACTTCGAAAACTGGCTCCTGCAGGGCCTGGCTGTGAATTACTATGCAACCGACCACAGCCTCGCCAGTCCGCTCCAGCACTTCTGGTCCCTCTCCATCCAGGGCCAGGTGTTCATCCTGTGGCCGGTCATTTTCGCCACCGTCGCAGTTCTTTGCCGCCGGTTCAGTTTGAGGTACCGGGCAACTCTCGCGTATGTCTTTGCGATTATTTTTGTCCTCTCCCTCACCTACTCCATCATTTTCACGGCCACCAACCAGGCTGTTGCCTACTTCGATACGTTTGCGCGCCTGTGGGAATTCGCCCTGGGCACATTGCTGGCGCTGATTCTTCCGGGTTTGAATTTCTCCAAGCCAGTCCGGGTCATCATGGGATGGATCGGCGTGGCCGCCATGCTCAGCTGCGGCATCCTGCTGCAGGTACAGACGGCATTCCCCGGCTTTGTTGCCCTGTGGCCCACTCTGGCTGCTGTTGCCGTGATTGCCGCCGGCCAAACCGGGAGCCGTTTGGGCGTGGACAGGATCCTGAGTTCTAAGTTCCTGGTCCGGCTGGGCGACAACTCCTATGCCCTTTACTTGTGGCACTGGCCCATCCTGGTGATCGCCCTGGCATGGAGCGGCAAGGATCATGCTGGCTGGCTGTCGGGAACCGTCATCATCGCCCTGTCGCTGGTGCTGGCATTCCTGACCACCAAGTATGTGGAGAAGCCGTTCCGGGAATGGAAGTGGCCCGAGGTCAAGCGCCGCCGTTCGGCCATCGCCATCGCGGCCTGCCTCGCCGTGGCGTGCACGCCGCTCTTGGGGTTCCAGTACAAGCAGGACATGGACCTCAAAGCCGCTCAGGCCCAAGCGTTCAACGACAACCCCGGTGCCCACGCTCTGGTCCCCGGTTACGTGGATCTGGTCAGCGATGGCGCCAAGACGCTGCCCACCGCCGAGCAACTTCCGGAAGATTGGGCAACGCTGTCGGGTCCGTGCGAGGGCGATGCCAAGCCGGAGGACAAGCAACTGCGGGACAAGTGCCAGCAGAATGGCGTGGGGGAGGACGCCGACAGGGAAATCCTGGTGTTGGGCGACTCCCACTCCCAGCAGTGGCTGGCCGCGCTTGGCCCCCTTGCCGAGGCTGAACACTGGAAGGTGACTGCCCTCTTGCTGGGCGGATGCCATTTCATGCCGGAGAACCCGGATGCCGATGCCGGTTGCAATGATTTCAACGCCGCCGCTTTCCGCTACGCAGCGGAGAAGGCGCCTGACACTGTTTTCATGGTGGGAACCATGGCGTCCCCGTCGTCACCGGACGAGCAGTTGGTGTACGGCTTTGAGCAGACGGTGACCAACTTCAATGACCTCGGAATCGAGGTGGTGGCCATCCGCGACAACCCCCGCTTTGATTACAACGTCACCGAATGTGCGTTGTCCAAAGGCGTGGACAGCGCCGATTGCAGGTCCGACCAACCCGAGGTCCTGGCCGCGGAGAGCCCCTTCGCAGCCGTGCAGGGAACGTTTGGCAACGCAGCCTTCCTGGACATGACCGACCTCCTCTGCGACGGCATCACCTGCCCCAGCGTGGTGGGAAACGTGTTCGTGTATTTGGATGACAACCACCTGTCCAGGACGTACGTGACCAGCATGGCTGAGATGTTTGAGGAAAGGTGGTTTGCCGCGACCGGGTGGCAGCGATGATGGACGCTCCAACTGCGGAGACGGCACCTGTTCAGGAGAAACGCACGACGGCGAAGCCCGGCTTCCGCCCGGAGGTCCAGGGTTTGCGCGCCTTGGCTGTGCTGATGGTGGCCGCCTACCATATTTGGCTTGGCCGGGTCTCCGGCGGTGTTGACGTCTTCCTGCTCATTTCGGCTTTCCTGCTGACCTTGTCCTTCACACGCAAACTCGAGAACGGGAAGCCACTGAGGCTCCTGCGGCACTGGCTGCACGTTTTCAAGCGGCTGCTGCCCGCCGTCGTCGTGGTCCTGTTGGGGGTCCTGACCGCCACTTGGGCCTTCATCCCGCAGAGCCGTTGGCCGGATGTCCTGGCTGAGGCCTGGGCATCGCTGCTCTACCGACAGAACTGGCAGCTGGCGGACACCGCTGTGGATTACTACGCCCAGGACCACTCGGGAGCGAGCCCCCTCCAGCATTTTTGGTCCTTGTCCGTCCAGGGCCAGGTGTTCATCCTGTGGCCCTTGGTCTTTGCCGCTGTTGCCTTGATCCAGCCGCAGTTGGCCAAGCTCTTCCCGGGCCGGAAGGCCATAGCCCACCGGACGCTCCTCGTCGGGGCCTTCGGGGCCGTCTTCGTGGCATCACTGATGTTCTCCATCGAGCAGACCACCAACAACCAGGCAGTGGCGTACTTTGACACCCGTGCCCGCCTCTGGGAGTTCGCATTGGGCTCGTTGCTCGCCCTCGCTCTTCCGTACTTGAAGCCCCAACGCCGGCTCCGCGTCTTCCTGGGGTGGGCCGGTATCACCGCCATGTTCGCTTGCGGTCTGGTCCTCACCGTGGACCGCTCCTTCCCCGGGTTCATCGCGCTCTGGCCAACGCTTGCCGCGGCGGCGGTCATCATCGCCGGGCAGAGCACCAGCCGTTTCGGCGTGGACCGTATCCTGAGCTCGCGGCCGCTGGTCCTGGTGGGGGATAACTCCTACGCCCTTTACCTGTGGCACTGGCCGGTCCTGGTGTTCTTCCTGTTGGTCTCCGGGACCACCACGCCCAACCTCCTGCAAGGGCTGGGGATCATGGCCTTCTCCATGGTGCTGGCCGTTGCCACCACCAAATACGTGGAGGTCCCCATGCGCCGCTGGAAGTGGCCCGACGTGCGGTCCTGGCGTGCCGCCGTCGTGATTGCCGCCTGCGGTGCGCTGCTGGCGATCCCCGTTACTGCCTGGCAGGGTGCCATCGCTTCCGAAAGCGCGGCGATCGCCGGCCAGCCCAAGGAGCTGACCCCGGGGGCAGCCGCATTGTCCCCGGAGTTCATGGGGGAACCCACCCAGGAAGCGATGATCATCCCGGCGCCGGCAGCGATGAAGGACGAATGGGCAGACATTGACGGTCTGTGCAGTGGGGACAACGTGCCCACGGACCCTTTGCTGGAGGGCTGCCTCCAAAACGATGAACCCGAGGAAGTGACCAAGGAGATCGTGGTGCTTGGTGATTCACACGCCCAGCAGTACATGGCTGCACTGGGCCCCATCGCCAAGCAGCACGGGTGGGAAGTGGTGACGCTCCTGAAAGGCAGTTGCCGGTTCGGCGCCGAGTCCCCTGAACGGTCCGACGAATGCAACGAGTTCAACAAGGCAAGCGCCGCCTACGTCATGGAACACCAACCGGATGCTGTGTTCACGGTAGCGTCGTTGACCCATGCCACAGCGCCCTTTGAGACCGAAGTCCCTGGCTACCTTGAAGGCATCCGGCCTTTCACCGATGCAGGCATCGACGTTGTGGGCGTCCGAGACAACCCCCGCTTCAGCATCAACATGCCGGAGTGCGTGCAGAAAAAGGGTCCTGATTCGCCGGACTGCAACGCCCCGCTGGAAGAGTCCCTGGCCGCGTCGTCGCCGTTGGACGACTATGTGGGCAAAGTGGACAGGCTCTACCTGATGGATATGAGCGACTTCATCTGCGAACAGGGCACTTGTCCGGCAGTGGTGGGCAATGTCTACGTCTATAAGGACGATAACCACCTCACCAAAACCTATGTGCAGAGCATGATCCCCATGTTCGAGGAGCGTCTCCTTGCTGCCACCGGGTGGTCCGGCGGCTAAGTCCAGTGCTCTTGCTCACACTGGGGCGTCGCGGAATATGGCGATCGGCGCGGAGGTTCTAGTATTTATCCAATACCTTCTGCACAGGCCAGTCCCGTAATGACGGGCTGGTCATCAGTTGCAACCCCTACCAGTTAAGCCCCCAGAACCCAGGTAAGAGGCGCACACTCATGACCCAGCCCGAACACAATCCCTTTGGCTTTATTGGCCTGACGTACGACGACGTCCTGTTGCTCCCGGGCCACACGGACGTCATCCCGTCCGATGCCGACACGTCTTCCCGTATCTCCAAGCGGATCTCCGTGCAGACCCCGCTGCTGTCTGCAGCGATGGACACTGTGACTGAGTCCCGCATGGCCATCGCCATGGCACGTCAGGGCGGTTTGGGCGTTGTCCACCGCAACCTGTCCATCGACGACCAGGCCGAGCACGTGGACCGCGTCAAGCGCAGCGAATCGGGCATGATCACCAACCCGCTGACCATCGGCCCCCAGGCCACGCTGGAAGAACTCGACGAGCTGTGTTCCCGCTACCGCGTTTCCGGCCTTCCCGTAGTGGACACCGACGGGCGCCTGCTGGGCATCGTGACCAACCGCGACACCCGCTTCATTCCGGAATCAGAATTCCCGCTGCGCAGCGTCAGCGACACCATGACCAAAATGCCGCTCATCACCGGGCATGTGGGCATCAGCCGCGAAGAAGCCTCGCACAAGTTGGCTACCAACAAGATCGAGAAGCTTCCCCTCGTTGACGAGCAGGGACGCCTCAAGGGCCTCATCACCACCAAGGACTTCACCAAGGCGGAGCAGTACCCGTTGGCCACCAAGGACGACGAAGGCCGCCTCCGCGTGGGTGCCGCCATCGGCTTCTTTGGCGATGGCTGGGAACGCGCCATGAAGTTGATCGACGCCGGTGTGGACGCGCTGTTCGTGGACACCGCCAACGGCCACTCCCAAGGTGTGTTGGACATGATCCGCCGCCTCAAATCGGACCCGATTGCTGCCCACGTGGACATCATCGGCGGTCAGGCTGCCACCCGCGAGGGTGCCCAGGCATTGATCGACGCCGGCGCCGACGGCATCAAGGTAGGCGTGGGCCCGGGCTCCATCTGCACCACCCGCGTTGTTGCCGGCGTCGGTGTTCCGCAGATCACCGCCATCTACGAATCCGCCAAGGCCGCCATCCCGGCAGGCGTTCCGCTGATTGCCGACGGCGGCCTGCAGTACTCGGGCGATATCGGCAAGGCACTGGTTGCCGGTGCCGACACCGTGATGCTCGGTTCCCTGCTGGCTGGCTGCGAGGAATCCCCGGGCGATCTCATCTTCGTCAACGGCAAGCAGTTCAAGAGCTACCGCGGCATGGGTTCCCTGGGCGCCATGCAGTCCCGTGGCAAGAACACGTCCTACTCCAAGGACCGCTACTTCCAGGCTGACGTCTCCGGCGATGACAAGCTCATCCCTGAAGGCATCGAAGGCCGGGTGGCCTTCCGCGGGCCGTTGGCTTCAGTGGCCTACCAGTTGGTGGGCGGCCTCCGCCAGACCATGTTCTACACGGGCGCTCCCACCATCCCCGAGCTGAAGGCTCGCGGCAAGTTTGTCCGGATCACGCCGGCAGGCTTGAAGGAATCGCACCCCCATGACATCCAGATGACGGTGGAAGCACCCAACTACGGTTCACGCTGATCCATCACCTGTCTTAACAGCTGTTCCCCGCGGAGGCACCTCCACGGGGAACAGCTGTTTAACCGCCCAGGCAGAAATGTCGGCCCGTGAGAATAGGCTGGGATCATGTCTGAAAAGCCCGCGCAACCGCGGCATCCGGAATCCATCCGGCTGAACCCAGCCCAACCGGGCAGGACGCCGCCCCGAAAGTTGGCGCTGCGGCCGTACGCACGCGCCGTCGGGCAGGTCCTGAAGGTGAGTTTCAAAGCCGCGCCCGTCGCGGTGATCATGAAGGTGCTTGGCTCGCTGATCTCTGCCACGCTTCCGCTGGTCACCACCTACTTTGCTGCCCTGACCACCACCGCCTTGGCGGCCGGGTATGCGGGAGATCCGAACGCCGGTCCGCAGGCAATCCTGTACGTCATCATCACCGCCGCGCTGGGGTTGTTCTGGGGTGCCTTCAGCAGTGTTGACCGCTACATCCAACAGCTCATGAGCTTCAAGGTGGGAGCGATTGTGGGCGACATGATGTACCAGCGATTCCTGGCGCTGGAGTTCTGGCGTTATGACGACAAAGAAACGGTGGACCTTTACGACCGTGCGAAGCGGTTCTCGGATAGCTACGCCCGGGTCCTGGACAGGATTGCCGCAATCTTCACCCAGTTGGTCTCTGTGATCCTCGCCATCGGTGCGTTGGTCCTGGTCAGTTGGTGGATCGCCGTCATTGTCCTGGTGGCGATCGTGCCCAGTGTGTACCTGCAGTTCAAACTGTCCCGCGAGCAAATCGCGCATTGGAACACCCAAGTGGATTCGCGCCGCCAACGCCGAATGATTGAACAGAACCTCCTGAGGCCCCAACATATTGCCGAGATGCGTCTTTACGGAATCGTGGGTTACCTCATGGACCTCCGGTCACGGCTCCGGGATGCTGACGAGCGGCGGCGCCTGGATTTCCAGAAGCGGTACATTCCCAAACAGCTGGCTGCCGACTCACTGCAGTACGGCGCCGAGGTGGTGTCCTTGATTTGGGTCGTTGGTCAGATCATCGCCAGGGCACAACCCGTGGGTCAGTTCCTCTACGTGCAGCAGATCGTCAGCCGGGCGCTGTCCACGGCCAACAGCCTCGTATCTTCGCTGAGCTCCATTGACGAGGACCTCGCCAACCTCAAGGACTATGAGCTGTTCATGGCCCTGCCAGTTCCCAGTGGCAACGAAAAGCCCATCGTTTCCTCGCCCGGAACGGTGGAGCTGCGGGACATCCGGTTCAGCTATACCGGAAGCGACATCGAAGTCATCAAGGGTATTTCCATGACTATCCAGGCTGGCCAGCATATTGCGATCGTTGGCGAGAACGGGGCAGGAAAGTCCACGCTGATCCGTATCCTGGCGGGCTTGTATCGTCCCGATTCTGGCCAAGTGCTGCTGGACGGCGTGGACCTTGCCGGGATCGATGTCACCAGCTGGCACCGGCACCTGGCCGTGCTGAGCCAGGAGTTCCTGAAGTACGAGTTCGCGACTGCCGCGGAGAACATCTACCTCGGCGACGTGGACCAGCCACGCGATGACGACCGTATCCGGCGGGCAGCCTCGGACGCAGAAGCCATGGAGTTCATCAACAAACTGCCCAATGGGTTGGAAAACCATGTGAGCAACTGGATGGAGGACCCTCGCGGACGCAAGGGCAGCGGCCTGTCCGGGGGCCAATGGCAGCGTTTGGCCATGGCACGCAACTTCTATCGCGACGCCTCGTTCATGGTCATGGATGAACCCACCTCGGCCATTGACGCTTTGGCCGAGCACCGCATCTTCACGCGGCTCTTCGCTGACAGAAGCAGTACCATCATCGCCATCAGCCACCGCCTTGCCACCATAGAGAAGGCAGACATTGTGTACATGCTGGAAGACGGCCGGATCGCGGAGCAGGGGACCCACAAGGAATTGGTCGCATTAAGGGGTCGCTACTTCCGGATGTTCGAATCCCAGCTCTCCGCGGACGAAACCAGCCAGAACACGCCCTGAGTCTTAGAGCGGCCCGTATCCGGCATCGCCATAGGGGTCACGCCAGGTGGCGAGGTCCTGTTCCAGGAGCGCCCTGAAGCGAGGATCATTCGCAGCCTTGCTGCGAAGCGATTCACGGGAACGGCCCACAATGGTTGCCGGGACGATGATCGCGGCCACCAGAAGGCAGACGAGGAATGCAAGAACGGTGACCAGCGTCTGCAGGAGGGCTGGATCCTCCCAGGCCGTTGGTTTCGCCGTGAGGGCGAACAGTCCTATGAAGACGAGCAGGATGAATCCCACGAATGAAAGTGCACTACGCAAGCTCCCGGGCCCACGATTGACGATCAACCGGCTTGTTCGCGGCAACCGGTCGCGCGCCCGTGCGTAGAAGACGCAGCAGAGTGCGGTGATTGCCGCTCCAGGAAGGCCGAGGGAAGGAACCGGCACCAGCGTGCCCAACCGGATGGCGAGGATGACACCCAGGAGGATGAGGACTGCGCCCATGCCAATGCCGGCGGCCCAAGCGCCCATGTAGGAACCTCGCGCATCAGCGATCTCCCGAAGCCGGGAGCGCGCACCGGCCGGCGTTATTGCGGCGAGTTCGGTCGATAGCCAATAGTCGAGGGGCCGGGCGGCGTGGGGGAGAGGCGCGGGGCCTGTCTGGTAGCTCACCTTGTGTACAGCTCCAGGCCTGCGCGGACAGGGGAGCCGAGGGCAATGAGCTCATGTCCGGCGTTCGGTATGCCTTGGAATTCTTCGGTCAGGGCGGTCATTTGTGCCTTCTCTTAGCGGTTCTGCGTCCAGTTTACGAAGTGGCACGATCATGTGAGCCATCCTCGGGTCCTTTCGAGCATTGTCTGAAGTGTTCACTTGTTTGTGTCGAATCGGGGTTCCGGGAGGGGTCCAGTAAAGTAAGAGCCGTGACTTATGAGATTGAGATTGGCCGTGGCAAGCGTGGGCGTCGTGCCTACTCCCTGGATGACATCGCGATCGTCCCGAACCGCCGGACGCGCGACCCGAAGGACGTCTCTGTCTCTTGGCAGATCGACGCCTATAAGTTCGACACCCCGGTGATCGCTGCCCCCATGGACTCCGTGATGTCCCCTGACACGGCAATTGCTTTTGGTCGGCTCGGTGGTCTCGGTGTCCTGGACCTCGAAGGTCTATGGACCCGTTATGAGGACCCACAGAAGGTGCTCGACGAAATTGCCGCCCTGGCCAATGAGACCAGCAGCACTGCCGTTACCCGCCGCATGCAGGACCTGTACCAAGCACCCATCCAGCCGGAACTCATCAGTTCCCGCCTCGCGGAAATCCGTGCCGCGGGCGTCACTGTGGCCGGCTCCCTGACCCCGCAGCGCACCCAGGAACACTACAAGACAGTGGTGGCTGCCGGCGTTGACATTTTTGTGATCCGTGGAACCACGGTCTCAGCTGAGCATGTGTCCAAGAACCACGAACCGCTGAACCTCAAGCAATTCATCTATGAACTCGACGTCCCCGTGATCGTTGGTGGCGCAGCCGGGTACACTCCTGCCCTGCACCTCATGCGCACTGGCGCGGCTGGCGTCCTGGTGGGCTTCGGCGGCGGTGCGACCACCACCACCCGCCGTGCCCTGGGCATCCATTCGCCCATGGCCTCGGCGATTTCCGACGTCGCCGCGGCGCGCCGCGACTACATGGACGAGTCGGGCGGCCGGTACGTCCACGTCATTGCCGACGGCGGCATGGGCAGCTCGGGCGACATCGTCAAGGCCATCGCCATGGGCGCCGACGCCGTCATGCTCGGTAGTGCCTTGGCCCGCGCGGAAGAGGCACCCGGCCGTGGCTGGCACTGGGGTCCGGAAGCACACCACCTGGAATCACCCCGTGGCGACCGCGTCAACGTGGGAACTGTCGGTCCACTGGAGGAAGTCCTCTTCGGACCCGGCCACCACACCGATGGCACCTCCAACCTCATCGGTGCCCTGCGCCGGTCCATGGCAACCACCGGCTACTCGGACCTCAAGGAGTTCCAGCGGGTCGACGTCGTTGTGTCGCCTTACGCAGGCAACTGACAACTGCCCTGAAAGCCCCTGTTGGCCGCCGATTCCTGTCGGCGCAACAGGGGCTTTCTCCGTTTGGGGCAATTCCCGCGTCAATGGCTGCCTGCCATTGCCCTGCCCAATGCGGCGGGCAGCAAGTAGGGTAGGGGACTACCAGCTGTTGCGTTTGAGGAGGGGTCCGATGAGCAATGTCGCAGGCGGTCCACATGCCGGTTCTCCGGGAGCCTTGAGCCCGGAAGCCCGTGCCGCATCGATCGAAGTCCTGAAAGCCACTGCCGAACCTGGCAAAGAGCTCGACATCCTGATTGTTGGTGGCGGCGTGGTGGGGGCCGGAGCTGCCCTTGATGCCGTGACCCGCGGCCTTACCGTAGCCATTGTGGAGGCCCGGGACTGGGCGTCCGGCACCTCATCCAGGTCCTCCAAGCTCATCCACGGAGGTCTTCGATACCTGGAAATGCTTGATTTCGGCCTCGTCCAGGAGGCTTTGCAGGAACGGGGACTGCTGATCCAGCAGATCGCTCCCCACCTGGTCCGCCCTGTGCCCTTCCTGTATCCACTGACGCGCAGGTTCTGGGAACGTCCCTACGTTGGTGCCGGAATCATGCTTTACGACACGTTGGGCCTGACCTCCGGGCACAGCCGCGGCGTTCCCATGCACAAGCACCTTTTCAAGCGCGGAACCCTGCGCGCGGCTCCCAGTCTTAAGGACGACGCGTTCGTGGGGTCCATCCGCTACTACGACGCACAAGTGGATGATGCCCGTCTGGTGGTCAACGTGGTCAGGACCGCGGCCCATTACGGCGCCCATGCCGCCAACCGGCTTCGGGTGGTGGACTTCCTTCGCGAGGGTGAACGCGTGGTGGGGGCAAAGCTTGAGAATCAGGAAGACGGCAGCGTTTTCGAAGTCCGGGCCAAGCAAGTGGTTAATGCAACGGGAGTCTGGACGGACGAAACGCAGGCCATGGTGACGGATCGCGGCCAACTCAAGGTCCGCGCCTCCAAAGGCATTCACTTGGTGGTGCCGCGTGACCGCTTCCAATCGACAGTGGGCCTGATCCTCCGCACGGAAAAATCGGTGCTTTTTGTGATCCCTTGGGGCCGCCACTGGATCATCGGCACCACAGACACCGACTGGACGCTGGACAAGGCGCATCCGGCCGCTTCCAGCAAGGACATCGATTACGTCCTGGAGCACGTAAACAAGGTCCTCAAGCGTCCCCTGACCCGTGAGGATGTGGAAGGCGTCTATGCCGGCCTCCGGCCCTTGCTGGCCGGTGAGAACGACTCCACGGCCAAGCTCTCCCGCGAGCACGTGGTGGCACATCCCGTTCCCGGGCTTGTGGTGGTGGCCGGGGGCAAATACACCACTTACCGGGTCATGGCCAAGGACGCCGTGGATGAGGCCACCAGGGCCATGGACGAGCGTGTTCCCTCCAGCTGCACCGAGACCATTCCGCTCCTGGGAGCCGAAGGGTTCAAGGCTGCCTGGAACCGCCGCGGGCGTTCTGCCGAAGAAGCCGGGGTCCACGTCGCCCGGGTTGAGCACCTGCTGAACCGCTACGGGTCCATGACCCCCGAAGTGCTGGAACTGATCTCCAAGCGACCGGAACTGGGGCAACCACTGCCCGGAGCCGATGACTACCTCGCCGCGGAAGTCGTCTACGCGACAACCCACGAGGGAGCCCGCCATGTCCACGACGTTTTGACGCGTCGGACCCGGATCTCGATCGAATCGTGGGACCGGGGTGTGGCAGCCCTCCCCGTAGTGGCTAAGCTGATGGGAGAAATCCTTGGCTGGAGCGAGACTCAGCGCGAAAGCGAGATCAAGCACTACCTGGCACGCGTGGAAGCTGAACGGCTCAGTCAGCAGCAGCCTGACGATGAATCGGCAGATGCCGCGCGCATGGGAGTGGATGACATCGTTCCCCTTCGCTGACCGGCTCAGGAAAATGCGGCCGGAAGGCCACACTGGAGGGAACACGACTTGGCTGAACCACTTGACCGGTATGACGCGGAACTGACCACCCCGGACACCGTCATCCTTGAACTCGTCGCCGAGGACAAGATCGACGCCGCTGCCCAACTGGCCCATAAGCTCCACGCTGCCGGCAGGATCAGCAACCTTGAAGGATTCCTGGAGCAGGTGCACTCCCGTGAGCACCAGTTGGCTACGGGACTTCCGGGCGGCATCGGCCTCCCGCATGCGCGCAGTGAATATGTGGACAGGATTTCCATCGCGGTGGGTGTGACCAAGTTCGGCCACGCCCTGGACTTCGGGGCAACCGACGGCCCGGCGACGTTGATCCTCCTCATCGCCACTCCTGCCAGTTCCTTCTCCGACCACCTTGAGGTTTTGGCTACCCTGGCCCGTTCATTGTCCAAGGAGTCTTTCCGTGAGTCCCTCCGGCGGGCCCACGATCCCGAGGTCATCTCTGAGCTCATCAACTCCAGCTTGGTGTTCTTCGATCACTAGAGGGCGGGGCAGGCCTCAGCCGTTTCGTTGTTCTACAGCCGGACGAAGTACGGTTAAGGGGTGTTGAAAACCGCGTTGAAACCCCGCTGGATCGCAGGACTGGTCTTTGCGCTTCTGTTATCCGGGGTGTTTGTGCTGCTCAGCCAGTGGCAGCTCAGCCGGTCCGCCCAGCACGAGCCCCCGGCGCCGTCCAGCATCGAAGAAGTCAAACCGCTGGTGGACGTCCTCAAACCCGGCCAGTTCTTCCCGGGTTCGGTCTCTGACCAGATGGTCACCGCCACCGGGGCCTATGATCCCGGCAAGCAGGTTCTTGTAGAGGGTCGCCTGTACAACAATCAAAAAGGCTTCTGGATAATCTCGGCTTTCGCTGTCAACGACGCTCCGACGCTGAACGGTGTTGCTGCCTCGCCCCAGACGTGGATCCCCGTGGCACGCGGCTGGGTGGCAGATGCCGACCAGGCCGGCCCGCCGCCGTCGGGCACCATCACCTTGACTGGTCGCCTTATTCCTTCTGAAGCGCCCGTTCCAAACGTCGACGCCGGTCCAGGCCGTGCGTCCGCTGTGTCTGCCGCGGAGCTCATCAACCTGTGGGAAGTGTCCAGCTACCCGGGTTTTGTCGCCGCGACGTCGGAGGTTTCCGACGGCGTGGCCATTCCCCTTGGCGATGACGTCAAGGCCCTCAACATCCCGCCCCAGCCGCCTGCAGAGCAGATCAACTGGCTGAACCTCTTCTACGCAGTGGAATGGGTGGTGTTCGCCGGGTTCTCGATCTTCATCTGGTGGCGTCTGGTCAAGGACGACTACCGGCGCGACCTCGAAGAGGACGAGGACGACGAATACGGGGATGACCACGAGGCGGAGCCTGCCAATCCCGTGGATGCCCACGAAACTACAAACCCAGAGCCAGAACAAAAGGTGCAGCAATGATTGAGCCAAAACCGGCCATCCAGCCAGAGCAATCCGGATCCAAGCCCAAGAAGCGCCGGTTCGGCGGAACGGAAGCCCAGATCCGTTCGGCGTTGAAGTTCTACAAAGTCATGGCGTACCTGACCGGCGCCATGCTGCTCCTGCTGTGTGCGGAACTGATCGCCCGCTATGGGTTTGGAGTCTCGCTCTTCGCTGGCGGCACGAACGCCGTCACCGGCCAGCCCTTCGGATTTGGTTTCGCTGAGTCCGAGCCCAAAGGCGTGATCGGCGGGTTCAACATCTCCACGTCGGTACTGATCGTGCACGGTTGGATGTACGTGGTGTACCTGGTCTCCAACTTCCGCTTGTGGTCCCTCATGCGCTGGCCGTTCTCCAAGATGGTCCTCCTGGCCCTGGGTGGTGTCATTCCGTTGCTGTCCTTCATCGTGGAGAAGAAATTCCACGCGCAGGTTGAAGCGGAACTGGCAGCCAACCCGCAGGCGTCCAAGCGCTACTAGGACCGCCCACAGTGTCCCGCTGCGGGCTACGCGACCTGACGCACTGTGAGATGCCTAACGACGCGGCCTTTTTGGCCTCTGGCCGCCCTCGTCAACGTGCACCGGGGCGGCCCGGCAAAGTAGTCTTGTCTGGTGACTACTCCCACCGCACCCCAAACTTCCCAGAAGCCGGTGCTGGTTGTTGACTACGGTGCCCAGTACGCGCAGCTGATTGCCCGCCGCGTCCGCGAAGCGAATGTGTATTCGGAAATTGTTCCGCACACCTTCACCACCGAGCAGCTTCTGGCCAAGAACCCGGCAGCCATCATCCTCTCCGGGGGACCCTCCAGCGTGTACGCAGAGGGAGCCCCGAGCGTCGGCGCTGATCTCTTCGAAGCCGGGGTGCCTGTATTTGGCATTTGCTACGGCTTCCAGGCGATGGCCAACGCGTTGGGCGGTAAGGTGGCCCAGACGGGTCTCCGCGAGTACGGCGCTACTGAAGCCCTTGTCGTAGGCGATGCCCGGTCCATCCTGGACGGCGTCCCCTCCTCACAGAACACCTGGATGAGCCACGGTGACTCCGTTCACGAGGCCCCTGAGGGCTTCGAAGTCCTCGCCTCCACGGCTGGTGCGCCGGTGGCTGCCTTCGCCAACGACGAGAAGCGCCTCTACGGTGTCCAGTGGCACCCCGAAGTCAAGCATTCAGTCCACGGCCAGCACGTCCTGGAGAACTTCCTGTTCAAGGGTGCGGGTCTGAGCCCCAACTGGACTACGGGCAATATCCTCGAAGAGCAGGTGGATCGGATCCGTCAGCAGATCGGGGACTCCAAGGTTATCTGCGGCCTCTCCGGCGGCGTTGATTCCGCTGTTGCTGCGGCTTTGGTCCAGCGCGCCGTTGGCGACCAATTGACCTGTGTCTTCGTCGACCACGGACTCCTGCGTGAAGGCGAAGCCGAACAGGTTGAGCGCGACTTCGTGGCAGCCACGGGCGTCAACCTCTACGTAGCCAATGAGCAGGAACGCTTCCAGTCAGCATTGGCCGGGGTCAGCGATCCCGAAACCAAGCGCAAGATCATTGGCCGCGAATTCATTCGTGCCTTCGAGGAAGCGGAGCGGGCCATCATCGCCCAGGCTGCTGCCGAAGGCGAGAAGATCAAGTTCCTGGTTCAGGGAACCCTGTACCCGGACGTCGTCGAATCCGGTGGCGGCGAAGGTGCTGCCAACATCAAGAGCCACCATAACGTGGGCGGGCTTCCCGAGGACCTGCAGTTCGAGCTTGTTGAGCCGCTGCGGGCACTGTTCAAGGATGAAGTACGCGCAGTCGGCGCCCAGCTTGGGCTGCCGCAGGAAATCGTCGGCCGCCAGCCGTTCCCTGGCCCCGGTTTGGGAATCCGCATCGTGGGCGAAGTGACCAAGGAACGCCTGGACCTGCTGCGCAAGGCGGATGCCATTGCCCGTGCGGAGCTCACGGCTGCCGGCTTGGACAACGACGTCTGGCAGATGCCGGTAGTCCTCCTGGCCGATGTCCGAAGCGTTGGTGTCCAGGGTGATGGCCGTACCTACGGGCACCCGATCGTGCTGCGTCCGGTGTCCTCCGAAGACGCCATGACGGCGGACTGGTCGCGACTGCCTTACGACCTCCTTGCCCGGATCTCCAACCGCATCACCAATGAGGTCGACGGCGTGAACCGCGTGGTGCTGGATGTCACCAGCAAGCCACCGGGAACCATCGAGTGGGAATAGCATTCTGAGTGGCCGGCTTCCTCTGGGAGGCCGGCCACTGTGCTTGAACCCACCGGGTGCCGCGGCCTGTGAAATCGGCAGGCACCTGTGAAATGACGGCGAATTTCGCGTCGGAACAGCGTTGCGGAGCGGACTGCCAAGGTATTCCCGCTACCCTCGAAGGTATGCCGGTATGGTCCAAGGCGTCTAAAGCTAGTACAGAAAAGAAGGCAGAAGTTGTGTCATTAGGTCAAGGCCAGGAAGAGGGCTCCGAAGAGCTCCGCAAATGGCTGTCTGGTCTTAAACCCGTCACCGGGGCGGACACGATGCTGCGTTTCGTCAAGACGCCCGAAGGCGCCATCGATTTGAGCAACGCACACCCCTCGGGGTTGGCGCAGTTGCTGGCAGGTCGCAGAACCCGTCTGTCCACGTTGATCCGGGACCGGCAGCAATACTTGGTGGCGGCCCGTGCCGCCCGCAACATCAGGTCCAAGATCTTTGAGCTGAGCAATGATCGCGGCATTGAAGCCGGATATTTGTCTGCGGGCACCGTGGTGTGGACCTCTGCCGTGGGCGGAAAACCGCAGCGTGTCTCGGCCCCTGTGATGCTCGCTTCCATCATCCTGACCATCAGGCCGGGTGAAGACGATTTTGAACTCCAGCTCACCGAGCAGGCACGCATGAACCCTGCCCTGGTGCGCCACCTCAAGTCAGTCCACGGCATAGTCTTTGACGTCAACGCCGTGGCGCGCATGGCCTACAACACGGCCCGGTTCGATCCCCAGCCGGTACTTGACCGCCTGGCCACACTCGTCCAGCCGATTCACGGCGCCGAGGTGGATTTCAACTTGCTGGTCACCACCCTGGCTGACCTCTCGGGAAACCTTGATGATCCCTGGATCAACATGAACAACCCCACCGTGGCAGCGCTTGCTGTTGCGGCAAACGGTGGTGACATTGAGCCCGAGCCCATTAAGGCGGGCCGGTTCCCGAGCCTCGACCTGCGTGATCCGGCAGATGAGCTCCTCCTGCTGGACGCCGACACGGACCAGCAGTACGTGGTGGATGCCGTCCGGGCCGGAGATTCCCTGGTAGTGAGCACCCCGCCGGGAAGCGGACAGACGCAAACGGCCATCAACGCGATCGGTGCGCTGGTCAGCGAAGGCAAATCCGTACTGGTGGTTGGGGACAGGCAGTCCAGCCTGGCGGGACTCTCCGCCCACTTGGAATCGCTCGGCCTCGACTCCATGCTGTTCCGCCCGGGTAACGGGACCACGCCGCAGCAGCTCAAAGGCCAGCTGGTCCGCGCCATCATGCGCAACGAAAAAGCGCTTGAGCCTCAACTGGGCAACTTGCACCAGACGCTCACCGGACACCGCCACGCCTTAATGGACCATGTAGCCTCGCTGCACAACGTCCGTGAGCGGTGGGGTTGCTCGCCGTACCAGGCCATGCAGTCGCTGGCAGAACTGACGTCCATCCATCCCGCGCCTTCCACCACGGTCCGACTGAAGCGCAGCGTCCTGGACAACATCAAGGACCGTGAAGAACTGGCCGGCCGCCTGCGCCGGGCAGCGGAGCTTGGCAGCTTCAGCAGGGCGTCCACTTCCAGCCCTTGGTATGGAGCGCGACTGGTGACGCGCAAGGAGACCGAGGAAGCCCAACACCTCGCCCGTCTGGCCGAGGAGAAGCTTCCCGTCCTGCGGGACCGGATGAAGCAGGTGTCCGATCACGCTGAAATCCGGCTGGGGGACACCTTCACCGAGTGGGGTGCGCAGCTCGAACTGCTCATCGCCGTCCGGGAGAGCCTGGATAAGTTCACCCCGGACATCTTTGACCGGCCGGTGCACGACCTCATTTCCGCGACTGCCAGTTCCGCGTGGCGCCGTGAGCGCAACTTGGAGATGCCTTCCATGCAGCGTTCCCGCCTGCGCCGGGTAGCCAAGGAATATGTGCGGCCCGGAGTCCACATCGCCGACCTCCACAGCTCCCTCGTCCTGGTTCAGGAGCAGCGGGCTCTGTGGGCCGGATACGCCACCACCCAGCGCCACCCGGCAGTGCCTTCCGGGCTCGCCGATCTTGGTGCGCTGTACCGGGAGTTGGATGGCGAGCTGCACCGCCTCGGTGCTGCCCTCAAGCACACCAGCGCTGGTGGCTCCCTGCACGGGACACCGTACTTGGAACTGATGGAGCGGCTGGAACGGCTTGTTGCTGACACGGCAACACTAGAGACACTTCCCGAACGCACCCTCCTGATCGAGGAAATGCGCGAGCACGGCCTTGGTGAGTTGCTGTCCGACCTGGCTGCCCGCGAGGTTCCTGCCGGCTCCGTGGCCGCCGAATTGGATCTGGCCTGGTGGCAATCCGCTTTGGAAGCCATGATCAGCGGCGACGACTACCTGGCGATGTCCGATGGCGATTCGCTGCGCCGCCTGGAAGCCGAATACCGGCTTGCTGACCAGGCCCACATCGCCAGTGGTGCTGCCCGTCTCCGGTGGCAGTTGGCACAGAAATGGCGCCAAGGCCTGCTTGAGCACCCCCGGCAGGCGGAACTGCTGCGGGCCTTGCTGAAGGATGGCCGGGTTACTTTGCCGGCGCTGAGCGCCCAGGCGCCTGAGCTTGTGCCACTCCTGGTGCCCGTTTGGTCTGTCAGCCCCTACCTCTTGACTGGTGTCCTCCCGGCCGAGCAAAAGTTTGACGCCGTGGTGATCATCGACGCCGAATCCACCTCGCTGCAGGCCGTACTTCCTGCCATCGCCCGGGCGAAGCAGGTGGTGGCCTTCGGTGATGCGAAGATTGCGCATGCACGGACCTTCAGCGTTGCTGTGGAACCGCCTGTAGCCGGTGTTGCCAGCCACGAGAATGTTGACAGCGCCTTCAAGGCGCTGGCCAGGGTCCTTCCGACCTGGCAACTGAACTGGGTCTACCGCGCCGTAGACGAGGACTTGATCCTTCAGCTGAGCAAGAATTACTACGACGGTGGCCTGCGCCGCCTGCCCGACGGCAACTCTGTCACAGGACTGGACCGTTCCATCCTGGTGGAGTACATCCCCGATGGCACCGGGCTTCCGGGTGCTGACCATGAGGGCGTCGAGTCCGTCACTGCCGAGGTCAATCGCGTGGTGGACCTTGTGTTCGAACACGCAAGGCTGCGTCCCCGCACGTCCCTGGCGGTGGTAACTGCCAGCTTGCGCCATGCTGCCCGCATCGGCGAGGCCATCAGGCTTCAACTGCCCAACCACCCCCTGCTGTCCACGTTCTTTGGCGCCGGTCCCGAGTCCTTCCGTGTGGTGGATCTGGAGCGGGCCCAAGGCCTGGTACGGGACCACGTGATCTTCTCGCTTGGCTACGGCCGCACACCACATGGCCGGGCACTCCATTCGTTCGGTCCGCTGTCCGCTGAGGGTGGCCGGAACCGTTTCGCTTTGGCCATGACCCGCGCACGGCGTTCCATGCACGTCCTGAGCTGCTTCCGTCCCGAGGACCTTGACCTCGATCGGCTGGCTCATGGTGCAGTGGACTTCTACGAGCTGCTGGACCGGGAACTCTCGGGAAACAGCAACCTCGGTACACCCGCGTCCCGTGCTGTTGCCAGTGAGCAGGCGCTCGGTGAGGATCCCTTGGTTGCTGACCTTGGAGAACGCCTGCGGGCCCGGGGAGCCCGGGTCTGGCATCTCTACGATGGCGTTCTGGACATCGCAGCTGCGGCGGATCCCGTCCACACGATCGGCCGGGAGGGAGCAGAAATCCCCACACCTGTCGCGATCGAATCCGATGGCACTGAACGCTATCGGCGGATGAGCGTCCGGGAACGCAGCCGGCTGCGTCCGCAGCTGCTGGAGCGCATGGGATGGCGCTACATGTCCCTGTGGACCATTGAGGTCTTCACTGATCCTTCGTCCTGCGCGGATCGCATCGGCTCCTACCTTGGGCTGGAGAATCACATTCCGCGGTCGGCGTCGCCTGAGCATGGCTTCCTGGACATGGACGTTGAACAATTGAGTGTGGACAAGGGGCAGCAAACGTTCGCTCCAAGTCCGGCACAGCAGGCACCAGACCAGATTGACGACGCTGCCAATGATGCAGACAGCGAAGCAGAGAACGGGAAAGAAGCACCACTGATGGAAGAAGCAACCGGTCTTGAAGGCGGGTCCGAGACCGAATCCTCCGCGCCCGCCGCCGACACCACTGAAGAAACTCCGGACGCCACGGCCGCCGCAGCCAAACCAGGCGTGAGTGGCATTCTGCCCACCAAAGCAGCGGAAGACGATCCCCGGCGCTGGGGCGATGAGTCCGGTTACGACCATGAGCAGTGGCTTAAGGAACAAAAGCCGCCGCACTGGGGCTGACCGTCCACCGCCATCTGAACCACCCATCACGGGTTGACCAAAACAAAGAAAAGCTTGCCGTGCGTTGATGCGCCGGCAAGCTTTTCTGCTTGCTGTGGATCCGCAGCAACCACTACCAAGCCTTCGGTGTCGCTGGTGCCCAGCCATTCGCCTGCCTTGCCCCCGTGGGCTGAGGTCCAGAGCACGGGGACGGGACCGGCGAGTACTTGTGTTTCCCTGGATTCGTCATAGGATCCGGCTGCCGTGAGGACCACCGTGACCAACTGGCCGGGGGAGAGGAGCTGGATGGACGACGGGTCGGCCATCCGCAGGGGAACGGCTGCGGTGCCCACGGGTGATCCAGTGAGAAGCCCGGGACCCAGGAGGCTGGACTCAGTGGGGATCTGCCCCCGGCTCAAGGGAGCGGCCAACTGTCTGCCTGTGAGGTCCCCGCCATCTGAGAGGGCTCCGGTGACGGCAAGGTCCTGGGGCACTCCCACCCGGGTGAAATCGGCTTCTGTGAGAGTGGTTCCCGTGGGGAGGTCACGGGCGGCCACCATGACACTGATTCGCAGCTCCGAAGCCGGAGTCAGCTGTTGGACGGCGATGCCGGCGGCCAGGCACAGCAGGAGGGCAACAGTGAGACGGCGGTTCCGGGCGATCCAGGAGCCGATCCTTTGCCTTCTGCCTTGGCGGGCTGAATAATTCAGCTGCCGGTGAAAGCTTGTGGCATTTTTGCGCGGTCGGGACGACTGCCCTCCCGCACCAAACGGGTCCGGGGGCCAAGGGCCGGCAGGCGACGCTGAACGCCGGGCGCGGGCAAGGAGGGCGCTTCGAGACTGTTGTGGCATGCCGCCACGTTAGCCAGCCGGACAGGCCGGATAACAGCGGCCTGAAGCGCTATGTGGAAAAGTGGGGAAGTTAGCTTGCTGCAGCTGCCGGTGCCGGGGCGGCTGCGGGAGCGGACGGCGCGGCGGCGGGTGCGGCTGAAACAGTGCTGCCCTTGGCATCACGGGAATCAGTCCGGTAGAAACCAGAGCCCTTGAAGACGACACCGACGCTGTTGAACTTCTTGCGAAGGGCGCCCTTGCACTCGGGGCACTCCGTCAGGGAGCTGTCAGAGAAGGACTGGACGATGTCAAAGGCATGGTCACAGTCTTTGCAGGCGTATGCGTATGTGGGCACTGAGTTCCTCCTTCAGGACAAAGGTCAGGTCCTGTGCAGCAACGGCGGAGATTTCGCTTCGCATTAGCAGTCGCAGGGCCTGAGTGCCAATTCTATCATCGGTCTACAGTGCATGCGCCAGTGGATGTGCGGGACCTCACGGGGCTCTCTCGTCGAGATGGACCACCCCGGAGGGAGTCAGCACTTCCCGCACGGGGCGGTCGAATGCTTCGGCGGGAATCGAACCTGAAGGCAACAGGTCGGCGTCGTACACCACCGCAATGGTGGGCGGCCGCTGGCCGGAATCGTCGAGCCCATGGAGGAGCCGGTCGTAGTAACCGCCGCCCTGGCCGATCCGGTTGCCATCCCTGTCCACTGCCGTGGCTGGCATGAAGATCCCCGCCGCGCCTGCCACCACCTGGCTTTCCATGCGTTCGCCCTCAGGTTCGTCGATAGGGGCGTAGGAGGAACGGACGAAAACTGTCGACGGGGTCCAATAGACCCAGCTCAGCTGCCGGCCGGGCTCGCACACGGGAAGGAGGATCCTGTGTCCGGCCTCGTGCAGGGAATGGATGAGTGGCATGGTGGGTGGCTCAAACGCGACACCTACATAGACGGCAAAAGTGGCCGCCGTGCCGGAGGAAGCTGCAGCCGCCCATTCCGTTCCATGCTGCGCGATCGACGCACCGGCAGCAGCGATCTGTTCGGGGGAGAGGGCGCGCCTTTGGAGGCGGCGGCTGCTGCGGATGTCTTCCTTCGATGCCATGGATGTCCGATCGTGAGGTTCGTCTGATGCCGGTCCGGCGACAAAAGCTGCGGTTCAGTCCACAGAAATGTTGTCCCGGCGCGGCGAGGGTTTAGCCGATGATGTATTCCTTCCGTTACATTAGTCCGGTGACTCTCGATAACAATGCTGTCCGTAAGGCCGTCATCCCCGCAGCGGGTCTTGGTACCCGTTTCCTGCCTGCAACAAAGGCGATGCCGAAGGAAATGCTGCCCGTGGTTGACAAGCCAGCCATCCAGTACGTCGTCGAAGAAGCGGTCAAGGTTGGCCTGCACGACGTCCTGATGATCACTGGGCGCAGCAAGCGCGCCCTGGAGGATCATTTCGACCGTGTGCCGGCGCTGGAAGCGACGCTGGCCGAAAAGGGCGATACCGCCAAGCTTGAGGCCATCCAATCCGCCACCAACCTCGGTGACATCCACTACGTCCGCCAAGGCGACCCCAACGGCTTGGGCCACGCTGTCCTTCGTGCGAAGCAGCACGTCGGGCACGAGCCTTTTGCAGTACTCCTCGGCGATGACCTGATCGATGCCCGGGATAACCTCCTGAGCGACATGATCGCCGTCCAGCAAAAGACCGGCGGTTCCGTGGTTGCCCTGATCGAGGTGGAGCCCTCCAAGATCAGTGCCTATGGTTGCGCCGACGTCGAGGAGATCGGTGAAGACGGCTACGTCCGCATTAAGCAGCTGGTGGAAAAGCCTTCTCCGGAAGAAGCGCCGTCCAACCTTGCCGTGATCGGGCGCTACGTGCTGCATCCGGCAGTGTTCGATGTTCTCGAAAAGACCGAGCCGGGCCGTGGTGGCGAGATCCAGCTGACCGACGCCCTCGAGGTGCTGGCAGCCGGCGAAGGTGAAGGCTACGGCGTGTACGGCGTTGTTTTCCGGGGCCGTCGCTACGACACCGGTGACAAACTCAGCTACCTCAAGGCCTGCATCGAGTTGGCCTGCGAACGCGAGGACCTCGGTCCTGAACTGCGTGAGTGGCTGCCGACCTTCACTGCTTCGCTTCCCAAGTAACCTCAGGATGTACGGTTCTGCGATCTGGCCGGTGACGCTGGAAAGCGGAGACCTGCTTCTTCGCCCCATCCGATACCGCGACAAGCGGGAGTGGTCTGAAGTCCGTTCGCGGAACAGCGAATGGCTTGCTCCCTGGGAGGCGTCCAACCCGGCACCGGGTGGGCGCCTGCCCAGTTATCGGCAGATGGTGGCCTCGCTGAACAACCAAGCCCGCCAGTCCACGGCATTGCCTTTCCTCATTGTCGAGCGGACCCCTGGATACCGTGAGCCGCTCATCGTCGGGCAGTTGACCGTTTCCTCCATCATTTGGGGATCGGCCATGATGGCCACGTTGGGGTACTGGGTGGATAAGGAGCGGGCCGGGCACGGTATTGCTCCGACGGCGGTGGCCATGGCAACGGACCACTGCTTCAAGGTGTTGGGCCTTCACCGCATGGAGATCAACATCAGGCCCGAAAACGCCCCCAGCCTGAGGGTGGTGGAGAAGCTTGGATTCCGGGATGAGGGGTATCGGGAACGGTACCTGCACATCAACGGCGAATGGGCTGACCACCGGTCCTTTGCCCTGACATCGGACGAGGTTCCTGAGGGTCTGCTGCGTCGGTGGCTCAGAGGATAAATGGGCAGGTCATAGGCCATTTTGTCCGTATATCCAGTCATTTGAGGACTCGACGACGACACACCGGCCGCAATGCCGCCGCGCCCGGTGATTTGCTTCTACGGTTTTGAATGTGGACTTCCCTCTCAGCAGCTCAGTGATACTCGTGGTCACTGTTGCGCTGTGGATGGTCTGGGTGGCGCCCTACGTTCTCCGGAACAGGCGCCAACAAGTCCAAACGGCCGCTGTTCCAGCAGGGGCAATCGACGACGAACCAGACGAACCGCAGGCAGGGGTGGTACTGACTTTGGCACCTCAGCAGGAGAAACCGATGGAGACCATGCACAGCAAAGCACCGGCGTCGCCCCAGGAATCCCGCGCGGCTGAGTCGTCCGTGCGGAAAGCGCCCACCACTCCATTCACCATCCGCTATGCCCGGCTCACTTTGGCCTTGGCAGGCCTTGCCTTGCTGGTGACAGCCGCCGTTTCGGGCATCCTCCTCACCTTTGGCGTCGGGTCATTCTGGTTGCCGCTGGTGTCCTTCATCGGTGCGGTGCTCGCCGTCGTCACGTTGCGGAAGCTCGCTCTCAGGGATCTTCGCGAACGCCGGGCACGCCGTGCGGCGCAGGCAGCGCCCATCCCGACGCCAGCACGCTACTTGCCCAAGGAACCAGCAGTGGAAGCGAAGGAAACTACGGTTTTCGACGCCGAAGCCACCAGCCGTGAAGCTGCGCGCTTGTCCGCTGTTGAGCTTCGCCAGGCTGCTTTGGCGGTTGCCGTTGCCGCAGGAGACACATCAGCGCAAGCAACCGATTCCAAAGGTGCCAGCTGGGAGCCTGTTGCAGTTCCGAAGCCCACGTATGTGGAAGCCGCCAAGGCTTCAAGGCCGGCCCCTGAGCCGCTGGACCTCCCTGAGGCTCCCAAACCCGTGGGCAAGCCCGTCCTGAAGCAAGGTGCTGAGCAGGCCGAGGCATCTGCTGCCGTCTCCGCCAAGGGGCAGAGCGCGCTCAGTAACCTGGACGACGTCCTGCAGCGCCGCCGCGCCTAGCCACGCATGGCCAGTATCTGCGTAGCAGGCGGTACCGGCCAGGTAGGTCGCGAGGTTGTCCGGCTTGCTCTGGATGCGGGTCATGAGGTGACCTCTTTGTCACGCCACGTGCCGCCTCCCGGCTCGGAGAAGCATCACGACGGCGCCACCTATGTTGCGGGCGACGTCACCACAGGAGAAGGGCTGGCGGCCGCACTGGAGGGCGTCGACGTCGTGATTGACTGCCTTGAAGCTCAGTTCGGCAAAGCCCAACGAGAATTCGCCGACGGCGGTGCCCGCCTTCTTGCCTCGGCTCACCGTGCCGGGGTCGGCAGGGCGGTGGCGTTGTCCATCATTAACTGCGACCTCAGCAGTTATTCGTATTACGTCTCTAAGGTTGGGAAAGAGCGGAAGTACTCATCTTCTCCGCTTGAGACCGTGGTGGTTCGCGCAACACAGTTTCACGGCTTGGTGGCAATGATCTTCGCTGCCGGGGCCAAAGTGCGCCTCATTCCTGTCTTCAAGCGCACAAGATTCCAGACCATCTCGCCAGTTGACGTTGCACGGGCACTGCTGGACGCTGCCATGGAGAGCGCCTCTCCTGAACGTCACCGCCTGCGTACGGTGGGTGGTCCGGAAGTGCTCACCATGCGGCAGATGGCGGAGTCATGGAAGGCGGTTACCGGCGCGCGGGGAACGATTGTGAAGGTGCCGTTGCCTGGGGCGATGGGTGCATTCCTGCGATCCGGCAACAACCTGATCCCCGGGCAAAAGGATGGCGTGGAGACGTTCGTGTCGTGGTTGGAAAAGCGCCGCGAAAGTTTGTAGCCTAGGGACACTGGCCGGACGGTTACGGTCTGGTCCAGGGGGCTATAGCTCAGTTGGTAGAGCGCTTCGTTCGCATCGAAGAGGTCAGGAGTTCGAATCTCCTTAGCTCCACAATTCAGCCCGCCAGCTATCGTGCCCGGCAAGTAGTGGATCTTTCAAGCACAAGCAAAGACGAGTACCAACTACTCGTGTGCCTGAACCCCGACTCATCTTTACTGAACCCAGCGGATCCCACGCAACGGCCAATGACCCCCTCGTTCGCCGGCGCTGCCCCAAGGTTCCGCGGCTGGGGCCGGACGGCGTCACCCAGAAGTGCTGTCCGGCCCTGCGCTAACGGGTCTTTCCGCGGAGTGGAGTCATCGACGAGGATGGTGGGCATCGCCCATCCTGCGACGAAGGAACTCGATGGCCAAACACCTCATCTCCTTTCCGTCGTTTGCCAGCGCAGCCATGCCCGCCAGCATGAACCGGCCAGGCCGCCGTTGTTCCTAAGCCGCGTGAAGGTATATCGTTAACTATCGTTTAGTATCGTTCGCGACTGATTGAGGTGAGCTTGATGCACAATTCATTCCCTGCAAACGGATTCATGGGCAACAACCTGGACGGCATGTGGCAAGCCGTTGAGGAGTTCCGTTCCCGGTTCGAAAAGCGTTCCGGAACCCGTGCGGGCCGGGGCGAGCTGCGATCGGCGATCCTTGCCCTGCTTGCTGAGCGTCCCATGCACGGCTACCAGATCATTCATGAAATCGAAGAGCGCAGCGGCGGTAGTTGGAAGCCGAGTGCCGGCTCCGTCTATCCCACCCTGCAGCTGTTGGCGGACGAAGGTTTCGTCAGTGCCGAGGAGTCCAACGGGCGCAAAATCTACTCCCTGACCGAGGCGGGCCGGGAGGACGTGGCTGGTTCCGAAACGTCAGCGCCATGGGATTCCCTGGGAACGTCATCGAGCCCGGGTTTCGCTGCACTGCCCAAGGCCGGTGTGGACCTGGCGCAGGCTGCGGCGCAGGTCGGCCGTACCGGGACACCCAAGCAAGTCCAGGAGGCTGTAACGGTGCTTGAGGAGGCACGCCGCCGCCTGTACTCGATCCTCGCCCAGGACTGAAGGGGTGACGTCGATTCGGCGCGAACGGGCTGATTCCCTGAGGGGAGCTGGGAGCCCCCGTGCCCGTTATCGTCGAATCCTCCGATTCGCCGCATGGCATTTGGCGGTGACCTGGTGGTTCGAGCTGTTCCTGCCCAGAGTGGGCCTGCGCAGGCTGACTGAACGGAACCGCGCCAACAGAATGCGGCGCTTCGCCCGGCGTTTTCATGGCCTAGCGGTGGAGCTCGGCGGGCTGATGATCAAGGTGGGCCAGTTCATGTCGTCCCGGCTCGATGTGCTGCCGCCGGAAATAACCTCGGAGCTGGAGGGGCTGCAGGACGAAGTTCCGCCTGTCCCTTTTCACGCCATCCGGGCCTTGGCTGAGGCCGAACTTGGGGCTCCCCTGGAGGCAGTGTTTGCTTCGGTCGAGGAGACTCCCATCGCGGCAGCTTCACTGGGACAAGCACACCGGGCGAAACTGCTCTCCGGTAACGCCGAGGACACCGGTCTCAGCCGTGTCGTGTTCAAGGTGCAGCGGCCTGGCATCGCCGAAATAGTAGACGTCGACCTCGCTGCCTTGGGGAAAGTGGGAGGCTGGCTCAGCCGCATCCGCCTCGTTTCGAACCGTGCAGACGTTCCTGCGCTGATCAAGGAATTCGCGCAGACCAGCCTCGAGGAAATCGACTACTTGAATGAAGCGGCCAATTCAGAGCGGTTTGCTGCTGACTTCGCCGATGACGCCCGGGTGACCGTTCCGGCCGTGGTGTGGGAGCGGACCACCCGCCGCGTGCTCACCCTCGAAGACGTCACGGCCATCAAGATTACGGACGCGGACTCGCTTCGCCTGGCCGGCATAGACCCCACCGAAGTGGCACCGGTCTTCGCCTCGGTGATGTTTGACCAGTTGTTCACCAAGGGTTTCTTCCACGCCGATCCCCATCCCGGCAATATCTTCGTTACTCCGGCCAATGATCCTTCCAGTGAACATCCGTGGAAACTGACCTTCATAGACTTCGGAATGATGGGCGAGGTTCCCGTGGAGACGCGAAGCGGCCTACGGAAGCTCCTGATCGCCGCTGCCTCTCGTGACGGCAAAGGACTGGTCACCGCCATCAGCGATGTAGGGGTGCTGATGCAGTCAGCCGATACCGCAGAGCTTGAGCGGGCGATGACGCAGCTCTTTGCGCGTTTCGGTGGCATGGGCTTCGCCGAGCTTCGCGATGTTGACCCACGGGAGTTCCGTGAATTCGGCACTGAATTCGGCAGCGTGATCCGCTCACTGCCCTTCCAATTACCCGAGAATTTCCTGCTCATTATCAGGGCCATGTCCCTGACGTCGGGTGTGTGCAGCTCTCTGGATGCCCGCTTCAACCTGTGGGACTCGGTGGAACCATATGCGGCCCAACTTCTGCGGGACGAGCGCGGCAACCTGATCAACGATGTCGCGTCCCAAACTCTCGAAGCCGCCGCCATCGCCCTTCGCCTGCCCAAGAGGCTGGACGGGCTGGTCTCGAGACTGGAAGAAGGATCCCTCCAAGTGGGCAACCGGCGCCTGGAGCGGCAGATGGCGAGTCTCATCCTGACGGCGCGGCGTGCAGTGGCGGCGCTGATCTTCGGCGCTCTCCTGATCGCCGGAGCCGTTCTGCGGACGGACGATCCCGGACTGGGCAATGTGCTGATGATCAGCTCAGTGGTCCCGTTGCTCTACGGCCTGTGGTCGGGCCGGCGACAGTCCTGAGAACAACCGCGGGCTCCAGTACCGCGCCGTAGACTTTCCTTGTGACAGAGACTCCCGCCCCGCGTTCCGAGGCTTCCACCAGTGCGGCCGGCCCCATCCTGGTAGGCGTCATGCCGGGGCAGCATCCAGTGGTCCTCCAACAAGCAGCGACTGTGGCGGCCAGTGCCCGGCTGCCGCTGGTGTGCGCCTATGCAGACGTCACGGTGTACCCGGTGGACGGCAGCACCGGAGGGCCGGCAGCGCCGATCGATCCGGACGGCATTGATGCGGATCTTCACAGGATCCCCGAATCACTGGTGCAAACCCTTCATGACCACTTGGACGGCAACGGCGTTGAATGGTCGCTGGTCCATCTGGCCGGGGAACCCGCCCGCGCTTTGGCCCGTGAGGCTGAGGACATTGGAGCCTCCATGATCGTGGTGGGTACCCGGGAGCACAAACTGGCTGCTGCATTGAAAGAACTGACGGCAGGCTCGGTGGCGCGGCACCTGTTCCACCGCCAGGCCCGGCCGGTGCTCGTTGTTCCCGTTAATCCCAGGGTCCCCACTGACGATGACGACGACTGAGGCCAATAACCCCGTCCACCTCCATTGGGGTTTCATCGCGATCGTGGCAGCCGGCGGGGTGTTCGGAGCACTCGCACGGTACGGTTTGGGGCTGGTCATCCCAGCGCCCGGCGCGTGGCCGCTTCCCACCTTGGTCATCAACCTTTCGGGTGCTCTGGTGTTGGGCGCGCTGTTGGAGGGACTTTCACGCCGGGGGCCCGACGTCGGCAATCGCCGGGTCCTGCGGCTCGCCTTGGGCACGGGATTCCTGGGCGCCTACACCACCTACAGCACGCTGGCCCTGGACGCGGTGCACCTGTTCACCGCTGGAGCTGCTCCAGCCGCTGCGGTGTACCTCGCTGCGAGCCTAATAGGCGGGGCCGCCGCTGCCACCGCAGGAATTTGGCTGGGCGCCTGGCATCACCGGCGGGCAACCGGACGACGCTCGTGACAGTCATCCTTCTTGCTCTGGCCGGTGGGCTGGGTGCGGCAGTGCGGTTTGTGGTGGACGGGTTGGTCCGTGCACGCCTGAAGACTGCCTTCCCATGGGGGACCGTCATCATCAATATCTCGGGCTCCCTGTTGCTGGGTTTCCTGGCGGGCCTGGTCATGCGTGGCCAGGCACCGGAGTCCTTGATGCTCATCCTCGGTACGGGCTTCCTGGGCGGCTACACCACCTTCAGCACCGCCAGCCTTGAGACCATCCGGCTCGTTCAAAGCGGGCGTACAGCATTGGCGGTCATCAACGGCTTGGGGACCATGGCAGTCAGCGTCGTGGCGGCCGCTGCGGGTGTGTGGATCAGTCTGCTGCTGCCCTGAGCAGTGGCGAATCTCACCACCGGAACCGGTATTGTCCGCCTGTAGGATCGAGCCATGGCTAAGAAGACTTTCAATGAGCTGTTGTCCGCCCAGGTTGCGAATGAGTTTGCAGCCTCCCAGCAATACATCGCAGTGGCTGTGTACTTTGATGGCGAAGACTTGCCTCAGCTCGCCCGGCACTTCTACCGTCAGTCGCTCGAGGAGCGAAACCACGCCATGATGATGGTCCAGTACATGCTGGACCGCAATGTGCACGTTGAGATCCCGGGCATCGCCCCTGTTCGCAACAACTTTTCCAACGCCAAGGAGCCCATCGCCTTGGCGTTGGAGCAGGAGAAGGAAGTCACACGCAACATCGAAGAGATGTTCCGCGTTGCCCGTGCAGAGGGAGATGCCTTGGGCGAGCAGTTCATGCTGTGGTTCCTGAAGGAGCAGGTTGAGGAAGTTGCTTCCATGACCACGCTGCTCAACATCACGGAACGGGCTGAGAACCTCTTCGACATCGAGAACTACGTCGCCCGCGAAACGGTCGGCGATGGCGGCGACGATGCCAGTGCACCGTCCGCAGCCGGCGGTGTCATCTAAGGCCGGACCCTTACCATGCTGTGGCCGTCGGAAGCTTAGCTTCCGGCGGCCTCTTCACTGTGGACAGCACTGTCCACGCCATCGTGGTGCTCTGACCGTCCCAAGAGGGACAAACGGCTCGCTATCCGCGCCAGATCCACCGGCAAAACCGAAAGATCACTGCCGGATGCGTCGATGTCCCATTCCATCGGTCCCTCGCCGATCAGGAACAGCGTGATGTCCTGGTCGTGCAGCACGTCCACCACATTGCTGAACCGCTGCCATGAGGGTGCGGATGCCGAATCGTTTCCTGCAGGGGAGGGAACGTCGTCGATCACCCACGTTTTATAGGTCTCCGCCAACACCAGGAAGTCCGCTGTTGAGGTGAGCCCACCGCAGAGCTCCTCGAAACCGACCCAGAGCACATCGGGGTCGGAGTTCCTGACCACAATCGGCTGGGTTGTCGGTTGCAAAACGCGGCCTTGGGATGGTGCTGGCCGGAAGAGACCGAGGCGCCCCAGTTGTGCGGGCGTGCCGGGAGAGACGATCCGACCTGAGCGGAACGCGGCAAACCCTTCGGCAGGGGCAGTTCCAGCGGCGGGAAAACGGCGGAAATCCGTGGGCCCCTCGATCTCCACGATGTCCATCATCTCTTTGATGGCCTCGATGGTGGGCATGAAATGGTCGTGCCACAGGGGATTGGGCAGGAGGTCGTCCGGGGCGTAGTTCGAGGTCACCACCAGGGGGATACGGCGCTGCGCAGCAGACCGCAGCAACCGGGCAATGAACATGCCATCGCCAACGTCATGGACATGGAATTCGTCGAAGAACAGCACGTCGATGCCATCCAGCAATGCATCCACGGACTGCTCAATGGCAGTTCCGCTGTTGGCCTCAAAGACGTGGGTTCCCGCATGGAGCCTGCGGAAGAAGTCGTGGAAGTGGACACGGCGTTTCCGGGCGTCAAGCTGTCCGTAGAAGCTGTCCATCAGCCATGTCTTGCCGCGGCCCACCGGTCCGTGGAAGTACAGGCTCCGCGGCGCCTTGCGGGGAAGCGGACGACGACGGCCCGTCAGTTGGGCGCCGAAGGCCGCCAACCGCTCGGCTGCCTGTCGCTGACTTGGCTCAAGCGCAAAACCCGCCAGTCCGGCGTCGTGCTCCATCCCCGCCAGCAAAGCGCGGACAGTGTCCCGCGCAGTGCGGGGAGCAGGCCTCGACAGTGGCGTCACAGCCAGCCTTTGCGCTTGAAAATGACGTACATGAGCAGGGCTGCACCGAACATGAGCCCCACCGCCAGGGGGTAGCCATAGTCCCAATGCAGCTCCGGCATATGGTCAAAATTCATCCCATACACGCCGGCCACGAAGGAGGGGGCAAAGAGGATGGCAGCCCAGGAGGAGATCTTTTTGACTTGCTCGTTCTGCGCGGCGCTGGCTTCGTTCTGGCGGTTGGCCGTCAGGGTGCCATCCAGGGTCAGCGCGTTCTGCAACAGATCCCGGAAGGAGTTCACGCGGGAAATGACGCGCTGGACATGGTCCTCGACGTCGCGCAGGGAGCGCTGCAACTCAATGTCCACGCCATATTTTTCGAAGCCCTTTTCCAGCAGCGCGATCATGTCCGGGAGGGGCTGGATGGCCCGTTGGAACTGGATCACTTCACGGGCAAGTTCGTAGATGCGGCGCGACACGGTGCTGTCGCCGCTGAAAAGCTGGTCTTCTATCTCATCGATGTCGTTCTCAAGACCTGCCACTACCGGCGCGTAGTCATCCACCACTTGGTCCAGGAGAGCGTAGAGCACGGCTTCGGGCCCATGGCAGAGAAGGTCCGGTCGTGTCTCCAGCCGGTGGCGGACCCGGGCCACCCCACCGGTCTCAGCGTGCCGGATGGTCACCACAAAGTTTGGTCCGGTGAAGATGTGCAGCTCGCCGAACTCCACTGTCTCGGTTTCATCGAGGTACCTGGCTGGGCGGAGGACAGTAAACAGGTTGTGGTCGTAGCGCTCAAGCTTGGGCCGCTGATGTGCCGAGACGGCGTCCTCCACGGCGAGCTCGTGGAGGCCGAATTCCTGGGCGACGGCGGCCATCTCGTCCTTCGTGGGCCGGTACAAGCCGATCCAGGCCATGCCGCCGTGTTCCGCCAAGGTCTCAAACGTCTGCTCGAGGCTGTGCGGGGTTGCTGTGCGGACGCCGTCTACGTAAACGGCGTTATCAATGATTGTCACTGGTTGAACGCTACTGCATGGCTCCGATGATGGCGCCCGCAATGGTCATGGCCGCGATGTCGTGGCCGGAATCGATGACGGTCACCGCGGAGGGGCGCCCCGCGAAGCCGTTGTGGATGACGTGGCCGCCGGCGCGGATCACCAAGGACAGGATCAGCGCGAAGAATCCGCCGGCCCAAAAAGTGTTGAGTTCCAGCGCGCTGATGAGGACCGCCAGGAGAATGCTGGTCAGCGCTGCGGCCACCATCATGGGAACCCAGATGCCGGCGCCGCCCTCAATATTCTTGAGGTCGTCTTCGGTTTTGTTGATCGCTTTCATCCACCTGCGTCCGAAGGCGGCCGGCATGTACCAGACGAAGCCGATGACCATGCTTGAAACGAAGGCCAGAAGTACAGCGAACCAGTTGATCTGGGAGATGTGTGAGAGCCAATCCATTCCTGAAATCCTAGTCGGTTCGGGCCTGTGACCCGGGGCTCTGACTCTCAAGCCTTGGCCGTGTTGGCGCGGCAGACATCCTTTCGATCAGTGGTTCAGTCCGGTACGGGATGTGAGTATGCAGGGCCAACACCGTTTCCGTCCGGATCACGCCTTTGGTGCGGAGGACCGATCGCAGTGCCGACTGCAGGTTGTGGGTGTCGGTTGCCACTACCCGGCACCAGAGATCGCCCCGGCCGGAAATTTCGTGGACCTCCAGGACCTGGGGGATCAAGCGCAGCGCACCAATGACGCCGTCGAGTTCGCGGTGGGTGACTTCGATCGTCACGAAAGCGACGACGTCGTACCCCACCTTTTCGAGGTCTACCTCCCGTCCGGCGGCGTGCAGCACCCCGGACCGGAGGAGGCGCTTGACCCGGCTCTGGGCAGTGTTGCGTGCAATACCCAAGGTGTCGCTCAACTCGGCGATCTGGATGCGGGGATCCTTGATGAGTTCCAGGAGGATCTTCAGGTCCATAGGGTCGAGGGTGTTCAAATGGTCACTCCAGCTCACTTGGGTCATTCGAGTTTGAGTCTTTTGCTCAATTCTCAAACTATTGCAGCATGTTCAGATCAATCCTGCTGCATTCTGTTGCCACCAATACTTAGTCGGACTGCGCTTCCCACAAGGAACCCATCAGCCCGGCCACCGAGCCCGAAGGCATGGAAATGACTGTCTTGAGCGAACTCCGCATGCGTCCGGTTACCGCCGACCGCTGGGGATGGGATGCCTCCACCACCGCCAGGTTGGTGTTGACCGGCGTCGTCATCTTTACGCTGCTGGTAGGCGCCAACCTGGCCACTCCGTTGTATCCCTTGCTGCAGGCCAGGCTTGGTATGACATCGCTGGACGTGACAGTTGCTTTCTCCAGCTACGTCCTTGCACTGGTGGGTGTCCTCATGGTGGCAGGACATTGGTCGGACCACATCGGGCGTCGTGCGGCGTTGGTGTTGGCTGTCCTGGTCGGTTTGGTGGGTGGTGTGATTTTTGCCAACGCGGACACACTGGTTGCCTTGTCCATGGGGAGGGCACTCCAGGGAGTGGCAGTGGGGCTGGCGACCGGAGCCAGCTCAGCTGCCTTGCGTGAACTGTTGCCCCAGCGGCCTGAGTGGGCCTCCCGATTCACTTTGCTCTCCTCGGCAGGTGGTGTGGCGGCAGGCCCCGCAATCGGTGGCCTCCTGTCACTTTTGCCGGACCCCACGCGCACCCCGTACTACGTCCATTCGGCGGTGCTGATAGCTGCCCTTATTCCCCTGTGGCTCCTCAAAGCCAGGCCTGCCATCGCTCCGGCGGAGGGCCCGAAACCCCTCAAGGTCCTGGCGCCACGGAAGCCTTCCATCTCCCGTGATGCCCGCGGAGCCTTCTGGATGGCAGCTGCCACCGGGTTCCTGAGCTTCGCAGTCTTCGGCTTCTGCCTGTCATTGGCGCCGGGGTACTTCGCCGGTGTGGTCCATGCAGATTCGCGGCCGCTGATCGGCTTGCTGGCAGGAGTCACGTTGGGCGCCTCGGCGCTGAGCCAGCTTTTGGGTACCCGTGGCCGTTGGGTTGTGCCCGTGGCCTTGGCGGTCCTGGGGGTCTCGGTTGTCCTGGTGGGCGCTGCGGCTGCATGGTCAAGCCCGTGGTTGCTGGTGGCTGCGAGCGTCACGGCGGGCATGGGTCAAGGCATTGCTTTCCGGCAGGTCTTCAACGAAGTTGCCGGAAAGGTTGAGGCTTCCCGCCACGCCCAGGTCATCAGTACCGTCTACGTCATCACGTACCTGGGTAGTGCCGTTCCGGTGATCGGGCTGGGACTGACTGTCTCGGCACTGGGGCTCCAGGCCGCCGTCGTGGGTTTCACGGCCCTGTGCGGCGTTGCGGCGCTGACGCTGGCGGCAATCTCGCTGCGGAGCGCAGTGCGTTCCTGACCTGCGCCGCCTGGTCGTTCTACTCCGGCAGCGGTCCGCGATTGCCCGGGATGTGCTGGAAGACCATGGTGGTTTCCGTGTGGCCCACTACGGGATCCGTGGCGAGGTTGTCCAGGAGCCAGTTGCGGAGGTCGTCGGTATTGGCGACGGCGATGTGCAGCAAGTAGTCAACGGAACCGGTGGTGTGGAAAGTGGAGATCACCGCCGGAAGCTTGGGAACGCGGGCCGTAAAACGGTCGATCTGATCGCGGTCGTGGGCGCGGAGACGGACGGCGATGAGGGCTTGGACGGAGCGGCCGATGGCCGGCAGGCTCAACACGGCCTCAAAGCCTTCGATGATTCCGCGTTCGGAAAGAGCCCTTGTCCGCATGAGGGCCGTGGAGGGGGCGATTCCCACAAGCTCTGCCAATTGCTTGTTCGAGATCCGGGCGTCATCCACCAACGCGGCGAGGATTCGTTCATCAATCGCGTCCAGCGGCTCAGCGCTGCCCGTGCCTGACCGAACATTCTTCGTGGGGTTGCTCACGGATCCTCCTGAAATTGCCTTCCATCCATCCTAATCGGTGAATTCTTCAGGTGACTATCGCTTTACCCGTGCGCGGCGGGCCCGTCGCCGATCCAGCCGTTGGAGTGGCTCACTGAGCAGCATCAGGAGCAGGGGCCAGTTGCCTGCACCCGGAATGGCTACGGCCAGAACCAGGGCTGCCAGGAAGAGCCCGGAAACGATGCCACTCGCTCGAATTCCTGACGCCGATTCCGCATCTCCCATGGTGTGGAGGTCGGGGTGTGACCGCAAGTACGCGCGGGCCACGAGGAGCATGAGGCTGGTGGCAAACAGGGTGCCGATGTAGATCAGCGGTTGGGCCCAGTCGGAGGGCATCTGGGTGGAGAGGGATGTGGCGACCGGCATCACCACGATGGTGAACATCCAGGCCACAGTCAGCCACAGCAGGCCCGGGTCAACGTGCTTGACGCTGCGGAAGAGCTTGTGGTGGTGCACCCAGAACACGGCAATGAGGACAAAGCTCAATACGAATCCGAGCAATGCGTACTGTTCTTCGGCCAACCATTCGGCCGTGGTGCCGTTGTGGTCTGCAAGCTCACCCACGCTCTCCATCAGCGGGAGGATCAACAACGTCAAAGCAATCGCCACCACGGCATCCGTAAACGCCTGCAAACGCTCCGGTGACGACAGTTCCCGGCTTTTCGTGACCTGTGTCATGCCTCTGATTCTAGGGGCAGGCGGCTGGAAATCAGCGGGCTTGGTTTGGTGTGCGGTGCACTATCAAGGTGACTGCCGCCGTCGTGCACGAAAGGACGATGACGCTCAACGCCAAGGCCGGCCAGCCAAACGCCTGGAAGGCCAGGCCGCCGGCCCAGCCGATCACGCTGGAGCCCAGGTAGTAGGACAGGTTGTACAGGGATGCCGCCTGCGCCCTGCCCGTCGTGGCGATGGCCCCCGTCCAGCCTGAACCAACACTGTGGGCGGCGAAGAAGCCGCCTGTGAAAATCACCAGCCCGGCGAGGGTGGCTGCCAGGTTCTCCACCAAGGTCAGCGCCAGCCCCGCGGACATGATGGCAATTCCGGCCACCAGGACGTTGCGCCTGCCAAACGTCGTGGTCAGTCCAGCGGCCCACCGTGAGCTGACAGTGCCGGACAGATACGCAAGGAAGATCAGGCTCACTACAGTTGCAGGGAGCCGGAACGGATCTGCGTGCAGTCGAAACCCCAGGTAGTTGTAAACCGCTACGAAGCCACCCATGAGCAGGAAGGCCTGAAGGTACAAGGACACCAGTTTGGGATTGCTCGAGTGGCCTTTCAACGTCTTGAGTGCACCCCGGAATCCCAGCGCCGGGGCTGGACTAAAGCGTCGCTGCCTGGGCACGAGGACCAGGAACAAGACAGCGGACACAGTGGCCAGCAAGGAGACGGCAAGGGTCGCGGCACGCCAGCCCCAGAGCTCGCCCACTGGGCCGGCCACCAGGCGCCCGGCCAAGCCGCCCAACGTAGTTCCGGCTACATAGGTCCCGGCCGCCAACGCCGTGTGGACCTTGGTCACTTCCTCGTTGAGGTACGCGATGGCAATGGCGGGGATGCCGCCCAAAGCCATGCCTTCCAACGTGCGCAGCGTCATCAACATCGGCACGGTGGGCGCCAGGGGAACCAGCAGCCCCAGCAGTGTTGCCACGGCGATGCCAATGGCCATGGCGCGCACGCGGCCGATCCTGTCTGCCACGAACGACCACGGCAGCACGGTGATGGCAAGACCTGCGGTGGCAAGGGAAATGCTGAGTGCGGCCTCGGCTGCAGTGATCTTGAGGTCGTGGGCCATGAGGGGCAGGACAGCCTGTGTCGAGTACAGCTGGGCAAAGGTTGCAACTCCGGCGAGAGCCAGCGCTGCGAGAATCCGGCTGTATCCGCGGGAACCCCTGGCATGGCCGTCCCACGTTTCTGTGCTGCCGCTGGCGATGGTGTTGGTCACCCGGCAAGGGTAGGGCGCCAGGGACTCAGCTTTCCAATGCATGGGTTGCCTATAATTGATGCATCACAGCATGAATCCGGGACCGGCACCTTGGCGGCGGGCTGCTGCGGAAGGCGGAAGGGAGAACACCATGGAGCCGGACCACCACCAGCTCATTCAGCTTCTTCCGCTCCTGCCTGTCCTGGCGGAACTTGGCCGCACGGAACACATGACCGAAACAGCGGAGATCCTGGGCGTTCCACAGTCGACAGTGAGCCGTGCAGTGGCCAGGGCCAGTGCAATCGTAGGAGCGGACCTGCTGATCCGCGACGGCCGCGGCATCCGGCTCACCCCCGAGGCCAGAACATTTCTGCCCTACATCGAAGCAGCGCTGGAGAGTTTCCAGGCCGGCCTGGACAGGGTCAGGCACGAGTCTGACGTGGTGCGGGGCCGGATCGGTGTGTCCTTCCAACACACGTTCGGAGAGGCGACGCTTCCACTGCTCATCAGCGCGTTCCGCGGGCTCCACCCCCATGCGGTGTTCGAACTCTGGCAAGGACCGCGCGACGATTGCCTGCAGCAGTTGGCCAGCGGCGAGATGGACTTCGCACTGACCGCACCCATTGCGCCCGAAGGCAAAGGCATCCGTTCCCTTCCGCTCTACCGGGAGCCACTCAGGGTGGTCCTGCACTATCGGCACCCCCTTGCCGCGCGGGCCAGCGTGCACCTTTCAGAGCTGCGCCACGACCCCTACATCACGCTTCCAGCCGGAGTTGGCCTGCGGGCACTCGGCGAGGCACTCCTGCGGGAGGCGGGCTTCCGCCCGCGGATCGCCTTTGAAGTCCAGGAATCCACCTCGGCCCGCGGGCTGGTTTCGGCCGGACTGGGGTTCAGCATCCTTCCGCCCGCCGGTCCCGGTTCAGGCACGGGACAGTTCCTGCCCAAAGCCGAACTTGGACTGGTTGAAGTGGCCATCGAATCCGACCTGGCGTTTCGGCAGATCGGCCTCGCCTGGCGGGAGAGAAGCTTCGAACCGGACGCTGTGCGGCTCTTCCGTGAACTGGTGGTCGCCGAGGGCGGAGAGTTGCTCGCGGAACTCGTCAGAGCCCGCTCAGGAACTCCCTGACCACATCCTGCGCTGACCCTTCCCGGGCCCGTTGCCAACCCGTCCCTGCCCAGAGGTTGAGCCGCTGCGGATCGCCGGCCGCGGAAGAGGCCGCCCTGACCGGTGCCGTGAGGTGATGGATGGCAGGGTAGCCCTCCGGTGCGTCCTGATGGTCGCGGACGAAATCGTTGACCAAGGCTCGGGCCATGCGCCCGGTGAAGGCCCGGGTCATGGCGGTTTGTGTGAACACGTGGTCGCCCAAGGCATCCTTGTGCGCCTGCCGGGCACCGCTCTCGTCAGTCCGAACCAGGGCGGTCCCGATTTGGGCCGCTGACGCCCCAGCCGCCAGCACCTCCCGTAGGCCGCGGCCGTCCATGACGGCCCCTGCCGCGATCAGGGGAACTGCGACGGCGGCACGCACCTGGGCGACCAGTTCCGCCGTCGTCCGGGCTGCCGGGGTTCCGGCTCCCGGGGCTCCCGCTGTTTCCGGAGTGCCCGGCAGGAAGGCAGCCGTGTGTCCGCCCGCGGAAGTGTGCTGGACGGCGAGGGCGTCCGGACCCTCTTCGGCGGCAGCCAAGGCCTCAGCGACGCTGGTCACGCTGGAAATGACGGTTGTTCCGGCCTTTTGGAGCGCGGTCACCACCTGTTTGCCAGGAAGACCGAAGGCGAAGCTGACGAACTCCACCGGGTCCGCGAGGAGGGCGTCGATTTTGTCCTGCCAGGCGTCGTCGTCATCAAGGCGCAAGGGAGGCAAGGCCACGCCGTACCGGGCGGCCTCAGGCTCAAGCTCTGCCCGGTAGGCCTCAAGCCTTTCCACTGCCTCCGGGGCGGGAGGGAGCTGGCGTGGGTCGGGTACAAAGACGTTCATGCCGAAGGGAATGCCGAGGGACCTGGCCGCTGCGATCTCGGCGCACATGGCCTCGGCGCTCTTGTAGCCGGCAGCGAGGAAACCCAGACCACCACCCTCGTGAACGGCCCGAGCCAAATCCGGTGTGGAGGTTCCGCCCGCCATGGGGGCAGCAATAAACGGTGTGTTGAACAGGGGATGTGGCATTGACAGTTTCTCCTCCGGACGCTCCAAGCTAGTCTTTCACGGTGAACAATCTTGACTCTGCCCAGCATTCCCCTGCCCCATCGGAGGCCTTGAGTGGAACGGTCATCGGGCTCGATATCGGCGGCACCAAGACCCGTGGCGTACGGTTCCAAAATGGCGCGCCGGTCCGTGATGAAAGCGCCGGAAGTTCCAACGTGCAAAACGTCAGCAGGGAACAGGCAGCAGCCAACCTCGCCGAACTGTTCGGCAAAATCGGCGGCGGTGAAATTGACGAAGTCTATGCAGGCGCCGGCGGGATCGACACTGAGGAAGACGCGCAGGCGCTCGCGGACCTGATCGCCCCCCATGCGCCCGGGGCCCACATCACCGTGGTTCATGATTCCCGCCTGCTGTTGGCGGCTGGCGGCGCGAGTGCGGGCGTTGCCGTCATTGCCGGTACGGGCTCAGCTGCGTGGGGAAAGAATGACGCCGGGGAAGAGGCCCGGGCGGGTGGCTGGGGCTACCTTCTGGGCGACGAAGGAAGCGGCTATTGGCTGGGGCGTGAAGCCGTCCGACACAGTCTGAGGCGAATGAACCAAGGCTTGGAGCCGGATGCGCTCAGCCGTGCGCTGCTGGACTCCTGCGGAGTGGATGAACCGGGAAAGCTGATTGCCATGTTCCACTCACCGGACACCGGCCGCCGCTATTGGGCACAGCAGGCGAGGCTGGTTGTTGAAGCCGCCGACGCCGGAGACGACATCAGCCAAGCGATGGTGGAACAGGCCGGCAGGGACCTCGCTGACCTCGCCCGGCAAGCCGTTCGCCAGCTGGGAATGGATGGTCCGGTAATCCTCGGAAGCGGACTTGGCATGAACGTCCCCCGGCTGCAGGAGGCCTTCAAGGCCAAACTGGCAGAGGACGGGATTGTGGACGTCCGCATCCTGCAACAGGATCCGGTGTTTGGCGTACCGCGATTGGTGGCCGAGCAGCGGTCCTAGCGGGGGATTTTGTACAGCTGACGTCCCTGGAACGTCTCAGTGAGGGCATCAGCTGTACAAAAACTCAGCCCCGGGTTCTCGGGCGCAGCTTGACTCCGGGAAGTGGTGGAGCGGGTATGCGGCCTGCTTCCGGCCCGGCGTCGGGGCCGTGGCCTTGGACGAAGCCGAAGCGTGAGGCGGCGGCAGCAGCGTCGTCGAGCAATCCCTCCGCCTCCCATTCCTCGCGGGCCTTTTCCACTTCTTCGTGGGTCCGCCCCACAAAGTTCCACCACATCAGCAGGTCTTCGCCGAACGGCTCGCCGCCAAGGAGCATGAAGCGGGTGTCCGGCTTTGCTTCCACAGCAAGGCTGGTCCTGCCGGCACCGAGGTAAGCCAGGGGCCCGGCCTCAATGTCCTGACCGTCAATCACCAGGTGACCGTCCAGGACCAACACGGCGTGCTCGAAGTCCGGTCGCAAAGGGAGGTCCAGGGAGCCCGTGCCCGTGATGTCAACCCCAACAATCGGGCTGAACATGGTGGCAGGGGAGCGGTGGCCGGCAAATTCGCCCACCATGACGGTGGCGGTGAAGCCTTCGCCCACGGCTACCGGCAGGTCCCGGACCTGTTCGAAGGATGGCGCGCGGTGGCGGTGTTCGTCGGGCAGTGCGACCCACAATTGCAGGCCCCGCGACACCGGGAGTTCTTCCACTACGGGGCTCGATCCCGTACCGGTAGTCGCGGGGAGCACGGAGAATTCGGAGTGTGAGATGCCGTGGCCTGCTGTCATGATGTTCAGCTCGCCCGGCCGGACCACCACATCGCTGCCCACGCTGTCACGGTGCCGGACGGCTCCTTCGAGTGGCCACGTCACTGTTTGGAGTCCGCAGTGCGGGTGGGGGAGGACGCTCATGGCCACCCTGTCCGGACCGAAACTGTCCAGGAAACACCACGCTCCCACGGTGGGCAGGCCACGCTGGGGCAGCGTCCGGAGGACGTTCATGGCCCGGACACCGCCCAGGGGGACTTCGCGTTCGGGCCATAACTGAACGCAAGGCCCTTGACCTTCGTGGGCGGCCGGGCAGACTTCCTGAGCCGGAGAAGTATCAAGATTGGTCATGTGTTCATCACCTGTGCATAAATGTTGGAAATTGAGCTAATCTGTTCCGTGTGAACAACGCCCTTTTGAGCTACCACGACGCCATCCTTTACCGTTCGGGTGAACCGTATCGTATCCTCGCCGGAGCCATCCACTACTTTCGGATCCATCCGGATCTCTGGCAGGACCGTCTGCGTCGGCTGAAGGCTATGGGCGCCAATACCGTCGACACCTACGTCGCCTGGAACTTCCACCAGCCTAAGCGCGATCGGGCCCCCGACTTCAGCGGATGGCGTGACCTCGGGAGGTTCATCGACCTCGCTTCGGAAGAGGGACTGGACGTCATCGTCCGCCCCGGTCCCTACATTTGTGCCGAGTGGGACAACGGCGGCTTTCCCGCCTGGCTGACCGGTATCCCCGGCATTGGCCTGCGATGCATGGATCCGGTCTTCACTGCGGCCGTTGAGGAGTGGTTCGACCACCTCCTCCCGGTCGTCGCATCGCGTCAAGCATCAGCAGGCGGGCCCGTGGTCGCCGTGCAGATCGAGAACGAATACGGCAGCTACGGCGACGACCACGAGTACATCCGTTGGAACCGGCGCGTCCTGGAAGAGCGCGGCATCACGGAGCTGCTCTTCACAGCCGACGGCGGCAACGACTACTTCCTCGACGGCGGTTCGATCGAAGGAACGTGGGCGACTGCTACGTTGGGAAGCCGGGGCGACGAAGCCATAGCGACGTGGCAGCGACGCCGGCCCGGCGAGCCGTTTTTTAATGTTGAGTTCTGGGGCGGCTGGTTCGACCACTGGGGCGAACTGCACCACCGACGAGACGCTGATGATGCCGCACGGGAAGCACGCAAGATGCTGGACCTGGGCGGTTCGCTCTGCGCCTATATGGCCCACGGCGGGACCAACTTTGGGCTGACCTCCGGCAGCAACCACGATGGCACCATGCTCCAGCCCACGGTCACCAGCTACGATTCCGACGCGCCCATCGCAGAGAACGGCGCCCTGACACCCAAGTTCCACGCCTTCCGCCGGGAATTCTTCCGCGCCCAAGGCATTCAAGAGCTGCCGGAACTCCCTGCGGAGTTGCTGGCCGACGCCCCGGTACTTCCGGCCCGGTCCCTGACCCTATCCGAGGGGCCGGCGCTGCTCGGTCTGGTCAGGAAAGCAAGCGGAGCCGTCAGCAGCGTCAAGCCGCTGACCTTCGAGCAGCTTGGACTCGACGCCGGGATGGTCCTCTACGCTGCCGAAGCCATCCTGCCCGGACGAACCGGCGATCCCACCGAGAGCCGGCTAAAGATTACCGGACTGAACGACCGCGCCTACGTGTGGGTAGACGGTGACTTCGTCGGTGTGCTCGACGATGTCACCGGTGCTGAGGGGCTCGTCGTCACCGGCACCGGAGTTCCCGCCAAGCTGGAGATCCTCGTGGAGAACCTGGGCCGCATCAACTACGGCCCATTGACAGGCCGCGGCAAGGGCATCCTGGGCGGTGTCCTCATCAACCAGCGGTACACGTTCCATTGGACGCAGACACCGGTGCCCCTGGCCGACTGGAAGCAGGAAGACCTGGAAGGACTGGCCGGAGCCGACTTCGAGATTGGCGAACCGGCCGACACCTACCTCGCCCTGCCTGATTCCGGGAAGGGCTTCGTCTGGCTCAACGGCTTCCTGCTCGGCAGGTACTGGGAGAAGGGGCCACAAGTGACCCTCTACGCGCCTGCTCCGTTGCTGAGGCCCGGCAAAAACAGCATCAAGGTGCTGGAGCTTGGGAAGCCGGGGACCGTCGTCGAACTTCGCGAAATACCTGATCTGGGCCCCGTCGAAGCCGGGCCCATCGCGGCGGCCGAACTTCCCTAAGGGGATCTGGTCCAAGGAATTATGCTGGCTCCATGACCCTCCAGTTCGATACCCGCCCAGCCGCTTACGCCGTTATTGTCCGGGACGGGAAGATCCTGCTGGCCTATTGGAAGCAGGACGGAAAGGAAGGGTGGACGCTGCCAGGCGGAGGCCTGGATCTTGCCGAACACCCCGTTGACGGCTGCAAGCGGGAAGTTTTCGAGGAAACCGGCTACGAAGCGCGTATCGATGGCATGCTGGGGATCGACGTCGGCCACTGGCCCGGCGATATCCGCCCGGATGGTTCGGTGAAGGACTTCCAAGCACTGCGGCTGGTCTACGAGGCCACGGTGGTAGGCGGCGAATTGACCCACGAGGTGGATGGAAGCACCACCCATGCTGCCTGGATCGCCCTTGAAGACATACCCAAACTTAACCGGGTCTCCTTGGTCGACACGGCGCTGCGCCTCTACAGGGAGCGCCCGGCAGACGGGAAACCCAGCTAAATCAGTTTGCCGCAAGGCCTAGCCAAATCCCCGGTTGCTTGGTTACGCTGTACAACGTTGTCGGCTATTCAGTTGCCGGCCAGGATGCCGAGGGGGTGGATTTGATGATTGCAGCGATCTTGCGCGCCCCGCTCCCAGTTGCGGTGCGCCGTCATCAGCCCATCATTCCTGTCCCGGCATCAGCCTGCCAGAGCTAGGTGGCCGGGCCTCAGCAGAGGCTTCCATTGAACACTTTCGCTTCTTCAAGCAACCCCTTAAGCAGTTCCACCCTGCACCTTCGTGGTCCCGTCGACTACGGCTTCACCGAGGAAACTGCCGGACTTTTCCGCGCCAACGCCTCTTCCCACCTCCAACAAAACGCCAGACCGGGCCGCGTGGTCCGCTTGGACAGGAACCGGGTGCTGGTCGCTTCGGACGACGGCCTGCTCCACCTGCCCTATCCATCCCACGGGCTGGTGCCGGCTACCGGAGACTGGGTGTGGCTCGGCCACAACGCAGCGGGTGAGCCCGCCGTCGTCGAGGTTTTGCCGCGTCGTTCGGCGCTGAGCCGCAAGCGTGCCTTCGAAGCCTCTTCCGAGGAGCAGATCCTGGGCAGCAACATCGACATCGTCGCCGTAGTGGTTCCGGTGGACCGCCCTCTGACCCACAACCGCTTGGAACGGACCTTGGTTGCCGCTTGGGATTCCGGCGCCACGCCACTGGTGGTCATCACCAAAGCCGATCTTGCCCGGTTGGCGGACGACGTCGTGGGGGAGGTCATCCTGCAGGCAGCCGGCGTGGATGTCGTGACTACCTCGGCGGAGCAAGGCGACGGGCTGGACGAACTCAGGCAGCACATCCCCGCAGGGGCCACCCTGGTTTTCCTGGGGCCCTCCGGGGCAGGGAAATCAACCCTGATCAACGCGCTCGCCGGACGTGAGGTCCAACAGACAGGAGAGGTGCGGGCCGGTGACGGCAAAGGTAAGCACACCACCACGTCCCGGGAGCTGGTGCCGTTGGCCGATGGTGCTGTGCTGATGGACACCCCCGGGGTCCGCGGGTTCGGCCTGTTCGACGCAGACGAGGGGATGGAGGAGATGTTCGGCGACCTTGAAGAACTCTTCGCCGAGTGCCGCTTCGCGGACTGCGCCCACCAGGCCGAGCCGGGATGTGCGGTCCAGGAGGCGCTCGCGGAAGAAACACTCGATCCCCGGCGGTGGGCAAGCTACCTGAAACTGCAACGTGAGCTGGCTGCCCTGGCCAGGAAACATGACGCCGCTGCCCGCCGCGCCTACCAGCGTGAGTGGCATCAAAAGGTGGTGTCGGCCGAAAGGGGCCAACGCGCGGCGGAACGGTACAGGCACGACCAAGCTGAGGAGCGGGCCGGGAAAGGCAACAAGCGACGGAAACGCTGAACATTGCCGATTCATTACGGAAAACGTGGCGGCGCTGACATCGCCCGTGGTGCTGGCTAGGCTGGGTGAAGATTGCTTTGCAGCCAAGTAATAAGAGTGCATATGATCGTGTGGCTCTGCCGATGTTCTCGACCACAGATAGGTAAGCCCGGGTATGGCCGAAGCCATGATTGAGTTCCAGAGCGTCACCAAGCAATACCAGGGCGGGCAGCCGGCGGTGGACGCCCTCAGTATGTCCATCGACAAAGGCTCCATCACGGTGTTCGTTGGGCCTTCGGGCTGCGGAAAGACCACATCCCTGCGCATGATCAACCGGATGGTGGAGCCCACCAGCGGGACCATCACTGTGGCGGGCAGGGACGTTTCACAGGTTCCTGCGCCTGAGCTCCGCCGCTCCATGGGCTACGTCATGCAGTCTTCCGGCCTCCTGCCGCACCGCTCCGTCCTGGACAACATCGCCACTGTCCCGCGCCTCAACGGTGTTTCCAAGGCGGATGCGCGGAAGCGCGCGGTGGAACTCCTGGACGTCGTCGGATTGGCTTCGTTCCTCGGCAAGCGGTATCCGTCGCAACTCTCAGGTGGTCAGCAGCAGCGCGTCGGGGTGGCCCGGGCGCTCGCTGCTGATCCGCCCGTCCTGCTGATGGACGAACCCTTCAGCGCGGTGGATCCGGTGGTCCGTGACGAACTGCAACAGGAACTCCTGCGCCTCCAGCGTGAACTGGCCAAGACCATTGTTTTCGTCACGCACGACATCGACGAAGCAACGGTTCTTGGCGATAAGGTTGCGGTCTTCGCCGTTGGAGGGAAACTGGCCCAGTATGCTGCGCCGGAAGAAATCCTGAGGGCACCGGCCAACGATTTCGTGGCCTCCTTCGTGGGACGCGACCGCGGATTCAGGCACCTGGCTTTCACCGCAGCTGACGCAGTGACCCTGCACCCTGTCGCCATGGTTAGTCCTTCCGACGGTCATCATGCGGGCCGGGCATCGGGGGAGTGGGCCTTGGTGGTCGACGCCGACTCCCGCCCGTTGGGATGGTCCTCGCCGCGCGACGGTGCAGGTTTGATCCCGGGCGGATCGCTGTTCCGCAAGGGAGACACACTGCGCCGCGCCCTGGACGCGGCGTTGTCGTCGCCGTCGGGTCTTGGCGTGGCAGTAGACGACGACGGCCGCGTGGCCGGAGTCTTGAAGGCGCCGGAAGTCCTGGCACTCATCGAAGAAGTCCGCCACCACAGGGAGGACGCCACCTGATGGAGTGGTTCCTCGACAACAGTGGCATGGTCCTGGGATTGGCTGGCCAGCACATGGTGCTCGCCATCATTCCCATGATCCTGGGCCTGCTGATTTCCATCCCGTTGGCCCAGCTGGCCAGGCGCAACAGCACGCTCAGGTCGATAGTGACCACCGCTACCTCTTTGCTGTACACCATTCCTTCGCTGGCACTTTTCATCATTCTGCCCACCATCCTTGGCACCAGGATCCTGGATCCGCTGAACGTCGTGGTGGCGCTGACCATTTATGCGGTGGCGCTGCTGGTCCGCGCGGCCATTGATGCGTTCGATTCCGTGGACGACGACCTCCGCAATGCTGCCGTTGCCATGGGGTTCAAGCCCCTGGCCCGTTTCTTCCAGGTTGACCTGCCCTTGTCCTTGCCGGTGTTGTTCGCAGGCTTGCGCGTGGTGTCGGTCAGCAACATCTCGTTGGTCAGCGTCGCCGCACTCCTTGGGGTGGGAAACCTCGGAGTTCTGTTCACTGACGGCCTGCAGCGTACCTTCATTACCGTTGTGGTGGTTGGAATCATCGCCATTCTTATCCTGGCTTTGCTGATGGACGCTGTCCTGGTGGTTCTTGAGCGGCTCCTGACTCCGTGGACCCGTGCCGCCGGCGGAAAGACTCCACGGCAGGACGGAACTGCGCTTCTCACCGAACCCAAGTCCGGGCCGGCCACTCCACACGCTGGCCTTCGCCCGGATCCGGGGGCCTCTGCATGAACATCTTCGCCGAGACCATAGCCTGGCTGACGAGCCCCAAGAACTGGACCGGAAGCGGTGGCATCCCCACCCGATTGATGGAACACCTGCAATACAGCGGACTCGTTTTCCTGATCGCCGCGGCCATCGCCGTACCCATTGGTCTTTACATCGGGCACACCGGCCGTGGCAGGGTGGTTGCGGTCGCCGTCGCCGGTGCGCTGCGTGCACTCCCGACCCTCGGTCTGCTGGTGCTGTTCGCCTTGCTCGCAGGCAGCGGCTTGATGCCGCCCGTCTGGGCTCTGGTCATTCTCACGGTGCCGCCATTGCTGGCCGGTACGTACGCCGGGATCTCCAGCGTCGATTCCACCGTGGTAGATGCTGCCCGAGCCATGGGCATGACCGAACTTCAGATCCTCTTCCGGGTGGAAGTCCCCAACGGACTGCAGGTGATGTTTGGTGGCATCCGCACCGCGGTCCTGCAAGTCATCGCCACCGTCTCGGTGGTGGCCTACCTGCCTCTGGGCGGACTGGGGCGCTACCTGTTTGACGGCCTCGTCCTGCAGGATTTCCCCCGGATGCTGGGTGGTTCCCTGCTCATTGCCGGGCTCGCCATCGCAGTAGACCTGATCCTGGCCGGGGTACAGCGGCTCGTCATCTCACCAGGCCTGACCCTCGACTCAAGCGGCCGCCAGAAGGCGTCCGACGATCCCACAGCCACAGCTCCCGCCGGGGCTGCCGTTCAAGGAGGTACACCATGAAGAACCCCGTCCCCATGACCCTTACACGCCGTGGTCTCGGCGGCCTCGCAGCCGGACTGGGTGTGGCCCTCGCGTTGAGCGCGTGTGGCGGAAGCCCCTTGGCCACGCCGTCCACCTCGGCACCCAGCGGATCCGCTGCCAGTGGCTCGCTGGCTGTCGGTTCGGCCGACTTCCCCGAGAGCCAGGTCATTGCCGAGATCTACGTTGGCGCGCTCAACGCCGCGGGTCTGACAGCCACCTCCAAGCCGAACATCGGTTCGCGCGAAATCTACTTCAAGGCAGTCCAGGACGGCTCCATCGACCTCGTCCCGGACTACTCCGGCAACCTCCTGTCCTACGTGGACACCGAAGCCAAGGAAGTTTCCGCGGAGGACGTCTACAAAGCGCTCCCGGGCAAGCTTCCGGATGGCCTCGCGGTTTTGGAACCGGCAAAGGCCGAGTCCAAGGACGCCATGGTGGTCACCAAAGCGACTGCGGAGAAGTACCAGTTGAAATCCATCGAGGACCTGGCCAAGGTCTGCAAGGACTTCACCATGGCAGCTCCGGCCACGTTTGAGACGCGCGCCTACGGCTTCCCGGGCCTGAAGGCCAACTACAACTGCGAGCTCAAAGGCCTCCAGCCCTTCAGCGACGGCGGCGGCAACCTGACGCTCCAGGCTCTGCTGGAGGACAAGGTGCAGGTAGCGGACATTTACACCACTACGCCGTCCATCGCAGATAACGACCTCGTGGTCCTGGAAGACCCGAAGAACAACTTCAAGGCCCAGCAGGTACTTCCGCTGGTCAAGGAGGCCAAGATGACGGACAAGGCCAAGGAAGCGCTCAACAACGTCTCCAAGATCCTGACCACGGATGACCTCATCAACCTGAACCGTGCGGTCAGTGGAGACCAGAAGCAGGCACCCAAGGACGCAGCAGCCGCCTGGCTGAAGGACAAGGGCATCGTCAAGTAACGCCTGACCAGAGCTGCGTACGACGGCGGTGACGGCCCCACGCGGGACCGTCACCGCCGTCGTCGTTTCTGTGAGTTAAGTCTCAGCTGAAGTCCATCACCCGTGTGGCATATTTGAGGGATGGCGAAATTCAAGCAGTCCACCAAGCTTCATAATGTCCTTTACGACATCCGTGGACCGATTCTTCAGGCCGCCCAACAGATGGAGGCAGAGGGTCACAGGATCCTCAAACTGAATATCGGAAACCCGGCTCCCTTCGGTTTTGAAGCGCCCGACGCCATTTTGGTGGACATGATCCGCCACCTGCCCAACGCCCAGGGTTACAGCGATTCGCGCGGGATTTTCTCGGCCCGGACCGCTGTATCGCAGTACTACCAGACCCGGGGCATCCAGAACATCCACGTTGATGACATCTACCTTGGCAACGGCGTCAGCGAGCTCATCACCATGTCCCTCATGGCGCTCCTGGAAGACGGCGATGAGGTCTTGATTCCCACACCGGACTATCCGCTGTGGACTGCTTCCGTTGCCTTGGCCGGCGGGCGACCCGTGCATTACCTCTGCGACGAGGATTCCGGCTGGCAGCCCGATCTTGAGGACATGGAAGCCAAGATCACGCCCCGCACCAAGGGGATTGTGGTCATCAACCCCAACAATCCCACCGGCGCGGTGTACCCGGAAGAAACGCTCAAGAAAATCGTCGCTCTCGCCGAGAAACACGGCCTGGTGCTCTTTGCCGATGAGATCTACGAGAAAATCCTCTACGAGGACGCCGTCCACACCAACCTCGCCGGGCTCACCGGTGACGACGTCCTGTGCCTGACGTTCAGTGGCCTGTCCAAGGCCTACCGGGTCTGTGGATACCGCGCCGGTTGGATGGCTATCTCGGGGCCCAAGAAGGACGCCGCCGACTATCTCGAAGGCATCAACCTCCTGGCCAACATGCGTTTGTGTGCCAACGTTCCCGCGCAACATGCCATCCAAACAGCCCTCGGTGGATACCAGAGCATCAACGACCTCATCCTGCCCGGCGGCAGGCTCCTGGAACAGCGAAACAAGGCCTACGACCTGTTGAACGCCATTCCCGGTGTCAGCACCCAGCAGGCCAGGGGCGCACTGTACTTGTTCCCGAAACTGGACCCCGAGGTTTACCACATCCGGGACGACGAAAAGTTTGTCCTCGATTTGTTGAAGGAACAGAAAATCCTGGTTTCCCACGGCCGGGCATTTAACTGGGTGCGCCCGGACCACTTCCGGATGGTCACCCTGCCCAACGTCAAAGACATTGAAGAGGCCATTGGCCGCATGGCGGACTTCCTGTCGAGGTACCCGGGCAACTAGCCTGAGGTCCATGGTCGTTCCATGAGGGCGCGGCCCCGCGGAAAGGCACACCCCATGGCTGTTGCAGTTGAATTTGCCAAGAGTCCCGCTGACGTATTGAGGGTCGGGCCCGGGTTCACGCTGGCCGGCGTGGACCCGGACTCAACCCCCGGGTATCCCGGCGCGAAAGCTGACGGCAAGGCGTTGCTTGAAGCCCAGGACGCACAGATGGCAGAACTGCAGGAGAAACTCTTTGCCCAAGGCCGTTTTGGCAGCCCCAAGAGGCTCCTGCTGATCCTGCAGGCGATGGATACCGCCGGCAAGGGTGGCATTGTCAGCCATGTGGTGGGTGCCATGGACGTGCAAGGCGTTCAAGTGTCGGCGTTCAAGGCGCCCACGGACGAGGAAAAGTCGCACGACTTCCTGTGGCGGATCGAGAAACAATCTCCCGCAGCCGGAATGGTGGGGGTTTTTGACCGCTCACACTACGAGGACGTCCTGATCCATCGCGTGCATGGTTGGGCGGACGATTCGGAGTTGGAACGCCGTTACGCAGCCATTAACGACTTCGAAGCCCGCCTCGCAGACCAGGGCACCACCATCGTCAAAGTCATGCTCAATATCAGCAAGGACGAGCAGAAAGAACGGCTTGTCGCCCGCTTGGACGATCCCAGCAAACACTGGAAGTACAGCAGCGGCGACCTTGCCGAACGTGCGTTCTGGGACGACTATATGGACGCCTACGGTGTTGCTTTCGAGAAAACGTCAACAGATACAGCACCCTGGCACGTGGTTCCGGCGAACAAGAAGTGGTACGCGCGCATCGCAGTGCAACAGCTGCTGCTGGATGCCCTTGAAGGCCTCCAGTTGGACTGGCCCAAGGCCGAGTTCGACGTCGCTGCGGAACGCGCTTTGGTGGTGGCTTCCTAGGAATCCGCACCCTGGGCTGCTCGATGCGGTCCTGCTTGGGCGTTACTGCGCGGCAGCACCGGCGTCGTTGCTTGCGTCCCGGGCGGTAGCCAGGCGTTTGCGGGCGCCCTCCAGCCAGTCCTCGCAGCGTTTGGCCAGTGCTTCGCCCCGTTCCCACAGGGCCAAGGATTCTTCCAGGCTGGCACCCCCTGCCTCCAAGCGGCTAACGACGCCCATGAGTTGCTCCCGGGCTTCCTCGTAGCTCAACGAGTCGAGGGATTCCGGTGAAGCTGCGGATGAGTTGTTCTCGGTCATGATGTCCTTTGTGTTCGGTGATGATGATGGTGACCGGTTCATCAACGGTCCACTATGTGTCCTTGGCCCGTGGAAACTGCCCTGAAGCGACCTTCGGCTACTCGAATCGCCAGTGCGGTTCCGTCGGGGGCTTCCTCTGGACTGCTCACTACTGTGTGCCCGGCCTGGTCCTCACCAACAATCTGGACCACGGCGTAGCCGCGGTCCAGTGTTTTTTGCGGAGACAGGGCCCTGACCTGTGCGCGCAAGTGGTGGACCTGATCCAGGGCCCGGACGACGGCCGTGTTGACTGCCGAATGGGAGCGCCGTTGCAGCCGGTGGATGTCATCCGCCCGGGCGTCCACCATGGAAGCCGGCGTCGCCAGGACCGGCCGTGACTTCAAGGCATGGAGGCGGTCCGTCTCCCGGTCCACCATCCTGCCGATGCTTCTGCGGAGGTGGTCCCTGGCCTGACGGACCATGGCCAGTTCCTCGGCTACGTCAGGAACTATCCGCTTGGCGGCATCGGTGGGCGTTGACGCGCGAAGGTCCGCCACGTCGTCAAGGATGGGTCGGTCGGCTTCGTGCCCGATCGCACTGACAACCGGAGTGGTGGCGGCAGATACTGCGCGGATGAGGTCCTCGTTGCTGAACGGGAGGAGGTCTTCCAACGCCCCACCGCCGCGTGCCATGACAATGACGTCTACCTGAGGGTCTGCGTCGAGCTTCTTCAATGCTGCGATGATCTGAGAGACAGCGGTGTTGCCTTGGACAGCGACTTCGTGGACATCGAACTCAACCGCCGGCCAGCGCAACGCAGCATTACGCAGGACGTCTTTCTTGGCGTCCGAGTCCCGGCCGGTGATGAGGCCGATGCGGTGGGGGAGCAGCGGCAGCTTGCGTTTCCGGGAGTCAGCGAACAGGCCTTCGGCCGCGAGGGCTTGCCTCAGCCGTTCAATCCGCGCCAGCAGGTCACCCAGGCCCACCGGACGGATGTCCTTGACGGACATGTTCAGGCGCCCTGTTTTGACCCAGAAATCCGCCTTGACGAGTGCGACCACGCGGGATCCGCGTTCAAGGGGTATTTTTTGACGGTCCAACACCGTGGACCACACCGACGCCGGCAGGGAAATCTCGGCGTCAACATCACGCAGTGTCAGGAAGGCGTTGCCGCCCCGGCGGTTCAGCTCAATAACCTGGCCTTCGATCCACGCCGCCGGCGCACGCTCGATGTGGGCTTTCAGCTTGCGGGACAGCAGTTGGAGCGGCCAGGGGTTATCGGGGCTGGTTTCGGCCGCCGTCCCGGGCAGTGTCGATTCCGGAGTCGCTTCAGCGGACATGGGCGGTCCGTGCCTGTTCCAGTCTCCGTGATTGCTGCTGCATGATGTGTCCTCGCTCCGGGATGCGGTCTTGGTTGCCGGCCGCCTTCCAACTCTATCCATAGCTTCCATGCCGACCCTGACATTTTTCCGATCATGTGGACAGACCTAGGATGGTGGCACAGCCCACGACCCCGAGGACGACGTTGCGTACTTTTGTTTCAGCACTGGGAGTGATCCTCGCCCTTCTGCTCACAGCCGTCGCTGTTCCTGCGGCGTGGGTGGACCAGAACATTGTCAAAGAAGAGGGATTCGTTCGGATCGCCGGCTCGCTGGGCAACGATCCCGAATTCCAGAACCGTTTGGCTACGGCCGCAGTGGGCACCTTTGAGTCCTCCGTGGATCTGCCCGGCCCCATCCAATCCCTGGCGGCCGACGCGCTCCGGAACGCGGCCACGGGCATGCAGTCGTGGAGTGACTATCCGCAAGCCTGGGAGGAAACCGTACGGAACAGCCACAGGCTGAACTTTGGGACGGTCGCCCGGGCGGAAGAATCGGCGGCGTCCACAGCACTCGTGTTGGACATAGGGCCCCTTGTGCGGCTGATCCGTGATCATTTTGCCGAGGCTACGCGGATCAGGCTCGATGTCCCCGCGGAGAGCCTTGTCTCTCTGGGGGAGCCTTCGCACCGGCAACTCTTGGAACGCGTGGCAGCCTTCGCGCCGCTGTGGTGGATAGCCGCTGCCGGGGCGCTGGTGTCTGCCCTTCTGGCATTGGCGGCTGCACGACGACGGTCGCTGGCTTTGGTCTTCCTTGGGCTGGGGGGATTGGCGCTGGCAGCCCTCTGGACGGCGGGAGCAGACCTCGCTGGTGGAATGGTCGGAAGCCTTGCCAGCGCCAACGGCGTGGCAGAACTGTTCAAGAACGAGTTCCTCACCACGGCCCGCAACGGTTTTGGCCAGTGGGTATGGATCGCAGTGTTGGTGTCCGGGGCCGTCCTGGTGGTGGGCGTCATAGCGGGAGTGGTCTCAGGGCGACGAGGGTCACGTTCGGCCCGAAGTTAAAGGCCGGGCCGGTAGCATGGAGACATGACCAGCACAGCAGTTTCCATTCCTATGCCCACGGTGCCGCGCAGACGGCGATCTCCGGAAGAGGTACAGGCAGCGGCACCCGTCACGGGTCCCAAGAAGGTTCTGCTGGCGGCGCCGCGCGGCTATTGCGCCGGAGTGGACAGGGCAGTCATTGCTGTAGAAAAAGCCCTTGAGCACTATGGGCCTCCGGTCTACGTCCGCAAACAGATCGTGCACAACGTCCATGTGGTCAGCTCCCTTGAAGAACAGGGTGCCATCTTTGTCGAGGAAACCGACGAGGTCCCGGAGGGCGCTTTGGTTATTTTCTCCGCCCACGGTGTATCTCCGGCCGTGGTCCAGTCCGCTGAAGACCGCGGCCTCCGTACCATCGACGCCACCTGCCCGCTGGTCACCAAAGTTCACAAGGAAGCCGTGCGCTTCGCCAAGGATGACTACGACATCCTCCTGATCGGCCACGAGGGCCATGAGGAAGTCGAAGGAACTGCCGGTGAGGCACCGGACCACATCCAGATCATTAACGGCCCGCACGAAGTAGACAAGGTCACCGTACGCGACCCCGAGAAGACCATCTGGCTCTCCCAAACGACGCTGAGCGTGGACGAAACCATGGAGACGGTCCGTCTCCTCAAGGACCGGTTCCCAACCCTCCAAGACCCGCCCAGCGACGATATTTGCTACGCCACCACCAACCGCCAGGTGGCTATCAAGAAGATTGCTCCCCAGGCTGACCTCGTCATCGTGGTGGGCTCAGCCAACTCGTCCAACTCCGTGCGCCTGGTTGAGGTTGCCTTGGAATATGGCGCTAAGAGCTCATACCGCGTGGACTTCGCCAACGAAGTGGACGAAGCCTGGTTCGAGGGCGTCGCAACGGTCGGTGTGACCTCGGGTGCCTCTGTCCCGGAAGTACTCGTCAAGGACGTCCTGCGGCTGCTGGCTGACTATGGCTACGGCGAAGTGCAGGAAATCGTGACGGCAGAGGAAGACCTCCTCTTCTCACTGCCCAAGGAGCTGCGGGCCACGTTGAAGAAAGCCGGCGACGAGACGCGCGCGCTCGGCGGCCGCGGAAACCGGACCACGTCCTAACCCGCTTCGCTCCACAACAGAAACTCAAAGAAACTGGCCCGCAGCACCGCCTTCCCCAGGGGAGGCAGTGCTGCGGGCCTGTTCGTTATGCGGCAGACTCCTCGGCCTCGTCAGCCAGCAGCTCAGGGGCTGCCAGGGCACGGGGGACTGCCTCAACGGACATCGGCGCGGCAAGGCCGGCATCGTCCATGGTGTTGAGCTTGCGTGCGGTCGGCAGGACCCGGGCTTCCAGAGTGCCCACCATCGCGTTGTAGCGGTCAACGGACGTCTTTAACGAGTTGCCCAGCTTGCCAACGTTCTCCCCGAGTGTGCCCATACGCTCGTAGAGCTGCTTGGCGAGCTCGAACAGTTCGTGGGCGCTGTCTGTGAGGACATCCTGGCGCCAAGTGAAGGCCACCGACTTCAGGACCGCCAGCAGGGTCCCGGGAGACGCCAACACCACATTGCGGGACAGGGCGTACTCCAACAGCGCGGGATCTGCCTCGAGGGCTGACGCCAGGATGGACTCAGCAGGGAGGAAGCAGATCACCAACTCAGGGGAGTTGCCGGGAATGTCCCAGTACTTCTTGCCCGCCAAAGCATCGATGTGGGACTTCAGCGCTTTGGCGTGCTGTGACAGCAAGGTCTTTGAATCATGGTTGCTGGCAGGTGCCACCGACTCCCCAAAAGCACCGTCTTCGTGCAGTTGTTCCTGCGCTGCGAGGTAAGAGGCGAGCGGGACCTTGGCATCCACTACCAATTGCTTGCCACCTGGCAATTGGACTACGAGGTCCGGCCGAAGCGTGGTCTCGGTCCGGCCTGAATGCACCTGTTCATGGAAGTCCACGTGCCTCAGCATTCCTGAAGCCTCCACGACCCTGCGGAGCTGTACTTCGCCCCATTGGCCGCGTGCACTGTTGGAGCGCAGGGCCGAGGCCAAGGCGTGTGTGGACCGCAAGAGCTGCTCGTCAGACAACCGGGCATCCTGCAACTGCTGGGCAAGTTGGCCGTATTGCTCTACCCGGTCACGTTCCAGCAGCGAGACTTGTTGCTGCACCGCTGTCAGCTTCTCAGCAACCGGGCCCAACGCCCGTAAAACACTGCCATCCGAGTTCCTGGACGCCGTCAACTCGCGGTTCTGCGTGAACAAAAGCCGCCGTTCGGCGTCGGCGGCTGCCAGCTGCGCGGTCACCTCCGAGAGGCGCGCCGACACGGCGTCGAAGTCTTCCTCCAAGCCAGCGCCCCGGCGTCGAAAGACAACATAGCCCGTTGCCAGACCTATGGCGGCGCCGATCAACAGCATGAGCAGGGCCAAAACCAATCCAAATCCATCCATGCAGCAACCTTGTCACAGGGGTACGACAGTTTTGGTGAGGCCACCGCGGTGGGCGCGCATCGTGGGCAGTAACAAGCAAGGACAAGGTTCCAACGGGTAGAATCAATGCTCGTGGCTCTTACTATTGGCATCGTCGGACTGCCCAACGTCGGCAAATCAACTCTTTTCAACGCACTGACCCGCAACCAGGTGCTCGCAGCGAACTATCCGTTCGCAACGATTGAACCCAACGTCGGAGTCGTGAATCTTCCGGATCCCCGCCTGGCAAAGCTGGCCGAAATCTTCGGTTCCCAGAAGATGCTTCCCGCTCCGGTGTCCTTCGTGGACATCGCCGGCATCGTGAAGGGTGCATCCGAGGGCGAAGGCCTGGGCAATAAGTTCCTGGCGAATATCCGCGAGGCCGAGGCCATTGCACAGGTCGTCCGTGTCTTTGACGATCCCGACGTCATCCACGTCGATGGCAAGGTTGATCCGGGCTCCGACATGGAGACCATCAACACAGAGCTGATCCTGGCAGATCTCCAGACCATCGAGAACGCGATTCCGCGCATCGAAAAAGAAGTCAAGATCAAGAAACGGGAAGCTGCCGAGCTCGCAGCCATCAAGGCGGCACAGGCTGTCCTGGAACGCGGCGACACCATCTTCTCCTCGATCAAGAGCGACAAGCTGGAGATGGGTCACCTCAAGGAGCTGGGCCTTCTTACCGCCAAGCCGTTTATCTACGTCTTCAATGCGGATGAAGGCATCCTTGGCGATCCGGCGAAGCAGGACGAACTCCGTGCCCTGGTTGCCCCTGCTGACGCAATCTTCCTTGACGCCAAGCTGGAATCCGACCTCGTGGAACTGGACGAGGAAGAGGCCCGCGAAATGTTGGAAATGAACGGTCAGTCCGAATCCGGCCTCGACCAGCTGGCGCGCGTCGGTTTCCACACCCTCGGCCTGCAGACCTACCTCACGGCAGGCCCCAAGGAAACCCGTGCGTGGACCATCCGTCAGGGTGACACCGCTCCCCAGGCAGCCGGCGTGATCCACTCCGACTTCCAGCGAGGCTTCATCAAGGCCGAGGTTGTCTCCTTCGATGACCTGATCGACGCCGGTTCCATGGCGGAGGCAAAGTCCCGCGGCAAGGTCCGGATCGAAGGTAAAGAGTACGTGATGGCCGACGGCGATGTGGTGGAGTTCCGCTTCAACGTGTGAGTCGCGCGTTACTTCTTCGGCAAGTGGAAGAAGTAGTTCACAGAATCACTGATGTCCAGCTTCAGAGGCATGCCCGACCGCGCCTCTGAAGCTGGACACTGACGTGTAACGCTTTTGGGGGAAGAGGAACCGTGGCCGAGGAACGTCCGAGTCAGCCCGAGGCGCCGAAGCAGCTGCAGGAGCCAGTGGCGCCGAAGCAGCCTATCAAGCTGCACAGCCTCGCCCCTGAATTCAAGAGTGGCAGCACAAGATCTACGTGCGGCACATTGAAGAGGCGGTCCTCGACAAGAGGAACCGTAACATCGCCCTCACCGGCCGCTACGGAGCCGGCAAGTCCAGCGTGCTGGACAACTTTCAGAAGAAGCACGACAAAGACACTATCCGCATCAGTATCAACACCCTCGGCCCGGATGAAGATGACGAGGACCTGACCAACCGGATCCAGAAGGGACTGGTCAAGCAACTTGTCTACCGGTTGGCACCAGGGACGATCCGTCGATCCCGGTTCGCCCGGCCCAAACCCGTGACCAAGTTCAGGGCGTTCCTGCACGCCCTCTTTGTCAGTGTTGTGAGTCTGGGGCTTCTGTGGGTGCTGGGGGTGCGTTCCGGGCCCGGCTGGCCGGACGCCGCAGCGGACTTGCCCGGGTACCTCGTACGGGCTGGAATGCTATTCGGCCTTGTTCTGGCGTCGCTGTGGGCGGCACGGTGGATCATCGGCGACCGGATCGTCTCGGAGGTCACGACTGCCGGCACGAAAATCGCCCTGGGCGAAGGCCCGACCACCTACTTTGACAGCTTTCTTGACGAGATCGTTGCCCTCTTTGACACCGTCAAGCCGAAGTTCGTGATCTTCGAAGATCTGGACCGCTTCGAGGATCCGCAGATCTTCGACTCGCTCCGGGAACTGAACACCCTCGTCAATGCTTCCGCGAACTGGCAGGCGGGGAACGAGCCTCTTCGGTTCATCTACGCGATCAAGGACAGCCTGTTCGAGCAGCTCGGAACGGATCCGGAATCCAAAGACGAAAAAGATGAAGAAGGGAAGCTCAAGGACGGCGAGGCCAAAACCAGTGACGGCCAGGGCAGCCTAACGGTTCAAGCTTCATAGCAGTGGCACAGAGAAGACTGCGGTCCCGCTCAGTCTGGGCGGCCCAGTGAGTTGCCACGTCGGTTCCATCCAGTTTGCAAGAAAGCGCATCATCGTAGCATGAACATTGACGGGGCGACTGCGGCACCAGGTTGGGCTGGGGGGCAGGGTTCGTACACCGGGCATCAGCGGGTCAGGGCGTCCACAACCAGATCGTGTAGGTCATGCCGGGATGTGTTCTTGTTTTATGAAGGCCGCGGGGGATGTGCCCTTCGACTGTGCGGGGATTGATCCCCAAGTTTTGGCTATCTCGTTGTTCGTGAGGTGGCCGGCGAGGCCGGCGACCAAGAGCTCTTGGCAGGCAGGACGGCGCTCGTGGATAGGGCGCGCCAGTATCGGCGGCAGTGCATGGTGGTCATCGTTTCCTACCGGAATTTGCCTTCCGGGTCGGGAACGCAGCGGGTATTTCCGCCGAGGTTTATTTCGTACTTTCCGGTGGTGAGCCCCATGACGAATTTGTCGGGCCCGAACACATCGGTGTGTCTGACGAAGTTCGGGCCGCCATCGGATTCTTGCTTCACAGTGAACCCCGTGGACACGAAGACAGTTTTTACCTTGTCGTGCAGAGCGTCCATTTCTTCCCGGCTCAGCGGACTTCGACTGGTATCGATTGAGAATTGGGTACCGTCAGACCCGTCCGGGAGCCGGCAGACATCCCCTTGATATTCGGAGGGTGGCGCGACATCCCAGTCGCCCGGGGCGAGGGCTTGAATCTTGTTGAAGAGGTTGAAGTACTCTGTGCGGGCTTGTTCTGGGTCCATGGTTTGCTCCGCGGTGCTGGTAGGTGGGTTGGTTCCAGGGGTTGTTCCGCACCCTGCAAGGGTGATTAGAAGGATGGCTGCGGCGGGAAGGATGCGCCTGTTAAGGGGGCGGTGCATGGTTGTCATCGTGTCGCATTCGTGAGTTGGTCATTCAAGCCGAGGGCGATTCTGGCTTGGTTATAGCTTGACTGGGTTCTCCTGTCGAAGTACCCGTAGATGCCGTCCTTGCCGCCTGTTTGTCCGTCGTGGGTTTTCGTTGGGAGTTCTGTGGCACCATCCGGTCCTGTGGTGCCGTCCGTGCCGAAGGTGACGGCGCCGAATCCGGAGTCGTCGGTGCTTTTACGCTGCCAGCCGACTCCATGCCCGACCTCGGCTACGTGGTCCCAGTCGTAGCTTCCCCGGTAAACAGTTCCACCGGGGTTCAGATGGAGATCGTTCACGGAGGTCACGTTATCAGGGGCACCAACGTCACCGACGAGAACGAGGTTATCGACAGGCAGCCCGGTTTTTGCCGCCTCCATGACCCCGAGGGAACCCATGGAGTGCCCGACTGCTGTTGTCATGGCTGCGTTGTCGAGGTTTTGGTGAACGGCGTTGACCCCTGTCGCGTAGTTGCGAAGGGCAGGACCCACGACTTTTGCTTGGTCGTTGCTGAACACACCCAGACCCTGGGCCGGCTCGACACCAATCCAGGCAACGACAGCAATCCGGTTCTTATCCAGCCCGTTGGAACCGGCGAGTTTGCGTTGATCAAGCCGCTGATCATTGGCCTGCTTGGTCTTTGATGCCATGTCCTTGCCGATGGTGGTGTCCAGCCCGGGGAGCTGGTAGCTGATGTGCTTGGCGGCGTCGAGGTCTCCCACGGAAATAGATGCACCGAACCCGGTCTCCGAACCTGTCCCGAGACTAAAGGGAGCGAAGCTGATCAGTTGCCGGATGTCGGATGGATCCTGAGGATTGGTTTTCGGCTTGCCCTGGCTGTCGTAGAGGGATTCCCAGACTTTGTTGACCATGCCTTCCTGGGAGCCTTCATCAACGTCTCCGCCATGCTCGTCGCGGTACTTCTTCCAGTAGTCGTGCATCTGCAGCAACTTTTTGCGGTTGGCGAGGTCCCGGGCGGTCGCGGTGACACCGTTCAGGTTTCCGATAACATCGGGAAGAGCATCGATCAGGAGCTGCTGTTCTTCACCGACGGTGACTTTCCCGGTGGCAGGCTCGACGGTGTGGCCGAGGCCAGACCACCACGTGGCTGTGGCTACGGGGTCCAGTCCTGGTAGGGTCAGGAGTTCCCGCAGCCTGGCGCTGCCACCATTACCCAGCCAAACCTTCAGTTGCGCTGCACTCATGGTTCCGATGTCGTTCAAACCGACTTGGTTTGGTGCTGCGTACTGGATGAAGAGCCCGTTGAGCATGCTGTCCGCGATAGAGCCGTTGCCTGCTGTTTCGAATGCGGTGGAGACCTGCTCTATCCAATCGGCGTCTGCTGCGTTGGCGGCGAGCAGCTGCTCAAAACCAGCAACAAACGATTCAGTCTCGATGGTCACCCAGGAACACGATGCTGTGAAACTGCTCCAGGCATTCCGGACTGCGACAAAGTGTGAGTTCAAGGTGTTCGTGGCAGTCCGGGATACTGATGCGAAGCCGCGCAGCTTGCCCGGGTCAGCCGAGGTGGTTCCAGTTCCTGGTCCGCCGGCGAACCGGGGCCGGTCCCGCGGAGAAAACACAGCTGAAACAGCCGGTGCAGGGACCGGTGTGCTCTCGGGCATGGGGTCCAGGACGATGGTGGCGACTGTTGCGGATGCTTCTGCGATGTTCCCGGGGAGCAGGTGCTGTTTGCGGATGTTGTCGCGTTGCTGCCAGGCGTCCATGTTCTTTTGCCGGGCTTTCTCTTGCTGTGCCCTGTGCTTGGCCTCGCCGACGTCCTCGGCCAGAGCCGCGAGGACACCTGCCAGCTTGCCGCGATCATCGGACCTGATGCCGCAGGCTTCCTTGAACAGACGCCCGTAGCCGCCGCTGAAGTCCTGCACTGCCTGGTGCTCGGCCTCGTTCAGTAAGCCTCCTTCGGCGCGCAGAACGTCGTCGGCAGAGTTCGCGGCACGGATCAACGCGTCGGCTGCGTCGTCATCAAAAGCAATTCCCATGCAAGGCCCCCAAGCAGAACAATAAATCCAACGACTAGCATAACCATTGTTTGCTCAATCGGAAGTTCGTTGTGTTCGACGACTTTAGGATGGGTGCCTGAGGATGCCAAGAAGCACCGGTTCCTGACGACGGAGCAGGTTGCCGAGGAACTGAATGTGTCAGTGAACCAGATCAGGGCGTTGCTCAAGTCAGGCGATCTACGGGGCATCCAGGTCGGAGGCCGGAACGTCTGGCGCATTGCTGCCACCGATGTGGAGAGCTACATCGCTGAGGCGTACAGGGTCACTGCAGAGCGCATCGCCGCCGGCGAACTACCGGAGTGAGAGTCTTGCTGATGCGAGGCATGAAAGCCTGGCCCGGACTCTGGACCGTGCACGTTCCCGAAGTCCACGGCTCTAGGCCAAGACTTCCACGCACTGTTCAAAGCCGCTTCAAGGGCTGTCTTTTCGTTGGGCACTCTTACTACGCCGTATGCAAGGACACCCAGCGCCAAGCCTTCAGCTATCCGCCTGGTCCGTTGACGCTTTGCCACGGATCCCACACCAGCGACATGCCCGTCAGCCTGCCCCGCCACTTCAGGCAGAGCCACAGTCGGCTCCAGCTGCGGGCGCACCGGCACCCTCCAACTGGCCGGTGGAGGGAACAGCGGTCTTGTCCACTCCACATCGCGTTTCGGAGACTCGATCGTCGAAGGCCCATTGTCGGGCCACGTTCTACTGCCACCCAACCTGCGTTGGATGGCCCTGAGAATCCTTATGGTTTCGTCGTCTTGATAACCGGTGACGGTAGACCAGTCCAGCCCAGCGCCAACAGTGTTGCTCGAGAAAACAGTCTCGGTGGCCAGCAGGGCACGGCGCCAATCAATTTTCGTCAAGGACCGACCGGCCTGGATGGACGCGGCGATTCGCTCGCCTTCGGCAAACAAATCACCAACGTCGCGAAAGCCCATAGCTAAGGCCATTGCTTCCGTAGGGGCCGCCGGCCCAGCCCATTCCGTGAGGCCTCGACGCAGGACCCCTCGCTCATCCTCATCGAGGTCGAACTGAACCCGGTCATGCGCATTCAGAGTTCATCCTTCCACGACGTCGACATCAAGAGCCACAGTAAACCCCTAACAAGCCTGAAGCGTCAGGCGGCGAACCATATATCCGGCGATCGCGAAGGGGACGCCCGGTAAAGGATCGGCTTACAGACGCTTTCGAGGGAGACGGCCGTATGATCCAGTTATGACGGTTCCGGACCTTTCTGCAAGCCAGCGCATCCTTTTGTGGCAGGCAGTCGAGGATTATGGAGGATTGTGGGAATCGCCTTGGGAACTCCGGGCACTTTACCCTTCTGCCGGTGAGGAATCTTTGGTCCTGGAGGCAACGAAGGTCGTCTCTGAACTCCTCACCATGGGACTTGTTCAGCTCTACTACTGCCAGGAGCCTTACGGCGAGATGAGGCTGATTCCTGATGCCAAGGCCTTCGAGTTGCTTAGCACCGGCGATGTCTGGAGAGTGCCTGCGGCAGGGGCCATTTCGGTGCGGTTTTCGGCAACAGACGAGGCCGCCGCTGTTTTCTTCAATAGAGACAGCTCTTGAACCGCAGGTCGATTCGACGAGCTCGCGCCCGCTAAGGGATACCTCAGCGGGCGCCATAGCAATGATCCGCCGCACGCGGGACCGAGCGAGCACACGCTGCCGCCAACGGTTCGGTCAAGTCCGCGGCCCGGCAATCTGGTCGCGCTGTCAGTCTCGCCGCAGGACATACCGAATGCTCACTTCCGAAATTTCACTCAGCTTGATCATGATGCGGAAGTCTTTCTCATCCCCAACAACGACCAGGTTCACTCCTGTGAGGGTATTCGTTGGTGAGGCGGGATTGATCAGGCTCAATTGGATCCCGGGGTGACCCTGGGCGCCGCTGTACTTGTCAAGCTGCGGGACTATCTCCCATCTTCCGGTAGTGGAGCGCCCTTCGCCAAAGATCACGGAGTCAGAGAAGCCATCAGCAGGAAAATCCTGGATGGACGCTGTGCCGTCGGGCCGTAGATCCACGATGGCCGAAGATGAGTCGGTCTTCCTCAGGTCGTCGCTTTCAGACGGGGAGAACTTCCATGTCCCTACCATTTGGTCATGATGCGGAACGGGAGCAATCGGCGCTGAGCACGATGCCGTGGAGGCGGCAACGGCAAACGAAAGCGCCAACGCCGATATTCGCAGAATGTTCCGTCGCTTCATCGCCGGGAGTTCCGTTCTGTTGTTGTAGCTCGCTTACGCAGTGCACCATGTAGGTCCGGTAGGACCTGGGTGATAATGGCTGCCATTATTCTGCCAGACGGCATGCAACGGCCCGCCCGGTAAGGGATCCTCTGCCGGCCCTTCCTGTGCGTTACTTCCTTGGGCACAGCTGGAGGCCGCAGAAACCGAGATTGAGTGCTTTCCGTTCTGCCGGCTGCTCAAACGAGGACGGCCCATACGAGAAACTCGCCGTGCGAGGTCTCCTCCGTGAAGGCTGAGGAAAAGGGTACTTCTCGCAGCCTATCGAAGCTGATGAATCCGGGGCTTTGGTCTGCGAGTATCCGGTCTATGACCAGGGCTGAATCAGTGGTCGTGCGGATTCGGCCTCCGAAGGGCAACTGGCTTTGCGAGGTCAATGAACAACGCAGCTTTCCGGCCTGCTCGTCATACCAAGCATAGAAAGTTCCCCGATGTGGAGCTGCCTTGAATCGGTCCCGAAGTCCATTGACGACTTCATCGAGAGCGCCGGCAAGATCTGCGGCCGAAGAGCGCGGCGACGAAGCTGCAGAGTATGCCCAGGTGTTGGCTCTTATTTCTTTCTCTGGATGGGCCGGCAACAGCACTATGTCTGGATCGTCCAGATAGGACATGATCTGAGCGGTAAGTGTTTCAATCACGGCCGGAGTACATAGGGCACGTGACTTGCAAAGCAGCCAAACCCCTTTGAGAACTGAAATGCTTATGGGCGCCCGTAACCCGATCCTCTATAGGGCATTTGAAGCGTCCGCAGAGCCACCGGCTTACGGGTAGCGTTGTGCATGGTTTTGCTGCGTGAGTGTGACAACATGTGTCCGTGTCCTTCGATGTTTACTTCCAGCGCTTCAAAGACGGCGATGCGGCCCCGGGCGGTGGGGCGAAAATGTACCAGAGCCTTCAGCCATTCATTGTGCGTGAGAACCCGGAACGAAATTTTGCACTCGTAGAATACGGAGCCGGTTCGATCGACACCTACCTTGATGATGACAGTATGCTGGCCAATCACATCGTTGGCGACAGGCCCTGGGACCTGCTCGTTGAAGGAGCGCGGGCCGCCGGCTGGGTCATCCTTCCACCGGGATGCCCACCCTGCATCACTAACGAGTCGCAGCGGGGTCACTTGCCCAAAGGCCTCGACCAGGGCGCGGTGATGGTGTCTTCAGGGAAAGTCTTGCTACAGGTGATGCGCTCTCTCTGACAAGGTGAAGTTTCAGAATCTGCTTGCAGTTGGAGAGATCAGCTAGTTCCTTACGGGGTTTCTGAGCTTGGGCCCGTTCTCCAACCCTCTGACTCCGGGATGTCGCGCTGGAGAATTCCTCATCGGGACTTAGACGATGCGCCTCAAGGGCGAAATGAATATGTATGACGTCCCGGTCTCCGAGAGTTGGGCGGGACCCTTCGGATGGGGTGAATACCACCGATGCACACCCCGATCAATCCGCATTGCCCGGTCGCCACATGTATTAGCATCAGGGTAAATGTCGCATATGGCTTCGGCGGAGCTGCCGAGTCCCGCGCCTTTGGGTCATCCTTCCAAACAGCCACGTTAGGGCTTATGGAATCCGACAGCATTGAACTTGTCCCTGCTGACCCAGAGCGATGGGCAACAAGATTTGACGCCGTCCGCGCAAGACTGGTTTCCCTGTTACCGGACGCGGAGGTCGAGCACATAGGTTCGACCTCCATTCCAGAACTTCCTGCCAAGGACGTGGTTGACGTATTGGTCGGCGTGAACCTGCACCAATGGACGACCGCCATGGACTCGCTCAGGTCGGATGGATTTGACTGCGAGGGCCACAGAGAAGGACACGCTTGGTTGAGCCTGCCCGACAGGAGTAACAGAGAGATCGTCGTCCACCTTGTCCAATTCCACGGAGATCAATGGCACCAACGCATGCAGTTCCGCGACATCTTGCGGAAGGACATCAGAGCAAGAGAACGCTATCTGAACGCCAAGCGCGAAGCCGCCGTCAACACCAAGGACTGGAGTGCTTACATCAGGCAAAAAGCGGACGTGGTGGCTGCGATCCTCAAAAGCGCAGGAGAACCCGACTAGCACTAACCAGCGTCCGGTATGGGATCCTTCATCGGCTCCTTGGTGTTGAAACGAATCCCCCTTGTGAGAGAGGCAAAGATCAATGAAGATTGGCAACTTCGTTCCTGCGCGGGCTGAGTTGCGGGAATCCCAGGTTGGCCGCCGGCAGGTACTGATAGGCCTCGGGGGCGCAGTTCTCGTCGCCACGGTGAGTGCGTGCGCATTGTTGGAGCTCCCCGACGAGGTAGAGCCTTCTGACATTGTTGGCGAGTGGACATCGAAGCCGAGGAAAGGCCACACGACACTTTTGAAGCTCTGCGCTGACGGTATCTTCGAGTGGTCTGGAGTGCCCGAGGGAACCTTCGGGGAATGGACCTATTCAGAGAAGCTCGACTGGGAAAGGTTAGAAACCCATTCCGGCCAATGGTCGATTGAAAAGGACCTCGTCAGCAAAAAGGCCACGAACATCAGGCTCAGGCCCGAGATATCACAGGACTTGGCAATCTTTCCCTTGTCTGTCTGGAAACGTGGCTCAGATCAGTTCCTCACCTATACGCTAGGCGATCCGGACGGGGGCGACAGGTTCGAATTCCATAACCGCTAAGCCCCGGTTCGTGTTTGTTCGGGTTCGGGAAGAACTCAACCGGCGCGGATGTAGCAAGCACCAGAGCGTTCGATAGACGATCCTTCACCGAACGTCTCATTGCGGTTGATGGTTCTGACCCCGCCGATGCGTTTGTTGTTGGTTACGGCGTTTCTCGGTCTGTCGCGTTTGTCGCCTCTAGCCAGGCGGAATATTCACGAAGCAGAACCTCCTGCCCGACACGTTCCCCTCGGGTGTGGCATCGAGCCATGCTATATCGCCTGTCCCAAGGCTGGCCAGGTCGGGAAAGGAAGCCCATTCAGCGGCAATGCGGGCGACGGCCTCGCTTGGGGAGCACTCCCATGGACGGTGCTTCGACCCTCCAATATCACCGGGCACGAGCAGGCCGGTGGCTATCATGCGAATGATCAGGCCAAGCGCGAGGTCCCGAACATCGTCCCGGTCTCTCAGGCCTCGACGGATGCAGACTGAGACCACTTCGAAGGGGGTGACCCAATCTTCAACGGCTCGAGCAAGAATGTCCTCGGTGAGAGTACGCATGTCATGCCATTCTTCAAGATTCACTGTGCACCTTCATCGGGTCTTTGGGGATATTCAATGTCTATTGTGGACTTCCGTCTCCTTGACGCATCGCTGCCCGGTGAAGGATCGGTTAACGAGCCCTCGACTAGGTTGCTGTTGACGGCATGGGGCCGTGTCATTTACCGAAGTAGGGGCCGCTGACCGGCATACCGGGGCGGAAGATTCAGTTTGGCGCGGCGCAGCTGCGCCGTGAGCTTGATCTACGGGTAGAACTGTTCGTACTGCGCTTTCATCTTTGGTCCCAGGAGAAGAACAACGTCAGCTCCTGGCTCCGACAGCAAAGGGAGATGCTCGATGAAGGAAACCGCAAACAGGCGATCACACACTGCGTCGTCGAACTCCACGCCATAGGGGCGCGTCGCCCATCTGTCGTCGCCAATCGCGATTGTTGCCCGAATAGCCATTGCGGTGCTCTCCCAGAGGACCAGGTCGCGATGACCCCGGCTATTGCCAGATCTCAAGCGAGCCGGGATCTCGATTTGCGCGACGCCATAGTAGTGATATCTGTCGCGGCTAGCATGCATACGCCTGTCAGACACTGGCAGGACAGGGTTCGCTAGTCGTCAACCCTGCTATGCCGTCTTTGAGCAGGCGAAGGCGGCTGGCTATGACATCGTGGATGTCGATGAGCGATTCTACTGAGGGCGTCCTCCGATACTGAGATGCGATGCCCACGCCGCTCTCCGCCCCGCTGTCTCTGACGAACGTCTCCCAGACACAGCCTTCGCAGACGCCAGGGATTCCGAAGAAGACTCCGGGTGAGCATGATGAAGTGGCGCGGCGGACAGACGACCGGTAGGCCGGAGACCGACAGCGAGAAGCCGACTAGAAATGGGCAGGCTCTGCACAGGTTACCCGGTTACGTAACGTGGTGGAGTTTAGATTCAACGTATAGTTTCTGACCGGTTGATCTTCAGGTTCAGGGCAAGAAGTGCGCAATGACAGGTGAACGGGTCCGGGCCTGCAGCGCATGACCTAGGATCTACCCATGATGACTCTTCAGGGTGCGGTTGTGCTGGTGGTCGGCGCCACTGGCGGACTTGGTTCGCGCATAGCCGCTCAGTTGGAGGGCGCCGGTGCTGTGGTCGCCCGGTCGTCAAAGTCTGCTGGGTACGATCTGCGCGAACCTTCCGTGATCCGGGAAGTCCTGAAAGACACGAATGCGCAGCATGGACGCCTCGACGGGCTTGTCGTGGCGTCCGGGGTCGTCGCTTTCGGCGCCGCATCTGACCTTGAACCCGCCACGGTTGATGAACTCTTCGCTGTGAACACCCTCAGTCCAATCCAGCTCATTACCCAGAGCCAGCCCTATCTCACGGCCTCGGCACGTGAGGGACGGGAGCCATTCGTGGTCACGTTGAGCGGCGTTGTTGCCGAGGCACCCGTGGCCGGTCTGGCGGCCTACTCGGCGTCGAAGGCCGGGCTTGCGTCCTTCGTTGTCGCAGCGGCGCGCGAGTATCGCCGGACGGGCATCCGAATCCTGGATGCCCGTCCAGGCCACACTGGTACCGCACTCTCCGAGCATCCGATCGCCGGGTCAGCGCCGCGATTCGGAGTGGGGCTTGATCCGGACGTGGTTGCAGCGCGGATCGTCACCGCGATCGTCGATGGCGAGAAGGATCTACCCAGCACCGCTTTTTAGACTCGGCCAAGGTCCTGTAACTGAGACATTCCGACCAACCTCTGGAATCCTGGCATTCATTGTCCCGACGTAAATAAGGGGTCTGGCGCTTCGGCGCCAGACCCCTTATTTCTAGAGCCTTTCAGCAGTGCGGCAGAAAGGTCGTAACGCTGGGCCCGGTGTAGACATAGCGGTCAGAAACGTAACTGGGACCGGAGTTGGAATAGAGCTTGAGCCAGATGTTGTCACCGTCGACCCAGGTGCCGGTTGTCCAACAATCAAATTCGTAGACCTTGCCACTGCTGAGCATCCACCCGGCGTAGGCGTAGCCGGTGCCGGGTCCCTTCCTGACGTTCAGGTTGTAGTTGGTGTATACCTGCGCACATTTTGAGCGTCCGTCGCTGTAATAGAGCTGGCCGCCCCATCCGTTATGAGGGAACTGGCTGCAGTACTTGATATTGCTCGACAGCTTGGTTCCGGCGGCATTGGCAGGTGCTGCCACCATGGTCAATGACAGCACGGCGCCGATGGCGGCGGCTGCCGTGAGCTTCTTGAGCGGTCGTTTGGAGATTCCTCTTCTGGTTGCCGCGTTACGTCGCGACGGCATCGCTGCTGCGTTTTCGCCAGAAACTGTGGAATCTCCTGAGTGGTCTGAAAAGCGTCCGAACATTTTCATCAATGGACCTTTCAAGCGGGAAAGCCCGGTGTCGAATGACCCCAAGCGATGGCAGCGGCAACATGACGGCTGCTGATTAGTACGTGAGTTGAATCACGGAAACGTGACGCGAAATTGCTGGCAATCTTCTCCGCTGCTGCCTGGGTGGTGGACAGAGGCGCAATAGAACGATTCGACAGTCATGTGACTTGACACCAGAAATCGACCACTTGAGACTCAGAGCGGCTCCGCAGTGTGACCGCCACCACGTTAGGGGGCGAGTGTGAGGCTAATAATTCACGAAAAAATGGGGAAGGAATTATTACATGCGTAAATCACGGTTGGCTATCTCCGGAGTTGCAGCAGCGGGTGCCATGGCAATCGCAATGCTTGCTACCGCGCCTATGGCTTCAGCCAGCGCAGGGGCGTCAGTAACCGGCTCATATGCCTACTACAACTCGTCCAGCAATGTCCTGACAAGCAAGGACACAAAGTCGGACGGCGTATCATCAGTCGCCCAGCTCAGGTATGTGTCGAACGGGACCACCTATATTGCGACGCTGACAAACAGCGCTGGGTACGGTTCTGTTGGCCAAACTCAAGGCAGTGGGCTTAGTGGCACGGTTTATGTGCGGGCATGCCTCAACAACCGCAGCGCCGGCACCGGCATCTATGGTTGTTCGGCCTGGGTAGCCACAGCCGCTTAGTAGTAGGCAGTCGGCACGGGGTCGGATGCCCAGCGGCACCAAGGCACCCGAACCCGTGCTGATCTTTGATGACGGCAACAACGCCCTGCCAAGAGAAGCCTTGTCCGCTTTTCGGGGGCTGACGAATCCATCGACGCACTCCCGCCCAGTAGGCGCGACACCCATAATGGGTCGGGTGCAGCAAAGCCCAGACCAGCAACTTCAAGGAGAACCGTGAACCGTGATCTTGACCTCGTGGTCGAACGGGTCATCCGTGCGCCCCGTGCCAGGGTATTCAGTGCCTGGACAACGCCGGAGCTCTTCGAGAAGTGGTGGATCCCCGAACCATATTCCTGCAGGCTTGAGTCATTTGAGCCGCACGCAGGCGGCGGTTTCGTGACATCCATGAGCGAGGACGGTTCGGCCTTCGTGCCACACATGGACGCCGCCTTCCTCGTCGTTGACCCGGGAGAGCGAGTGGTGTTTACCAACGCCGTGGACAGCAGCCTTCGGCCCGCCAGCCCCAGGCCCGTCCCTGTGACGGGAGAGGTCACTTTTGCCGATCACACCGATGGAACGTTGTACCGGATTGTGGCGCGTCACGGTAGCCCGGAGGCGCTTGCCGAGCATGAACAGCTTGGCCTGCAGGAGGGCTGGAGCCTGGTCACGGATCAACTGGCAGCGCTGGCTGAGGGTGCTGACTAGCAGAGGTGCCAATCACCCGGCGGTCGGTGACCCGCCATAGATGAGGAAAGAGTCTCGGTTCCACGGAACCGGGACTCTATTTTTCCCCAAAAATCGTCCTGTCCTGCTGTCAGACAGCGAATGCTACCACCGAGTAGGGTTTGACTTGAAATTCCCGCCAATTTAGGCATGTGTAGGTTGCGGAACGGTTACAGTTTGGCCACCATGTCCCAACATCCGGACACAATGTGGGTAGGCTTACACACACATGTAGGCAACGTCACAGTAGGAAACTGTGCCTGTGCCTGGGGGAAATCACGAATTTTCCCTGCTCAACTCCACGACTCATAGGAGGCGGAATGCGTTTCTCGCGCACTTCCAAAGCTCTAGGCGTAGCGGCGATCATCGCCCTCGCAGTGACCGGTTGCGGCGGCGGTGGCGGCACCAGCACAAACAGCTCTGCCGCAGCTGACCCGAACAAGGTCATTTCCGCATACAGCAACGAACCGCAGAACCCGCTGCTTCCGGCCAACACCAACGAGGTGTACGGTGGCCGCGTCGTCGAGCTGCTGTTCGAAGGCCTTCGCGCCTACGACTCTGACGGCAAGCCCGTCAACGCTCTGGCAGAGTCGATTGAGACAACCGACTCGCAGAACTGGACCATCAAGGTCAAGTCCGGCGCCAAGTTCACCAACGGCGAGGCCATCACGGCCAAGACGTTCGTTGATTCCTGGAACTTCGCCGCGCTGAGCACCAACCTCCAGAACAACGGCTTCTTCTTCGAATCCATCGAAGGCTACACCGACGTCAGCGCGGTCACTGAGACCACCAGCGCCGACGGAAAGAAGACCTCCACCCCGGCTCCCACTGCCCAGACCATGTCCGGCCTGGCAGCAACGGATGACCAGACCATCACGGTCAAGCTGTCCCAGCCGGAGGCTGACTGGTCGCTGCGCCTTGGTTACTCCGCCTTCTACCCGCTGCCTTCCGAGGCTCTGAAGGACCCGAAGAAGTTCGGCGAGAACCCCATCGGCAACGGCCCGTACAAGTTCGAGAAGGAAGGTGCCTGGGTACACGACCAGTCCATCTCCCTGGTCAAGAACGCTGACTACACCGGCCCGCGTGCTGCCAAGAACGGCGGCGTGACCTTCAAGTTCTACACCGATCCGGGCCCCGCGTACACGGATCTCCAGGCTGACAACCTCGACATCACGGACGTCGTCCCGTCGAACGCACTGAAGACCTACACCACGGACTTCCCGGACCGTAACTCCACGCGTCCGAACGCCAACAACGCCACGCTGAACATCCCGGGCTACAACCCGAACTTCCAGGGTGAAGCCGGTCTCCTGCGTCGCCAGGCTCTGTCCCACGCGATCAACCGCGAAGAGATCACCAAGGTCATCTTCAACGGCACGCGTACCCCGGCCACCGAGTTCACGGCTCCCGTGCTCGACGGCTACAACGACGCCATCCCGGGCAGCGATGTCCTGAAGTTCGACGCTCAGAAGGCCAAGGATCTCTGGGCCCAGGCTGAGAAGATCAAGCCGTACGACGGTTCGAAGCCGCTCCTGATTGCCTCCAACACAGACGGTGGCAACAAGGAATGGATTGACGCCGTTGCCAACGCCTTCAAGAACAACCTTGGTATCCAGGCCGAAATCCAGCCCTTCGCCAAGTTCGCTGAAGTTCTGGACCTGCGCAAGTCGCAGTCCCTCCCGGGTCTCACCCGCGCCGGCTGGCAGGGCGACTACCCGTCGCTGTACAACTTCCTCGGACCGGTGTGGGCAACCAACGCATCGTCCAACTACGAGAAGTACTCGAACGCCGAGTTCGACAAGCTCCTCAAGGAAGGCCTTGCAGCCAAGACTCCGGAAGACGCCAACAAGAAGTTCAACGAGGCACAGGAGATCCTGTTCAAGGAACTCCCGGGCTTGCCCCTGTGGTACCGGGCGACCCCGATCGTATGGAGCAACAACGTTGTCTCAGCTGAAACCGGCTGGAACGGCGGAGTCCGCTACTTCGACATCGAGGCCAAGTAGTCTCCAGGATCTGAACTTGCCTTAGGGCAAAGGGGGTCCGGCCACAGTGCCGGGCCCCCCTTGCTTGCTTGGCAGGAAGGCACACATGACACACCAATGCCCCACCACCGGAGAGGGGTGACCCGTGGTTCGTTTCATTCTCCGTAGACTCCTTCAGGTCATCCCGGTATTCCTGGGGACCACGCTCCTCGTCTACTACATGGTCTTCGCACTACCCGGTGACCCGATTGCCGCCCTTTTCGGCGATCGCCAGCCGCCTCAGAGCGTCATCGACGCCCTGAGGGCCCAGTACAATCTGGACCAGCCGTTCTGGGTCCAGTACGGGCTCTTCATCAAAAACCTGTTTACTTTCAACCTTGGCGTTGACTTCACCCAGCAGCCCATCGCTGACTCGCTGGCGAGGGCTTTCCCCGTGACGGCAATGCTCGCCATTGAAGCCCTCATCATCCAAGCCGTGTTCGGCATCGCTTTCGGTGTCTTCGCAGGCCTGAAAAAGGGCAAGCTCTTCGACTCGACCGTTCTGGTTGTTTCACTCCTGGTGATCGCCGTACCTACCTTCGTTTTGGGCTTCGTCTTCCAGCTGGTGTTCGGTGTCCAACTGGGCTGGGCTAAACCGACGGTCGGCGCCAACGCCGACTGGGGCAACCTGATCCTGCCTGCCGTCGTCCTGGGCCTGGTGTCCTTCGCCTATGTCCTCCGGCTGACCCGCGCTTCCGTCAGCGAGAACATGAACGCGGACTACGTGCGCACGGCTACAGCAAAGGGTTTGTCCCGGCCCCGCGTCGTGATGGCCCACATCCTCAGGAACTCGCTGATCCCGGTCGTGACCTATCTGGGCGCCAACCTTGGTGGGCTCATGGGCGGTGCCATCGTTACCGAAGGTATCTTCAACGTCCCCGGAGTGGGTAACAAACTCTTCCAGGCCATCCAGCGCAGCGAAGGCCCTACCATCGTCGCGATCGTGAGTGTTCTGGTGCTGGTCTTTGTTATCACCAACCTCTTGGTTGACCTCCTGTACGCCTGGCTTGACCCGAGGATCCGCTATGACCAGTAATACTGAACACTTCGTAGCTCCCGTCGAGGAGACACCCCTTCTGGCCACCGATGCCGTGAAAACAGATCAGGCGCCGCTCAGCCTGTGGGCAGACGCCTGGCGCAAGCTTCGCCGGCGCCCTATGTTCATCGTTTCCTCGCTGCTGATCCTGCTGCTAGTCGTCGTTGCGCTGTTCCCGGGCCTCTTCACCAGCGTGGCACCCGATAACGACTGCCAGTTGGCTAATTCCGAGGGCGGTCCCACTGCGGGCCACCCTCTGGGCTTCACCCTGCAGGGTTGCGACGTCTATTCCCGCGTGATCCACGGTACGCAGGCTTCCCTGTCTGTGGGTGTCCTGTCCGTACTTGCCGTTGTCATCATCGGCGTCACCCTCGGTGCGCTGGCCGGTTACTACGGTGGCTGGCTGGACTCCGTCCTTGCACGACTCGGCGATATCTTCTTCGCGTTGCCGATCATCCTGGGCGCCTTGGTCATCACGCAGCTGCCGTTGTTCCGTGAGAACAGGAGCGTCTGGACAGTGGTGCTGACAATTTCCCTCCTCGCATGGCCACAGATGGCGCGTATCACCAGAGGCGCCGTCATCGAAGTACGCAATGCGGACTTCGTCACCGCGGCCCGGTCGCTGGGTGTGTCCAAGTTTGGTGCGCTCGTCAAGCATGCGCTGCCCAACGCCCTGGCGCCCGTGATTGTCCTTGCCACCCTCGAGCTGGGCGTCTTCATTGTCCTTGAGGCCACCCTGTCCTTCCTGGGTGTCGGGTTGCCCGGCAGCGTGATGTCGTGGGGTAACGACATCTCAGCGGCCAACGCCTCGATCCGCACCAACCCGGGAATCCTGCTCTACCCGGCAGCAGCCCTGTCCATCACCGTCCTGAGCTTCATCATGCTTGGCGACGCCGTCCGCGATGCTCTTGATCCCAAGAGCCGTCAGCGCTAAGGAGGCGAACATGACTTCTGCAGACATCAGAATTGATGAAGCCACGGCACCAGTACGGCCCATCTTGGAAATCAAGGACCTGGCCATCACGTTCAAGACCGGCTCAGGGGAGGTCAAGGCGGTCAAGAACGCGCACCTGTCCATCATGCCGGGCGAGACTGTTGCCATTGTGGGGGAGTCGGGGTCGGGAAAATCGACGACGGCGCTGGCCGCCATCGGTTTGTTGCCCAACAACGGACGCGTCTCATCCGGGCAGATACTCCTGGACGGCGAAGACATCGCCCACGCTTCGGAGAAGCGGATGATCGAGCTCCGCGGCAGCCACATCGGCATGGTTCCCCAGGACCCCATGTCCAACCTGAACCCGGTCTGGAAGATCGGTTACCAGGTGCGGGAAACCCTGAAGGCCAACGGTCGCCCTGATGGCCCGGAAGACGTTGCCCGCGTCCTCTCCGAAGCCGGACTTCCCGACGCTGCACGCCGCGCCAAGCAGTATCCGCACGAATTCTCCGGCGGCATGCGTCAACGCGCCCTGATCGCCATCGGCTTGAGCTGCCAGCCCAAGCTCCTCATTGCCGATGAACCGACCTCGGCATTGGATGTCACGGTGCAGCGCAGGATCCTGGACCACTTGGACACCATGACCACTGAACTCGGCACCTCGGTGTTGCTGATCACGCACGACCTCGGCCTCGCCGCCGAACGCGCTGACAAAGTGATCGTGATGTACCAGGGCAACGTGGTCGAAGCCGGTCCCTCGCTGGAACTCCTCCGCAATCCCCAGCACCCCTACACCCGTCGCCTGGTTGAATCGGCGCCTTCCCTGGCATCGCGTCGTATCCAGGTGGCCAAGGAGCAGGGTGTGGAGGCCGGCGATCTCTTGGCGCCCGTGGCTGCCGCACAGAGCCGGGTCCAGGACGAGGTCCTCCAGATCAAGAACCTGCGCAAGATCTACAAATTGCGTCAGGGACTGGGTCAGACGTCGGATTTCGCTGCTGTTGACGATGTCAGCTTCAGCGTCAAGCGCGGAACCACGACGGCGATCGTGGGCGAGTCCGGCTCGGGCAAGTCCACTGTTGCCAAGATGGTCCTCCAGCTTGAGAAGCCCACTGAGGGCCAGATCATCTTCGACGGCGTGGATACTGCTGGGTTGAAGGGCAAGGAGCTCTTCAAGTTCCGTCGCCGCGTGCAGCCCATCTTCCAGGATCCGTACGGTTCCCTGGACCCGATGTACAACATCTTCAGAACCATCGAAGAGCCGCTGCGCGTGCACAAGATCGGGAATGCGGCCAGCCGCGAGAAGAAGGTCCGCGAATTGTTGGACCAGGTGGCTTTGCCCCAGTCCATGATGCAGAGGTATCCCAACGAGCTCTCGGGCGGTCAGCGGCAGCGTATCGCTATTGCCCGCGCGCTGGCGTTGGATCCGGAAGTCATCATTTGCGACGAAGCGGTCTCGGCCCTTGACGTCCTGGTGCAGGCACAGGTGCTGAACCTGCTGGCAGACCTCCAGGACAACCTTGGCCTGACCTACCTGTTCATCACCCACGACCTCGCCGTGGTCCGCCAGATTGCGGACCATGTCTGCGTCATGGAAAAGGGCAAGCTCGTGGAGACGGGCAGCACGGAGGATGTCTTCGACAACCCCCGTGAGGCATACACCCAGGCACTCCTGGATGCCATCCCTGGCGGATCGCTCCTGCTCCCGCCCGCGGTGGCTTGACCGGTGTCGAACGCTTGACGGTTGGATAACGCAAGAGCCGGTGGTTCCCGAAAGGAAACCACCGGCTCTTGCCGTTCATAAAGACTTGTTGTGAGGCCCGCTCTGCCCGCCAAAGCGCTCCCTAAGCACGCAGAGCGGGCCTCACAACGCCCGATAGGACGACGGCGGCGGCGGCTACTTCGTCGGGGCGATGCTGTCCGGGCGGGCCGTGAGGCCCAGGGCTGTGAGTTCGCGGGCCAGGACGGCGCCAAGCTTGACGTGCCCGGACGGCTTGAGATGCACGCCGTCCTGGAGATCGCCAACAGCGTTGAAACGGGTGAGCCAGTCGCCAGTGCTGACGAAGGGAACACCGTGCTTCGCGGCAACGCGTCCCAGCAGCGCATCCACTTCGGTACGGCGGCCGCCTCCGTGGTCAGCGCCGCGTGCCAAGGTTCCGATCATGGCCACGGTGGCCCCGGGGTAGCGCTTCTTCAGGGCCGCGAGCAGACGCTCGGCATTGCTGGTGATCTGCGCATCCGTAGCCTTCTGCGAGGCATCGTTGCCGCCGCCTTGCACCACAATCAGGGGCGGATCTCCGTAGGGGAGTATCCAGTCTCCACGCTGCAACGCATCGATGTAGTTGCCTGTCTTGCCGTTGGCGGCCACGAAGCCGGTGCCACCCATGCCCACCACGTGCAACTTGTATCCCAGGGCAGCGATGCCCTGCTGGGGCCAGGAGTCTTTGGGCATGGCCTGGGAATCACCGATCAGGACAGCCGTGTGGCGTACATCGGCCAGCACCAGTTCATTGCGGTTGTTCGCCGGGTTCTTGAAGAGAGAACCAACCGGCAGGTCCAGGGCGCTGGGAGTCGGGGCCGTCCTCAGCGGCGGAGCTGCAGCCGTTTGGGCGGGCCCGGGCGCGGCGGAGCGCGTGGGGGTGGAAACAGGGGTAGCTGGGCTGGGTCCGCAGCCTACTGCCAGAACGCCGACGGCGATCAATGGTGCGAGCAAGCGGAACGCGGCCGAAGATTGTCGCATCGATGGTTCTCCGTGTGGCACTGGTTCTGCAGCAATCATGGGGCACGGAGCCAGGAAAATCCAGCATCTGGAGTAGCGGTTGTTAAAGCGTGACACGATGTGAGCCGGGCCACATTCAGGCGGCGAATGGCTTGCTTTTTAGGCTGGGAAATGCAACTGCGTTTAGACTGGATGCAGGTGCCCTGTGTCCCGGGGTCTTTTCGCTGTGTGTTCCGATCAAGTCGATCAGGTATGCGCGCGGATACAAACAGCTGACTTCACCACTGAAACGAGTCATTAACGCATGTCTGAAACCATCACCAACACTGCGTCGCGGAGCGATCTGCGCAACGTCGCGATCGTCGCACACGTTGACCACGGCAAGACCACGCTGGTCGACGCCATGCTCAAGCAGACCAACTCCTTCGCTTCCCATGGTGAGGTTGAGGACCGTGTCATGGACTCCGGTGACCTGGAGCGCGAAAAGGGCATCACCATCCTCGCGAAGAACACCACGGTCGCCTACAACGGCCCGTCGTCCAACGGTGAGACCATCACCATCAACGTCATCGACACCCCCGGCCACGCCGACTTCGGTGGCGAGGTAGAACGCGGTCTGTCCATGGTTGACGGTGTCGTCCTTCTGGTCGACTCCTCCGAAGGCCCGCTGCCCCAGACCCGCTTCGTGCTCCGCAAGGCCCTTGCTGCGCACCTGCCGGTCATCCTCCTGGTTAACAAGACCGACCGTCCCGACGCCCGCATCGACGAAGTTGTCCACGAGTCCATGGACCTGCTCCTGGGCCTCGCCTCGGACCTCGCCGACGAAGTACCGGACCTGGACCTGGACAAGGTCCTCGAAGTTCCCGTCGTCTATGCCGCCGCCAAGGTTGGCCGTGCGTCACTGGACCAGCCGGCCAACGGCTCGGCCCCGGAGAACGAGGACCTCGAGCCTCTCTTCAAGACCATCATTGAGCACATCCCGGCTCCGACCTACAACCCGGACGGCGTGCTGCAGGCACACGTGACCAACCTGGACGCTTCGCCGTTCCTTGGCCGCCTCGCCCTGCTCCGCATCTACAACGGAACCCTCCGCAAGGGCCAGACCGTTGCCTGGGCACGCGCCAACGGTGAGCTCAAGAACGTCAAGATCACCGAACTGCTCGCCACCAAGGCTCTCACGCGTGTTCCTGCCGAATCCGCAGGCCCGGGCGAAATCGTCGCAGTGGCCGGTATCGAGGAAATCACCATTGGTGAAACCCTCACCGATGCCGAGAACCCGCAGCCGCTGCCGCTGATCACTGTGGATGATCCCGCGATCTCCATGACGATCGGTATCAACACCTCGCCGCTGGCCGGCAAGGTCAAGGGCGCCAAGGTCACGGCCCGCCAGGTGAAGGATCGCCTGGACAAGGAACTGATCGGTAACGTCTCCATCAAGGTCCTCCCCACCGAGCGTCCCGACGCCTGGGAAGTCCAGGGCCGTGGCGAGCTCGCGCTGGCCATCCTGGTTGAGCAGATGCGTCGCGAAGGCTTTGAGCTGACCGTGGGCAAGCCGCAGGTTGTCACCAAGACCATCGACGGCAAGCTGCACGAGCCGATGGAACACATGACCATCGATGTGCCCGAGGAATACCTTGGTGCCGTCACCCAGCTCATGGCTGCCCGCAAGGGCCGCATGACCAACATGGCCAACCACGGCACCGGCTGGTGCCGCATGGAGTTCATCGTCCCTGCGCGTGGCCTGATTGGTTTCCGTACCCGGTTCCTGACGGACACCCGTGGCGCCGGTATCGCTGCCTCCATCTCCGAAGGCTACGAGCCGTGGGCCGGACCGATCGAATACCGTACCAACGGTTCGATGATCGCCGACCGCGCCGGCGTTGTGACCCCCTTTGCCATGATCAACCTGCAGGAGCGCGGTTCCTTCTTCGTGAAGCCCACCTCCGAGGTTTACGAAGGCATGATTGTTGGCGAGAACTCCCGCGCTGATGACATGGACGTCAACATCACCAAGGAAAAGAAGCTCACCAACATGCGTGCCGCTTCGTCCGACACCTTCGAAAACCTGACGCCGCCGCGCGATCTCACCCTCGAAGAGTCCCTCGAATTCGCCCGCGAAGACGAGTGCGTGGAGGTAACCCCGGATGCCATCCGTATCCGCAAGGTCATCCTGGACTCCAACGAGCGCGCCAAGGCCAACCGCGCCCGCGCCAAGTCCTAGCCTGCACTGACTGAAACAGTCAGGAACAGCTGAATGAAGAGAGGAGCCGCCGGTACGGTTCGTGGCATTGCTGCGGCCGTGCTGGCGGCTCCTTTCGTTGCTGCAGCAGGGACGGCCCTGCACCGTCAAGCAGGGCCGGTGGCCGGCGTCGAGGTTCCGTGGGGCGTTGCGGCGGCACTGTTGCTGCTGGCCTCAGTGCAGCTGTGGCTTGCAGCGTGGTCTCGCTCGATCATCCCGACGGCGGTAGCGGGCGTGGTGACCTATGCCGCCGTCGGCGTCTTCTCATCAGCCGGAGCCGCCAAGCAGTTGGTCCTGGGCGACGCGGCCGGCAACGTGTGGGTCTTCGGCATCGCTGCAGTCACCCTGGTCATGCTGGTGGCAGCGAGCCGCCTGCGCGCCGGACGGCCTGCCGCCGCGGCGGTGGCGGTGGAACCTCTTTCGCCGCGATGACCATCGCCAAGGGAATTTCGACGTCGGACGTGCGGGTCCGTACAGTACAACTGTTGTCGCTGGTGTCCAGGAGGTAGCCGAGAGCGTCTGTCAGGCCGTCGTCAATCCTGTAGCGGACCACCACCCGGATGCCTGGCTCTGCGGTGAGTAGGAATTCTCTGGGCGGCAAATGCGGGGGAGTCACCGTTTCATACTAAGACGCGGGCTAGGTTGGCGTCATTGCACTGTTGGATAATAGGCTCGGAAGTTGAGTGCCCGGCATGATGCCGGCCGTATTACCCCGGCCATCGCCGGGACAAACCGTGGAGAGGTCTGGGACGTGACGTACGTAATCGCGCAGCCGTGTGTGGATGTCAAGGACAAGGCATGTATTGAAGAGTGCCCTGTCGACTGCATTTACGAAGGTGAGCGTTCCCTCTATATCCACCCCGATGAATGTGTCGACTGTGGCGCCTGTGAACCTGTGTGCCCGGTTGAGGCCATTTACTACGAGGATGACACCCCGGAGGAATGGGCCGACTACTACAAGGCCAACGTTGAATTCTTCGATGACCTCGGTTCCCCGGGTGGAGCGGCCAAGATCGGCAACACGGGTAAGGATCACCCGTTCATCTCCGCACTGCCCCCGCAGAACCAAGACCACTAAGGGCGGTAGTTTCTTTGATTTCCGCGGCACCGGCTTTCGGCCTGAACCTGCCTGACTACCCCTGGGAGGCCATGGCACCGTATGTTGCCACGGCGGCGAAGCATCCCGGTGGCGCAGTGAATCTTTCCATCGGAACGCCGGTGGATCCGACTCCAGGACTGATCCGCGACGCCCTGTCGGCCGCGGCGGATGCCCACGGCTATCCCACGGTTCATGGAACCGAGGCCCTGCGGCAGGCTGTGGTGGATTGGTTCGCCAGCCGACGCGGCGTGCCCGGCCTGGACCCCAGGGACGTCATGCCTACGGTGGGTTCCAAGGAGCTTGTCGCTTGGTTGCCCTTCTTGCTTGGCCTCAGCGCCGGGGACGTCGTGGTGCGGCCTACCGTTGCCTACCCGACGTATGACATCGGCGCCTCATTGGCAGGGGCCACAGCTGTTGCTGCTGACGACCTGGACGAACTTGATCCGGCCACCCGCGCCAAAGTCCGGTTGATCTGGATCAACTCGCCGGGTAATCCCACAGGCAGCGTTCGCGATGTCGAGTCGCTCCGCAGGATCGTAGGCCAGGCCCGCGAGCTCGGCGCCGTGGTGGCCTCGGACGAATGTTATGCCGAGCTGGGCTGGGGCGAATGGGATGCCCAACGCGGGGGAGAAGCTGTCCCCAGCATCCTGGATCCCCGCGTTACCGGCGGTTCCACCGACGGACTGCTGTGCGTGTACTCGTTGAGCAAACAGTCCAACCTGGCCGGCTACCGTGCCGCATTCGTGGCCGGAGACTCCGCCATCATGGCCAATCTGGTCAACAGCCGGAAGCATGCGGGCATGATCGTGCCCTACCCCGTGCAGGAAGCGATGCGCGTTGCTTTGGGTGATGCCGGCCACGTGTTGACACAGAAGGACCTCTACCGCGGCCGGCGCGAAAAGATGGTTCCGGCGCTGGAGAAGTTCGGACTGCAGATCCACCAATCCAAGGCCGGGCTGTACCTGTGGTCCACGGCAGGCGAAGCCACCTGGGACACGGTGGCACGCTTCGCCGACCTCGGAATTGTGGTGGGTCCCGGCGTCTTCTACGGGGATGCCGGCAACGGTTTCATCCGCGTAGCCCTCACCGGCAGCGACGAACGCATCGACGCTGCAGTTGAGCGGCTTGCCACAGCCTCATAACAATGCTGTGACTTGCACCACTAACAGCGTCATTCCGCCAGTAACCGGACGGTACGGATTAGTTCCGGGAGGTTACTGGCGGTAGCTTTTTAACTGACTATCAATGGTGGCCTTCTCTAAGAAAGCACTTCGGCCGTTGGAGCCCTGCAACAGTAGGGCCGAAGGCGGCGGCACCAGAAGTTGGTTGGACAAGCGTTCGATAGAGGCCCAAAGGCCTCATGAAGGGGACTCCATGACTGAGACCACCAGCGCAACACTGCGCCATGCCGGCGGCGAACTCGAACTGCCGCGCATCCAGGTTGTAGAAGGAAACGAAGGCTACGACGTTTCCAAGCTGCTGAAGCAGACGGGCGCCGTTGCCTATGACCCCGGCTTCATGAACACAGCGGCCACCACCTCGGCCATTACCTACATCGACGGCGACGCAGGCATCCTGCGCTACCGCGGTTACCCGATTGAGCAGCTCGCGCAGCACTCGAGCTTCCTCGAAGTTTCCTACCTGCTGATCTACGGCAACCTTCCCACCCCCACGGAGTTGGAAGAATTCGATCAGAAGATCCGGCGCCACACGCTCCTGCACGAAGAGCTCAAGGGCTTCTTCGGTGGGTTCCCGCGCGACGCCCACCCCATGCCGGTGCTCTCCTCTGCTGTTTCGGCGCTGTCCACGTTCTACCAGGACTCGCTGGATCCGTTCAACGCGGAGCACGTGGAAGTTTCCACCATCCGCCTCATGGCCAAGCTGCCTGTCATCGCCGCTTACGCCCACAAGAAGTCCATCGGCCAGCCGATGCTCTACCCGGACAACTCCATGAACCTGGTGGAGAACTTCCTTCGACTGAGCTTCGGCCTTCCCGCCGAGCAGTACGAAATGGATCCGGTAGTGGTCAAGGCACTGGACCTCCTGCTCATCCTGCACGCGGATCACGAACAGAACTGTTCCACGTCCACCGTTCGCCTGGTGGGTTCGTCCAACGCGAACCTCTTCGCTTCGGTGTCCGCAGGCATCAACGCCCTCTTCGGCCCTGCCCACGGTGGCGCCAACGAGGCCGTGCTGAAGATGCTCCGCCAGATCCAGGCCGACGGCATCAAGCCCGAGGACTACATGGAGAAGGTCAAGAACAAGGAAGACGGCGTCCGCCTCATGGGCTTCGGACACCGTGTCTACAAGAACTACGATCCCCGCGCCAAGATCATCAAGGCAACGGCCCACGAAGTTCTCGGCAAGCTCGGCGGCAACGACGAACTGCTGGACATCGCCATGCGCCTCGAAGAGAAGGCCCTGGCTGATGACTACTTCATCCAGCGCAAGCTCTACCCGAACGTCGACTTCTACACCGGCCTCATCTACAAGGCCATGGGTTTCCCGGAGAAGATGTTCACCGTTCTGTTCGCCATCGGACGCCTCCCGGGCTGGATTGCCCAGTGGCGCGAAATGATCAACGACCCCCAGACCAAGATCGGCCGCCCGCGGCAGCTCTACACAGGGGAGCCGGAGCGCAACTACCCGGCCAACTGATACGGCAATATCGTCAATAACGACGGCGGCCGCCCACCTCGCGCGGCCGGTTCTAGCGGTCGTTGCAACACCCAGAATTTTTGGGAGTTGCAACGACCGTGTCGTCTTTAAAGAAGGTACC